>NZ_JBVJPY010000020.1:0-109954 GCF_055609145.1 Streptomyces sp. NPDC036822
CTCGTCCACCGCCGCGGCGAACGGCGTGATCTTCGCCTCCGCCAGCGCGCGGACCGTCTCCCGGAGCATCTCGTGCTCTTCGGACGGGCGGTACAAGTCGAAGTCCTTGCCCATGATCTGGAACTCCCCTAGAACAAACGCTAACTACCGTTAAGTAACCAGAATGTTAGGGCGTGCCGGTCCTCCGCCACCAGGTGAGCTTTGCGACAGCCCGCGCCCGGCCGCACCGCGTCCGCACGCGCCCCGACTATGCTCGGGCAGGCATTTTCCGCCTGCACGCACATGGAGTCCCGCATGGCCCTCAAGATCACCGTGATCGGCACCGGCTACCTCGGCGCGACACACGCGGCGGCCATGGCGGAGCTGGGCTTCGAGGTCCTCGGGCTCGACGTCGTCCCCGAGAAGATCGAGATGCTGGCGTCGGGCAAGGTGCCGATGTACGAGCCCGGCCTGGAGGACCTCCTCGCGCGGCACGCCCACGGGATCGAGGGATCGACGGGGCGGCTGCGGTTCACCACCTCCTGGGAGGAGGTCGGCGCCTTCGGCGACGTGCACTTCGTCTGCGTGAACACTCCGCAGAAGCACGGTGAGTACGCGTGCGACATGTCGTACGTCGACGCGGCCTTCGCCTCGCTCGCCGGTGTGGTGCGCGCGGGCGCGCTGGTCGTCGGCAAGTCGACCGTCCCGGTCGGCTCCGCGGAGCGGCTCGCCGGGCTGCTGCCCGAGGGCGTCGAACTGGCCTGGAACCCGGAGTTCCTGCGGGAGGGCTTCGCCGTCCAGGACACCCTGCGTCCGGACCGGATCGTGGCCGGCGTGCGGAGCGAGCGGGCGGAGAAGACGCTGCGCGAGGTGTACGCCGGACCGGTCGGCGAGGGCACCCCGTTCGTGGTGACGGACTTCCCGACGGCGGAGCTGGTGAAGACCGCCGCCAACTCCTTCCTGGCGACCAAGATCTCCTTCATCAACGCGATGGCGGAGGTGTGCGAGGCCGCGGGCGGCGACGTCGCGAAGCTGGCGGAGGCGATCGGCTACGACGAGCGGATCGGATCCAAGTTCCTGCGGGCCGGGATCGGCTTCGGCGGCGGCTGCCTGCCGAAGGACATCCGGGCGTTCATGGCGCGGGCGGGCGAGCTGGGCGCGGACCAGGCGCTGACCTTCCTGCGGGAGATCGACTCCATCAACATGCGGCGGCGCGGCCAGATGGTCGCGATGACGCGCGACGCCCTGGGCGACGGCTCGTTCCTCGGCAAGCGGGTCGCGGTGCTCGGCGCGACGTTCAAACCGGACTCGGACGACGTACGGGACTCGCCCGCGCTGAACGTGGCCGGCCAGATCCATCTGCAGGGCGGCCAGGTGACGGTCTACGACCCGAAGGGCATGGACAACGCCCGCCGGCTCTTCCCGACGCTCGGGTACGCGGATACGGCGCTGGAGGCCGCCCGGGGCGCGGACGTGGTGCTGCACCTGACCGAGTGGCGCGAGTTCCGCGACGCCCTGGACCCGGCGGAGCTGGGCGAGGTCGTCACCAGCCGGGTCATCCTGGACGGCCGCAACGCGCTGGACGCGAGCCGGTGGCGCGAGGCGGGCTGGGTCTACCGGGCGATGGGCCGCCCCCGCGCCTGAGCTCGCGCCCGGAAAGGACGGCGGCCGCCGTCCTTTCCGGGCACTCCCCGGGGCGCGGCCCCGTCAGGCGGGAGGACGGCGCAGGCGCTTGGCGCGGGAGTGGAACTCGGACTCGCGCAGGACGCGGGCCACGTTGCCGCCGGTCAGGGCCTGGACGTCCTCCTCCTCCCAGCCGCGCCGGAGCAGCTCCGCGACGAGGGCCGGATAGCCGGTGTGCGGGGCGGGACTGTGGGAGAGGCCGACCGAACGCGGTCCGGCCAGGGTCCGCAGCCGGTCCAGCGCGTCGGCCGTGGCGGCGGCGCCGTCCGTCAGCGGGACCATGCACACGCCGCCGTTCTTGCCCAGCAGGGCCAGCACGTCGTCCGGCAGCGCCTCCGGTTCCGCACGGGTCAGCAGGACCGGGGCCTTGGTGGTCCCGAGCGTGCTCCTCAGCGTGTCCGGGGCGGCGCCCGAGAGGTCGACGAGGACGCCCAGGCGGTTCATCTCCCGTACCGCCTGATGGGTGAAACGGTCGAAACCGGTCAGCGTGATCGCCCGGACGCCGAGCTCGTGGTACGCCCGGAGCGTGGCGAGCGAGCCGCCGAGGGCCACGGCGCTCGCCGGGCCCAGCAGGGCCGCGACCCGGCCGCAGTTGCGGGCGTCGTCGATCTCCGTCGTCGTCCGCGCCATGCGGAGGTCCTCCGGACACGCGGCGACGAGGGTCCGCACGGTGTCGATCCGGCGCAGCGTCTCGACCACCGGGTCCTCGCCGGGCTCCGGGTGCAGGGACCAGAACTGCGCCGCCACCTCCGGCGCCCGCAGCGGAGGCAGGTCCTCGGGATCGGGGATCTCGGACAGGTCGGCGTACCCCTCGACGACCGGGTACGCGGCCAGCAGGGCGCGGGCGCGTTCCTCCTCGTCCGGGACCGGCGGAGGTCCGGCGGAATCGAGCTCACCGACGGCGGGGGAAGCGGCCGAGAGGGCAGGGGCGTCGTCCAGCAGGTCTGCCATGGGGGACTCCGAACTCGGGTGCGGCAGTACCGCCTCGCCGGACGCGGCGGGGCAGTACCGTCCACCGTGCCACCGCCGCCCGCACGGGTCGCGGTGGACGGCGCGTTCGAGGGACGGACGGGCGGCCGGTCGCGCCTCGGCGGGTCCGCCCGTCAGTCCTTGCGGCCCACGACCCACTCCATGCCGAAGCCGTACGCCCGGTCCATCTGCGGCTGCGGCCCGTGCGTCTCGGTGCCCATGAACCAGCTGACCTCACGGCGGACCGTCATTCCTCCCGGGGCCGGCTCGATCAGGGCGATCGCGCAGCCCAGCGCCCCGGCCGGGGCGTCGTCGAGGAGGATCCGGAAGCCGCCCGACGGCGCCGTGACGGTCACCGCCGCGCCCAGACTGCGGAAGTCCACCGCCCTCTCGTAGACGTAGGTGAAGACCAGCAGCCTGCGAAAGAGGGCGCGGTGCTCCAGGCTCACCTGGAGCGTCTCGCCGTCGGAGGAGGCCCCCGTCCTGTCGTCCCCGTCGAGCCGTACGTACGGGGCCTCGGTGAGCGAGCCGAAGAGCCGGCCGAGCGGCTGCACCACGTGCGCGCCGCCGTCGGTGAGCGCGACCATGCAGCCCAGGTCCAGGTCCGCGCCCGTCCCGGCGGACCAGTTCAGGTTCGCCTGGAGCACTCCGCGCCCGGACACCTGGGCGGTGGGCGCCGTCCGGGTCAGGAGCGGCTCGGCCGGCTGCTTGAGACGGATCACTCCGCGCGGACGGTCGGCACGCACAACAGGCCCCCCGGGAAGACGAGTTCACTGGGACGCAGAGTAGCGGTGTGGGCTACGATCGGTTCCCTTCGGGGGAAGACGAACGGTGTTCCGTTCGCGCTGGGGAGCGTACTGCGCGGACCATCGGCCCCCCTGTTCTCTTGTGTGGGGGTGGGCATGCCCGTGCGGGCTCCGGCGGACCGTTCCTCGGTCGCCCGGCAGATCGAAGAACTGTCCGCCGAGGCGGAGTTGTCCGCCCGCGCCGACGAACTCAGAGCGCTCTCGGACGCGTTGCGGGCCGCGGACGACTCCGGGCTGCTCGACCCATGGGCCGACCTCGATCTGCTGCACGCCTACGCCCGCCCGGAGAGCGTGGACGACGGCGCGCCGGAGCAGGAGCACGCGGCCTGGGGCTGGCTCGAGACGGTGCTCGGCGGCCTGGTCTTCGTCCCCCTGGCGCTGACCTGGCTCGGCCTCACCCGTGCGACCAGTGCGTACGGGGCCCTGACCGGAGCCGATCCGAAGGCCGCCGGCCGGCCCTTCCTCCAGCTGTGGCAGTCCGGGTTCGAGGGCCGCCTGACCGGCTTCTTCACCTTCGGCCACGTCGCCCTGTTCGCCACGATCGCGATCCTGGTGCTGCTCGCCCTGGTCCTGCTGCACGGCTGGCGCAAGGCCAGCCTCGCCCGGCGGGCGGAGGACGGGCGTCGGCGCGCCGACGCCCTGCTCCGGCGGCTCGTCCCGGTGCTGACCCAGGCCCAGCTCCACCTCAACGACCACCGCATGGCCTCGCCGCAGCGGTTCGCGGCCGAACTGACCCGGTCCGCGGCGACCCTGAACCGGCTCGGCGAGACGGCGGCCACGACCCAGCGGGAGCTGACCCAGGCCGCCCTGCTCGTCGGGGACTCCGTGGACAAGGCCGAGCGCCGGCTGGCCGGGATCGACACCTCCGTCCGCCCGCTGGAGTCGGCCGCGAGCCGGATCGAGGACGCCGTGCGCGGGAACACCAAGGAGATCGAGGCGGCGGTCAGCGGCAGCGGGGCGACCGTCCGCAAGGCGCTGGAGGACGTGCGGGAGATGAGCGGGGAGGTCCGGGACGTCCTGGACCGGGCCGGTGAACGGGTGGAGGACTCCGTGACGGTGCTCGCCGCCTCGCAGCGCTCCTTCACGACCGGCATCGAGGTCACCGGCGACGTCTCCGCGCAGGTCCTGGGCCGGCTGACGGAGGTCGTGGAGGCCACGGCGCGCGGCAGCGACGAGGCGCGGGAGCTGCTGGGGAGGCTCGTCGCGCAGACCGAGGCCCTCGGGCGGGTGGCCGAGCGGTTCGGGGACGCCGTCGAGGCCCTGCGGTCGCTCCCCGCTTCCCCCGCGCCCGGGCCGCAGGGCACGGAGCCTTACGGGCCCGCCCCCGCACCCGTCGTCCCGGGGACCGCCGCGCCGGACGCCTCCGGGAACGGCACGGGGTACGGCCGCGGAGCGGCGGAGGGCCACGGGCGCGCGGCCGCCCCGCACGACGCGCCGCGTCCTCCCCTGCCCGCGGTTCCCCGGGACACCCCGCAGGGCACACCCCAGGACGCCGTGCCGCCGCGGGCGGACGCCCGGTGAGAGCGCCGCGGTTCAACCCGCTGCACCTGGCCGGCTGGCTCTTCGCGGACATGCTGCTGGTGCTCGCGCTCGTCGCCATGGGCGACCAGGGCGACCCGCTCGCGGCCGAGGCGGGCGCCCCGCCGAAGGCCTCCGGGAGCGCCAAGCCCGGGCCGTCGAAGAGCGCCCGCCCCAAGGGCCCGCGTGCCGTGACCCGTACGCCCGTGAAGGTCTCCATCGACGCGGCCCCCGGCGACACGGCGCGGATCCAGGCGCGGCTGCGAGCGGTGACCGCACGGTACGAGGGGCGGCAGGCGGCGTTCGTCCTGACCTTCGGGCGGCACTCCGACCCGGGCGCGGGCGGCGACTACGCCCACGAGGTCAACTCCCTGCTGGGGAAGGCCCGTCCGCAGATGTTCGCGGGGGCCACCACGCGCGACTTCTGGAAGGGCGGGGCCTCGGGCGGGCACGCCGACCTGGAGATCTACTTCTACACCTACTGACGTCCACCGATCCCCCACCCGGAGGGAAGCAAGCCGTGCAGATTCTCCCGTTCTACCTGTTGTGCGACGAATCGGGGTCGATGGCGGGCGACAACCTCGACACGCTCAACTCGACCCTGCCCGAACTGCACCACGAGATCAGCACCAACCCGACCGTGGCCGACAAGACCCGGTTCTGCCTGATCGGGTTCTCCACCGAGGCGAACGTCCTCCAGCCGCTCGTCGACCTCAGCGACATCGAGGAGGTACCCGCCCTCGCGGCCGGGGGTCTCACCTCGTACGGGAACGCCTTCCGTACGCTGCTGCGCTGCATCGAGACGGACGTGGCCGCGCTCAAGGCCGAGGGGCACGAGGTGTACCGGCCGGTGGCGTTCTTCATGTCGGACGGCATCCCGACCGACGACGACTGGCACCAGGCGTACAAGGAGCTGACGGAGTCCCGCTACTGCCCGAAGATCATCGCCTTCGGCATCGGGGACGCCGAGGAGGGCACGATCGCCCACGTGGCCAACTTCCGCGCCTTCATGCAGCAGAACAGCCAGGTGTCGGCGGCGCAGGCCCTGCGGGAGTTCGCCTCCAGCCTGACCCGGTCGATCGTGCGCTCGGCGAGCAGCATCGCGGCGAACGGCGGGTCCGATTTCACCCTCACCGTCGACGAGACCGTGCCCGGCTTCGCGACCGTGTCGCTCGACAAGCTCTGAGGACGAGAGACGAGGAACGAGAACGAGGACGAGGACGAGGACGGCGATGGAGCAGGAGCAGGAGCAGGAGAACCCCCCGGCGGCGCCCCCGGCCCTCGGGGTCCCCGCGCACAGCGGCCGCAAGCCCCCGAGCTATCCGCCGGTGCCGCAGGCGCTGCCCCGGGTGTCGGACGACCCCACTGCCGCCGTACTGCCGGACATCGTGCTGGACGGCGCCGCGCACGGCCCGCTGACGGTCCGGGCCGCGTCCGTACGCGGTGACTCCCACCGCTACCTGGGCGAGCCCCGGCAGGACGCGCTCGGCGTGAGCCTGCTCGGCGAACCCGGGGGGGCCGAGCTGCTGATGCTCGCCGTGGCCGACGGTGTCGGATCGGCGCGCCTCTCGCACGTCGGGTCGAACCACGCCTGCCGCTGGGCCGCCTGGATCCTCGCCCGCTACGCCGAGGAGCTCCACGAGTGCCTGGTGACCGGGGACGCGGACCGCTTCGCCGCGCTCGCGGACATGGCGGCGGAGTGGATCGCGGCGCGCCTGACCCGTACCGCCGAACGCGCCTCGCACGAGCCCGCCGGCTACGCCACCACCCTGCGCGTCCTCCTCGTGCCGCTCGACCCCGCCGTCCGCACCCGCGGCTTCCTGGCCGTGGGCGACGGCGGTACCGCGCTGCTCAGCGACGGCCGCTGGGACCTGACCGTCACCGAGCCCGCGCCGGGGCCCGACGCCGACAGCGGCGCCGAGCCGGCCGTCATCGACACGAGGACGGCCGCCCTGCCGCTGTCCGGGACCGCCGTCACCCGGCTGATCAGCACCCGGCCGGGGGACGTGCTCGTCCTCGCCACCGACGGCCTGTCCACGCCGCTGGCCGGCGAGCCGGAGATGCGGGACTTCCTCCGCACCGCCTGGGGCGGGGGGACCGTGCCCGAGCCGGCCGACTTCCTCTGGCAGGTGCAGTACCGGGTCAAGTCGTACGACGACGACCGCACGGCGGCCGTCCTGTGGGAGGCACCGGCGTGAGCGCGCACGACGGCGCCGATGTCACCCAGGCCTCCCTGAAGATGCTGGGCAGGCTGTCGGTCGGCGGACAGGGCGAGGTCCACGAGGTGGGCGGTCCGGGCGGCCTGCTCTTCAAGAAGTACCTGGAACCGCACAAGGTCGACGGGGACGCCCTCGCCTCGCTGGTGTCGCTGCGCCAGGCGCTCGCCCCGGCCGAGCGGGACCGGCTCGACCGGGAGGCCGCCTGGCCGCTCTGCCGGGTGGTGGACGGCGGCCGGGTCACCGGCTTCCTGATGCGCCGGGCGCCCGCCACCATGAGCTGGCGTACGGGCAAGGGCGACAGCAAGCTGATCGAGCTGTCGTACCTGCTGCGCGCGCCGAAGACCGCCTGGCAGGGGGTCCGCCAGCCCTCCCCCGCCGAGCGGCACGCCCTGACCGTGGCGATCGTGGAACTCTTCCAGTGGCTGCACGCCATGGGGCTCGTCGTCGGCGACCTGTCGCAGGCGAACGTCCTGTGGTCCCTGGACCCGGGACCCTCCGTCCATCTGCTCGACTGCGACGGCATCCGGATCACCGGCCGGCCGCCGGTGCTCGACCAGGCGGACACCCCGGACTGGCTCGACCCGCACGCCCCGCCCGGCTCGGTCACCGTCGACAGCGACCGCTACAAGGCCGCGCTGATGATCGGCCGCGTGCTCGCCCAGGACGCCTACGCCGCCCCCGACAAACCGCTGGACCCGGTCGCCGGAGTGCTCGACGAGCGCCGGACGGCGGCGGTGCGGCGGCTGTGGGCGATGGCGGACGGGGCGTACGGCACCCGGCCGGACCTGGGCCAGTGGCGCACCGCCCTCGCCGGGCGGGACACGATCCGCCTGATCGCGACCCGGCCGGCCGCACGTCCGGTGGTGGACCGCTCCAGGTTCGACGGGGGCGGGAACCGGGAGCGGGGGACCATCCCGCTGCGGGACTAGGGGCCTTTCCCCAGGGGGGAGGGAGGCGCTCCCGTACCGGACCGCGCGGGACGGGCCAGGCCGCCCTTGCCCGTACGGGACGGGCGTGCCCCCTCCGAACCCGACGGGCAAGGCGCCGCCCCCGTACCCGCGAACGGGCGAGGCGCCGTCGCCGCGTGGGGCCGGCGGCCGGTGGGGGGTCAGCCGGCCGGCGTGTCCAGTGACTCGATCGTCGCGATCGACGGCCCCCGGCTCGCCCGCAGGTCGCGGGAGACCGCCTCCGCGTCGCGCAGCGCGCGGACCGCGTTGGACCAGGTCAGCTTGGCGAGGTCGGCGTGCGACCAGCCGCGGGACAGCAGCTCCGCGATCAGGTGGGGATAGCCGGCGACGTCGTCCAGACCGGACGGGGTGAACGCCGTGCCGTCGTAGTCCCCTCCGATGCCGATGTGGTCGATGCCGGCGGCCTCGCGCATGTGGTCGAGGTGGTCGGCGACCGTGGCGGCGGTGGCGACCGGCCGCGGGTTCTCCGCCTCGAAGGCGCGGTGGATCCGCATCGCCGCCGGGGTGGTGTCGAGGTGGTGCAGACCGTGGGCCCGCATGTTCTCGTCGGCCCGGTTCGTCCACTCCACGGCGGCGGGCAGGATGAACTTCGGGACGAACGTCGCCATCGCCACGCCCCCGTTGGCCGCGAGGCGTTCGAGCACGTCGTCGGGGATGTTCCTCGGGTGGTCGCAGACGGCCCGGGACGAGGAGTGCGAGAAGATCACCGGCGCGACGGAGGTGTCGAGGGCGTCCCTCATCGTCGTCGCGGCGACGTGCGAGAGGTCGACGAGCATGCCGACGCGGTTCATCTCCCGGACGACCTCGTGACCGAACGCCGAGAGCCCGCCCACGCCCGGCTCGTCGGTCGCCGAGTCCGCCCACGGGGTGTTGTCGTTGTGCGTGAGCGTCATGTAGCGCACGCCCAGGGTGTGCAGCGCGCGCAGGGTGGCGAGGGAGCCGTTGATGGAGTGGCCGCCCTCGGCGCCCTTCAGGGAGGCGATGCGGCCCTCCCGGCGCGCGGCCTCCATGTCGTCCGCGGTGAGCGCGGGGGCGAGGTCGGCCGCGTACCGCGCGAGGAGCAGGTCGACGACGTCGATCTGTTCCAGGGTGGCGCTGACCGCGTCGTCGCCGGTCAGGTGGCAGGGGACGTAGACCGACCAGAACTGGGCCCCGACGCCGCCGGCCCGCAGCCGGGCCAGGTCGGTGTGGAGCGCTCCGGACTGGTCGGCCGCGATGTCCATGCGGTCGAGGTCGTAGCGGACGTGCTGGCGCAGCGCCCACGGCAGGTCGTTGTGTCCGTCGACGACGGGAGCGGAGGCGAGCAGTTCGCGCGCCTCCGCGAGCCGGTCCGCCGCGCTCACTTGGCGAATCCGAAGGACTCCGAGCCCTCGACCTTGGCCCGCAGCCGCTTGCCCTTCTCGGTCGCCTGGTCGTTGAGCTCCTGCTGGAACTCCCGCATCCGGGCCAGCAGCTCCGGGTCGTGCGCGGCGAGCATCCGGGCCGCGAGCAGACCGGCGTTGCGCGCGCCGCCGACCGAGACAGTGGCCACCGGCACGCCGGCCGGCATCTGCACGATGGACAGCAGCGAGTCCATGCCGTCGAGGTACTTCAGCGGGACCGGCACGCCGATGACGGGCAGCGGGGTGACGGAGGCGAGCATGCCCGGCAGGTGGGCGGCGCCGCCCGCGCCCGCGATGATCGCCTTCAGACCGCGCCCGGCGGCCTGCTCGCCGTACGCGATCATCTCGCGCGGCATGCGGTGGGCGGAGACGACGTCGACCTCGTACGCGATCTCGAACTCGTCCAGGGCCTGGGCCGCGGCCTCCATGACCGGCCAGTCGGAGTCGGACCCCATGACGATGCCTACGACGGGACTCTCGGGACGCTCGGGGCTCATTCGGTGATCGTTCCTCGCAGATAGCCGGCGGCGTGACGCGCGCGCTCCAGCACGTCGTCGAGGTCGTCGCCGTAGGTGTTGACGTGCCCCACCTTGCGGCCGGGCTTCACGTCCTTGCCGTACATGTGGATCTTCAGCTGAGGGTCGCGGGCCATGCAGTGCAGATAGGCGTAGTACATGTCGGGGTAGTCCCCGCCCAGCACGTTGCACATGACCGTCCAGGTCGCGCGCGGCCGCGGGTCGCCCAGCGGGAGGTCGAGGACGGCCCGGACGTGGTTGGCGAACTGCGAGGTGATCGCGCCGTCCTGGGTCCAGTGGCCGGAGTTGTGGGGGCGCATCGCCAGCTCGTTCACGAGGATCCGGCCGTCGGTGGTCTCGAAGAGCTCGACCGCCAGATGGCCGACGACCCCGAGCTCCTTGGCGATCCGCAGCGCCAGCTCCTGTGCCTGGCCGGCCAGCTCGTCCGACAGGTCGGGGGCGGGCGCGATCACCGTGTCGCAGACGCCGTCGACCTGACGGGACTCGACGACCGGGTAGGCGACGGCCTGGCCGTGCGGGGAGCGGACGATGTTCGCGGCCAGCTCGCGCGCGAAGTCGACCTTCTCCTCGGCGAGGACCGGGACGCCGGCGCGGAACGGGTCGTGGGCGTCGGCCTCCGTACGGACGAACCAGACGCCCTTGCCGTCGTAGCCGCCGCGCACGGTCTTCAGGATGATCGGGAAGCCGCCGACCTCGGCGGCGAAGGCCGCCGCGTCCGCCGGATCGGCCACGATGCGGTGGCGCGGGCTCGGCGCGCCGATTTCGTCGAGCCGGGCGCGCATCACCCCCTTGTCCTGGGCGTGCACCAGCGCGTCGGGCCCCGGCCGGACGGGGATGCCGTCCGCTTCCAGGGCCCGCAGGTGTTCGGTCGGGACGTGCTCGTGATCGAAGGTGATCACGTCACAGCCGCGCGCGAAGTCACGCAGCGTAGCCAGGTCGCGGTAGTCGCCGATGACGACCTCGCTCACCACCTGGGCCGCCGAGTCCTGCGGGGTGTCACTGAGGAGCTTGAACTTGATGCCGAGGGGGATGCCCGCCTCGTGGGTCATACGGGCGAGCTGACCGCCACCGACCATGCCGACTACCGGGAACGTCACCCTCTTAGGGTATCCGCACCATCGGCGAGCCCTCGTCCACCTGTGCTTTGGCACAGGACCACCCGGTTTTCCCCTGCTTCGCGATGTCCAGGGGCGGGTCGGAGACGGGCTGGTTAGCATGGCTGGGTTGACATCATCCGACGGACGGGGCTGAGCGATCACCATGAGTGAACAGAGCGCACTGCGTGTGCGGCTTGACCGGCTCACCCGCGAGTTCGCCAAGTTCGGCGCGGTCGGTGCTGTCGGGCTCCTGGTGGACCTCGGGGTGTTCAACCTCGTGCGCCACCTCACCGACCTTCCGGTCGTGCGGGCGAGCGTCATCGCCACCGTCGTCGCCATCGCCTTCAACTACGTGGGGTTCCGCTACTTCACCTACCGTGACCGGGACAAGAGCAGCCGGACGAAGGAGCTGTCGCTCTTCTTCCTGTTCAGCGTCGTCGGCATGGTGATCCAGAACGGTGTGCTGTACGCGGCGACGTACGGCTTCGGCTGGGACACCCCGCTGCAGAGCAACGTCTTCAAGTTTCTCGGGATCGGCGTCGCCACGCTGTTCCGCTTCTGGTCGTACCGCACGTGGGTCTTCCGTACGCTGCCGGCGCGGGAAGCCGTCCAGACCGCGGAATCGTTCCTGGAGCAGGCTCCCCGGCAGGCGGTCAGGAAGCAGCCCGACCGCGTGTGACCCGCGTCCGCCGCGTGTGACCGGCGTCGGCCCGCGTGTGACCCGCGTGTGACCGGCGTCAGCGGACCGGGCGCTCGTGGTCCGCGTGGCTCTTGACCTCGCGGCTGAGGAAGAGCGCGAACACCGGCGGCTGCTGCTGGAGCAGTTCGAGCCGGCCGCCGTCCGCCTCCGCGAGGTCGCGGGCGACCGCGAGGCCGATGCCGGTGGAGTTGCGGCCGCTGATGGTCCGCTCGAAGATCCGGGCGCCGAGGTCGGCGGGGACGCCGGGGCCCTCGTCGGTGACCTCGATCACGGCCTGGTTGCCGGTGACCCGGGTGCGCAGGGCGACGGTGCCGCCGCCGTGCATGAGCGAGTTCTCGATCAGCGCGGCAAGCACCTGGGCGACCGCCCCGGGCGTGCCGACCGCGCGCATGCCGTGCTTGCCGGAGTGGACGATGGCCCGGCCGGCGCCCCGGTAGGCGGTGCGCCACTCCTCGATCTGCTGCTTGACGACCTCGTCGAGGTCGAAGGCGATCGCGGAGCCGGTCCGGGGGTCCCGGGAGTTGGTGAGCAGCCGCTGGACGACGTCGGTGAGCCGCTCGACCTGGGTCAGGGCGATCGTCGCCTCCTCCCGGACGGTGTCGAGGTCGTCGGCGACCGCCACCTCCTCCAGGCGCATGGACAGGGCCGTGAGCGGTGTCCGCAGCTGGTGCGAGGCGTCGGCGGCGAGCCGGCGCTCGGCGGTGAGCATCCGGGCGATCCGCTCGGCGGAGGCGTCAAGGACGTCGGCGACGCGGTCCAGCTCGGGCACTCCGTACCGCCGGTGGCGCGGGCGCGGGTCGCCCGAGCCGAGGCGCTCGGCGGTCTCGGCGAGGTCGGTGAGGGGTGAGGCCAGCTTGTTGGCCTGCCGTACGGCGAGCAGGACGGCGGCCACGACGGCGAGCAGGGCCACCGCGCCGATGATCAGCAGGGTGCGGCCGACCTCGGCGGTGACGGTGGACCGGGACTCCTCGACGGTCACGGTCTCGCCGCGCTCGCCGTCGGCGGTGGCGCGGATGACGCTGCCCTCGGGACGGGCGCCGATCTCGATGGGGTTCCGGCCGGGGATCTCGATGAGGGCGTACCGCTTGGCGCCGCTCTGCTCGGCGAGGATGTCGGGGTTGACGGGCTCCCCGCCGATGAGGCGGCTGTCGACGATCGCGACCAGGCGCAGGGCCTCGGAGTCCACGCTCTCCTGCGCGCTGCTGGAGATGGTGCGCGTCTCGACGAGGACGAGGGAGACCCCGAACACGGCGATGACGACGAGCACCACGGCGAGCGTGGAGTTGATCAGCCTGCGGCGCACGGTGCCCTCCGGGCGGGGGTGGGGGGTCCTGCCGCCCCGAGCCTACGACTCCGACTCCGGGCGGGACGCCGACCAGGACGCCGACTCGGGCTCGGGCTCGGCCTCCGGTTCGGGCTCGGGCCCGTCGACTCGGGCTCGGGCCCGTCGACTCGGGCTCGACTCGGGCTCAGCTCTTCTCGAAGCGGAAGCCGACGCCCCGGACCGTGGCGATGTAGCGGGGGTTGGCCGCGTCGTCGCCCAGCTTCTTGCGCAGCCAGGAGATGTGCATGTCGAGGGTCTTCGTCGACGACCACCAGGTCGTGTCCCAGACCTCCCGCATCAGCTGGTCGCGCGTCACGACCCGTCCGGCGTCGCGGACCAGGACCCGGAGGAGGTCGAACTCCTTGGCCGTCAGCTGGAGCTCCTCGTCGCCCATCCAGGCACGGTGCGACTCGACGTCGATGCGCACGCCGTGCGTCGACGGCGCGACGGCCGGCTCGGTGGCGCCGCGCCGGAGCAGGGCCCGGACGCGGGCGAGGAGTTCGGCGAGGCGGAAGGGCTTGGTGACGTAGTCGTCGGCGCCCGCGTCCAGGCCGACGACGGTGTCGACCTCGTCGGCGCGGGCCGTCAGGACCAGGATCGGGACCGCGTGCCCTTCGGAGCGCAGCCGCCGGGCGACCTCGAGTCCGTCCATGCCCGGCAGCCCGAGGTCGAGCACGACGAGGTCGACTCCGCCCTGGAGTCCGGCGTCGAGGGCGGTGGGCCCGTCCTCCCGCACCTCGACCTCGTACCCCTCCCGCCGCAGGGCGCGGGCCAGCGGTTCCGAGATGGATGCGTCGTCCTCGGCGAGCAGTACACGGGTCATGGGGTGATGGTAGTCCGCACGGCCCGTGGCCAGGGGCCCGATGCGCCGGGTGAGGGTCGCCCCTGGGCATCAGGGCGGCTAACCTGCTGATGACCTTCGATCATGGTCATGTGGTTCCCTCGACACCTGTGATCCATCTCTCAAGTCCTTCCATATCCGCCCCTGTCGTGTCGTATGGTGGCGAGACGTCTGTTGCGGTAATCGGGGACCTTTGGCTGCTTCGCGCACCAAGGGTCTCTTTTCTGCGTGAGGTGGGCTTCGCCGGCCTCAAGGACAGCGAACGACCTGTGGGCCGGGTCCCGGGACGCGATGCAGCGTCACGGGGCGTGGATCCCGGCGGGGTGCGACCGCCCCTCGCCGGTGCCGGCCTCCCCCACCGGGCGCACCACGCTCACAAGGCGCGCGTCCCGACAGAGCAAGGATCGACATGGCGTCCAGCCTGACGACGACTTCGTCCGGAACCCCCGGTTCCGAGAAGACGTTCTTCGGCCACCCCCGCGGCCTGGCCACTCTCTTCATGACCGAGATGTGGGAGCGCTTCTCCTGGTACGGAATGCGCGGCATCCTCGTCCTCTACCTGGTCGCGGGTGTGCTCGACGGCCCTCTCGAGGGGCGTGAGGCGCTGGCCGCCTCCATCTACGGCGTCTACAACGCGGTCGTCTACATGGCCGCGATGCCCGGCGGCTGGGTCGCCGACCGTCTCTGGGGCGCGCGCAAGGCGGTCCTCGTCGGCGGAATCGTCATCGCCTTGGGCCACTTCACCCTGGCGATCCCGTCGGACACGGCGTTCTTCGCGGGCCTCGCGCTCATCGCCGCCGGTACGGGCCTGCTGAAGCCGAACATCTCGGCCATGGTCGGCGGCCTCTACGAGGGCCAGCCGAGCGCCCGCCGCGACGCCGGTTTCACGCTGTTCTACATGTCGATCAACATCGGCGGCATGGCCGCTCCGCTGGTCGTCGGCTACCTCGGCGAGAACGTCAACTGGCACCTCGGCTTCGCCGTCGCCGGTATCGGCATGACCCTGGCGGTCCTCCAGTACATCCTCGGCTCCCGCCACCTCGGTGACGTCGGCAAGGAGCCGGGCACCCCGGCGACGCCCGAGGAGAAGCGCAGCGCGCTGCGCAAGGTCCTGCTCTGGGGCGGTCTGGCCGTCGCCGCGCTCCTGGCCGACATCGTCCTCGGCACGTACGACATAGAGCACATCGTCAACGTCCTCGCGGTCCTCGGCATCGTCGTGCCCGTCGTGTACTTCGTCGCGATGTACCGCAACCCCGCCCTGGCCGCCGAGGACAAGCCGAAGATCAAGGCGTTCGCGTGGTTCTTCGCCACCGCCGTCCTGTTCTGGATGATCTACGACCAGTCGGGCTCGCTGCTCACCCTCTTCGCCGACAACAAGACCGACCGCATGATCGGCGGCTGGGAGTTCCCGGCGTCCTGGTACCAGTCGGTGAACCCGGCGATGGTCATCGTCCTGGCGCCGGTCTTCGCCGCGCTGTGGGTGAAGCTCGCCAAGCGCAACCGCGAGCCCAGCGCTCCGATGAAGTTCGCTCTCGCGATGCTCCTCATCGGCGGCTCGTTCGCCATCATGGGTCTCGCCGGCGCGGCCGCGGCGAACAGCGACACCGGCAAGGTCACCGTCTTCTGGCTGCTGAGCGTCTACCTCGTCCAGACCATCGGCGAGATGTGCCTCTCGCCGGTCGGTCTCTCCCTGTCCACGAAGCTGGCCCCCAAGCAGTTCGTCGGCCAGATCATGGGTCTGTGGTTCCTGGCCACGGCGACGGGCAACGCGCTGAACGGCTGGACCACCAAGCTCAACAAGCCGCTGGGTGACGCCATGTACTACACCCTGTGGGCGGTCGTGGCGGTCGCCGCGGGCCTCGCGTTCATGACGGCGGGCAAGAAGATCCGCGCGCTCATGGGCGACGTGCGCTGACGCGTCCCTCCCCACGGTGGGAAGAGGTCCGGCCCGGCACGCGTCGCGTGCCGGGCCGGACCTCTTCCTACCGCCGCGCGGTCACTTGGTCTGCACGCTGAACCCGCGCAGGAAGTTCTTCGTGCCGCAGTGCACGTTCGACTTCTGGCCGGGTCCGACCCAGGAGCCGTACAGCGTCCAGGTCATGACGTGCTCGCGGGCGCCCTGCACCTGGTCGCACTTGATGACGACCCGGTGCTTGCTCACACCCTTGGCGCCACCCGCCTTACAGGTCGAGTAGGCGGTGGGCCGGCCGATCCTGTCCATGGAGGCGTAGGCCTTGCAGGTGTACTTTCCGGCCGCCTGAGCGGGAGACGCGGCGATCAGGCCCGCTCCACCGACGCCCAGCATCACAGCGAGTGATCCCGCGGCGAACTTCTTCCCCCAGCGCATCTTCGTTCCCTTCTGCGCGTCGGGCCCTCGCCGGGCCCGACGCATCGCTCCCCTGCTGGTCAGGCAGGTCGGTTCGCGGGCGCCCATCGTTCGGGCGCCCGGACGAACACAACCATCCGGACCTCCCTCCTCACAAGGAGTTACCAGGGGACATGAGGAACATCTGAGCCTTCGGCCTACGTCAGCGCCTGAGCCTGGCCCACGGGGTGAAGGTGAACACCGCTCCGCCGAGCAGGATCACCGTGCCCGCCACCAGGGCGAGGGCCCGCAGGGCGCCCTCGTCCTCGGCGCCGGTGTCGGCGAGGCCGCCGCCGGAGCCGGCCGAGCCGCCCGTGCCGCCGCCCGCGCCCGCGTCACCGCCGCCGCTGCTGCTGCCGCCCGATGCGCCGCCCGCCTGCTCGGTCGTGTCGAGGGTGAGGGACGCCTGGACGCTCCCCTTGACCCGGCAGGGGATCACGATCGGCGTGCCGCCGAGCGAGACGTTGATCGTCAGGGTGCCGGGGGCGAGGGTGGCCTTGCCGGTGGCGCCCGGCTTGTACGTCCCCTTCATGTCGGGCAGGTCGACCGGCTTGCCCTGTTCCAGCGGCGCGGAGTTCGCCGGGCCCTCGACGTTGACCGACCCGCTGTCCGCGCCGCCGAGCTTGACCGCCATGGACGGCTTCAGCGCTCCGGCGGGGAGCGGGGCGGGGCTGTCCATCACGCCCTTGGCGGTCTTGACGGTGAGGTCGTAGGTGCCGCCGTTCTTCCTGGCGTTGACGGTCACCTTGGAGGTGATGTTCGCCGGACCGGGCGACTGGCACGCGAACTGGACCGCGACCTCCTTTCCGGGGAAGTCGGTCTGCCCGCCTCCGCCGCCGGAGGTGGACCCGCCGGAGGTGGTCGAGCCGCCGGTGGTCGAACCACCCGAGGTGGTCGAACCACCCGAGGTCGTCGTACCGCCGGAGGTGGTCGAACCACCCGAGGTCGTCGTACCACCGGAGGTGGTCGAACCACCCGAGGTCGTCGTACCACCGGAGGTGGTCGTACCACCCGACGTGGTCGTACCGCCGGAGGTCGAACCGCCGGACGTCGAACCGCCCCCGCCCGCCGACACCTTGATGGTCGCCCCGACCGGCACCGCCTCCTTCGGCGAACACTTCGTGTCCGTCGACAGGGGCTTCGAGACGTTGATCGTGTACTTGTCCGGCGTCAGCGTGATCTCGCCCGCCTTCTCCAGCTTCAGCCTGCCCTTCATGTCCGGCAGCACCATCGGGCTGTTCTTGGGGATCGGCGGGTTCTGCCGCGGCCCCTCCAGGGCCAGCGTGGCGCTCGCCGCCCCGCCCACCGTGACCACCCCGGTCGGCTTGACCGTGTCCTTGTCCAGGTCGAGGACGTCGGGGTTCTTGGACGCGGCCGCGACCGTCTTCCAGACGATCTCCACCTCGTCGCCGACCTTGGCCTCCGCCGGCGCGGTGATCTGCACCTTGGTGGTGCCCCGCACCGGTGGCAGGCCGGAGATCGCCGGTGGAACGCACTCGGTCGCGAACGAGACCTCGGCTGCCTGGGCGGGGGTGGCGGCCGGCAGGATCCCCGCGCCGCCGAGCATCAGCGCGACTCCCGCCACGCCCATCCTCCGTTGCGTGCTCACGAATGTCCCTTCGTCGTCGGGCTGTTCTCTGACGGTGCGGAGTCGGGGGTGAACCACGGCAGGACCGTGGTGGTCCCGTCCCCGTCGGGGACGGGTCCGGAGGTACGCGCGGGACGACGGCGTACGGAAGTCCGGGCCAGGGAAGTCCGGCGTGCGGACGCGCCGCGCACGGAGGCGCCGGCGGCCCGGCGGTGCGCGGGGCCGGCGCCCGGCCGTACCCGGTCCACCACCGCCATGCCGATACGGAAGAGGGCGGCCGGGACGACCACGGCCAGCAGCAGCCGGAACAGGGTCACGCCCCACGGCCGGCCGACCCCCCACGGCTGCTCGACCAGGACCTTCCCGGCGTACCTGACCGAGACCTGGTAGTCGCCGTGGGCGCCCGCGGACAGCTCGACGGGCAGCGTGATCAGGGCCTTCCTGCCGGGTCCGATGGTGCCGCGCCACTGCCGTTCCTCGTACTGCGGCGCGAAGACGCCGTGGCTGGTGCCGACCTGGAAGACCGGATCCTTGACGGGCGCGCTGCCGAGGTTGCCGACGGTGAAGACGATCTCGCGGGCGGGCGGGGCGCCGAACCAGACCAGGACGCCGCTGGAGCCGTTCAGACGGGCGGAGGCCAGGACGGCGAGCCTGCCGTCGCCCGTCGTCTCGGGCAGAGGGGCGGTGGGGTGCCCGGCGACGGTGAAGGCCACGTCCACGGCGTCCTGCGCGCCGGTGACCCCGGCGACGTGCACCACGCACGGGCAGGGCACGGGCGGCTCGGCGACCGGCACCTTCCGGCTGAAGGTGCCCTGGGCGTCGACGGTGGCGGCTCTTCCGACCGTATTGGCGCAGGAGTTGGTGCCGCCGATGACGCCCTTGCCGGGTGCGGCCCGCCCGCAGATCAGCAGCATGAGCAGGGCCCCCGGCTTCCACTTCGCCCCGCTGACGGTGATCTCGCCGCCCTTGCCGCCCTCGGAACGCGACAGGGACACCGTGGGACCGGGGCCGTCCGCCCGGACGGACGGCACACGGGACGCGATGCGGAACGGAAGGACGGAGGAGGCGACGGAAGCGCCGGAGGCGGGAGCGGCGGACGCCCGGGTGGTGGGCAGGAGAGCGCACAGCAGCGCGGTCAGGAACAGCCACACCGCCACGCCGGCCCTGCGACGGCTGCCCGCCCGGGAAGGGACCGTCACGCTCATCGCTTCTCTCCTGCCGTCGCCTCGGCCAACCGGCGTGCATCCGTCCGCTCTTGGGGCGCCGGCCCGGGCGGCGGGGCCCGTCGGCGGCGGACCGCGCGTGCCCGGGTCGCCGTCGCCACCGCCGCTGCCGCCACCGCGAGGAGCACTCCCGTGAGGGCCGGGACGCCGGAGACGAAGACCGCGGAGGCCCGGGCGGTCACCGGCGCGGCCCCGGAGGCCGTGGCGCGCAGGTCGACCGTCACCGAGTCGAGGGTGGGCGGGTCGGGCCACGGTTCGGTGCGGGCGAGCCGTTCGCCGGGTCGCAGGGAGACCGGCAGCGCGCGGGAGGGCCGGTCGAGGACCGTGCCGAGAACGCCCTGGGCGCGCACGGCCAGGTGGGGGGCGAGGACGGTGTTGCCCCGGTTGACCAGCGTGTAGTGCAGGGTGCCCGCGTCGTCGAGCCGTACGTCCTCGACGGTGAGTGCCCCCAGGCTCGGCCCGTTCACCCGCAGGTGCACCGGCACCCGCACCTGTCGGCCGCCACCCTCCGCGAGGACCACGCCCCGGTGGTCGCCCGGTGAGGTGTCCGCCGTCACGGTCACGGCGAACGGCACGTCCGCCCGTGTCCGCGCCGGGACGGTCACCGCGGGCGCGGCGAACGCGAAGGACGCCGCGCCCCGGCCGCTCAGCCGTACCGTGAGCGGCGCCGTCCCCTCGTTGGTCAGGGACAGGGTGTCCCGGAGGACGCTCCCTGCCTCGCCCTCCACATAGACGTACGGCCGCGCCTCGGCCGGGGCGGCCGTCCAGTCCGGCGGGGGCGCCGCCGCCACGGCGCCCAGCAGCGCGGCGACGGCGGCCACCATCCGCGCCGGGCGGCCGGCCCACGCTCCCCGCATCAGCGCGCCGTGCGCCGCGTGAGCCAGAGGACTCCGGCCGCGCCGGTCAGCAGCACCGTGCCGCCGAGGGTGCCGAGCGCCGTCGCGGAGTCGAGCGGGCCGGTCCTGGGCAGTTCGCCGCCGCCCGAGGAGGGGGTCTCGTCGGTGCCACCGCCGGAGGAGCCGCCGGGGGCGGTGACCTCCAGCTCCAGTGAGGGCTTGGGGCTGTTCTTCGGTGCGCAGACGGCCGCGTCCATGCCGAGGGCGTGGACGGTGAGCACTCCGGCCGTGAAGGTGACCTCGCCGCTCTTCTTCGGGGTGTACGTACCCGTCAACCGGCCGATCTTGATGGGGGTGTTCGGGGGGATCGCCACCGTGTTGGGGGTTCCCTTGACCTTGAGCGTGCCGCTGTCGGCGCCTCCCAGCCGGAGTTCCGCTCGCGGGGTCATGACCCCCTTGGGAAGCTCGACGGGGCTGTCGGAGACGCCCTTCTCGAAGGACATGGTGATCGTGTAGGAGCCGCCGCTCCTGACGGCCGTGATGTCGACGGGCGAGACGGCGCTCTTGGGGCCGATCTTCGTTTCGCAGGCGTAGTCGACGTCCACGACGGCGGCCTGGGCGCCGGGGGCGGAGGCCAGCACCACCGAGCCCGCCGCCGCCATGGCCAGCGCGAAAGCTGTTCTCCTCCGGTACGGCACCTCGAGCACCCCTCACCGCGAAGTTACTGACGGCTTATCAGATTGGGCGTCAAGGTACGCCTGGGGCCTTGCGGAGGGAAGACGCGCGGACGGGCGAACTGCGGACGCCGCCGCGGACGCCGGCCTCGCACAGCCGGACCCGCGGTCCCGCGGAGACAGCCGTACGGAAACGGTCGATCGGGAGTCGGTGGCGCGGAAGCACCCGGGGGGAGCCGGCGGTACGGGAAGCGCCCGCGGGGGAGTCGGCCGTACGGAACGGCCTTGCGGAGGCGGAGGTCCGGCCTGCCTACGCCGGAGCGGCCAGTTCGGCCCACACCGTCTTGCCGGGGGCGCCGGGCGTGCGCTCGATCCCCCAGTCCAGACAGAGCCGCTGGACGATGAACATGCCGTGCCCGCCGGGCCGACCGGCCCGGTGCGGGGTGCGCGGCGCGGGCTGTCCGGCGCCGCGGTCGTCGACCTCCAGGCGCAGCACCTTGGCGCGCCGGCGCACGCGGAGCTCTTCGGGGCCCTCGGCGTGCAGACAGGCGTTGGTGACCAGCTCGGAGACGACGAGGAGGACGTCCTCGGCGGCGGCCCTGGCCTCGGCCGAGGCGGCGGGCAGCCAGCCCCAGTCGTACAACGCCGACCTGGTGAAGTCGCGCGCCAGCGGGACGGTGCCGCTGGCGGAGCCGAGGGGGAGCGTCCGCGCGTCGAGGTCGGCGCCGGTGGAAGCACTGTCCGTCATCACGTCCGTACCCAAGGTCTTGCCGTCGGCGTCGGAGGGGGCGGCGTCGGCCGAGGGGGACGCGCCACCGGAGGCGGCGCCCGCGTCGGCACCCGCGTCGGGGCCCGTGGGCTCCTCGACCTCCCTGCCACCGGCAGCAGTGTCCATCAGCGCTTCACCTCACCGATTCAACCGATTCACCAGACAACGCACGAGCCTGGGCTCTTCTGCCCGGGCATTTCCTGACAACACCCGAATCACTCGGGGAGGGCCGCCGCGAGGCTGTCGTGCACGGTGAAGACGACGTCCGCACCGGTGATCTCGAAGACTCTCGCCACCACGGGCCGCATTCCGGTCAGGTGGACCCCTCCGCCGGCGGCGTCGGCCTTGAGCCGGGCACCGAGGAGCACGTTCAGCCCGGTGGAGTCGCAGAAGTCCAGACGCGAGCAGTCGACCACGAGCCGTGAACGGCCCGCGTCGAGCGCTTCGTCGAGTGGTGTACGCAACAGGTCGGCGGTGTGGTGATCGAGCTCACCCACCGGAGTGAGGATCTCGCTCGACCCCACGGTGCGGACCTCGACCCGCAGCCGTACGGGCTGCGCGCTGCCGACGTTCTGGCGGTCCATGCCCGTGCCTCTTCTCGCTCTCGCGGATGCCGGTTGACGTGCGTCGAACCATACAAGGTCAACGCGCTTCATGGCAGCCGGCCTCCGCCATATAACGCTACAAAAGGGACAATTGGCACTTGCAACGATCCCCTTCGAGCAGGTAGGCCTAGTAAAGGACATCCGACACGACCGGCTTTGGAGGCGCCGCAAACCGCAGCGAAAGAACGATGGAGGAGACCATGTCACCCCGGCTCGACGCTCCGCGTACCCCCGACGCGCCGTCGGCAATCACCAAGCCCCCCACCCACGATCTCGATCCCGTCCTGGGTCTCGGCTCCGACGCCGGCCTCGGCCTTCCCGAGATCCCGCCCTTCGACCAGGTCGAAGCCCTGGACGCCCGGGCGCTCTCGAAGACCCTGTTCGCCCGCCTCGACGACCTCGAGGAGGGCACGCACGAGTACGCGTACGTCCGCAACACGCTCGTCGAGCTCAACCTCGCCCTGGTCAAGTTCGCCGCCTCACGGTTCCGCTCCCGCAGCGAGCCGATGGAGGACATCATCCAGGTGGGCACGATCGGCCTCATCAAGGCCATCGACCGCTTCGAGCTCTCCCGGGGCGTCGAGTTCCCCACCTTCGCGATGCCGACGATCATCGGCGAGATCAAGCGCTTCTTCCGCGACACCTCGTGGTCCGTGCGCGTGCCGCGAAGGCTGCAGGAGCTCCGCCTCGACCTCGCCAAGGCGGGCGACGAGCTGTCCCAGCGGCTCGACCGCACGCCGACCGTGAGCGAACTCGCCGCGGAGCTCGACCTGAGCCGCGAAGAGGTCGTCGAGGGCATGACCGCCAGCAACGCGTACACCGCGAGCTCGCTGGACGCGCAGCCCGACGACGACGACGGCGAGGGCGCGCTCGCGAACCGGATCGGCTACGAGGACCACGGCATCGAGGGCATCGAGTACATCGAGTCCCTCAAGCCGATCATCGCCTCCCTGCCCTCCCGTGAGCGGCGCATCCTCTCGCTCCGCTTCGTCGCGGGACTCACCCAGTCGGAGATCGGCGAGGAGCTCGGCATCTCCCAGATGCACGTCTCCCGGCTGCTCTCCCGCACGCTGGGCCGGCTGCGCAAGGGGCTGACCCTGGAGGAGTGAGCGCCGGCCGCCGACGCCGACCGCACGCCTGCAAGCCCGCCGCGAAACGCCTTGCGGAAAGGGCCCGTTCCGACCGAACGGGCCCTTCCGCCGTTTTCGCACACACTCCTCCCGACTGCTCCTGCCCTGCCGCGCGCCGCTCATGCTCGGGGCGGCGGCGGGTTCGCGGCCGGAGCCGCCGGAGCGGCGGCCGCGGGCGGGGCTCCGTCGGACCGGGCGCCGGGTCAGCGGGTTCGCGCGCCGGTGAGGACTCCGCGGCGCCAGACGTCGGTCACCAGGGGGACTCCGGGGCGGTAGGCCAGGTGGACGTGGGAGGGGGCGTCCAGGAGCGAGAGGTCCGCGTAGGCGCCCGGGGAGAGGCGGCCGACGTCCGTGCGGCGGAGGGCGGCGGCGCCGCCGGCCGTGGCGGACCACAGGGCCTCGTCCGGGGTCATCCCCATGTCCCGTACCGCCAGCGCGACGCAGAACGGGACGGAGGAAGTGAACGACGAGCCGGGGTTGCAGTCCGTGGACAGAGCCACGGTGACGCCCGCGTCCAGCAGGCGGCGGGCGTCGGGCCAGGCGGCACGGGTGGAGAACTCGGCGCCGGGCAGCAGCGTGGCGACGGTGTCGCCCGAGGCCAGGGCGTCCACGTCGGCGTCCGTCAGATGGGTGCAGTGGTCGGCGCTCGCCGCGTCCAGTTCGACGGCGAGCTGGACGCCGGGGCCGTACGAGAGCTGGTTCGCGTGCACGCGCGGGTGCAGGCCCTTGGCCTTGCCGGCCGTCAGGACGGCCCGCGCCTGGTCCCCGTCGAACGCGCCCTTCTCGCAGAAGACGTCGATCCAACGGGCGTACGGGGCGCAGGCGTCCAGCATCTCGCCGGTGACGAGGTCGACGTACGCGGCGGGGTCGTCGGCGTAGTCCGGGGACACGATGTGCGCGCCGAGGTAGGTGACCTCGTCAGTGTGGGCGGCGGCGATCCGCAGGGCGCGGGCCTCGTCCTCGACGGTCAGGCCGTAACCGGACTTGGTCTCGAAGGTCGTCGTGCCCTGGGCGAGGGCCTCGCGGAGGTAGCGGGCCACGTTCGCCGAGAGGGCCTCGTCGGAGGCCGCGCGCGTGGCCGCGACGGTGGTGCGGATGCCGCCGGCGGCGTAGGGCTGCCCGGACATCCGGGCGTTGAACTCCGCGGTGCGGTCGCCCGCGAAGACCAGGTGCGAGTGGGAGTCCACGAAGCCGGGGATCACCGCCCGCCCGCCGGCGTCGACCCGGTTGTCAGTGGCGGGTGCTTTTCTTGATTCACCGACCCAGACGACACGGTCGCCGTCGATGACGACGGCCGCGTCCTGGATCAGGCCGAGAGGGGTTCCATCACCGAGGGAGGGGTCGTTGGTGACGAGGCTGGCGATGTTGACGATGGCGGTGGCCGCCCTCGCCACGGGGCTGTTCGTGCTCGTCGGCGCGGAGGTCGCCGCGGGGCTGTTCGTCGCCGCAGGGCCCGTGTTCATGGTGAGGGGTGTCTCCTTCAGCCGCGCAGGGCGGCGATCGAGTCGGCGAGGGCCCGGGGGACGTCCGGGACGGACTGGTGCACCCCGTCGACCACGACGGGCCGTCCCGCGACGACCGTGTGCCGGACGTCCGCTGCCGACGCTGCGAATACCGCCGTCTCGGCTGCCAGACGCGGCACCGGTCCCGCTGTCCTGACGGAGTCCAGGGCGATCGTCGTGAAGTCGGCGAGGGCGCCCGCCTCCAGGCGGCCGGCCTCGCTCCAGCCGAGGGCCGCTTGGCCGTCGGCCGAGGCGGCCCGCAGCAGGGCGGCGGCCGTCCAGTGGCCGCGGGTGCGGGTGCGCAGGCGCTCGTTCAGCTCCATGGCCCTGGCCTCCTCCAGGAGGTCGATGACCGCGTGGCTGTCGCTGCCGAGCGACAGCGGCGAGCCCGCCCGCTGGAGGGCGACGGCCGGGCCGATGCCGTCCGCGAGGTCGCGTTCGGTCGTCGGGCACATGCAGGTGCCGGTCGTCGTGGAGCCGAGCAGCGCGATGTCGGCGTCGGTGAGGTGGGTGTTGTGGACGCCGGTCGTCAGCGGGCCCAGCACGCCGTGGTCGGCGAGCAGCTGCGTCGGGGTGCGGCCGTGGGCGGCGAGGCAGGCGTCGTTCTCGGCCGTCTGCTCCGAGAGGTGGACGTGCAGGGGCGCGCCCCGCTCCCGGGCCCAGGAGGCCACCGTGGCCAGCTGGCCGGCGGGGACGGCCCGTACGGAGTGGATGGCCGCCCCGATCCGGACGCCGCCGCCCGCGCGCTCCTTCAGCAGCGACACGCGCTCCGCCCAGGCGTCCGCCGTGCCGTCGGAGAAGCGGAGCTGGTGCCGGTCGGGGGCCGCGCCGAAGCCGGAGGAGAGGTAGGCGGTGTCGAGGAGGGTGATGCGGATGCCGGCTTCGGCGGCCGCGGCGATCAGGGCCTCGCCCATGGCGTTGGGGTCGGCGTAGGGGGTGCCGCCGGGCGCGTGGTGGAGGTAGTGGAACTCCCCGACGGCGGTGATGCCGGCCAGCGCCATCTCGGCGTACACGGCGCGGGCGAGGGCGTGGTAGGTCTCCGGGGTCAGCCGGGAGGCGACCTGGTACATCACCTCGCGCCAGGTCCAGAAGGTGCCGGAGCCGACCTGGACGGTCCCGCGCAGGGCCCGGTGGAAGGCGTGCGAGTGGGCGTTGGCGAGGCCGGGGACGGTCAGGCCGCGCAGGACGACGGCGCCGGGCGGCGGGGCGCCGGCCCCGGTGCGGACCGCCGCGATCCGGCCGTCCGCCACCTCCAGGGCCACGCCCGGCTCGACGTTCGTGTCGAGCCAGGCGTGCTCCAGCCAGTACGTCGTCCGCGCGCCGGTGCTCAGCTGCACGCCAGTCCTTCCAGTACGTCGGCGAGTGCGAGGACCCCGGCCACGCAGTCGTCCTCGGCCGCGAACTCGGCCGGGGAGTGCGAGACGCCCGTGGGGTTCCGTACGAACAGCATGGCGGTCGGGAGGGAGTCCGAGAGGATTCCCGCGTCGTGTCCCGCGCCCGTGCCGAGGACGGGGGTCTTCTCCCCGAGGATTCCGGCCAGCTCGTCCCTGAGCGCGTGGGCGAACTCCACGACCGGGGTGAAGGACTCCCGGACGACGGTGAGATCGATGCCGTGGCGGGTGGCGTGGTCGCGGGCGGCGGTCTCGATGCCGGCCGTGACGGTGTCCAGGGAATCCTGGTCGGCGGCGCGGGCGTCGAGCCAGCCGCGGACGAGCGAGGGGATGGCGTTGACCCCGTTCGGCTCGACGGCGATCTTGCCGAAGGTGGCGACGGCGCCGGCGAGTTCGGCCTCGCGCCGGGCGGCGAGGACGGTCTCGGCGTAGGTGAGCATCGGGTCGCGGCGGTCGACGAGGCGGGTGGTGCCGGCGTGGTTGGCCTCGCCGGCGAAGTCGTACCGCCAGCGGCCGTGCGGCCAGATCGCGGAGGCGATGCCGACGGCGTCGCCGGAGAGGTCCAGGGCGCGGCCCTGCTCGACGTGGAGTTCGACGAACGCGCCGATCCGCGCGAGGCGCTCGGGGTCGGGTCCGATGGCCTCGGGGTCGTGGCCGGCGGCCTCCATCGCCTGCGGGAGCGTGACGCCGTCGGCGTCGCGGAGCCGGTACGCCTGCTCCTTGGTCAGCCGGCCGGCGGCGAGCCGGGAGCCGACGCAGGCGAGACCGAAGCGGGCGCCTTCCTCGTCGCCGAAGTTGACGATGGCGAAGGGCCGCTTGAACCGCGCCTTGCGGCTGCGGAGCTCGTCGAGCGCGGCGAAGGAGGACACGACGCCGAGGGGGCCGTCGAAGGCACCGCCGTCGGGGACGGAGTCCAGGTGCGAGCCGGTGACGACGGCGTCACCGGCCGCCGGGTCGCCGAGCCAGGCCCACTGGTTGCCGTTCCGGTCGACCTCGTAGTTCAGCCGGCGGGCCTCCGCCTGCATCCGGAACCAGAGCCGGCAGTCGGCGTCGGCGCCGGTCCAGGCGTAGCGGCGGTAGCCCCCGGAGGCGTCGCTGCGGCCGATGGGCCGCAGCGAGCGCCACATGGCGTGGAAGGAGTCGCTCACGCGGAGCCGTCCTCGCGCATGGGGACCCGTACGCCCTTGTCGTCCGCGACGGACTCGGCGATGTCGTAGCCGGCGTCGACGTGGCGGATGACGCCCATGCCGGGGTCGTTCGTGAGGACGCGGCGGATCTTCTCGCCGGCCAGGGGGGTGCCGTCGGCGACGGTGACCTGTCCGGCGTGGATGGAGCGGCCCATGCCGACGCCGCCGCCGTGGTGGAGGGAGACCCAGGAGGCGCCGGAGGCGACGTTGACCATGGCGTTCAGGAGCGGCCAGTCGGCGATGGCGTCCGAGCCGTCGAGCATCGCCTCGGTCTCGCGGTACGGGGAGGCGACCGAGCCGCAGTCGAGGTGGTCGCGGCCGATGGCGAGGGGGGCGGCGAGCTCGCCGGAGGCGACCATGTCGTTGAAGCGCTCGCCTGCCCGGTCGCGCTCGCCGTAGCCGAGCCAGCAGATGCGGGCCGGCAGGCCCTGGAAGTGGACCCGCTCGCCGGCCATCTTGATCCAGCGGTGGAGGGACTCGTTCTCCGGGAAGAGCTCCAGCATGGCCTTGTCGGTCTTGGCGATGTCCGACGCCTCGCCCGAGAGCGCCGCCCAGCGGAAGGGGCCCTTGCCCTCGCAGAAGAGGGGGCGGATGTAGGCGGGGACGAAGCCGGGGAAGGCGAACGCCCGGTCGTATCCGGCCAGCTGGGCCTCGCCGCGGATCGAGTTGCCGTAGTCGAAGACCTCGGCGCCCGCGTCCATGAAGCCGACCATGGCCTCGACGTGCCGGGCCATCGACTCGCGGGCCCGGGTCGTGAAGCCCGCCGGGTCCTTGGCGGCGTACGCGGCCATGTCGTCGAAGGCGACGCCGACCGGCAGGTAGGAGAGCGGGTCGTGGGCCGAGGTCTGGTCGGTGACGATGTCGATCGGGGCGCCCTCGGCGAGCATCCGCGGCAGCAGGTCGGCCGCGTTGCCGAGGAGGCCGATGGAGAGCGGGCGGCGGGCGTCGCGCGCCTCGGTCGCCAGCGCGAGCGCGTGGGCGAGGTCGTCGGCCTTGACGTCGAGGTAGCGGTGCTCGATGCGGCGCTCGATGGCGCGCGGGTCGACGTCGATGCAGATCGCGACGCCGTCGTTCATCGTCACGGCGAGCGGCTGGGCGCCGCCCATGCCGCCGAGGCCGGCGGTCAGCGTGATGGTGCCGGCGAGGGTGCCGCCGAACTTCTTCGCCGCCACGGCCGCGAAGGTCTCGTAGGTGCCCTGGAGGATGCCCTGCGTACCGATGTAGATCCACGACCCGGCCGTCATCTGGCCGTACATGGTGAGCCCCAGCTGCTCCAGGCGCCGGAACTCCTCCCAGTTCGCCCAGTCGCCGACCAGGTTGGAGTTGGCGATGAGCACGCGCGGCGCCCACTCGTGCGTCTGCATGACGCCGACGGGACGGCCGGACTGGACCAGCATCGTCTCGTCCTGCTTCAGCGTGCGCAGCGTGCGGACCATGGCGTCGAAGGAGCGCCAGTCGCGGGCGGCCTTGCCGGTGCCGCCGTAGACCACCAGCTTGTCGGGGTGCTCGGCGACCTCGGGGTCGAGATTGTTCTGCAGCATGCGGAGGGCAGCCTCCTGCTGCCATCCCAGGGCGCTCAGTTCCGTACCGCGCGGGGCCCGTACGGGGCGGGGTCCTGACATGGGGCAGCCTCCTCCGATGTGATTCAGTTATTCACATCCTGGACTGCTGAATATCTGTAGTCAACAGCTGCGTCCGCCCACCTCCCGGTGGTGGGATGGGGTCATGGCTTCCCACCGTCGCGATCAGGCCGTCCGTGCCGCCGTCGAGCAAGGCCTCCTCTCCCCCACCGACCCCTCGCAGCAGATCGTCGCCCTCCTCGACACCGCGGGCGTCCGCGCCTCCGCCGCCGCCCTCGTCGCCGCTTTCGCCGCCGTCACCGACGCCCCCGTCCTGCACGCCTTCGCCGTGAAGGCCGCCCCGCTCGTGCCGGTCCTGCGCCTGCTGCACGACGCCGGGCTCGGCGCCGAGGTCGCGAGCCCCGGCGAGCTGGCCCTGGCCCGGGCGGCCGGCGTCCCGGCGGCCCGGACCGTCCTCGACTCCCCCGCCAAGACCCCCGCCGACCTGCGCCAGGCACTCGCCCTGGGCATCGCCGTCAACGCCGACAACCTGCAGGAGCTGGCCCGGATCGACGCGCTCGTCGCCTCCGCCCCGACGGCGAGCCCGATCGGCCTGCGGGTGAACCCGCAGATCGGGGCCGGTTCGATCGGCGCCCTGTCCACCGCGACGGCCACCTCCAAGTTCGGGGTCGCGCTGCGCGACGAAGGCGCCCGCGAGGCCGTCGTCCAGGCGTACCTCGACCGGCCCTGGATGAGCCGGCTGCACACCCACACCGGCTCCCAGGGCATCCCGCTCGCCCTGATGGCCGAAGGGGTCGCCGCCGCCCACACGCTGGCCGAGGAGATCAACGCCAAGGCCGGACGGCAGCAGATCGACACCCTCGACATCGGCGGCGGGCTGCCCGTGAACTTCTCCTCCGACGAGGAGACCCCGACCTACGCGGAATACGCCCGGCTGCTCGCCGCGACCGCCCCGGACCTCCTCGACGGGCGCTACGCCCTCGTGACCGAGTTCGGCCGGTCCCTGCTGGCCAAGCACGGCACGATCCTGGCCCGTGTGGAGTACACCAAGACCTCCGGCGGGCGGCCCATCGCCGTCACCCACGCCGGGGTCCAGGTCGCCACCCGCACGGTCTACGCCCCCGAGTCCTGGCCGCTGCGCGTCCTCGCCTACGACGCCGACGGCAGGCCCCGCACCGGCCCGAACGTCCCGCAGGACGTCGTCCAGGACGTGGCCGGGCCCGCCTGCTTCGCCGGCGACATGCTCGCCGTCGGCCGGGCACTGCCGCTCCTGCGGCCCCGGGACATCGTCGCCGTGCCGGACACCGGCGCGTACTACTTCGCCCACCACTACGCCTACAACAGCCTGCCCCGGCCCGGTATCCACGGATTCACCGTCGACGAGGAGGGCGCCGTCTCCTTCACGACCGTCCGCAGGCCCCAGACGCTCGACGAGATCGTCGCCGAGTCCGGCGGGGACCGGCCCGACGCCCTGCTGCCGTAGCAACGGGAGCGGGCGCCGGTGCCCGGTGTTTCCATGGACCCATGGCTACCAAGAGCGTCGTCGTCGAACGCCGGATCCAGGCGTCTCCCGGGCCGGTCTGGGAGACGCTGACCGACCTCAAGAGCTGGGAGCGGATCCTCGGCGGCGTCGACCGGGTCGAGGTGCTGACCGAGGGCGGCTTCGGGGTCGGCACCCGCTGGCGGGAGACCCGCACGATGCTCGGCAAGGCGGCCACGGAGGAGATGACCGTGACCGAGAGCGAGCCGCCCGACCGGTACGTCACGGTGGCCGACTCCCACGGCATGCACTACGTCTCGGAGATCGCGCTCAGGCCGGACGGCGCCGGGGCGACGACGGTACGGATGACCTTCTCGGCCACTCCCGCCGCCGGCCGCTCGACGGGCCTGCTCGCCCGCCTCCTCGGCGGCCTCGGCGCCAAGGCCGTGAGCCGAGCCCTCGCCAAGGACCTCGACGACGTGGCCGCCTCCGTGGAACGCCGCGCCTGAGCCCGTACGCGCGACACGGCGGGGCGGGCGCCCGGGTCCGTACGGGTGACAGGACGGGCCGTCCGGACCCGTACGCGCGCGCGGCAGGGCGGGACGCCCGGCCCGGTACGCGCGGCAGGGCGCCGGCAAACGGGTCGCCGGGCATCGGATCGCCCGGCATCAGATCACGGCCCTGGGGGCAGGGACCATCCCATCGCTCACGGGAAAGGGGTCCCCATGGCCGCAGACGCGTCCCAACAGCCCGCCCTCAAAAGGGTGATCGGGCCCAAGCTGCTGATCCTGTTCGTCATCGGCGACATTCTGGGCACCGGCATCTACGCCACGACCGGCAAGGTCGCGGGCAAGGTCGGCGGCGCGCTCTGGCTGCCGTTCGCGATCGGCTTCGTCGTCGCGCTGCTCACCGCCGCCTCGTACGTCGAACTCGTCGGCAAGTACCCGAAGGCGGCCGGCGCCGCGCTCTACACCCAGAAGGCGTTCAAGGTCCCCTTCCTCACCTTCATCGTCGCCTTCATGGTGATGTGCTCGGGCCTCTCCTCCGCGAGCGCGGCGGCCCGGGCGTTCAGCGGGGACTACTTCCACGAGTTCACCGACGCGATCCCGCCCACCCTCATCGCCATCGTCTTCCTCGTCGCCCTCGCCTGCCTCGCGCTGCGCGGGGTGTCGGAGTCGGTGAAGACCAACGTCGTGCTCACCCTCGTGGAGCTGAGCGGCCTCCTCGTCATCCTCGGGATCGGCGCCTGGGCGGTGCTCACGGGCGACGGAGAGCCGTCCCGGCTCGGCGAGTTCGAGGCGTCGGGAGGCGGCTACGCCCTGATGACCAGCGTGCTTGGCGCCACCGCGCTCGGCTTCTTCGCCTTCGTCGGCTTCGAGGACTCCGTCAACATGGCCGAGGAGACCCGGGATCCGGTCCGCACCTTCCCGCGGGCCATCTTCACCGGCGTGGCCGTCACCGGCACCGTCTACGTCCTGGTCGCCCTGGTCTCCTCGCTCCTCGTCGACCACGAGACCCTGGAGAGGTCCAGCGGCCCGCTCCTCGAGGTCGTGAAGGCCGGCGGGGTCGACTTCCCGCCGAAACTCTTCGCGCTGATCGCGCTGTTCGCGGTCACCAACTCCGCGCTCATCAACATCATGATGGCGTCCCGGCTCTGCTACGGCCTCGCCAACGAGAGGATCCTGCCCCGGGTCATGGGCAAGGTCCTGAAGCACCGGCGCACGCCCCTCAGCGGGATCGTGTTCGTCACCCTCCTCGCCATCGGCCTGGTCTGCACGGGAGAGATCGAGGGCCTCGGCGACACCACGGCGTTCCTCCTGCTGTGCGTCTTCGCGGTGGTCAACATCGCCGTTCTCGTGCTGCGCAAGGACCGGGTGGAGCATGCTCATTTCCGTACCCCGACGGCGCTTCCCGTGGTCGGCGCCATCACCTCGGTCATCCTGGCCGGCCCGCTCGCGGACCGGTCGGCGGACGTGTACATCCGGGCCGGAGTGCTGGTGGCCATCGGCATCGGTCTGTGGGCGGTCAACAAGGCCGTGCTGCGGATCCGGCGGGAGGACTGAGCGGGCGCTCCCGGGGCCGCGGGGCGAGCCCCCCCGGCCCCGGGGGCGGGCGTCGCGAGGCCGCGCAGGACGGCATAACGATCGGGAGGGCGGCATGTTCCGATGGAAAATGCCAGAACGCCTGACCGAGGCCCGCGACGTTCAGTAACGTCACGGTCACTGCCGTACGTCCGCACGCCGCATCGGGAGGGGAGTCCGCGTGCCCGGAATCGACGAGTGCCTGCTGGAAGCCATGACCCTGCCGGGCGCCCGAGGGGCCTCGCTGGTCGACTGGACCAGCGGCCTCGCGCTCGGCACGGCGGGCGAATCGCCGGTCGGCGACCACGAGACGACCGCCGCCGAGACGGCCGAACTGGCGCGCGCCGCCGCCGAGTACGACTCCTTCGCCACCGCTCCCGCCCCCGGCGCCCCGACCGAGTCCTCCTCGCCCAAGGGGCCGCCCGTCGAGGACCTGATCGTCACCACCCGCGGCGGCTACCACGTCCTGCGCTTCGTCGAGACGTCCTTCGACAGCAGCGTCTTCCTCCACCTGTGGCTCGACCGCGACACCGGCAACCTGGCCCTCGCCAGGATCCGGCTGCGCGACCTCGCCGAGAGGCTGGTCCTCGGATGACCGTCTCACCGATGCTCACCCGCCTCGCCTCCGAGCGCGCCACCGGCGCCCTGCTGCGCGACCACGGCACGCTCTACCTCGTCGACGGCCGGGTAGTGCACGCCGAGAGCCCGGCCTCGCCCGGCCTCGACGTGCTGCTGACCGCCGCCGGCCGACTGCCCCGCGAGGGCTGGGACGAGGCCGTGGACCGCGCCGGGGCCCGCCGCCAGGTCGGCAGGTTCCTGGTCGACAGCGGCCGGCTGGGCGACGGTGAGCTGGAGATCTGCCACCTCGGCGCCGTCTTCGACGCGGCCTTCTTCGTGCTCGCCCCCGGCAGCGGCCCGACCCGCTTCCGGTACGGGGTGGCGCACTGGTTCGGCACGGTGCGGCCGGTCTCCGCCGAGGCCGTCGAGCGCGAGACCGTACGCCGGCGTGAACTGCTCGACGCCGTCTGGCCGTACGCCGCCGTCGACAGGACCGCGGTCGTGCCCCGCCCCGCCTCTCCCGGTCAGACGGTGAGCCCGCGCCAGCGGGCCCTGCTGGCCGCCGCCGACGGGGCGCGCACGCCCGCGGACATCGCCCGGGCGCTCGGGCGCCCGGCGTTCCACACACTGCTCGACGTGCGGCGCCTCGCGGCCGCCGGTCTCGTCGAGACCCCCCTCGAATCCCCGCCGGCCGCCCCACCCACCGTCCCGACCTGGGTCGGCGATCTCGCGGCCGACCCCGACATCGCCCTGCTGCGCCGGCTCCGTGACGCCCTGGAGGCAAGCCTGTGATGAGGCGTGCCCTGCGCCTGCGCGCCGAGAGGAGACAGCTGATGACGGCAGAAGCCGAGGTACTCGGCGAGCTGAGACGGCTGCGGGCCCGGCTGCCCCAGCTGACCGGCGCACTCGCCGCCAGCGCCGACGGGCTGGTGCTCGCGCAGGACACGGTCGACACGGAGGCGGAGGGGGTGGCGGCGCTGACCGCGGCCGCCCTCGGCGTCGCGCAGCGGCTCACCGACTCCACCGGCCAGGGCGCTTTCCGCGAACTGCTCGTCCGGGGCGAGCGCGGCTACGTCGCCACGTACGCGGCGGGCGGCTCCGCCGTCCTCACCCTGCTCGCCGAACCCAGGATCAACGTGGGCCGGCTGCACCTGGAGGCCCGGCGCTCCAGCGCGCGGATCGGCGAGCTCGTCGACGAGGCGCTGGAACGCAAGGACACGAACGGGCACCCCTCTTAGCGACATCCCGACCCATCCCCCGCAACCCCATCCGGATACGAAAAGGAAGTACCCACCCATGGCGAACACCGAGACCGCCCTCAAGGAAGCCGCGTCCATCGACGGAGCGATCGGCGCCGCGCTCGTCGACTACACCAGCGGCATGGCCCTCGGCACGATCGGCGGCGGCAAGGACCTGGACCTCACCGTGGCCGCCGCCGGAAACACCGACGTCGTCCGTGCCAAGGTCAGGACGATGGAGATGCTCGGCCTCCAGGAGGACATCGAGGACATCCTGATCACCCTCGGCACCCAGTACCACCTGATCCGGCTGCTGAAGGGGCGGGGCACCAACGGCCTCTTCCTGTACCTGGCGCTGAGCAAGGACCGGGCGAACCTGGCGATGGCACGGCACCAGCTGAAGAAGATCGAGGCCGAACTGGATGTCTGATCGGCTCACTCCACGAAGAGGCCGCGGACCGCCGCCTTCGTGTCGAACTCCTCGAGACGCGCCTGGGCGTCGGGCAGTTCGTCCGCCATGGCCTCCAGGAGCACCCGGCCGAGCAGCATCGGGGCGCACGCCGTGTCGAAGGCGAGGCCGGTGCCGACGGCGGCCGGGATCAGCAGGTCGCTGTGGGCGGCGACGGGCGCGAACGCCGACTCGGCGACCGTCACGACGGTCAGCCCGGCGTCCCGCGCGTACGCGAGGGTCTCGACGACCTCTCGCGGATGGCGGGGCAGCGCGAAGCAGAGCAGGGCCGTGGCGCCGGCCCGTACGGCCGCGTCGATGCGGTCGGTGAGCATGGAGCCGCCCTCGTCGAGGAGGCGGACGTCCGGGTGGACCTTGGCGGCGAAGTACGCGAAGCCCCGGGCCTGCGAGGAGGCGGCGCGCAGCCCGAGCACCGGCAGCGGCCGGGAGGCGGCGAGGAGCCGTCCGGCGCGCTCCACGGGACCGGGGTCGGCGAGCAGCTCGGCGAGATGGCGCAGGTTCTCGATCTCCGCGAGGACGGCCTGCTGGTACTCGTTGTGCTCGCTGCGGTCGCCCGCGGTCTTCTCGGCGGGCGCGACCTCGCGCAGGTGGCGGCGCAGGGCCGGGTAGCCGTCGAATCCGAGGGCGACGGCGAAGCGGGTGACGGAGGGCTGGCTGACGCCGGCCAGCTCGGCGAGCTCCACGCTGGACAGGAAGGGCACGTCGGCGGCCCGGCGCACCATGCAGTGCGCGATGCGCCGCTGTGTCGGTGTCAGCCGGTGGCCCTCGAAGAGCGCCTGCAGCCGTCCGGCCGGGCTGTCGCTCACGCCGTCCCCTTCCGCGTATTCATTCACCCCGAACTCTGCATGAGGATATGCAGGAGGGCAAGGAAAGACGGGGGCTGGCCCCACTGTCCCGCGGCCGGTGGCTCCGTACCGTGGCGAGCATGGATACCCGCGACCCTGAGCTCAAGAACGAGCTGGACGCCACCTTGCACGCCCGCCGCGAGCTGGGCTCCGAGTACGAGGCCGCCCTGATCGAGTCCTTCCTCGGCAAGGTGGAGCAGAGCCTGGACACCACGATCGACCGCCAGGTCCGGCGTCGGCTGGCGGAGCAGCGCACGGCGGCGGTGCGCGGCGGGCCCTCGGCGGCCCTCTCGGGGACGGAGGGCTTCGGCGAGCGGTTCGGCTTCGGGATCATCTCGCTGATCGTCGCCGTCCCGCTGTCGGCCATCGCCGCCCATCAGGCGCATCTGGAGGGGCTGATCGTGACCTGGCTCGGCATCGTGGGCGTGAACGCCGTCCACGCCTTCCGCGACCGCCTCCCTCTCCGCAGCGAGAAGGACGACCTCTAGGGCCCACCGGACACCGTGCACCCCTCGGCGAGTGAGCCGAGCCCTCAAGAAAACAAAAGCTTGCGCGGGGACCGCCGCACCCCCATCGCTGGGGGGCGGGACGACGGCGGTCCCCGCGAGGGACGCGGGTCCGGGTCAGGGCCGGTCTCCGCGTCCGCGGCGTGCTGAGGAGGTCCGGGAGCCGCTCCGTAGTCCTTGACGCCGACAACGACCAATGTGCCGGAGGCGTGTTAAGCGGGTGCTGCGGTCGCGTGTCGCGCTCGTACCGTTTTCGCGAACGCCCGGAGCACCCGCCCACGGGCTACTTGGCGACGCCCTTGACCCCTCCGCCGGCAAGGAAGGCGAGCAGGTCCTGACGGCTCACCACACCGGTCGGCTTGCCTTCGACCAGCACGATCGCCGCGTCGGCCGCGCCGAGTACGGACATGAGGTCGGCGACGGGCTCGCCCGAGCCGACCTGCGGCAGCGGCGGGCTCATGTGGCGCTCCAAGGCGTCCTCCAGGGAGGCGCGCTTGGTGAAGAGGGCGTCGAGGAGTTCGCGTTCGACGACGGAGCCGACGACCTCCGCGGCCATGACGTCGGGGTGGCCGGCGCCCGGCTTGACGATCGGCATCTGGGAGACGCCGTACTCCCGCAGGACCTCGATGGCCTGACCGACCGTCTCCTCGGGGTGCATGTGGACGAGGGAGGGCAGGCTGCCCTCCTTGTGGCGGAGCACGTCGGCGACGGTGGCGGACTCGGTGTCCTCCAGGAAGCCGTAGTCGGCCATCCACTCGTCGTTGAAGATCTTGGAGAGGTAGCCGCGGCCGGAGTCGGGCAGGATGACGACGACGATGTCGTCCGGGCCGAGCTCGCGGGCGACCTCGAGGGCGGCGACGACCGCCATGCCGCAGGAGCCGCCGACGAGGAGGCCCTCCTCCTTGGCGAGGCGGCGGGTCATCTGGAAGGAGTCCTTGTCGGACACGGCGACGATCCGGTCGGTGCCGTCGCGGTCGTAGGCGCTGGGCCAGAAGTCCTCGCCGACTCCCTCGACGAGGTACGGCCGGCCGGAGCCGCCGGAGTAGACCGAGCCCTCGGGGTCGGCGCCGACGACCTGGACGGCGCCGCCGCTGACCTCCTTGAGGTACTTGCCGGTGCCGGAGATCGTGCCGCCGGTGCCGATGCCGGCGACGAAGTGGGTGATCTTCCCGTCCGTCTGCTCCCAGAGCTCGGGGCCGGTGGTCTCGTAGTGCGAACGGGGGTTGTTCGGGTTCGAGTACTGGTCGGGCTTCCAGGCGCCGGGGGTCTCGCGTACGAGCCGGTCCGAGACGTTGTAGTACGAGTCGGGGTGCTCGGGGTCGACGGCGGTCGGGCAGACGACGACCTCGGCGCCGTAGGCCCGCAGCACGTTGATCTTGTCAGTGGACACCTTGTCGGGGCAGACGAAGATGCACTTGTAGCCCTTCTGCTGGGCCACGATGGCGAGGCCGACGCCCGTGTTGCCGGACGTGGGCTCGACGATCGTCCCGCCGGGCTTGAGAGCACCGCTCTCCTCGGCGGCTTCGATCATGCGGACCGCGATGCGGTCCTTGACCGAGCCGCCGGGGTTGAAGTACTCGACCTTGGCCAGGACGGTCGCCTGAATGCCGGCTGTGACGTTGTTGAGCTTCACCAGCGGGGTGTTGCCGACGAGGCTGATCATCGAGTCGTGGAATTGCACCGTAATCTCCGGGGTCTCCGTAATGGTGTTGGCCAGCGTATGCGTAGTCGGAGCGGGTTACGGGGCAGTTAGTCCCTGAACGGCTTGAAGGAGGTGACTGCCCCCATGTCGAGGGCGAGGGTGGCACGGCGGATCGCGGCGGGCGCCGCGTACGGCGGCGGGAGCATCGGGCTGCTCGGTGTGGCGGCGGTGGGGGTGCTCCTGGCCGAGGTGCAGCTGGCGAAGAGGTCGGTGGGTGGCGGGGTGGCACCGCTGCCACCTGCGACGGAGGGCCTGTACGGACGTTCGTTCGCGACCTCGGATCCGGGCTCCTCCCCTTTTCGGATGGCCCTTCTGGGTGATTCGACGGCGGCGGGTCAGGGGGTCCGCCGGTCGGGTCAGACGCCGGGGGCGCTGCTGGCGTCGGGTCTCGCGGCGGTGGCGGAGCGTCCGGTGGACCTGAGGAACGTCGCCCTGCCCGGGGCGCGGTCGGACGATCTCGAACGTCAGGTGTCGCTGTTGCTGTCGGCCGCGACGGGGCCGCCGGACGTGTGCGTGATCATGATCGGCGCGAACGACGTGACGCACCGGATGCCGCCGACGGAGTCGGTGCGGCATCTGGCGGCGGCGGTGCGGCGGCTGCGGACGGCGGGGGCGGAGGTGGTGGTGGGGACCTGCCCGGACCTGGGGACGATCGAGCCGGTCTATCAGCCCTTGCGCTGGCTGGCGCGGCGGGTGTCGCGGCAGTTGGCGGCGGCGCAGACGATCGTCGTGGTGGAGCAGGGCGGGCGGACGGTGTCGCTCGGCGACCTGCTCGGCCCGGAGTTCGCGGCGAACCCGCGGGAGATGTTCGGGGTGGACAACTTCCATCCGTCGGCGGAGGGCTACGCGACGGCGGCGATGGCGGTCCTGCCGACGCTGTGCGCGGCGCTCGGCGTGTGGCCGGAAACCGACCGCCTGGAGCCGGACCGTCGCGAGAACATGCTGCCGGTGGCGAAGGCGGCCGCGGAGGCGGTCAGGGAGGCCGGCACGGAGGTCACCGGGGCGCGGGCCCCTTGGGCTCTGCTGAAGCACCGCCGTCGGCGGCGCCTGCCGGAGACCTCCGCGCCGGAGCCGGAGCCGTCCTCCGAGGACGTACATCGGCCATGATCAGGTCGGGCGGGAGGTCGGCGGAGGGCGGGTGCCGCACCCGGGCCGGCCTCCGCCGGCACCCTCGGCCGCCCGTCCCGCCCCCCGCCTTGACTGAGCGCTCGCTTAGAAAAGAGGCCCTCATCACACGGCCAGGCCGGTGACCCGTGCGGTACGTACGGGTAACTTCCCCTTCAGTCCTGACAGAATCACCACCGCCACCCTCATGGAGCCGTGATGCCCGAAGCCGTCATCGTCTCGACCGCCCGCTCCCCCATCGGCCGGGCCTTCAAGGGCTCCCTGAAGGACCTGCGCCCCGACGACATCACCGCGACGATCATCCAGGCCGCCCTGGCCAAGGTCCCCGAGCTCGACCCGCGGGACATCGACGACCTGATGCTCGGCTGTGGCCTCCCCGGCGGCGAGCAGGGCAACAACCTGGGCCGGATCGTCGCCGTCCAGATGGGGATGGACCACCTCCCCGGCTGCACGATCACCCGTTACTGCTCCTCCTCGCTCCAGACCTCCCGCATGGCGCTGCACGCCATCAAGGCGGGCGAGGGCGACGTCTTCATCTCGGCGGGCGTCGAGATGGTGTCGCGCTTCGTGAAGGGCAACTCCGACTCGCTGCCGGACACGCACAACCCGTTCTTCGCCGAGGCCGAGGCCCGTACGGCCGCCGTCGCCGCCTCCGAGGGCTCCACGTGGCACGACCCGCGTGAGGACGGCGTCGTCCCCGACGCGTACATCGCCATGGGCCAGACCGCCGAGAACCTGGCCCGGCTCAAGGGCATCAGCCGTCAGGAGATGGACGAGTTCGGCGTACGGTCGCAGAACCTGGCCGAGCAGGCCATCAAGAACGGCTTCTGGGAGCGCGAGATCACCCCGGTGACGACCCCGGACGGGACCGTCGTCTCGACCGACGACGGCCCGCGCGCCGGCGTCACGCTGGAGGGCGTGCAGGGCCTGAAGCCGGTCTTCCGCCCCGACGGCCTGGTCACCGCGGCCAACTGCTGCCCGCTCAACGACGGCGCCGCCGCGCTCGTGATCATGTCGGACACGAAGGCCCGCGAGCTGGGCCTGACGCCGCTGGCGCGGATCGTCTCCACCGGCGTCTCGGGCCTGTCCCCCGAGATCATGGGCCTCGGCCCGGTCGAGGCCTCCAAGCAGGCCCTCAAGCGCGCCGGCCTGACGGTGGGCGACATCGACCTGGCCGAGATCAACGAGGCCTTCGCCGCCCAGGTCATCCCGTCCTACCAGGACCTGGGTCTGGATCTGGACAAGGTGAACGTCAACGGCGGCGCCATCGCCGTCGGCCACCCCTTCGGCATGACCGGCGCCCGCATCACCGGCACGCTGATCAATAGCCTCCAGTTCCACGACAAGCAGTTCGGTCTGGAGACGATGTGCGTGGGCGGCGGCCAGGGCATGGCCATGGTCATCGAGCGGCTGAGCTGAGCCGTAGCGGAGGGTAGGGGTCGCCTGAGGCACGAAGGCGGCGCCTGCCCGCAGCGGTGGCGAAGCTCAGCGCGAGCACGAGACCGAGCGGCTGAGCTGAGCCGTAGCGGAGGGTAGGGGTCGGCCGCCCTCCGCGCGGCGGCGGCGCTCCCCTGGCCTTCCGGCGCCGATCCAACCGTCCCGCGTCCCAGCCGTGACCGAATCTCCCCCAGGATGTGACCTACGTCCCGGGGGAGAGTCGTTCCCGCAGGTCACACCCGTTTCAGGACTAAACACCGGGCACAAATACCTGTCCATTTCGTGACGTAATGCACTGACAGGGAGCGCACTCCCACGCCAAGCTGAGGTAGGAAGTCGGGGGATCGTCTCGAATCGGGAGTACGTCAGTGAGCGCCATGTCTCTTGCCCTGCTGGTGACCACGGCCGCCGCCACGGCCGTGGGCGCCGCCGCCCTGCACGCCGCCCACGGTCTCCGTAAGCAGGTCGCCGCTCTGCGTAGCGAACTGACCGCCGCTCACGGGGTGTCCGTCCCGCACGCCCGCCAGACGCCCGCCTCCGAGATACGCGCGGCGGTCGCCGAGGCGCTCGCCGAGGAGCGCGAGCGCGAGCTGGCCGAGGCGCGCGCCTTCTGGGCCGCGCAGGAGGCCCGTGACGCGGCCGACGCGCCCTCCCTGCTCGGCGGCCTGTCCGGCTCCGTGGAGGACAGCCCCTTCTACGTGCCGCGGCAGAGCGACTTCGCGGGCCTGGAGGCCATGGCCCTGGAGGCGATGGAGGCCGAGGCCGCCGCCCTGGACGGCGCCGGCGCCGGCCCGGAGAGCGTCCTGGAGGAGTTCCCGGAGCTCAACGAGTACGCCGAGGACTCCCCCGAGCTGGCCGCGGCCCGTCGCCGCCACCCCTCGCACCCGGACTTCGTGCCGGTCCAGACACCCGTCGTCACCGACCACGAGCGCACGGTGTCCCGCCTGGAGCAGCTCGCGAACACGGGCACGGCCCTGACCGACGTGCGCCCGGGCCCGCTCGGCACGCTCGACGTGTACGTGTTCGCCGACGGCACCACGCTGTGCATGACCCCCGGCCACCGGGAGACCGCCGAGCGCCTCGCGGAGGCCCTGCGCGCGGGTCACTCGCCCGTCCTGCTGGGCGGCTCGGGCGTCTCCGGCGCGTACGCCCTGACGTTCTCCTGCGGCGACGAGGCGGACGAGAACGTCTACATCCTGGCGGACCGCGTCATCGCCTCGCTCTGACGCCCGGGGCCCGTCGGCCCCGACACCCCGGCGGGGCCGCGCACCGCGCGCCGGGCCCCCGCCCCGCGGGGACCCCAGGACTACAGCCCCGCCCGCCCCGTCGCCTCTCGTACGACCTCCACGGCCTCGCTCAGGTCCCCTTCGCGGGTGCCCTCCGGGGCCGTTCGCAGAATCTCCGCCAGATCGTTTCCGGCGACCACGAGCTGGTCGGCGACGGTGAAGACTCCCGCGTCCGGCATGATCCGCCCGGCGGTCCCCGGCTCCTCGATCCGCTGGGCCCTGTGCGCCAAATCCCTGGCCAGCGCCAGTCCCTCGGCGGCGGCGCCGCGCTGGAGGCGGCTCTGCGGGGCGGCCCGCAGCCGGTCGGCGAAGCGCTCGACGGCGGCGGTCAGTTCACTCGTATCAAGCACTCCGCGACCCTACGCGCCCTCCGGGGACTGTTGCCAACGGGCCGCCGCTCGGGCACGGTGTCGGGAAGGAGCACACGGCAACACGCGTCCGGAGGCGCCGATGTCCCACGTCTTCTCCGAAGAGACCCACCGAAATCTGCTTGCCCGCATCCCGCACTGCACCGGTCGTGAAGTGTCCGACTGGCTTCGCGCCGTGGAGGAAGGCCCCTCCCTCGTCCGCTTCGAGGAGAAGGTCAGCTGGCTCCGGGGCGAACACGACCTCGCGTACAGCCACGCGAAGGCGATCATCCACGAGTACGACCTCCGCCGAGCGGCCCGCAGACTGCTCTGACCACCTCCCGCCGACGCGGAGAAACGGAAAGCGAAGGGCCCGCCCGGCAGAAGCCGGGCGGGCCCTTCGTCACACGGTCACCGGCGCGGTCGGACGACCACGCGGGTGCCGGGCACCCGCAGGCGCGTCAGTCGTCGCCCTGGAGGATCGACAGCACGCGCAGCATCTCGAGGTAGATCCACACCAGGGTCATGGTGAGGCCGAAGGCCGCCAGCCAGGACTCCTCGCGCGGGGCGCCGTACGTCACGCCGTCCTCGACCTGCTTGAAGTCGAGGGCGAGGAAGCAGGCGCCGAGGATGATGCCGATGACGCCGAAGAGGATGCCGAGGCCGCCGCTGCGGAAGCCCAGGCCGTCACCGCCACCGAAGACGGCGAACAGGAGGTTCACCATCATCAGCAGCATGAAGCCGATGGCGGCCGCGATCACGAAGCCGTAGAAACGGCGGGTGACACGGATCCAGCGCATCTTGTAGGCGATCAGCACGCCGGCGAAGACCGCCATCGTGCCCAGGACCGCCTGGACCACCACACCCGGGGAGATGTAGGTGGAGACGGCGCTGGAGATCACACCGAGGAAGACACCCTCGAAGGCGGCGTACGCCAGGATCAGGGCCGGCGAGGCCTTGCGCTTGAAGGACTGCACCATCGCCAGGACGAAGGCCACCAGGGCGGCGCCGATGGCGATGCCGTAGGACTTGCCGATGTTCGCCGAGTCGACGGGCAGGAGCACCCACGACAGGACGGCCGTCAGCACGACCGTGCCGAGCGTCATGGCCGTACGGCTCACGACGTCGTCGATCGTCATCACGTCGCCGCGGGTCTGCGGCGGGGCGCCGAGCTGGGCGCCAGGGGCGTGGGGGTCGGTGGCGTAGGGGTTCGTCGCGTACGGGTTCGTCGCGCCCTCGGCGTACGGGTTCGTTCCGACGGCGGGGCCCCCGGCCTGCGGCTGCTGCGCGTTGAAGCCGGCGTAGCCGTTGTCGCGGCTGAACCCCCGTCGCGAGAAGACCGGGTTACTGCTCCTCATCTCACTCCTCCATGGCCGCACTGCGCGGCCTTGCGTCAAGAGTAATGCGGAAGCAAAAGAATCTCCCTAGTGCTCGGGGAGGATCTTTCCAGGATCGTTAAGGAACCCGTCGGTCGCCACCGGACGGGAGACGGGGAGCTGTGCCCGGAACCGGACTCGAACCGGTACGGCCCGAAGGCCAGCGAGGTTTAAGCTCGCCGTGTCTGCATTCCACCATCCGGGCATGGCGGGCGGCTCCGCGTTGGCACATGAGCCTATCGGGACGCGTCCCTCGTTCAGCGGAACGGCAACCCGATGTTGTCTTATTTTATTGACGCCTGAGGGTGTGTCAGTGCAGGTGAGGGCCCATCTGACGAAGTGTGACGGGGCTCGCAGGCGCAAAGGCGCACACTCGGGAATGACGGAAAGTCGCCGCCCGGTGACGGATTCCCCCACGGGGTACCGGGACGGAGGGGCGCGGGACGGCGTCTCAGGGGCGCCGTCATACCTCAGGAGGAGGGGCGGCCCACCCGGTCCGACTCCAGGCTGCCCCCGGAACGGGCATGTGGACGGACGTCCGGGGCCGTCCCGCTCGACACGATGGAGTGGTTCCCGAACGCACCGTCCCGACAGGAGTCACCCTCGTGACAACCACCTCCACCGTGCCCCGCGCCACCGCCGTGGCCGCCCGCGCCACGGAGCTCTCCAAGGTCTACGGACAGGGTGAGACGCAGGTGGTCGCCCTGGACCGGGTCACCGTCGACTTCCGGCAGGGAGAGTTCACCGCGATCATGGGCCCCTCCGGGTCCGGCAAGTCGACCCTGATGCACTGCGTCGCCGGTCTGGACTCCTTCAGCTCCGGCTCGGTCCGGCTCGGCGAGACGGAGCTCGGGAGCCTGAAGGACAAGCAGCTCACGCAGCTGCGCCGGGACAAGATCGGCTTCATCTTCCAGGCGTTCAACCTGCTGCCGACGCTGACGGCGCTGGAGAACATCACGCTGCCGATGGACATCGCGGGCCGCAAGCCCGACAAGCAGTGGGTGGAGCGGGTCATCGACATGATCGGCCTCTCGGGCCGGCTGAGCCACCGCCCCGCCCAGCTCTCCGGCGGCCAGCAGCAGCGCGTCGCCGTGGCCCGCGCGCTGGCCTCCCGCCCCGAGATCATCTTCGGTGACGAGCCGACCGGCAACCTGGACTCCCGCTCCGGCGCGGAGGTGCTGGGCTTCCTGCGCAATTCCGTACGGGAACTGGGCCAGACGGTCGTCATGGTGACCCACGACCCGGTGGCCGCCTCCTACGCGGACCGGGTGATCTTCCTCGCGGACGGCCGGATCGTCGACGAGATGCTCAGCCCGACGGCGGACGGCGTGCTCGACCGCATGAAGGCGTTCGACGCCAAGGGCCGCACCAGCTGAGTCGGCCGCGCCGCCCCGCCCCGTCTCACGGGGCCCGTCCCGGACCCCTTCGGACCGGGCCCGCCTTCTCCTCCGCCCGGCCCGCCGCAGGCAACCGCCGGCCCCACTTCAGGACACACCCATGCTCCGTACCGCCTTGCGCAACGTGCTCGCGCACAAGGCCAGGCTGCTGATGACCGTGCTCGCCGTGATGCTCGGCGTGGCCTTCGTCTCCGGCACCCTGGTCTTCACCGACACCCTCTCCCAGGCCTTCCGCAACCAGTCGGCCAAGAGCTACGACAACGTGGCCGTCGCCGTGACCGCGCGGCCGGACGCCGACGACCCGAACAGGACTCCGGGCCTCTCCGAGGACGTACGGCGCAAGATCGAGCGCCTCGACGGCGTCGCCGGGGCGACCGGCCGGGTCGGCGGCTTCGCCGGTGTGCCGGACAAGGACGGCAAGCTGATCGGCGTCGGCTGGTCCAACAAGGGCACCAACTTCGCCCCCGGCAAGGACGGCAAGGACCCCTCGTACCGGTTCACCGCCGGCGCGGGGCCGGAGCGGGACGACCAGATCGCGCTCGACAAGGACACCGCCGACAAGGGCGGCTACCAGGTCGGTGACACCGTCCGGGTCGCCACCAACGGGCCGGTGGAGGAGTACGCCCTCTCCGGTGTCTTCACGACCGAGGACGGCGCCGTGAGCGCGGGCGGCAGCCTGGTCCTGTTCGACACCGCCGTGGCGCAGAAGCTGTACGTCGAGCCGGGCTTCTTCCAGGACATCACCGTCGCCGCCGAGCCGGGCGCCGACGCCGCGAAGATCCTCGCCGCGGTCGAGCCGGTGGTCGGCGAGGCCGGCGAGGCCCAGACCGGGCAGGCGCTCGCCGACGAGCAGGCCAAGGACATCGAGGCCGGTCTGGGCGCGCTCAACCAGATGCTGCTCGGCTTCGCCGCCATCGCGCTGTTCGTCGGCGTCTTCCTGATCTCCAACACCTTCACGATGCTGGTCGCCCAGCGCACGAAGGAGCTGGCCCTGATGCGCGCGGTCGGTGCCTCGCGCAAGCAGATCACCCGCTCGGTGCTGGCCGAGGCCGGTCTGGTCGGTCTGGTCGCCTCCGTCGTCGGCTTCGGCCTCGGTGTGCTGCTCGCGATCGGCCTGCGCTCGGGCATGGCGGCCTTCGGCATGAAGGTGCCGGAGGGCGAGGTGGTCATCGGCTCGACGCCGCTGATCGCGGCGCTCGCCGTCGGCGTGCTGATCACGATGCTGGCGGCCTGGCTGCCGGGCCGTCGCGCGGCGAAGATCCCGCCGGTGGCGGCGATGAGCAGCGTCCACGCGGTGGCCACCACCAAGTCGCTGGTCGTGCGCAACTCCATCGGTGCGGCGATCACCGCCCTCGGTGCGGCCTCCATCATCGCGGGCGCGGGCAAGGGCGGCGACGAGGGCCGGATGCTCATCGGCGGCGGCGCCTTCCTCGCCCTCATCGGTGTGATCGTGCTGATCCCGCTGCTGTCCCGCCCGGTCATCGCCCTCGCCCGGCCGCTCCTGAACGCCTTCGGCGTCGCGGGCAAGCTGGCCGGCCAGAACGCGGTCCGCAACCCGCGCCGTACCGGCGCCACCGCCTCCGCGCTGGCCATCGGCCTGACCCTGGTGACCGGCCTGTCCGTACTCGGTGTCACGGTCGGCGCCGCGCTGGACAAGATGACCACCGACCAGATCAAGGCCGACTACATGGTCAGCATGGCCAGCGGTGACAGCCTGAGCCAGGCGGCCCTGGACGCGCTGAAGAAGGCTCCGGGCGTGGCGGCGGTCTCGCCGCAGCAGGCCGGGTACCTGGAGATCAAGGGCGACTTCAGCTCGGTCTCCGGTGTCACCCCCGGTGACGTCGAGAAGGTCCTCAACCTGCGCGTCACCGACGGCTCGCTCGCCTCCCTGAAGGACGGGAGGATCGCCGTCGCCGAGAAGACGGCGACCAAGCAGGGCTGGAAGGTCGGCGCCGCCCTCCCGGTGGAGTACTTCGACAAGAAGAAGGGCTCGCTGACCGTCGGCGCGGTCTTCGAGGACAGCGAGTTCGTCTCCCCGGTCCTCGTCGACGCGAAGATCCTGAACGCCCACGACCCCAAGCCGTACATCCCGCAGATCTTCGTGGAGATGGACGGAGGCGAGTCGGCGGCCGCGGAGAAGGCCCTCGTCCAGGCGCTGGGCGACAACCCGGCCATCACGGTGATGGACCAGAAGGACATCCGCGACTCGTTCGGCGGTGTCATCAACATGATGCTGAACATCATGTACGGCCTGCTGGCGATGGCCCTGATCATCGCGGTGCTCGGTGTGGTGAACACCCTCGCCATGTCGGTGTTCGAGCGGCAGCAGGAGATCGGCATGCTGCGGGCCGTCGGGCTCGACCGGCGCCGGGTGAAGCGGATGGTCCGTCTGGAGGCCGTGGTCATCTCACTGTTCGGCGCGGTGGTCGGCATCGGGCTCGGTGCCTTCCTCGGCTGGGCCGTCGGCGAGACCCTGCGGGCGAGCCTGCCGGGCTACGCCCTGGTGCTGCCCTGGGACCGGATCGGCGTCTTCCTCCTCCTCGCCGGGCTGGTGGGCGTGCTGGCCTCCCTCTGGCCGGCCCGCAGCGCGGCGAAGCTGAACATGCTGAACGCCATCAAGGCCGAGTAGCGGCCGGGGCACGGACACGGCGAAGGGCCGGACACCCGCGGGGGTGCCCGGCCCTTAGCCGTACCGGTGGCCGGGTCCGTGCCCCGGCCGGCCCGTCAGCTGCCTTCGCAGTAGCTCATCAGACGGTCGTGGTCGGCCTTGTACTGGCCGTACAGCGTCGCGTGTTCGATCTTCAGGAGCGTCTCGTCGTTGGCCCGCAGCGCCGGGTAGGTGTAGTTGTGGCTGCCGGTGAAGACCAGCTTGCGGCCGGACGTGCCGTTGTACGTGCCCTCCACGAGCAGGTACTTGGAGTGGAGCCCGACCTTGGCGACGCCGGCCCCCCGGTCCTCCTGGCACTCGACGCGCTTGGTGAGCTTGCCGGAGATGACGTCCTCGACGCCCTGGCTCATGGAGCCGGCCGCGCCGTCGTGGGCGAGGGTCACCGAGCAGCCGGCGTTCTTCAGGGCGACGAGCTTGGCGGCGACCTCGTCACGGGTGAAGAGGTTGGCCGCCATGCGCACCTGGGTGCCGCCGGCACAGCCGACGTTGTCCAGGATCAGCTTGATCGTGTCGGTGGACGCGTCGTTGTCGAAGGTGGTGCCGGCGGCTTCCTTGCGGGGGAAGAAGTACGCCTTGTACGGGCCGCTCTCCGGGGTCTTGTAGTAGTGGCTCAGACCGGTGGAGGAGGTGCCGTAGGCGAGCAGGTCGGCCCAGTAGGCGCGGTAGATCGCGTAGAGGCCGCTGTCGACGATGGTGACGGCGTTGTTGAAGAGGTCGGTGCGCTGGAGGTTGGTCATGTTGGCCGAGGTCTGCACCACGACGTCGTTCGCTCCCCCGGTGGAGGAGAAGAGGAAGAACTTGTTGTGGTTGATGGCGCCGTCGCTGTCGTTGGGCAGCTTGCGGGTGCCGATGCAGCCGCGGCCCGCCGGGCAGGCGAAGACCCAGGAGCCCTGGGTGCGGTCGGTGCCGAGACGCTCGGCGAGACGGCTGTACTCGCCGCCGTCCATGGTGACGGAGGTGTGGTCCAGGACCACCTTGACGTCGACACCGCGGGTCTTGGCGGCGAAGAGCGCGTCGGTGACCCGATCCTCGGTGAAGGTGTAGAGGCCGGCGGTGATGGCGGAGCCGGCCGGTGCCTGGTCGATCAGCCCGATGATGTGGTCGCGGATGCGGCTCTGCGCGGCGCTGTCGCCGGCCGGGTCGTTGAAGGTGGCGGTGGTGGTCACGGCCTCGGCGGCGGTGACGGCGGCCGTGGCCGCCGGGGCGGCGGACGGCGAGGCGGCGTTGCCCGGCAGGGCCGCGGTGGCCAGGAGTCCGGCGGTGGCGGCCAGGGTGAGCAGCAGACGGGTCGGGCGGTGCACGGTGGGTTCCCCCTCGAACCTGGACGACGCATATGCGGCATACCGGAGCATGCGGCATAGGCATGACAATTCTGCCCCGGAAGGAAAGGGGTGCCGGTTCGTACCGGCACCCCTCTTCCCGGGCCCGAAGTCCCGAACGTATCAACGCTGGAGCGACTCGTTCCACACCCGTGGCCGCAGGGCCACGCCGGACGTCCCTCCCTCCGGCGTCTTCACCGCGAGGAACTGGTTCACACCGATCCGGTTGCGCTCGAAGGAGACGGCCGAGGCCGCCATGTACAGCCGCCAGACCCTCGCCCGGCCCGGTGAGACCATCCGTACGGCCTCGGCCCACCGGCTCTCGAGATTGGCCACCCAGCGACGCAGCGTCAGGGCGTAGTGCTCACGGATGGCTTCCACGTCCCGCACCTCGAAGCCGGCGTCCTCCAGGGTCGCGAGGGTGCGGCCCATCGGCGCCAGCTCCCCGTCGGGGAAGACGTACGCGTCGATGAACTCGTCGATCTCGTAGGCGTCCTCGTCCGGGGCGGGACGGCGGGAGATCTGGTGGTTGAGCAGCCGGCCGCCCGGTCTCAGGAGCGCGTACAGGGTGTCGGCGTATTCGCGGTAGCGCACCTCGCCGACGTGCTCGGCCATGCCGATCGACGAGATGGCGTCGTACGGGCCGTCCTTGACGTCGCGGTAGTCCTGCACCCGGATCTCGATCCGGTCCGCGAGACCCTCCTCCGCGATCCGCTTGCGGGCGTGGACGGCCTGCTCGCGCGAGAGGGTGATGCCGACGACCTGGGCGCCGTACTCGCGGGCGGCGTGGATGGCCATGGAGCCCCAGCCGCAGCCGACGTCGAGGAGCCGGTCGCCCTCCTTCAGGTCGAGCTTGCGGGCGATGAGGTCCAGCTTGTCGCGCTGGGCCTCTTCCAGGGTGCCGCCCTCGGTCCAGTAGGCGCAGGAGTAGACCATCGACGGTCCGAGCACCAGCTCGTAGAAGTCGTTGCCCACGTCGTAGTGGTGACTGATCGCCTGTCTGTCACGGCGCTTGGTGTGCAGGGCGCCGCTGCGCCGGCGGACCTCCTCGGCGGGCGGGGCCGGCGGCGGGAACGGCCCCGCCAGCCTGAGCAGGGCGCCGGCGGCCGCCCGGAGCTTCGGGTCGCGTACGGCCTCCAGGGCGCTACGGGTCTCCTCCGGGCGTTCCCAGATGAATTCGGCGAGCCGGTCCAGGACGTCGTACAGGTCCCCCTCGACGTCGATCTCGCCGGCCACCCAGGCGCGGGCCAGACCCAGTTCGCCGGGCTTCCAGAGCAGCCTGCGCAGGGCGCGGCGCTCGCGGACGATCAGGACGGGGCCGCCGGCGGGTCCGGCTTCGCTGCCGTCCCAGGCCCGCAGGCGCACCGGGAGCGGGACTCCCAGCAGTTCCTCGGCGAGAGTGGTCAGCCGCAATGCGGCGTCGGCCATGGTGCACACCTCCGTGATGTCGTGCCCCAGAAATGTTCGTCACCACGTAAACACCGTCTGTAGGCGAAACCAGTCCCGCCGTGGCACAACGACTCGGTAAAACACGCGAAGGGCCGCCCGCACCACGGATGGCGGACGGCCCTTACGGGTCATGCGAGGTACTGCGTGTACTGCATTGCCCACGTCTCCCCCGGGTCTCGCCGGCGTGTCGGCGAGGCGGGGCGGCGGGCTAGGAGGCCTTGGCCTTCTCCTGGCTCGCCGGGGCGACGGCGGCGGGCGCCGGAGCCGGCTTGGCCGCCTCGTAGAACTCCTCGCGCGGCGTCTCCATCGCACCGAGGGAGACGACCTCGCGCTTGAGGAACATCGCGAGGGTCCAGTCGGCGAAGACGCGGATCTTGCGGTTCCAGGTCGGCACGGCCATGCCGTGGTAGCCACGGTGCATGTACCAGGCGAGACGGCCCTTGAGCTTGATCTTCATCTTGCCCATGACGATCATCGCGACGCCCTTGTGGAGGCCGAGACCCGCCACCGCACCCTTGTTGGAGTGCTCGTACGTCTTCTGCGGGAAGCCCCGCATGCCGGAGACCACGTTGTCGCCGAGGACCTTCGCCTGGCGCAGCGCGTGCTGGGCGTTCGGCGGGCACCAGGCGTTCTCGACACCGGCCTTGCGGGAGGCCACGTCCGGGACCTGGGCGTTGTCGCCCGCGGCCCAGATGTAGTCGGTGCCCTGCACCTGGAGCTTCTCGGAGGTGTCCACGTGGCCGCGGGGGCCGAGCGGGAGACCGAAGCGGGCGAGCGCCGGGTTCGGCTTCACACCGGCGGTCCAGACGATCGTGCTGGAGTCGACCTCGAGGCCGTTCTTCAGCACGACGTGGCCGTCGACGCAGGAGTCCATCGACGTCGAGAGGTAGATCTCGACCCCGCGGCTCTCCAGGTGCTCCTTGCCCCAGCGGCCCAGCTCCGGGCCGACCTCGGGAAGGATCTTGTCGGCGGCGTCGACCAGGATGAAGCGCATGTCCTCGCGCTTCACGTTGGTGTAGTACTTCGCCGCGTCGCGGGCCATGTCCTCGACCTCGCCGATGGTCTCCGCGCCGGCGAAGCCGCCGCCCACGAAGACGAAGGTCAGCGCCTTGCGGCGGACGTCCTCGTCCGTCGTCGAGTCGGCCTTGTCCAGCTGCTCCAGGACGTGGTTGCGGAGGCCGATGGCCTCCTCCACGCCCTTCATGCCGATGCCCTGCTCGGCCAGGCCGGGGATCGGGAAGGTACGGGAGACCGCGCCCATCGCGATGACCAGGTAGTCGAAGGGCAGCTCGTAGGCCTCGCCGACGAGCGGCGCGACCGTGGCGACCTTGCGGTCCTGATCGATGGTGGTGACGCGGCCGGTGAGCACCTCGGCTCCGCGCACGACGCGTCGCAGGGGGACGACGACGTGCCTCGGCGAGATGCTGCCTGCGGCGGCTTCGGGGAGGAAGGGCTGGTACGTCATGTACGAGCGCGGGTCGACGACCGTGACGGTCGCCTCGCCGTAACGCATCTTCTTCAGAATGCGTCGAGCTGCGTACAGGCCTACGTACCCACCGCCTACTACGAGGATCCTGGGACGCTCCGTGGTGCTCATGCCATCGAGTATCCACCCCTCCGAGGGGGGTCGCTCGTGCGCCCCTTCACAAGCACTTCGGGCACCTCTGCTACACTCCGCCGCCCACGTGACCGAGGTCATGATGCAGCAAAGGAACCAGGGCGTTACGGCGCACGTTGTTCACCCCTGTTGAACTGGCCTGGAGAGCTGTCGTTAACCCCGAACCACGTGGTGCGTTCACACGATGGAAACAGAGTGCGAACGGGGCTCCGCACCTGCGAAAGCGCCCCGGCGGGGGGTCCGGAGGCCCTCAAGACCCCTCTTGGCCCCCCTCGGGGCGCTTTTCCTTGTGAAGAACTTCACGAACTTTCTCGACGGCCTCTCGCCGGGGCCGCCGATGGGTGTCCGTTATGCCACGGATAGGGCGATTCCGTCGAGGATGTCGTGCTCGCTGACGACGACCTCCCGGGCCCCCGTGCGCTCCATGATCTCCAGCAGCACCAGGGCCCCGGCGACGATGACGTCGACCCGCCCGGGGTGGATGACCGGGATCGCGGCCCGCTCGTCGTGCGTGGCCGCGAGCAGCCGCCGGGTGACCTCGGCGACCTGGTCGCGGGAGATCCGTGAGTGGTGGATCGCGGTGGAGTCGTACTCCGGGAGACCGAGCGCGATGGCGGCGACGGTCGTCACCGATCCGGCGAGCCCGACGAGAGTGCCGGCCTCGGTGATCGGGACCGTCCGCGCGGCCAGGTCGAGCGCGGCCCGGATGTCGGCGCGGACCGCCTCGATCTCGGCGGGCGCCGGCGGATCGCTGCGCACGTGCCGCTCCGTCAGGCGCACGCAGCCGATGTCCACGGACCGGGCCGCCTCCACATGGCGGTCGCCCACGACGAACTCGGTGGAGCCGCCGCCGATGTCCACCACCAGGTAGCGGTCCGCGCCGGCCAGCTCGGCCGTGGCGCCGGTGAAGGAGAACTCCGCCTCCTGGTCACCGCTGATCACCTCGGGCTCGACGCCCAGGATCCCGACCACGCCGGCGACGAACTCGTCGCGGTTCTCCGCGTCCCGCGAGGCGGAGGTGGCCACGAAGCGGAGCTTGTGCGCGCCCAGCTCCTCGATCACGGCCGCGTACTCACGGCAGGCGGCGAAGGTCCGCTCCAGCGCCTCGGGGGCGAGCCGCCCCGTCCTGTCGACGCCCTGGCCGAGCCGGACGATCGTCATCCGCCGGTCGAGCTCGGTCAGCTCACCGGTCTTGGGGTGCACGTCGGCGACGAGGAGGCGGATGGAGTTCGTACCGCAGTCGACGGCCGCGACCCGGGTGGTGCCGGTCATGCCGTCCCCTCCTTCTCCTCGCAGGGGGTGACGCAGGGGCCCTTGGCCCACCACTCCGGCAGCATGGCGATCGCCTCGTCGCCGAGCGGGTTGACCCCGGGGCCGGCGGCCAGCGAGTGGCCGACGAGGACGTGCAGGCACTTCACCCGGTCCGGCATGCCGCCGGCGCTCGGGAAGCCCTCCAGGACGTCGATGGCGTCACGGCGGGCGATGTAGTCCTCGTGCGCGGCCCGGTAGGCGGCGGCCAGTTCCGGGTCGGTGCCGAGGCGGGCCTGCATCTCCTTCATGACCCCGTTCGCCTCCAGGGTGCCGATGGCGGAGGCGGCGCGGGGACAGGTCAGGTAGTACGTGGTGGGGAACGGGGTGCCGTCCGGGAGCCGCGGCGCGGTCTCGACGACGTCCGGGTTGCCGCACGGGCAGCGGTGCGCGATGGCGCGCAGCCCGCGGGGCGGGCGGCCGAGCTGCGCCTCGAATGCGGCGACGTCCGCCTCGGTGGGCTCGGTGCGTGCGGTCTGCGGAGGGGGCGTTTCCATGCCTGCGTCTGTCTTCTCGTCGGTGGGCGGTGAGGTGGGCGGCGCGGTCCGCGGTGCGGTGCGCGTGCGCTCCACGGTCCGCGGCGCGCGTCCCCCAGGGGGTGCGTGATGCGCGATGCGTACGTGAGGCGCGGTGCGGGTGCGGCGCGTGTGCCGTCGCACCATCATCTCGCGCCCGCGTCCCCGCGGGGCGCGTCGGCGCGGTCGACGCCGTCCCAGAGGTTGGAGTACCACGGGCGGTCGGCCGCCCCCTGCTCGGCGCGGCGGGCGCGCTCCGCTTCGGGGTCGTTCACGGTGAAGCCGGTCTCGCCGGGAAGGACGTAGTGCAGGTGCTCCCGGGCGAGACGGCGGACGTACGCCGGGTCCTGGAGCCGCGCCTTCTCGTCCCGCAGCTCCTCGACCCGGGCGGCCGCCTCGGCGGCCTGGCGCTCCTGCTCGGCGATCTCCCCCTGTTGGGAGACGTACTGGCGCATGGGATAGGCGAGCGCCACGACCAGCGAGCAGACGATGAGGGCGAGGAAGGCCGCGCGGCCGGTGAGGCGTGAGCGGCGGGCCTGACGGCGCGTCTGGGAGCGGTAGACACGGGCGGCGGTCTGCTCCCCGAGGAGTCTGATCCGGGTCGCGGTCGAGAAGCGGTCCCGGTCCTTCGCGGCCATGTCGTGTCGCCTCCCCTGTCCGTCCCTCACACGCGTACGTCCCCGCACACGGTACGGGACCGGGTGCGGGGACGTACGGAAGCTACCTGCGGGGGGTCGTTCAGCCCTTGAAGCGGGGGAACGCGCTGCGGCCGGCGTAGACCGCGGCGTCGTCGAGGATCTCCTCGATGCGCAGGAGCTGGTTGTACTTGGCGACGCGCTCGGAGCGGGCCGGGGCGCCGGTCTTGATCTGGCCGCAGTTGGTGGCGACGGCGAGGTCGGCGATGGTGACGTCCTCGGTCTCGCCGGAGCGGTGGGACATCATGCACTTGAAGCCGTTGCGCTGGGCCAGCTCGACGGCGTCCAGGGTCTCGGTCAGCGAACCGATCTGGTTGACCTTCACCAGGAGGGCGTTCGCGGACGCCTCCTCGATGCCACGGGCCAGGCGCTCGGGGTTGGTGACGAACAGGTCGTCACCGACGAGCTGCACCTTGGCGCCCAGCTTCTCGGTGATGACCTTCCAGCCGGCCCAGTCGTCCTCGAACAGCGGGTCCTCGATGGAGACCAGCGGGTAGGAGGCGACGAGCTCCTCGTAGTACTCGGTCATCTCGGCGGCCGAGCGGGACTTGCCCTCGAACTCGTACGAGCCGTCCTTGTAGAACTCGGAGGCGGCGCAGTCGAGCGCGAGCGCGATGTCCTTGCCCGGGACGTAGCCGGCCTGCTTGATGGCCTCGAGGATGAGGTCGAGCGCGGCGCGGTTGGAGTCCAGGTTCGGGGCGAAGCCGCCCTCGTCGCCCAGGCCGGTGGAGAGACCCTTGGTCTTCAGGACGGACTTGAGGGTGTGGTAGACCTCCGTGCCCCAGCGCAGCGCCTCGGAGAAGGACTCCGCGCCGATCGGGGCGATCATGAACTCCTGGATGTCCACGTTGGAGTCGGCGTGCGACCCGCCGTTCAGGATGTTCATCATCGGAACGGGCAGCAGGTGCGCGTTCGGGCCGCCGAGGTAGCGGAACAGCGGGAGGTCGGACGCCTCGGAGGCGGCGTGCGCGACGGCGAGGGAGACGCCGAGGATGGCGTTGGCGCCGAGCGAGGACTTGTCCGGGGTGGCGTCCAGGTCGAACATCGCCTGGTCGATCAGCCGCTGCTCGGTGGCGTCGTAGCCGACGAGCTCCGGGCCGATCTGCTCGATGACGGCGAGGACGGCCTTCTCGACACCCTTGCCCTGGTAGCGGTTCGGGTCCCCGTCGCGAAGCTCGAGGGCCTCGAACGCACCGGTGGAGGCACCGGACGGAACGGCAGCACGGCCGGTGCTGCCGTCGTCGAGGCCGACCTCGACCTCGACCGTGGGGTTGCCTCGGGAGTCCAGGATTTCCCGGGCTACGACGACGTCGATGGACGGCACGAGCATCTCCTTCTGGGATGTGACGCTAGATGTGACGCATGCGGTGCAGGGTCTCTTTGGCCTTGCGGCAAGAGCCTAACCGGCTCCGGGGCTCCAGCCCGCCGGGCGCCCGCCCGCTGGGACGAAAAAGGACCCAAGGGCATGCATATGGGGACGGACGACCTCAGAACTACTGGACAGTAATGAGGCGGGTCCTCGGGCGGGCCCCCCGGATGCGGGCCGGGCGGGTCGGCGTCGGGCCGACGGGGTGCGGGCCGGGCGGGTCGGGCGGGCGGCGCCGGGAGCCAAAGGCGGTCGACGCCGGGGCCCGGGCGGGTCGGCGTCGGGCCCGTGACGCGCGGAACCCCGGTCCGACGCGCACGGGGGAAGGGCGCGCCGGACCGGGGTGGTCACCGCGGGAGGGTCGTGGGGCCCGTGGAAGCCGCCGGACTCACACGGGCCGCCGGGCTCACTTCAGGTGAAGCTGCTGGCCCGGGTAGATCAGGTCGGCGTCGTCGACGATGTCCTTGTTGAGCTCGAAGAGCTTCGCCCAGCCGCCCTTGACGTCGTGGGCGGCGGCGATGGTGCTCAGGGTGTCGTGGGCCTTGACCTTGTACTCGCCGTCACCCTTCTCGACCTTCTTGCCGGTCGGGGTGGTGACGGTCTTCTTGGACTCGGCCTTCTTGGGCTCGGCGGCCTTCGGCGCGGTGCGCTTCTCGCTGCGGGTCGTCGGCTGCTCGGCCTGACGCTCCGGCGCGGGGGCGCTCTTCTCGGCGGAGCCGCCGTCGTACGAGGCGCCGGAGAGGCCCACGCCACAGCTCGGCCAGGCACCCTTGCCCTGGCCGGCCAGGACCTTCTCGGCGATCTCGATCTGCTGCGACTTGGAGGCCTGGTCGGCGGTCGCGGCGTAGGTGGTGCCGCCGTAGGCGGCCCAGGTGGAGGCCGAGAACTGCAGGCCGCCGTAGTAGCCGTTGCCGGTGTTGATGGACCAGTTGCCGCCCGACTCGCACTGGGCGACGGTGTCCCACTCGGAGCCGGTGGCCGCGGAGGCGGACCCGGCGGTCATCAGCGGGGCGGCCACGGCGACACCGGCGATGCCGGCGAGCGCGACGGCGCGGGTGGCCTTGGAAGCGCGACGGTGCTTGCCCTTGCCCGAAAGCAGCATGAAGTTCTCCTCACCGACGCCTGCGAGGTGAGCTGTCGGGTTCGGACCAAGTGAGTTGTCCGGCCGCGTGACCAGCACGCGGCTCCACCCCAAGCCGTTCCGGCCGTCTGTCTCGACGGCCGGGACCGGCACTTACCTGGGTCCCCCGCTCCTGCCTACGGCGCTTGCGCGACGACTGTTCCCATCGGCCGACGGCAGGATTCGGCGTTCTCGGTCGACGGGGCCCGCGGTGGCGAGCGATGTCGACCGTAAACACAGACCCCCACGAAGTTCAAAGACGTCTATAAGGGAGAAATCACCCCTACGTGCCTCTGAGCGAGGGGCGTTTGCGCAGGTGAGAAGCGACAGGAGCAGAGTTTGCGGACGTGACAGGCCAGTTCGGGCAAAGAGACCCATGTCTCACTTGCACAGAACCGGACATAGGGTCTCGAACTACCCTTGCGCCGGGGCCGTTTCGGGCGTCAGGTCGAGACTCTGACCAGGCAGGATGAGGTCCGGATCGGCGCCCACCGTCCGGCGGTTGGCGTCATAGAGGGCGGTCCAGCCGCCGGGCAGCTCGTTCTCCTGGGCGATCTCGGTGAGATTGTCCCCCGGCTGGACGGTGTATTCGTCCGCAATGCCGGAAGTATCCGTGTTGTTCTCACCCGTGCCGGGCGTCGCGCCCTTTGTCGACCCGTCAGTCCCGTCGGCACCGGCGGTCCCGTCGGCCGGCGAAGCGTGACGGCCGCTCTCGCGGCCATCGTCTGTACCGGTTTCGAGGGTGTTGTCCACATTGCCCGTCTCCGGGGCGGCGCCTCCGCGGTGCTTGCCGGTGCCGGGGGCGACCGGGGCGGAGGGCGTGCCGGAGGTCCCGGGCGTGGCGCCGGCGCTCGGCGCGCCGGTGGTCGCCGAGGCGTCCGGCGACGAGGGCGCGGTGAGGGCGGGCGCGGAGGGCGTGGCCGGGGAGGTCGCGGGAGCGCTGGGGAAGGTCTCCGGAGCGGCGGGGCCGGCCGGGATGCCGGCGGTCCGGTTCGACTCCGCGGCCGGACCGGTGGGCTCCTCCGGCGTGAGCGGCGGCCCCGGGTCGACGTCGGGGACGGTGCCGTCGTTCGTCAGGCCGGCGATGGGGGCGCAGGTGGCCCACTCCGTGCCGCCCGCGGCGAACGCCCGCTCGGCAACCGTGATCTGCTGCGCGCGGCTGGCGAGGTCCGCGCTGGACGCGTAGGCCAGGCCGCCGTGCCGCTCCCAGGTCTCCTGGGTGAATTGGAGTCCTCCGTAGAGGCCGTTGCCGAAGTTGGCACTCCACAGGCCACCCGATTCGCACTCGGCCACCCGGTCCCAGGTGGCGACATCGGCGGCCGAGGCGGAACCCGCGCCGAGCAACGGCAGCGCGAGGGCCGATCCGGTCACGCCTGCGGCGACGACTATGGCGGGGGCCTGGCGGGGTCTGCGGTGACGTCCGTTTCCGGAGCGCATGCGAGGTGCCTTTCGCGTGACGGCTGAGACTGCGGTGAACGTAGCGGCATTCGAACGTTCGTCACAAGTCGATGCAGCGGAGATCACGTAAAAGTCACAGTCTTGACGAGGCGTCAGGCGCCAGAAGGGGTGAACTCCACCGGAAGCGTGCGCAATCCACGCATGATGAGACCTCCGCGCCACCGCAGGTCCGCCGGATCGACGGCGAGCCGGAGGTCCGGCAGCCGGGTCAGAAGCGTGGCGAGGGCGATCTGCCCTTCGAGGCGGGCGAGCGGGGCACCGATGCAGTAGTGGATGCCGTGTCCGTACCCCAGGTGCTGGTTGTCGCGCCGGGAGAGGTCGAGGGTGTCGGGCGCGTCGAACCGCGCCGGATCGCGGTCGGCGGCGGCGAGCACGACGAGGACCGGGTCCCCCGCCGGGATCTCCTGCCCGCCGATGGTCAGCGGCTCCATCGCGTAACGCCAGGTGGCCAGTTCGACCGGCCCGTCGTAGCGCAGCAGCTCCTCGACGCCGGTCTCCAGGAGCCCCCGCTCCCCCGCCGCCAGCGACGCCTGGAGGCGCTCCCGCTGACCGGGGTTCCGCAGCAGGGCGTACAGGCCGTTTCCGACCAGATTGACGGTGGTCTCGAAGCCGGCGAAGAGCAGGATGAACGCCATCGCCGCGGCCTCGTTCTCGGTGAGGTGCTCCCCGTGGTCGGACGCCCTGATGAGACCCGAGATCAGGTCGTCCCCCGGGTCGAGCCGCTTGCGGTGGATCAGCTCCGCGAGGTAGCCGCGCATCTTCTTCACCGACCGGGCCACCCCGCCGCGGGGCCCGCCGCCGTGCCGGATCATCATCCCGGCCCAGTCCCGGAAGTCGTCCTGGTCCTCGGGCGGGACGCCGAGCAGGTCGCAGATGGCGTAGATGGGGAGCGGGAAGGCGAACTCGTGGATGAGGTCGGCGCTCCCCTCCCGGGCGAACCGGTCGATGAGCCGGTCCGTGAGCTCCTGCACGCGGGGCGCGAACTCCGCGACCCGCCGCGGGGTGAACGCCTTCGACACCAGCCGCCGCAGCCGGGTGTGGTCCGGCGGGTCGATGTTGAGCAGATGGGTCATCAGCTCGGCCTTGCGCTCCCCGGGGATCCCGGTCTTCCCCTTGGCGTGCGCGGGCTCGGCGTGGTGTGCGGGGTTCTTGGACAGCCGCTGGTCGGCGAGCGCCTGCCGCGCGTCGGCGTACCGCGTCACCAGCCATGCCTCGACCCCGCTGGGGAGCCGGGCCCGGTGCACGGGGGCGTGCTCGCGCAGCCAGGCGTAGGCGGGGTACGGATCGGTCGCGAACTCCCAGGTGAAGAGCTCGGGCGCGGCGGGGGCACCGGGGGCGGAGGGCTGGTCGTGCATGGCCACGACAGTAACCGTCCGCCGGTCGGGCCCCGGCCCGGCCGGGGCGCGGGCGGCACCGGGCCGTCCGGCGGGACGCCCTCGGCGCCCCCGGGGCCCGGCCGGACCACCCCGGCCCGCCCCGCCGGTCACGCTCCGGAGGACCGCTCCCGGCTCGGGCGGGGAAGGGCAGGGCGCGGGGCCCGAGCGGGGGCCTCCTCGGGCCGGACGGCCTCCGCCGCGCCGTCAGGCCGGGTGGCCCTCCGCCGCGCGGATGGCGTCGCGGTAGGCGCGGGCGGCGGCCCGCAGCGCCGCCTCCGGGTCCACTCCGTCCGCCTCCGCCCGTGCGGCGAGGGCGAGCAGTTCGTAGCCGATCCCCTCACCGGTCGGCGGCTTCACGTCCAGGCCGGCCGTCCGCACCCGTCCGGCCAGTTTCGTGGCGAGCGCGAGACCGGGCTGCCCGAGGGGCACTCCGTCCGTCACCGAGTCGCGCTGCTTCTCGACGGCCTTGGTGCGCAGCCAGTGCGCCTTGACCTCTTCGGGGGTCTCGGCGGTCGCGTCGCCGAAGACGTGCGGGTGGCGGTGGATCAGCTTCTCGACGATGGTCCCGGCGACGTCGTCCACCGAGAAGGGCTCGTCCTCGTGCTCCTCCGCGATCCTGGCGTGGAAGACCACCTGAAGGAGGACGTCGCCGAGCTCCTCGCGCAGCTCGTCGCGGTCGCCGACCTCGATCGCCTCGACGAGTTCGTACGCCTCCTCGATGCCGTACTTCGCGAGTCCCTTGTGGGTCTGCCGGGACGACCAGGGGCACTCGCGCCGGATGCGGTCCATGACCTGCACCAGGTCGAGGAGGCGGGCGCCGGGCAGGTCGTACGAGCCGGGCAGCAGCTCCAGGTCGGGCATGGCGACCCAGCCCGAGCCGGCGAGCCGGGCGAGCCCGTCCGTCAGCGCCCGGTCGCCCTCGCCGGACGGCAGGACGACGACGGTCCGGCCCCCGGCGCACCGGTCGACCAGGTCCTGCGCGGCGGGACGGGCGTGCTCGACGGTGATGCCGGCCTCGCGGAGGTACGGCAGCTGGGGGTGGTGCTCGTCGGCGCACACCACCTGGTCGGCGCCGCGCAGCGCCTGCCAGGCGGGCCAGGACAGCAGCCCGGGGGCCACGCGGTGGCTGGCGGTGAGAAGGACGACACGACCGGTCTCGACGGGTGCTTCAGCGTTCACCCTTCGACCATACGTGGGCCTGCCGGCCGCACCGGCCCCGCGTCCGGAGAGCGACACGCCGCGCCCGGCCCGCGTGCGGGAAGGGCGCGGCTACGCGCCCGCGGGGACGGCCTGGGGGTCCTGGGTGATCTGCCGCAGCCAGGGCGCGGTGTAGGTGCCGAGCTGGATCTTGTCGTTGTCCCAGGCGCCGAAGCGCGGGTTCACGTCGATGTCGAGGGACTTCGAGGCGGCGGTGAAGACCTCGGTGAGCTTCTTCTGGCCCTCGGGGGTGTTGGCGATGCCGAGCTTGTCGGCGATCTTGTTCATCAGGACGGTCCGGCGGACGACCGTGTCGATCTGGTCCGGGGCGACCCCCTGCTGCTGGAGCAGCATCCCGGCGAGCTGGGCCTCGCCGCCGCTCTGTTCGACGAACTCGGCGCGGGCCTTCTGGATCTCCCCGCGCCCCGCGGTGATCCCGTTGTCGGCGGCGACCCGCTCCACGACCCGGTCGAAGATCATCACGTTGAGCTTCTCGCGGCTGAGGTCCCCGGTGGCCTTGATCAGTTCGGCGGCCTGCGGCGACTTCTGCTGGGCGGACCGTACGTCCCGAACCTGCGCCTGGAGGCTGGACACCTCGATCCGCTCACCGCCGACGACGGCGGCGGCCCCCGGGTGGGCGTCACTGCCGCACGCGGCGAGCAGCGGGGCCACGGCGAGGAGCGCGGCGGAGACGGAGAGCGCGGTGCGGCGGTGCAAAGGAGCCTCCCGGCGTGGGTCGTGCGTCAGTAGAACGACCTTGCGGTGATCGATGTTAGGCAGTCGGAGTGGTCAGGGCCACTACTTCGAAGCGACTGTTTCGGTCAACGACTCACGCGTTCGGGTGGTGTCGGGTCGCAGCATGATCGTCCGGGAGAGCAGGAAGGTCACGGGAACGGCCGCCGCGGCGGCCGGCAGGGGGGCGTAGCGGCTGTCGACGCCCAGCCGGTCGACCAGGACGTAGACGCCGGCGGTGGTGATCACGAAGTTCGCCGCGTTGGTGAGCGGGAAGAGCAGGAACTTCCGCCAGGTGGGGCGGGTGCGGTACGTGAAGTACGAGGTGAGGAAGAACGAGCCGACCATGGAGAGCGCGAACGCGAGGACGTGCGCGGGGAGGTACGGCAGCCACAGGACGAGGAGCCGGTACAGACCGTAGTAGGTGGCGGTGTTCACGGCCCCGACCAGCGCGAAGCGCACCACCTGCCACGCCACCGCCCTCACCGTCGTCGTCCCCGGGGTCCGCGTCATCGCCGTACGAGCTCCTCCGGGCGCCGCCGCTGGGCCGGCACCCCCGCGTTCGTCGCCTTCACCAGGAAGTGCGGGCGCCGCTTCACCTCGTAGTAGATCCGGCCGACGTACTCGCCGACCAGCCCCAGCATCACCATCTGGACGCCGGCCAGGGCCGTGACCGTGACGAGCAGGGTGACGTATCCGGGTGTGTCCACGCCGTTCACCAGCGCGACGCCGACGATCCAGGCCGCGTACGCCAGCGCCAGCGAGACCAGGACCATTCCGAGGTAGACGGCGGCCCGCAGGGGTTTGTTGTTGAAGGAGAGAAGTCCGTCGAGACCGTAGTTCAGGAGCTTCCCGAAGCTCCATTTCGAGCGGCCCTCCTCACGCACCGCATTCTCGTACTCGAAGGTGGTGGTGCGGAATCCGACCCAGGCGAAGATGCCTTTGGAGAATCGGTTGTACTCGGTCAGTTCGAGGATCGAATCGACCGTACGGCGGGAAAGCAGCCGGAAGTCGCCGACGCCGTCCACCAGCTCGACGTCCACGAGGCGGTTGATCGCCCAGTAGTAGGCGCGGGCGGTCAGGGTGCGGGTCACCCGGTCGCCGGTGCGGGTCCGGCGGGCGATGACCTGGTCGTACCCCTGGGCGTGGAGGGCGACCATGCGGTGCACGAGCTCCGGCGGGTGCTGGAGGTCGGCGTCCATGATCACCACGGCGTCGCCGCCGGCATGCTGGAGGCCGGCCAGCATCGCCGCCTCCTTGCCGAAGTTCCGGCTGAAGGAGACGTAGCGGGCGCGGGGGTCGGAGGCGGCGATCTCCTCCAGGAGCGGGAGCGTACGGTCATGACTTCCGTCGTCCACATAGACCAGTTCGAATTCACCGTCGAAACGGGAGAGTTCGGTGGTCACATGGTCGTGGAAGCGACCGATGATCTCCTCTTCGTTGAAGCACGGGACCACAATCGAGAGCAGCACGGAAGAAACGACAACCGAGCCGGATGTCGGCGGCGGATTCGCGACGTGTCGACGAAGCGACCATCGCGTGAACTGGCCGCGGAAGGGAACGATTTCGTTTCGCGTACTGGCATATTCGAACCATCATGGAGACCAGGACCCAGCCGGCCGGCCCGGTCGGCGCGTCCCCGGCCCCGGGCCCCGGCCCGGCACTCCCGGAGCGCGCGAGCGCGGGAGACGCCGCCCGGGCGAGCGCCGGACCCGCCGCCGGGCTCGCCGCCTTCCTCACCGCGCTCGCCGTGTGCACCGGGGACGCCGTGGCCCGCGCCTTCCCCTTCGGGCCGCGCCGCCGCGCGGTCAACGACCTGGCCAACCAGTTCGTGCCGTACCACGCACACCTCTGGGACCTGCTGCACGGCCGCGCCGACGGCGGCCTGCTCCTCAACTGGCGGTCCGGCTGGGGCACCAGCTTCCTGCCCGACCTGGGCACCTATCTGACCAGCCCGTTCGCGCCCCTGGTCGCACTGTTCCCGCGCGCGGACATCGAGTACGCGGTCTACACGGTCACCGTCCTGAAGATGGCGGTGGCGGCGGCCGCCATGACGGCCCTGCTGCTGCGCACCCGGCCGGGCGCGCGGTGGGCGGCCGGCCTGCTCGGCGCCGCGTACGGCCTGTGCGGCTGGTCCGTCGCCGAGGCGACGTACAACCCGATGTGGCTCGACGGGCTGATCGCCTTCCCGCTGCTGTGTGTGGTGGGCGAATGGGTGCGGCAGGGCCGGCGGCCGCTGCTCGGGCCGCTGGTGGTGGCCGTCTGCTGGGTCGCGAACTTCTACACCGCCTACATGGCCACCCTGGGCGCGGCGCTGGTCCTGCTGGTCCGCCTCGCGGAGACGGACTCGTTCCGGATACGGGTGGCGGGCCGGGCGGTCGCGACGACCGGGCTCGGCGTCGGGCTCGCCGCGCCCGTCCTCGTCCCCGTCCTCCTCGGGTCCCGGCTCGCGCACCCCGGCCTCACCAAGGAGTTCGCCCCGGCGGCCTGGCCGGACTTCCTCGCCCGTCTGCTGCCCGCGACGTACAGCTTCTCCACCCCCGCCCTCTTCGTCTTCACCGCCGTGCCGGTACTCGCCGGATCGCTGCTCCTGCGCCGGGACGTGAAGCGGCGCGAACGGTGGCTGTGGGCGGGTCTGGCGGGGGCGGTCGCGATGTCGACGCAGTGGGGACCGACCCATCTGCTCTGGCACGTCTTCGCCACGCCGAACGGAAGCCCCTACCGGCAGACGTTCGTCCTCGCGGGCCTCCTCGTCCTCGCCGCCTGGGCCGGCCTCGCGCGCGGCCTGCCCGACCGTCGGGCGCTGCTCGGCGGGGCCGGAGTGGTGGGGGTCCTCGCGGCGGCGGCGCTGACCAGCCCGTTGGCGAACGTATGGGCACTGGCGCTGGGCGCGGCCGGCTGCGCGACGACCGTCGGGGCGGTGCTCCTGCCCCGGCGCGGGCGGTACACGGTCGTGGCGGCCGCCCTGCTGTCGGGGACGCTGGTCGGGCAGGCGGCGGCGACCACGGCCTGGGCCGACCGGGAGCGCCTGGCCCGGCTCGACGACTATCCGGCGTACGGCGCGGAGCACGAACGCCGGGCGGAGGCGCTGGCGGCGGCCGACGGGTGGCCCGCGTACCGGACCGACCCCGGGCTGCCCAGGGTGGCGGGCAACGACCCGCTGCTCCTGGGCGGTCAGGGCGCCGCGTACTACAGCAGCCACACCCCGGAGGCGCTGACGCGGACCCTGGCGGCGCTCGGCGGCGGCTGGACCTCGCGCGGACGCAACCTCCTGAGCCTGGACAACCCGGTCACGGACGCGCTGTTCGGGGTGGGCGCGCGGTGGCGGGACGGCGGCGTCGTCCATGCCGAAACGGTTCTGCCGCTGGTGACGGTCCGGCCCCCGGGCGTCGCCCCGCCCCGGTACGGGCCTTCTCCGTTCCGCAACCAGGAACTGCTGCTGGGGTCGCGGGTGTACGAACCTCCCGGGGCCGGGGGCTGCCCGGTCGGCCGGGAGGTCTTCCTGTGGGCCCCCGACTTCACCGGGACGGCCCGGCTCGGGGCGCGGACGGTGGAGCTGCTGGGCGGCCTGCCCAAGCGCCGGGCCGCGATGGTCTCCCTGGGCGTCCAGCGCGTGGCGGACGAGCGGCCGGTCCTGACGGGCCGTGGCGCCCGGGGACGGGTGGAGTGCCTGGACCGGGAGCGCCTGCGTACGGCGGCGGCGGAGCTGCGGGCGGCGGCGGCGACGGCGGTACGCGTCACGGACACCGGCGTCCGGGCCGAACTCCCGCCCGGGGCGCGGGGCACGGTCGTCCTGGCGGCGCCCCGGATCGCGGGCTGGCGCTGCGGGGGACGCCCGGCCGACTCGTACGGCGGCCTGGTGGCGACTCCCGCCCCGGCCGACGGGACGCCGGTGGTCTGCGCCTTCCGCCCGCCGGGCCTGCGGGCGGGCCTGGGCACGGGGGCGGTGGCGGCGCTCGTCCTGGCCGCGCTCCTGGCGCGGGGCCGGGGACGGGCCGGGCGGCCGTTCCGGCGGCGGGCGGACTGACCGACTCACGGCCGGCGCGCCCGCCGCCGCACGCCGAAGGGGCCGGACGCGTCAGGCGTCCGGCCCCTTCATCGCCCGTGAGGGCGTCAGCTCTTGACGGGCTCCAGGCAGAGGACGAACTTCTCGTAGTCCCACTCCTGCGCCAGCGCGGTCATCTCGCCGCACTTGTTGACGTCGAAGGTGCCCTTGTGGACCTTGGTGACCTTGTAGAGGTCGGGGCCCTTGTCGGTGCACTCCTTGGTCTCGACCTTCGGGTCGTTGTCCGGGCCGGTGACGCTGATGCAGTCGCCCGCCTCGGCGTGCGTGGGGAGGTCGCCGCTGATGGCCGCGTAACCGAACTTCACGCCGAGGGCGACGACGATCGCCACGAGGATGCCGAGGACCTTCTTGCCCAGGCCCTTCTTCTTCGCCGGCTCGGCGGAGGCGACGGGCTCGCCGAAGGCGGCGGGCTGCTCAGGGGTGACGGGCGGCGGCGTAGTCATAAGGGTTCCTTGGGGACGTGTACATGATCGAACGCGTACGCTACATGTCACGGACCACGCAAAAGGGACACTGTCGATCCGTACACCGATCAGATGCCCACTCGTGATTCTGTCGTCCCGTCAGCCGCCGCCCGCCCGCTACAGCCCTTCCGACTCCGCCGCCGCCCGCTGCGCCTCGAAGTTCCCGACGTACGCGTCGAAGACGGCCGGGTCCTCGTACTTCAGCATCGCCTCGTCGTTCACCTTCAGCGCCATGCCCGTGTACGTGTGGCTGCCGGTGAAGACGATCTTCTTGTTCGCGCCGCCGAGGTACGCGCCCTCGATCAGCAGGTACTTGGTGTGCGTCGCCGTGCCGCCGCTCTGGTCGTTGTGCAGCTGACGCAGGACGATGCGCCCCTTCGCGGTGGGCCTGGTCAGCCACTCGGCCACCCGGAGCGGGTACTTCTCCGCGTCGATCGGCCAGTTGTCGAGCTTGCCGTAGACGATGTCGATGTGGCAGCCGGCGTCCGCGAGCTTCCAGAGCTGCTCGGCCACCTCGGGACGGGTGGTGTGGCCCTGGGCGATCCGGATCTTCGTCCGGCCGTCGGAGGTGCCGAAGCCCGGGGCGTTGCCGTGGCAGGGCTCGGCCGTGCCGACCGGCTGGGCCACCGTCTTCAGGACGTTGACGACCGGGTCGGTGCCCGAGCGCGGGAAGAAGTAGACCTTGGCCTTGCCGGCCTGCGTGTCGTGCGCGTACTCGTCGACCTGCGGTATCCGGCCGGCGGCGGCCTCCGCCTGGTCGGCGAAGTAGGCCGCGTACGCGTCGAACAGCTCCTTGTTGCCCGCCACCGTCATCGCGTCGTTCCACAGCTTCGTGCGGTCCTGCTCGATGAGGTTGCCGGAGGACTGCACCACCACGTCGTCCACCGGGACGGTGCCGTTGCCCTTGGTGCGGGAGAACAGGAAGTACTTGTTGTGGTTGACGTTGTCGTACCAGCCGTTCGGGTCCGCCGCCGTGGTGCCGGGGTCCTTGGCGAGACAGGCCTCCTCCGCCTTGCAGATCCGCACCCAGGACTCCCCGCTCAGCCCGTTCCTCAGGTTCGCGACGGCCGGGTAGCCGGCGGTGTCGTTGTCGAGGACCACCTGGACGGTGACCCCGCGCGCGTGGGCGGCGAGCAGGCGCTCGGTCAGCCACTGCGATCCGTACAGGTAGAGCGACATCCGGATGGAGGACCCCGGCTCGGCTCCGTCGACGAGCCGCCCCAGGTGGCTCAGGATCCGCCCCTGGGCGGTCGTGTCGCCCGACGGGTCGTTGAACACCGGCCCGGTGGTGACCGCCGTGACCGGCTCCGCGCTCGCCGCCGGGGTGGCCATGAGGAGGGCGCCCAGCGCGAGCGAGGCGCCCATCGTTCGGTATCCGCGCTGCTTCGCGCGCTTCTGCATGGTCACGTGTCCTCGATCTCGTTCCTTGGGAGTGGCGGGCCGTCGGGCGCGCGCACCCGCACGCCCGCCCCGTGACACGGCGACGGGAAGGGCCGCCGGGCCGGCGAGCATCATCGCCCGCGGAGCGATCTTGGGGCCGTGACCGCGGTCACACACCGTCAGGCGTGCGGTCCCATCTGCTGCTGGCGGGCCAGCGCCCGGCGCAGGTCGGTGGGGACCGCGTGGTACGGGCCGTAGGCGCGCTCGGTGTCGTAGAGCAGGACCTGGAGGTGCTGGTGGGCCGCCGTGTGGTCGCCCATGGCCAGCAGGAGGTTGCCGATCCGGCGGCGGATGTCGAAGGCGCGCGACGGGTCCGTGCCGCCGTCGACGTACGGCAGGAGGGCGCGGTACTCCGCCAGTGCGGACGCGGTCTCGCCGAGCTGTTCCAGACACTGGGCCGCGTCGTAACGGAACTGCAGGGTCTGCGGATCCGCCGGTCCCGCCTCCGCCGTGCGGTCCTCGGCCAGACGGCGCAGCTCCGGCAGGGCACGGCGGTACTGGCCGTCGTCCATCAGCGTCGTGGCGTACTGCTTGCGCAGGATGCGGACGACGGGCGAGTGCTCGCCGTGCTCGGCCGCGGCGGCGGGCAGGATGCCGCCGAGGATGTCGACGGCCTGGGTGATCGACCCTTCGCCGAGCAGCCGCTTGACCTCGTCGACGGCGGCGGCGACGTCCGGGCGGGAGACGGGCGGGGCGACCGGCGGCGCGACCGGGGGCGGAGGCGGGGCGGAGGCGCGGTCGGGCCACGGTGCGTGCGGGCGCAGGAAGGGGCGGGTCGGGTCGAGCGGCCCGGAGGGGATCCCGCGCGCGGGCAGCAGCGGGAGCAGGGCCTCGTACACCTCGTGCGCGTCGGACGGCCGGTGCCGGTGGTCCTTGGCGAGCAGCCGCAGGACGAGCGCCTCCAGGGCCTCGGGCACCTCGGGGCGCAGCCGGCGGACCGGCACCGGCGGCTCGTAGAGGTGCCGGTGCAGCACGCCGAGGGCGGTGGAACCCGCGAACGGCACGTTCCCGCTGAGCAGTTCGTGGAGCAGGACGCCGAGCGCGTACAGGTCGGTGTACGGGCCCACGGCGCCGCCCATCGCCTGTTCGGGCGCCATGTAGGCGGGGCTGCCGATCGGTGAACCGGTGTGGGTGAGGCGGGTCGTGTCGGTGTCCAGGACGGAGGCGACACCGAGGTCGAGGACGGTGACGGTGCCATCGGGGCGCACCATGACGTTCCGGGGCTTGAGGTCGCGGTGGACGATCGGCACCGCGTGCACGGCGGCCAGGACCGCGCACAGCTGCGCGGCGACGGAGACCGCCCAGGGCCACGGATACGGGTCGTGTTCGGCGAGGTGGTCGGAGAGGTCCGCGCCCTCGACGTACTGCATGACCAGGTACAGCTCGTCGCCGTCGCTCCCGGCGTCGTGGACGGTGACCAGGCCGGGGTGGTCGACCTGGGCGGTCACCCGGCATTCGCGGACGAAGCGGCGCCGCATCTCGCCGGCGGCGGTGGCGGCGGCCATGTGGTCGGGGCGCAGGAGCTTGACGGCGACACGGCGGTCGAGCCGCCCGTCGTACGCCGTCCAGACCTGGCCCATGCCGCCCTGGCCGATGATCGTGGACAGTTCGTAACGGCCGCCGATGACGCGTCCGTTCACTTCCCCTCCTCCTTACGGAGGAGGTGGCTCAGCTCGTCCAGCTCGGCACGGACCTGGTCGATGCGGGGGTTGGCCTGCGGCTGAGGCTGCGCCTGGGGCTGGGGCTGGGGCTGGGCTTGCGGCTGGGGCTGGGTCTGGGGCGGCACCGGCGGCTGCGGGTGGACCTGCGGCCGGGGTTGCGGCTGGAGGTACGCGGGCGGGTAGCCGTATCCCGTCCCGTGCTGCGGGACCGTCGTCGCGTACGGCGAGGCCCCCGTCGGCCCCAGGCGGCGCACCTTGTCGTGCCGGATGTCGGCGTAGAGGAAGTACACCGTGAACAGGAGGGCGTTGAGCAGGATCCCGCTCACGACGACGTCCGCCTGCGTCGTCTCGATGTCGTCGGGCATCAGCACCAGGCCGGTGATCACGAGGGCCGCCGAGACCCCGCACAGGATCCAGTCGGACGTACGGCGCGTCACGACCGCGAGCCGCACCATCGTCGCCCAGGTCAGGAACCCGCAGCTGAACAACGGGAGTGCGGCGAAGAGCACACGGAGCACGACGACGGACGTCGGGAGGGCACGCGGAGGTGCCGGGGGCTCATAGCCGGGGCCGTACATTCCTGCTCCTGGTCACCTGGATCGGTTGCGGGTCCGAGCGTATACACCGACAGCGACAACGGCTCCCGGGTTGCACGGAACCGTTGCCGAACCGATCAGGGCGCCGGCCTCAGGGGGCCACCGTGCCGTCCGCGAGCCCGTCGTACAGCCCCTGGACCAGCTGCTCGCCGAGCCGCCCCGCGAGGCGCAGGGCGTCCTCGAACTCGACGAGCGCCCGGAACCGTTCGCCGTACCGCTGCTGCTCGGTGAGCGGCAGGCGCGGGAGCTGGAGGCGGCGGACGTCGAGCCGGGTGGCGGTGGAGGCGTAGCTGCTGGCCTGCCGGTTGTTGGCGGTTCCGCGCAGGAACCCGGCCAGGAACCAGGGGTCGAGGGCGGCCGGGTCGGGGCGCAGCAGCTGGAGGTTGCGGCCGAGGGCGGCTCCGGCGGTGGCGGCGTCGACGACCCGGGCGACGGAGCCGCCGCCGAGGACGGGGACGACGACGTCACCGGCGCGGAGCAGGACGGGTTCGTCGGGCAGGCCGTCGGGGAGGGTGCCGGAGGGGGGCTGGGCGGCGAACACGTCGTGCTCGGTGAGCATCCGGACCGACTGCTCGCGGCCGGCCCCGCCGGGGCCCGCCGGGGCCGGGGTTCCGGCGGTGCCGCCGGCGCCTCCGGCGCGGAGTTCGAGCGCTCCGGCGCGGGCGAGTTCGCCGACGGTGACGCCGGTGGGGCGGGCGGCGGCCGGGTCGGCGGGGGCGGACGGCGGGGGCGGCGGGGCGAGGGCGACGGTGCGGCCGAGGGTCTCGGCGAGCCGGTCGCGGACCCGCGCCAGGTCCGCCGCCCCCCCTGCGGCGGCCGGGGACGGCAGATGGCGGGCGGGGGCCAGGTCGACGTCGTCGTCGAGGAGTTCGATGACGGGCACGGCCCGGCTCGCGCCGGGGGTCGGCTCGACGGTGCCGTCCTGGGCGAACGGCAGCCACGCGTCGAGGACGGCGGTGTGCACGGTCTGCCAGTCGAGCCGGTCGCGGCCAGCCCCGCCCTGCTGGTCGGCGGCGAGGGACGTGGTGTCGACGACGAGGAGCTCCTGGGAGGCCCCGGCCCCGGGGACGGGCTTGCGCAGCACCCAGAGGTGGAGCGGGATGCCGTACGGGGGCGCGGCGCCGGCGGGAAGGGCGACGACGGCCCGTAGGGCGCCCCTGCGCAGCAGGTCGGCGCGGATCCGGCGGCCGGAGCGGCGGGAGGCGGCGGCGGGCGGCATGAGCAGGACGGCCGTGCCGCCGGGGCGGAGGCGGGCCAGTGCGTGCTGGACCCAGGCGAGTTCGGACTCCGTACGGGCCGGGAAGCCGTACTCCCAGCGCGGGTCGTAGGCCAGTTCCTCGTGGCCCCAGTTGCGCTCGTTGAACGGCGGGTGGCACAGCACGGCGTCCGCCGCGAGGTGCGGGAAGGCGTCGGCGCGCAGGCTGTCGCCGGCCCGGACGCGGATGTCGGCGTCGCAGGTCAGGGCCAGGCGCAGGGCGGTCAGGGCGGCCAGGTCCGGGTCGGCGTCCTGGCCGTGGAGGGCGCCGGGGAGCTCGACGGCGCGCAGCAGGGTGCCGGTGCCGGAGGCGGGGTCGAGGACGGTGGCGGGCCCGTCGGTGCCGGTGGCGGCGAGCGCGGCCATCAGGGCGGCCGGGCCGGACGGGGTGAGCGTGTACTGCCGCGGGTTGGCGTCGAGGTGCCGGCCGAGGAGGAACTCGAAGGCCTGGCGGGCCCCGGTCTCGGCGGCGAGGTCGGCGGCCCCGCGCACGAGGGGGACGGAGGGGGCGAGGTCGGCGGCGGTGGGGGTGCGGACGGCCCGTTCGGCGCCGAACCGCTCGGTGAGCGTCTCCTCGAGCGCGACCGCCAGGGTGGCGGCGAGCCGCTCGTCGGGGGCGGCGGCCAGCGTCGGCCACGCCGCGGCGCGGTCGCGCACGAGCAGCAGGACCGCGCCCGCGTGGGCGAGGGCGGTGACGGCGCCCGCGGGGTGTCCGGCGACCTGCTGCCAGACCCGCTCGCGCAGGGGGACCTCGGCGAGCTTCCCCTGGGCGCGCAACCAGCCCTCGACCTCGGCGAGGGCGAAGGAGGGGCTGGTCTCCGTGCCGCCCACGGGGCGCGGGAAGTCGGGGTGGCGACGGCGCCAGTTGCTCACGGCCGCCCGGCCCACCCCCGCGAGCCGGGCGATCCCGGCGGCGGTCACCTCTGTCGCGCGCTCCGGCACTGACCGACTCCCCTCGTAGCCCTGCTGTCGTCGCTGTGGCGCTCGATAGTACCGACGAACGCGAGGCACACCCTTTCACGGCGTGATCCGAGGCAAACCCTGTGAACCGTGTTGACTCGGTTCACAGGCTCTGGTGTTATTGATCCATCACTCCAGCCAGCCGATCGGTCCGGGAGGACACAGTCATGTCGTACGACACCACGCACTTCCACCCCGCGCCGGCGCCGGCCGCCTTCCGCAACGGACTGGGCACCGCGGCCCTGGTCCTCGGCATCATCGGCACCGTCTCCGGGTTGATCCCGTTCCTGTTCTGGCTGGCTGGCATCCTCGGCCTGATCGCCCTGATCCTGGGCCTCGTCGGCAAGGGCCGCGTGACGCGCGGTCAGGCGAACAACAAGGGCGTGACCGTCACGGGCGCCGTCCTGGGCCTCGTGGCCCTGATCCTCTCGGTGGTCGGCGCGGTGATCACGTTCACGGTGGTCAGCGACGCGGTCGACGAGATCGACAAGGCGGTCAAGGACGCCGCGCCGAAGGACCCCACGTCGAAGCAGCCGGGCGCGTCCGGCGGCAAGGCCAAGGCCCTCACGGCCGGCGCCTCCTCGGTCTACGACGACGGACTGAAGATCACGGTCTCGGCGCCCAAGGCGTACTCCCCCAGCGAGTACGCGGTCGGCCACACCGAGGGCAACAAGGCGTACCAGGTCACCGTCGTGATCGAGAACGGCGGCAAGAAGGCGTTCGACTCCACCCTGGCCACGCTGGCCGCCCGCGCGGGCAAGGACGGGGTCACGGCCGAGCAGATCTTCGACGAGAAGGTCGGCAGTGGCTTCGACGGCACGGTCCTGCCCGGCAAGAAGGCCACGGTCACCTTCGCCTTCGACGCCCCGGCCGGCGCCGGGAACCTCACGGTCGAGGTGAGCCCGGGCCTGGAGCACAACGCCTCCCAGTGGGAGCTGAAGCTCGGCTGACCCTCCGAGGCCGGACCCCGGCCCCCGCCCCCTGACCGACGGCCGCCCGGCCCGCTCTCCCGTCCCCGTCCCCGTCCCCGTCCCCGTCCGCACCCTCGTACCGGTCGCACACCATCCCCGGAGAACCCTTCATGTCTGCCACCACCCCCGCCCGCACCCGCCGGACCGCGCTCGCCGCGGCGCTCTGTGCCGCCCTCTCGCTCGGCGCCGCCGCCTGCGGACCGTTCTCCGACGACCCCAAGGCCGCCGGCCCGTTCGGAGAGCTGACCGGTCCGAAGATCGCCGCCAAGGCGATCACCGCCACCAGGACCGCCGACTCCGTCACGCTCGACCTGGCCGTCAAGACGACCGACGGGCCGATGAAGGCGTATCTGTCGGTCGACACCAAGGCCAAGTGCGCCGGCACCCTGACGGTCGGCCCGACGGGCACGGCGGAGCTGGTCAAGGCGGACGACAAGGTCGCCTACCTCCGCTTCGACGAGGCCTTCCTGCGGGAGCAGGCCAAGAGCGAGCCCGCCGAAATCCAGGAGGCCATGCTCAAGGAGCTGAAGGGCCGCTGGGTGAAGACGCCCGTGACGGACCCGGAGGCGAAGGACAGCCTCGAACTCTGCGACCTGAAGGCCCTCCTCGCCGACTTCGAGCAGGGCGTCGACCTCTCCGTGAAGAGCGGTGAGACCACGGTCGGCGGCAGGAAGGCGCTGATGCTGACCCAGGCGTTCGACAAGGAGAAGACGACGCTCTACGTGGCCACGGAGGGCGAACCGCACATCCTGAAGATCGTGACGGCCGGCGGCGAGGAGCCGGGGACGATCACCTTCACCGATTACGGCAAGCCGGTCGTGGCCACGCCTCCGCCGGCCAAGGACGTCCTCGACGACACGAAGTAGGAGTCGGGGAACGGGGGACGCAGGGGTGTGAGGGCCGCCGGAGGGGGACGGCCCTCGCACCCCCGTCGCCGTTCACAGGCGGTGGCGTGCACACCGGCCGCCGTTCACAGCCGTCGCCGTGCACGGCCGGTGGCCGCGCCGTCGCCGTTTCACAGGCGGTGGCGGACCCAGACGTTCGGCTCGACGTAGACGGCGTAGCCACGCGAGACGTCGCAGTGCACCGGCTCCAGAGCGCCCTCGACCTCGACCGGGCCGTCGGTGTCGAAGGGCAGACCGGTCCACTTGCGCCAGTCCTCCAGGGCGGCGGCGATCGTCATCGAGACCGGGGCGACGGCCTCCACCGTGCCGCCCGCCCGGACGTGCACCCGCAGCCAGGGGTCGTGGGGCAGACCGTCCTCCTCGCGGGTGCGGAAGGCGTACTCGCTCATGGGCGTGCCGGCCTCCAGGTGCTTGCCGTTGGGCCGCACCGGCGCGACGAGTTCGGTGAAGCCGTGGCGCTTGGCGTTGTCCCGCAGCGCGGCCAGCATCCTGGCCGAGATCCCCCGCCCCAGCATGCCGGTGGCGACGGTGACCTCGATGGCGCTGACGGTGTCGGGGATCCGTCCGTGCCGCCTGTCGGAGAAGGCCCACAGCAGCACCTGGTCCCAGCCGGTGGCGGGCAGGTCTCCGCGGCCCTCGGCCCGCAGCTGGAACGGGACGCTGAAGGCGCGCGCGACGACCTTGCCGTCGGGGTCGGTGGCGACGAGGACGTACTCCGGCAGTTCGGCGACGATCCGGCCGATGTTGGCCCAGCCGATCGGGTCGTGGAGCATGAACTCCGGCCACAGGTCGAGCATCTGCCACATCGGCCCCTGGAGTTCGGGGCGTTCGGCGAGGGTCGTGATGTTCAGCTCCATCCGGGCAGGCTAACCACCTCCCCCACGGGCCCCAACCGGTTTTCGCGGCCCCCACCCGAACCTCCGGCCGCCGCGACCCCGGCGAGACCGTACGAACACCGCTAGGGAAGCCTCTGCTGGGGGCAGGTGGCGAGGACCCGCTTCATGGCGTCCCGTTCGGCGCCGGTGACCCACACCCCGTACTTCCTCTTCACCGCGACCTGCCCGGCCACGTAGACGCAGCGGTACGCCTTGTTCGCCGGCAGCCAGGTGGCGGCGTCGCCGTCGGACTTGCGGCGGTTGGCGCCGGAGTCGACGGCGAGGAGGTTGAGCGGGTCGTTGGCGAAGCGGCGGCGCTTCTCCGCGTCCCACTTCTGCGCGCCCTTCTGCCAGGCGTCGGAGAGGGCCACGAGATGGTCTATGTCGACCTTGCTGCGGCCCCTGACGTAGTCGACGCGGCCGCCGGTGTAGGGGTCGTCGGCGAGGACCCCGGAGGCGACCTTGCAGCGCCCGTCCGTGAAGCGGACGTCGGTGAGGTCGCGCTTGAGGATGTCGTCGCGGGTGCCGCAGCCGTTCCCGTCGACGTCGGCCCAGGCACGGCCGAACTTCTCCCGGTCGTAGCCGGTTTTGGGGGCGCGGCCCTTGACGGTGAGGGCGTCCACGGCGGCGAGCGCGGATCCGGCCCTCCCGGGGGCGCCTTCGGCGGGCGGGCCGTCCGGCGGCGTCGTGCAGCCGGAGGCGACGAGGGCGGCGGTGGCGAGGGCGGCGAGGGGCGGGATCCCGCGGTAGCTGGGCACGCGGGGATCCTAGTGAGGCACCCCCCGGGTGCCGCCAGAGAGCGGCGGGGCCTCGCGGGAATCGATGGTCCGGGCGATTCTCCGGCGTGCGGAGACGGCGGAGGGCGCGTAGCGTCGAATGCGCTGTATGTCCCCTTCCGAAGGAGTCTGGACGCATGGGGATCATGGACAAGCTCAAAGAGATGATGGGCCAGCACCCGGACAAGACCCAGCAGGCGGTCGATCGCGCCGGGGACATGGTCGACAAGAAGACCGGCAACAAGTACGTCGATCAGGTCGACCAGGCACAACGGCACGTCGGCGACCGGTTCGGCGCGAAGGACAGGGGGCAGGAACCGCCTCCGCCTCCGCCGACCTGACGGGCGTGACCCGGCGGCTTCGGCCCTCACACACCTGCGGCCGTGGAGTGCCCACGCACTCCACGGCCGTCGTGCGTCCCCGGCCGCGCCCGCCGCGCGGCGGGCCTCAGATCCTGCCGATGCCGAGGGTGTTCTCGGCGGGCAGCAGTCCCGAGCCGAGCACCGACAGCCAGGGTCCGCCCAGGAGTTCGGCGAGCCGGGCGGTCCCGTCCGGGCCGAGCGCGTCCCAGGGGGCGGCGGCCAGGCGGTCCGTCCGCAGCTCCACCTCCGCGCGCAGGGCGCGGCCGGCCTCGGTGGCCGTGCCGTCGGCGGCGAGCAGGCCGCGTGCGGCGAGGCGGTCCCTGGCGGCGTTCCATTCGGTCTCGCTCCAGCCGCGGCTCTCGAAGGTCTTCTCCGAGGCCGCGCCGACCGCCGCGAAGGAGACCAGCGACTCCGCCGGGTCGAGCCCGGCGGCCAGGAGGGCGACGAGGTGCCCGTCGCCCCGGTGTTCGCGCAGGATCGTCGCGGCCTGCCAGAGGGTCAAGTGCGGGTCGGCCGGCCAGGGCAGCGCGGCGTTGGCGGCGGCGAGCGGACGGCCGGCCGTCGTGGCGGCCTCGGCCGCCCGGCGGGCGAGTGCGGCGGCCTCGGCGACGCCGGGGCTCGCGACGGTGTCCTCGCCGAGGACACTCCGGTAGGCGCGGTCGACCGCCCGCACCCGGGCGGCGAGCACCTCCTCGGGCGCGGCCGTGCGCCAGATCGCCGGGACGTACCGGCCGACCATGTCGGGGCTGAAGCCGTAGAAGGCGGAGGCGACCCGCTCCGGGCCCGCGGGGCCGAGCGGCGCGGCACGCCAGGCGAAGTAGGCCGGCCAGCGCTCGCCGATGTCGTGGCCGAGGCGGGCGGCCTCGTCGAACGCCTCGGGGGCGTAGTACAGCAGGGCGTGCAGCGGTTCGATCAGGTGCCACATCTGCCGTACGCGCCCGGGCTCCACACCTGTCCCCGTGTCCACGGTCATGGCTTCCTCCCTGGGTATCTTGTCACTGTCCAGATTCCTCCGGGCGCCCGAACCTGTCAATGCCTAGATGCGGCGTAGGATGGTGGTCATGACGAGTCGGCGCAGCTACCACCACGGCGACCTGCGGCAGGCCGTCCTGACCGCCGCGCTCGACGTCATCGCCGGCGACGGCCCGGCGGCGTTGAGCCTGCGCGACCTGGCCCGCCGCGCGGGGGTCTCCCACGCGGCGCCCGCCCACCACTTCAAGGACCGCACGGGCCTGTTGACGGCGATCGCCGCCGAGGGCTTCGGCCTGCTGGCCGACGCCCTCGCCGACGCGCCCGACCTGCGCGAACGGGGGGTCGCCTACGTCCGCTTCGCCGTCGGCCACCCCGCCCACTTCCAGGTGATGTTCCAGCCCGACCTCCTGCGCGGCGACGACCCGGGCCTCCTGGCCGCCAGGGAGCGCGCCTCGGCCGAACTCCGCGCGGGCATCGACTCCCTGGGCTCCACGACCGGGCCCACGACCGAATCCGCGGCCGCCTCCACGGCCGGCTCCGCCGCGGATCCCCGCACGGCGGGCATCGCCGCCTGGTCCCTGGCCCACGGCTTCGCCACGCTGCTCCTGACCCGCAACCTGGACGCCGGGAACACCGCGGGTGGTGCGCGCGTCGGACACGACGGGCACACCGAAGCGAGCGGGGAGGACGGCGGGAGCAGGGCCGAGGGCGGACCGTTGGGCGACCGGAACCCCGAGGAGTTCTTCCGCGCGCTCGCCGGGCTGCTCTTCTGAACTTCTCGGAACGTGAACGACGGGCGAGATCCATGACCTCCAAGACTCCCTCCTGGCGTGCGGCCGCCGCACTGCTCGCCGTCGCGGCCCTCGGCGCGCTGCCGCTCGTCGGCCCGTCCGTGTCCACGGAGTCGTCGAGCGGGTCCGCGCCCCCGGCGAAGACCGGCCGGACCGGCTGGCACGGCGCCTGGGCCGCCTCCCCGCAGGCACCGGCCGAGCCCTTCGGCCCGAACTGGTCCCTGCGGGGGTTCGCCGACCAGACCGTCCGACAGGTCGTCAGGGTCGGCGTCGGCGGCACCCGGGCCCGCATCGAACTCTCCAACCGGTACGGCAGGACACCGCTCCGGATCACCGGCGCGACGATCGCCCGCACGGACAAGGGCGCTTCCGTGTCCGCCGGTTCGGTGCGGCGGCTCTCCTTCGGCACGGAGCCGTCCGTCACCGTGCCGGTCGGCGGGACGGTCGCCAGCGACGGGGTGCCGTTCACGGTCGGGGCCCTGGAGGCGGTGACCGTCACGCTCTACCTGGCCGGGCCGACCGGCCCCGCCACGTTCCACACCATCGCCTCCGCCACCAGCTACCGCGCGGACGGCGACCACAGCCTCGACGCCACCGGTGCGGAGTTCCGGGAGACGAGTGGGTCGTGGTACTTCCTCACCGGGGTCGAGGTGAGCGGCGGCCCGTCCGGCCGGCGGGACGGCATCGTCGCCTTCGGCGACTCGATCACCGACGGGGTCGGCTCGGGCGTCGACAGGAACGACCGCTACCCCGACGAACTGGCGGAACGCCTCGCCGCCGCCGGGCGGCCGCGCAGCGTCCTCAACCACGGCATCGGCGGCAACCAGCTCACCCGCGACAAGGCCTGGGCCGGCGAGAAGGGCGTCCACCGCTTCGCCCTGGACGCCCTGACGGAGCCGAACGTCGGCACGGTCGTCGTCCTCGAAGGCATCAACGACATCGGCGCCGACAGTCGGGGGACCGCGGACGACCCCACCGCCGAGGTGTCGGTGGACCAGCTCGTCGCCGGCCACCGCGAGCTGATACGCCAGGCGCGCGCCCGGGGGCTCAGGGTGATCGGCGCGACCCTCACCCCGATCAAGGGCTCCCGCTACGACAGCCCGGAGAACGAGGCCCAGCGGGACGAGTTCAACCGATGGGTGCGCACGTCGGGCGCGTACGACGCCGTGGTCGACTTCGACCGCGCCCTCTCCGACCCGGCGGACCCCGACCGACTGCTGCCGGTCTACGACTCGGGCGACCATCTGCACCCGAGCGCCGGCGGCTACCGGGCCATGGCCGAGGCGATCGACCTCGACGTCCTCTGACCCGCCGCGCCGGCCGCGTGGGGCGACCGGTGTGGAAGGAGACCCCCTACGAGCCGAGGATCGTGGTCAGGAACTCCCCCGTCCACGACAGCAGTTCGCGCCCCACGACCGGCTTCCCGCCGATCTTCCCGCTCGTCGGACGCGGGACCAGGATCTGGTGGACCGCCGGCTTGATGACCGTGCGCGGGTGCAGCCGCTTGAGCCGCAGCTCCTGCGACTCGCGCAGCTCCACCGGCGCGAAGCGGATGTTCGGGCCCTGAAGGACGATCTCGCCCACCCCGCAGGCGCGGGCCAGCATGCGCAGCCCCGCCACGAGGAGCAGGTTCTCGACCGGCTCCGGCAGCTTGCCGTAGCGGTCCGTCAGCTCCTCCCGTACCGCCTTGATGTCCTCCTCGGAGTTCGCCGAGGCGATGGCCCGGTACGCCTGCAGGCGCAGGCGCTCGCCGGGGGCGTACTCGTGCGGCACGTGGGCGTCGACCGGCAGCTCGATCTTGACCTCCAGCGGCGGCTCCTCCTCCACCCCGCCGTCCAGGGAGGCGCGGTAGTCCGCGACCGCCTCGCCGACCATCCGTACGTACAGGTCGAAACCGACGCCCGCGATGTGACCGGACTGCTCACCGCCGAGGAGGTTGCCCGCGCCGCGGATCTCCAGGTCCTTCATGGCCACGTACATGCCCGCGCCCATCTCGGTGTGCTGGGCGATCGTCGCCAGCCGCTCGTGCGCGGTCTCGGTCAGCGGCTTCTCCGGCGGGTACAGGAAGTAGGCGTAGCCCCGCTCCCGGCCGCGCCCGACACGGCCGCGCAACTGGTGCAGCTGCGACAGGCCGAAGTTGTCGCCGCGCTCCACGATCAGGGTGTTCGCGTTGGAGATGTCGATGCCGGACTCGACGATCGTCGTGGAGACCAGCACGTCGAACTTCTTCTCCCAGAAGTCGACGACCACCTGCTCCAGGGCGCCCTCGCTCATCTGCCCGTGCGCGGTGGCGATCCGCGCCTCCGGGACGATGTCGCGCAGCCGGGCGGCGGCCCGGTCGATCGACTCCACCCGGTTGTGGATGTAGAAGACCTGGCCCTCGCGCAGCAGCTCGCGGCGGATCGCCGCGCCGATCTGCCTCTCCTCGTACGGGCCGACGAAGGTGAGGACCGGATGGCGCTCCTCCGGCGGGGTCGTGATCGTCGACATCTCGCGGATGCCGGTCACCGCCATCTCCAGCGTCCGGGGGATGGGGGTGGCCGACATCGTCAGCACGTCGACGTTGGCCCGCAGCTTCTTCAGCTGCTCCTTGTGTTCGACGCCGAAGCGCTGCTCCTCGTCGACGATGACCAGACCGAGGTCCTTGAACTTCGTCTCCGACGAGAACAGCCGGTGCGTACCGATGACGATGTCGACCGAACCGTCCCGGAGCCCCTCCAGCGTCGCCTTCGACTCGGTCTCCGTCTGGAAGCGGCTGAGGGCCCGGGTGACCACGGGGAACTGCGAGTACCGCTCCGTGAACGTGCCGAAGTGCTGCTGCACGAGCAGGGTCGTCGGGACGAGTACGGCGACCTGCTTGCCGTCCTGCACCGCCTTGAAGGCCGCGCGCACCGCGATCTCCGTCTTGCCGTAGCCGACGTCGCCGCAGATCAGACGGTCCATCGGGACCGTCTTCTCCATGTCCTCCTTCACCTCGGCGATCGTGGACAGCTGGTCGGGCGTCTCCACGTACGGGAAGGCGTCCTCCAGCTCGCGCTGCCAGGGGGTGTCGGGGCCGAAGGCGTGACCCGGCGCGGCCATCCGGGCGCTGTACAGCTTGATCAGGTCGGCGGCGATCTCCTTGACCGCCTTCTTGGCGCGCGCCTTGGTCTTCGTCCAGTCCGCGCCGCCGAGCCGGTGCAGGGTCGGCGCCTCGCCGCCCACGTACTTGGTGACCTGCTCCAGCTGGTCGGTGGGGATGTACAGCCGGTCGCCGGGCTGGCCGCGCTTGGCGGGGGCGTACTCGACGAGGAGGTACTCGCGGGTGGCGCCCTGGACGGTCCGCTGGACCATCTCGATGTACCGGCCGACGCCGTGCTGCTCGTGCACGATGTAGTCGCCGACCTCCAGGGTCAGCGGGTCGATGGTCTTGCGGCGCTTGGCCGGCATCCGCTGGCCGTCCTTGCCGGCCGCCTTCTGCCCGGACAGGTCGGTCTCGGTCAGGACGGCCAGCTTGAGCACCGGGTCGACGAAGCCGAAGTCGATCGAACCGCAGGCCACGTGGACGACCGCGGGGGAGATCTCGGTCAGGTCGGAGTCCAGACGGGCCGCGATGCCCTCACCGCCGAGGACCTCGACCGTGCGGGCCGCCGGGCCGTGCGCCTCCGTGACGAACACCGTGCGCCAGCCGTCGGCCAGCCAGCCCTTGGTGTCGGCGAGCGCGCGGGCGGTGTCGCCGCGGTACGACTCCGGGGCGCGCATCCCCAGCTTGACCGTGTCGGCGTCCAGGTCGGCGTCGTCCGCGGCGAACGGCGAGACCGACCACCACATCATGCCCAGCTCGCGCGCCCGGTCGCGTACGTCCGCGATGCCCCACAGGGAGGCGGCGCCGACGTCGATCGGGGCCTCGCCGCCGCCGGCGGTGGCCGCCCAGGACGCCTGCAGGAACTCCTGGGAGGTCGCCACCAGGTCCGCCGCCCGGGTGCGGACCCTCTCGGGGTCGCAGACCACGGCCATGGAGCCCTTCGGCAGCACGTCGAGCAGCAGCTCCATCTCGTCGACCAGGACCGGGGCCAGGGACTCCATGCCCTCGACGGCGATGCCCTCGGCGATCTTCCCGAGCAGCTCGCCCAGCTCCGGATGGGCCTCGGCCAGGGCCGCGGCGCGCCGCTTCACCTCGTCGGTCAGCAGCAGCTCGCGGCAGGGAGGCGCCCACAGGCCGTGCTCGGCCACCTCGAGGGAGCGCTGGTCGGCGACCTTGAAGTAACGGATCTCCTCGATGTCGTCGCCCCAGAACTCGACCCGGAGCGGGTGTTCCTCGGTCGGCGGGAAGACGTCCAGGATGCCGCCGCGCACGGCGAACTCGCCGCGCTTCTCGACCAGCTCCACCCGGGAGTACGCGGCGGCCGCCAGGCCCTCCACGACCTCGTTCAGGTCCGCCGTCCGCCCGGTCCGCAGCGCCACCGGCTCCAGGTCCCCGAGGCCCTTGACCTGGGGCTGGAGCACGGAGCGCACGGGGGCGACAACGACGGAGACCGGCCCGGCGGACGGATCGTCCGCCGAGGGGTGGGCGAGGCGGCGCAGCACCGCGAGGCGCCGGCCGACGGTGTCGGAGCGGGGCGACAGCCGCTCGTGCGGCAGCGTCTCCCAGGAGGGGTACTCGACGACCGTGTCCGGATCGATGAGGGTGCGCAGCGCCGCCGCCAGGTCCTCGGCCTCGCGGCCGGTGGCGGTGACGGCCAGCACGGGCCGTCCGGCCTGGCGGGCGAGGGCGGCCACGGCGAAGGGGCGCGCGGCCGGGGGGCCGACCAGGTCCACGTGCATGCGGTTGCCGTCGGCCGCGGCCGTGACCGCTTCGGAGAGGGCCGCGTCCTTGACGACGACGTCGAGCAGACCGTGCAGACTCATGGACTTCCATCCCGGGTGAGGGCAACGCGAACAGCCCGACACGTGGGACGGGCCGGGGGATCTCCAGACTACGACGTGCCGACGACACCCGCGCCCGAAACCCGGGGCGGCAGGCGTGTGACGGGTGGGACGGCGGAGACAGGTCGCCGGGCCCGTGGACGAAGGGCCGCCGCCCGGAGAGGGGAGGAGCGGGGCCCCCGGGGGCGGGGCCCCTGGTCGCCGGCGCCTCGGCCACCGGGAGGAGCGGCGGCGCTCCGGGGACGCGGGGCCGTACCTTGCGGGCCCGTACCTTGCGGGCCCGGCCGCGCCCCGCGGGTCTCACCCCAGGGCAGGGGAACCGTCCGGGCCGTTGGACCCGTTCGGGCGAGCCGGGTTCCCCCGCGCACGAGCCCCTTCCTGGCGGCAGGACCCGTTCGGACGAGCCGGGTGCCCCCGCGCGGGGTCTGCCCGGGTCCGCCCGGCCGCTACTCGGTCGCGATCGCGTTCAGGACGTTCATCCGTCCGGCCCGGAACGCCGGGACCAGGGCCGCGAAGAGCCCCACGAACGCCGAGGCCACGAAGACCGTCAGGATCGTCGGCCACGGGATCTCCAGGACGCCGAGCCCCTCCAAGGCGAGCAGCTTCTGGGCGGCCGTGCCCCAGCCCATGCCCAGGCCGAGGCCGAGCAGGGCGCCGAAGAGGGCGATCACCACCGACTCCAGGCGGATCATGCGGCGCAGCTGACGGCGGGAGAGGCCGATCGCCCGCATCAGGCCGATCTCCCGGGTCCGCTCGACCACCGAGAGCGCGAGCGTGTTCACCACGCCGAGCACGGCGACGATGATCGCCAGGGCGAGCAGCCCGTAGACGATGTTCAGCAGCTGGCCGACCTGGTCCTTCAGGGTCTGCTTGTAGTCGGCCTGGTTCTGCACCGTGTACTGCGGATAGGCGGCGAGCGAGTCCTTGAGGGCCGTGTAGACCTCGGCCTCCTTGCCGTCCTGCGCCGTGGCGAAGAGGATCATGCTGCGGGGCAGCTTCTCGGCCGGGAGGTACCGGGCGGCGGTGGTGATGTTGGTGTACATCACGCCCTTGTCGACGTTGTTCTCGTCCGAGGTGACGGCCGCGATCCTCAGCCGCGCGCTCTGTCCGCCCTGGAAGGCGACCGTCAGCGTGTCGCCGACCTTCACCTTGTGCTCGGCGGCGTAGTCGCTGCCGACGGACATCGCGTTCTCGCCGTAGGCGTCGGAGAGCGTGCCTCCGGTGGTGTCGCGGCGCAGGTCCTTCGCGTACGTCGGTTCGGCGGCGACCAGGCCCTTGTCCACGGGCTTGCCGCCGGGCGCGGTGATCGTGGCCTCGATCCACTTGTACTCGGTGACGTGGGACAGGCCCGGCGTCTTCTCCAGCGCGGCCTGTGCCTGCGGCATGATCGGCTGCCCGTTGGTGGACTGGACGATGAAGTCCGCGCCGACCGAGCGGTCCAGTTCCTCGGTGGCCGAGGCGACCATCGAGGAGCCGACCACCGACAGACAGGCCACGAGGGCGAGCCCGATCATCAGGGCGGCGCCGGTGGCACCCGTACGGCGGGGGTTGCGCAGTGCGTTGCGTTCGGCCATCCGGCCGACCGGGCCGAAGACCCGCAGGACGACGGCGCCCAGGACGCGGACGACACCGCCCGCGAGGAGCGGTCCGACGACGACGAAGCCGATGAGGGAGAGGACGACGCCCAGACCGAGCCAGAGGGAGCCGGTGGAGGCCTTCTCGGCCTGCGTCGCCGCGCCCAGCGCGCCGGCGCCGGCGAGGGTGAGGAGCAGTCCGAGCCCGCCCCGCACCCGGCCCGCCCGGCCGTCGGCCGGGGTCCCCGCGTCGCGCAGGGCCGCCATGGGGGAGACCTTGCCGGCCCGGCGGGCCGGAATGTAGGCGGCGAGGACGGTGACGACGATGCCGAGGAGGAGGCCGATGGCGGGCGTCGTCCACCGGACGGTGAGGTCGTCGGTGGACAGTTCCATGCCCATGGAGCCCATCAGCTCCATCAGGCCGATCGCGAGGCCGACACCGGCCGCGACACCGGCGATCGAACCGACGACGCCGAGGAGCAGCGCCTCCAGGAGCACGGAGCGGTTGACCTGCTTGCGGCTGGATCCGATGGCCCGCATGAGGCCGATCTCGCGGGTGCGCTGGGCGACCAGCATGGAGAAGGTGTTGACGATGAGGAAGATGCCGACGAGGAAGGCGATCCCGGCGAAGCCGAGCATCGCGTACTTCATGACGTCGAGGAAGCCGGCGACGTCCTCGCGGCCGGCGTCCGCCACCTCGGCGGCGGTCTGCAGCGTATAGCCGGCGCCGACCGCGGAGACGATGTTCGCCTTCAGCGTCTCGTCGCTGACGCCGGGGGCCGCGTCGGCCGTGATCTGGGTGAACAGACCTTCCTTGCCGAGGAGTTCACGCTGGGCGGTGGCGGTGTCGAAGTAGACGACCGTGGCGCCGGGGTTGGTCACCTTGAAGTCGGCGATGCCGGAGATCCGGGCCGTGAAGTCACCGGTGACGGCGATGGTGCGCAGCTCGTCGCCGATCTTCAGGCCGTGCTTCTCGGCGGTGCCGCCGTCGACCATCACGTCGGTGGGCCCGCGCGGCTCGTGGCCGGAGGTGACGTCCACCGAACGCAGCTCGATGGGCGACCAGTTGACGGCTATGGTCGGCGCGCCGCCGGTGGGGCCGACGTTCTTGTCGCGGGAGTCGACGACGGTCACGCTCAGCGAGATAACCGAGCCCTGCGCCTCCTTGACGCCTTCGGCGCGGCGCACCTGGTCGACGAGCGATGCGGGCAGGGTCTCGGGACGCCCGGTCTGCGGCGTCTCGTCGTCGACGGTCGCGTCCTTGGGGCTGAGCGTGACGTCGGCGGCGGTCGACGCGAAGAGCTTGTCGAAGGTCGTGTTCATGGTGTCCGTGAACACCAGCGTGCCGCTGACGAAGGCGACGGACAGCAGGACGGCGACGGCGGAGAGCGCCATCCGCCCCTTGTGCGCGAGGAAGTTGCGCAGCGAGGTCTTCAGGACGGTCATGACGTCCGCCCGCGCGCGTCGAAGTCCTTCATCCGGTCCAGGACGGCGTCCGCTGTGGGCCGGAACATCTCGTCGACGATCCGGCCGTCCGCGAGGTAGAGCACGCGGTCGGCGTGGCTGGCGGCGACGGGGTCGTGCGTGACCATCACGATGGTCTGGCCGAGCTCGTCCACGGACTGGCGCAGGAAGCCCAGCACCTCCGCCCCGGCCCGGGAGTCGAGGTTTCCGGTCGGCTCGTCGCCGAAGATGATCTCGGGGCGCGCGGCGAGGGCGCGAGCCACGGCGACGCGCTGCTGCTGGCCGCCGGAGAGCTGGGTGGGCCGGTGCTTCAGCCGGTCGGCGAGACCGACCGTCGCCACGACCCGGTCGAGCCACTGCTGGTCGGCCTTGCGGCCGGCGATGTCCATCGGCAGCGTGATGTTCTCCAGCGCGTTCAGCGTCGGCAGCAGGTTGAACGCCTGGAAGATGAAGCCGATCCGGTCGCGGCGCAGCCGCGTGAGCTTCTTGTCCTTCAGACCGGTGATCTCGGTCTCGTCGAGGTGGATCTGTCCACTGGTGACGGTGTCGAGACCGGCGAGGCAGTGCATCAGGGTCGACTTGCCGGACCCGGAGGGCCCCATGATGGCGGTGAACTGCCCGCGGGCGATGTCCACGTCGACGTGGTCGAGTGCGACGACCCGGGTCTCCCCGGCGCCGTACGCCTTGACGACCTGCCGCGCCCGCGCGGCGACGGCCGTACGTCCGCCAGTACCCCCGTGCCTGGGGATGGTCACAGCCGAAGTCACGGTATGTCTCCTATGGGTGGGTCGGATCAGGCTCATGTCGAGTCTGGGAGGTGGCGGGGCGCGGGTCACTGGTGTCCGCAGCACTCTTCGCCCTGGGGTTTTCCGGAGGTCCGGGCGCTTTCCGTAAACCCAAGGTAAGGAGTGGGACCCGCCCTCCTCGTCCTCCGCCGGGACGAACGACCCCTGCCCCGTATGGGGGAGGGCCCCCTAGGGGTTCTCCCACCACGGTTCGGGTGAGAGGCTGTGCCGACGAATTAGATGTACGACGCATCGGCACGCGTCGCCGCGCACCGGCACGGTCGGTGCGCGGCGGCGCGCACCGACCGCAGGGGGAGGAACCACAGGGTGTCCGGGACCACGACGCGGCGGGCCGGCGCGCCCGCCACCACCCCGCGGGGGCGCGGACCGGTCGTCGCCGCGATGATGCTCGGGATGGCCCTGGCGGCCCTGGACGGCACCGTCGTCTCCACGGCCGTGCCGCAGATCGTCGGCGACCTCGGGGGGCTGTCGGTCTTCTCCTGGCTGTTCTCCGGCTATCTGCTCGCGGTGACGGTCACCCTGCCGGTGTACGGCAAGCTCAGCGACACCTTCGGCCGCAAGCCGGTCCTGATCGCCGGGACCGTCCTCTTCCTCGTCGGCTCCCTGCTGTGCGCGGCGGCCTGGGACATGGGCTCGCTCATCGCCTTCCGCGTGGTGCAGGGCCTCGGCGGCGGAGCGCTCCAGGGCACGATCCAGACGCTCGCGGCGGACCTCTACCCGCTGAAGGAACGCCCCAGGATCCAGGCGAGGTTGTCGTCCGTCTGGGCCACGGCGTCGGTGGCGGGACCGGCGGCGGGCGGTCTCCTCGCGGGGTACGCGGACTGGCGCTGGATCTTCCTGATCAACCTGCCGGTCGGGCTGGTGGCGCTGTGGCTGATCGCCCGGTACCTCGTGGAGCCGGGGCGGACCGCGGCCGTACGGGCGGGGACCCGCACCCGGGCACGGGCCGGGGACGCGCCGGAGCGGCCGTCCGTCGACTGGGCCGGGGCGCTCGCCATCTTCGGCACCGGCGTGCTGCTGCTGACCGCCCTCGTCCAGGGCGGAGTCGCCTGGCCCTGGCTGTCCGCCCCCTCGCTCGGGCTCTTCGGCGGCGCGCTCGCCCTCGCCGGCGTCACCGTCCTCGTCGAACGGCGGGCCGCCGAACCGATCATCCCCGGCTGGATCTGGCGCCGCCGGACGATCGCCGCCGTCAACCTGGCCCTCGGCGCGCTGGGACTCCTGATGGTCGCCCCCACCGTCTTCCTGCCGACCTACGCCCAGGCCGTCCTCGGCCTCGGACCGATCGCCGCGGGCTTCGTCCTCTCCGCCATGACCCTCAGCTGGCCGGTCACCGCGGCCCTGTCCAACCGGGTCTACAACCGCATCGGCTTCCGTTCCACCGCCGTCATCGGCATCAGCCTCGCCCTGCTGGTCCTGCTCGCCTTCCCCTTCCTGCCCTTCCCCGGCGAACCCTGGCAGCCGGCCCTGCTCATGCTGCTGCTCGGCGGCGCCCTCGGCCTCTTCCAGCTTCCGCTGATCGTCGGGGTGCAGTCGACGGTGCCGTACGAGGAGCGCGGGACGACGACCGCGTCCGTCCTCTTCTGCCGCCAGGTCGGGCAGAGCATCGGCGCGGCGCTCTTCGGGGCGGTGGCCAACGGCGTGCTGGCCGCCCGGCTCGGGGGCGGCGGCGACCTCGACGGCCTCGCCCGAGCCCTCGACGCGCCCGGCTCCCTGACGGGCCCCGCCGCCGACCGACTGCGGCACGCGGTCGACGCGGCGGTGGACTACGTCTACCTCGGCGCGGCGGCCGCGGCGGCGATCGCCCTCGTCGTGCTGCTCACGCTGGCGCCTCGCCGCTTCCCGGTCCTGGCGGACGGCGAGGAGCGGACGACCCCATAGGCCGTGGGGGACGGCCGGCGGTCAGCGCGCGCCGGCCTGCCGGTCGCGGTCCGGTTCGCGGTCCCGGTCCTCGCGGTCCGGTTCGCGGTCCCGGTCCTCGCGGTCGGGGTCCGGTTCGCGGTCCTGCTCCTGCCCGCCCCGGCCCTCGCCCCGATCGCGGTCGCGCTCCCGGGCCGGGGCGACCCGGCCGGTCAGCGCCGCCAGGGAGGTACGGATGTGGTCCATGTGGGCCAGGATCTCCTCGCGGGCCTCCTCGTGCTCGCGCAGCACCCGCTCCGTCTCGCGCTCCGCGCGCTCCTGACGCATCCTCGCCTCCGCGAGGATCTCCGCGGCCCGCGCCTCCGCGTCCTCCTGCCCGTGACGGGCGTTCTCCTCCGTCTCGGCGTACGCCCGCTTCGCCGCCTCCAGTCGCGACTCGGCCGCGGTGAGCAGCTCCGTGTGCCGCGCCTCCTGCTCCACCCGCCGGGCCGTCGCCGCGCGGTCGGCGTCCTCCGTGAGCGATGCCTGCTTCTGCCGCTGCGCGGCCAGGAGCGCCGCGGCCCGCCGCCGCGTCTCCTCCAGCTCGGCCAGGCCCTCGCGCCGCAGCTCCTCCGCCTCGCCACGCGCCCGGGCCCGCAGCTCCTCCGCCTCGGCGCCGGCCGCCCCCAAGGCCGCGGCGACCGCGGCGTCCGCCTCGGCGAGCACCCCGTCCGCGTACGCCCGGGCCGCCTCGGCCACCGCCCGGCCCGCCGCCCGCGCCTCCTCGCCGAGGGCCTGCGCCGCGGCCTCGGCGGCGCGTACGAGCTCCTGGTCCTCCTCCTCCGCCAGCTCCAGGATCCTGCGCGCCCGCTCGCTCAGGGAGTCGTACCGCTGCGGCGCCAGCCCCTCCACGGCCTCCCGCAGCCGCGCGAGCTCCGCCTCCCGCTCCTTGACGAGGGCGGTGAGCCGCGCCGCGCGCTCCCAGGCGTCGTCGCGTTCACCGGTGAGGGAGGTGACGTGGCGGTCGACCTGCGCGGGGCGGTATCCGCGACCCCGTCCGACGGCGAAACCCATTCCTGACGCCCCTTCCGGTCCTGGCTGACCTCTCCAGGATGCGGCATCGGGCAGGACAAAAGGCGCCCGACGTGGATACGTCGGACGCCTTCGGTCACAAACCGGCCAGGAGAGAACGTCTCAGAGCAGGCCGTCCCACATCTGCTCCAGGAGCACGGACCACCAGCTGTCCGGGGACGCCAGCGCCGCCGGGTCCAGCATCGCGAGCTGCGCCTGGAAGTCGACCGTCCAGCGGCCCGCCTGCTCGGGATTGAGCCCGAACCGCAGCCGCCACATCCGCCCCAGCAGCGCCATGGACCGGGTGAACTCCGGCAGCCCGCTGTTCACGAACTGCGGCGGCACCGGCTGCCCGCCCGGCCCGGACTCGACCGGTACGGCGACGATGTGCGCCGTCCCGTACTGGACACAGATCGCCCGCCCGAAGTCGGAGCCGATCACGAGGTACGAGCCCGCGTCCGACGCCGGCTGGATCTGGCGCTGCGCGGCCAGTTCGGCGAGCGTCGGCACGACCGGCTGGGCCGGCTGGGCCCAGAAGAACGGCCCGAAGTCGGCCGGAAGACCCGCCCAGACGAGCGTCAGCGCCACCACTTCGGGCACACCCTGCCGGGACACCGCCCGCTGGTCGAACCGGCAGATGCCCGGCCCGAACGCGCCGGCCAGCTCCTGCGCGACCCCCTCCGGAGGGACCGGCGGGAGCGGCTGCACCTGCGGCAGCGGCGCGCGGACCGGCGCCGGACGGGCGGGGCCGTCCGCCACTTGGTGCAACTCCCCCTGATGGATGAGGAGTTGCCGCATGCCCTGCTGCCGGCTGGAGTGATCGGTGCCGTACGGCGCGATGTTGGTGATCCGCGCCTGCGGCCAGGTCTCCCGGATCATCCGGGCGCAGTAGCCACCGGGCAGCTCGCAGGACTCCAGCTCCGTGTGCAGTTCGAGCACCTGCTGCGGCGGCACGTTCATGGCGCGCAGCTCGTGCAGGATCTGCCACTCCGGGTGCGGGGTGCCGGGAGCGGACCGGCGGATGATCTGCGCCTCCGACCCGTCGGGCGCGCGGTAGCGCAGCACGGCCTGGTAGCCGGGGCCGACGGTCGGCTGCCCCGTCGGCTGCTGCGGATAGCCGTACGCCGGCGGCGGCACGGCACCGCCCAGGGGTCCGGGCGCCCCCGGTGCCGGTGCCGGCGGGGGCGGGACGGCCGGACCACCAGGGCCGGGCTGCGCGAGCATCGTCGCCGCGTGGTGCACTCCCGGCGCACCGGGAGCGGCGGGCGCGCCGGGAGCACCCGGAGGGCCGGGGGGCGTCGGCGGGCCACCAGGGCCCGGGTTGGCCAGCATCGTCGCGGCGTGCTCGACCCCGCCGCCCCGCGTCCCCGGCGCGCCGGGCGGCGCGGGCGGAGGCGGCGGCGCGCCGGGGCCGCCCTGGCTCGGGTGCGCGAGCATGGTCGCGGCGTGGTGCACGGGCTGCGGAGGCGTCGGCGGTCCCGGGGCCGCGGGAGCGCCGGGAGGCTGGGGCCCGTCGGGTCCCAGCTGCGCCACCATCTGCGTCGGTACGTAGGCGGGGGCGGGGGCTCCGGGCACACCGGGCGCCTGCGGCGGCGGAGGCGTCGTGCTCCCCCCGCCCCGGGTGCCACGCGGCGGCAGTACGGCCTTGCTCGTGGCAGCGTCCGCGATGTCCCCGGCCCCCGGCGTGCCGGGTGCCGGCGTACCGGAACCCGCGGCGCCGGGACCGGCGGATCCTCCGGGTCCCGTGGGCGGCAACGTCGCGCCGCCACCCACCGGCGCACCGGCGTCAGCGCCGGCGGGTCCTGACGGCGCTCCGGCCCCGAGCGAGGCCGGGCCCCCCGGAGCACCGGGGGTGCCGGGAGCCGGAGACGCGCCCGGCCCGCCGGGGGCCGCGGGCGTTCCCGCCCCGGGCCCGTCCGGCCGGGGGGCGTGCGGGTCCAGCCTCGGGGCGATGGCGGTCGGCGGCAGCGCGCTGCCGCCCGACATCAGCGCCGTCGGAGCGTCCGCCCCGACCATCGGCGGCGGCGTGTCGTCGTCGTCCGCGCCCGACAGCGGCGGCGCGAAGACCGTCGCCGGCAACGGCACCGACCCGTCCGCACCACCCGAGCTCGCGTTCGCGTCCGCCCAGGGGGAGGAACCGCCCGCACCGCCCGAGCTCGCGTTCGCGTCCGCCCACGGGCTCGCGGACGAACCGCCCGCACCGCCCGTACCGCTGTCGCCGCCCGTGCCGTCCGGGGCGCCCACGCCCCGCGCGCCACCGGCGCTCGCGTCCGCCCACGGGCCGCTCGGCGCACTCGCCGGCACCCCGTCCTGAGCCGTCGGCTCGTAGTCGGCCACGGCGTCCGGCGTCGCCGGACTCCCGCCCGCCTGCGAGGCGTTGGGGCCCTTCGGCGGCAGACCCAGCTTGTCCGCCGCGTCCTGCAACCACTCCGGCGGACTCAGCAGGAACGACGTCTGGTTCAGATCCACCCGCTCCGGAGGCGCCGCCGCCCCCGCTGCCGGACCCGCGTCCTCCGCCGCCCCGTACTCCTCCTCGTAGCGCCGGATCACCTCGCCCACCGGCAGACCCGGCCACAGCGTCGCCTCACCGCTGTCGCGCGCGATCACCAGTCGCTGACGACCGCCGTCGGACGTCGGGCCCTCCTCGCGGTCCTCGGCCCACACCACGAACCCCAGACCGAATTCCCGTACCCGCACCTCGCGGTGCTGGTACGCGGGCACGTCACCGTTGATCCATTCCTCGGCGCGCTCCTGCGCCTGCGCGAACGTCACCACTGCCGCTTCACTCCCCCACCGGGACCACGGGCACGGCACGCGCGAACCCGCCGTCCACCATCAGGTTCGCCACCGTCTCCAGCTCCGGCGGATTGCCCGCCAGACGCTGCAGGAAGACGTCGAAGTCCTCGCCACACGGCAGGAGCAACCGCTCCACCCGCTCGTTCACCGTCCAGCCGTCCTGGTCCCGCGCGTCGTCGTACGCGCAGAACCACACCGTCCCGACCCGGTCGCCCTTCACCTTCACCGCGACGATCCCGCCCTGCGCGAAGGCCACACCCAGATAGTCCTTCGTCAGGTGGTCCCGCAGACACTTGTTGACGTAGACGAGGTCGTTGACGCCCGCCTCCTCGCGCACCGTGAAGAACGGCTGGTCCACCAGCAGGCCCAGCTCCGCGTCGAGCGCCGCGCCGACCGGCGCACAGCCGCCCGCCGCCTTCAGGAAGGAGCGGTACGCGCCCGGCAGGCGGTAGCCCAGGTCCTCCTCCACGCCCAGCAGCTGCTGCTCCGACACCGACACGCGCCCCTTGGGCAGCCCGAAGTGCGCCGGCCGGGTCTCCTGCAGCGGCCGCGTCCCCCGCTTCGCGTGGTCCACGGCGGCCGTCGCGATCCCACCGTGGTGGCGCAGCAACGCCTTCACCTCGACCGGCACCAGCTCCATCCGCCGGCCGCCCGCCACGTGGTGCCACGTCCAGCCGTGCGGAGTCGCCACCGCCGGGATCGTGTCCCACAGCTCGTGCCCCGTCGCCGCCAGCGCCGCGTTCGCCGACACGTAGTCCGTCAGCCGCAGCTCGTCGACCCCGAAGCCCTCCGGCGGTTCCGCGATCTCCGCGGCCGCACGGGCGTACGGTGAGAAGTCCGGGAAGCCCTGCTCGTCCACCCGTACCCCTCTGGGGTGCCGGGAGGCCCGGACCGGATCCGGGAAATGCACGACCTGCCCGGCATAGGCCGCGTTCGGTGGCGCGGCTGACTGCCCGAGCCGACCTGTCGTCATGGCGGATGCCCCCTGCGCTGGCTGCTGGCTGATTCCGCACAGCCTATGCGCTGCCACAAGCACCCGACCCGGCCCGATACGGCCACGACCACAGGCCGTGACCAACTGTCACGAGCGGATGACGCACCGGCGATAGTTCCGACACACCGAGAGCTGTTTTCGTGCCCCGCTTCCCCAGGAGGTGCCCCATTTGGCAGTCTGTTCCCGCAACTCGGGGGATTGCAGGAGGGGAAGAAACGCACCATGTACGCAGCACCGACGCCCACTCAGGGTGACCCACGCCTCAACTGGAGCAGCACCGAGACGACCCGCGCACCGTTACTGCGCTTCCGTCGCGACGGCATCCTCCCCACCGTCGGCGCCGCCCTGTCCGTACGCGGCGAAACCCTCACCTGCACCGCGGGCCGGGGCGACCAGCCCCCCGCGCTGCACCCGCTCGTCCAGGACTTCCTGGACACCCTCACCAGCGGCCAGCGCGAACGCTTCACGGGCCGCTGCCCCGAGGCGATCCTGCTCTCCCGCCATCTCGCGGCCACCGACGCCGGACGCTCCAAGCGCGCCCAGCGCAAGCCCCTCACCCACGGCGAGGCCCGCCGCTCGCTCAAGCACGCCAAGCTGACCGCACGCCGCATCCGCGAGGCCGGCGACCCGCTCCACGGCAGTTACGCCGCGCCCTGTCGCTCCTGTACGGCGATGCTCGCCCACTTCGGTGTCCGCACCGTCGACCCCACCTCGACTGTCGAGAACGGCTGACCGCACCTCCATGCCCGACCACCTGAGCACCACCCGGTTCCCGGTCAACGTCGACGCCGCCCTCCGCGAGGCGGGCTGGCAACCCGGCCGCTGGGACATCAAGCTCGCCGAGCAGTGGGCCGACGCGCTGCGCGCCCACGTCTCGCCCGGGGGCCACCGGCACCACGTCTTCCCGGCCGCCGTAGAGGCCTGGGCGGAGTTCGGCGACCTGCGCGTGACCGCCCCCGGCGCCGGACGCCAGATCGCCCCGGCGACCGTGCGCTTCGACCCCCTCGCCGGTCTCCACATCGCCCGCACCCTCGCGGACCTCGGCCGCGCGCTCGACACCCGGATCGCGCCCCTCGGCGATGAGGGCGACCATCAGGCGGTCCTCGCGATCGACCTGGAAGGGCGCGTCTACAGCCTCGACCACACCGGCGACTGGTTCCTCGGACGCGACATCGACGCGGCCCTGGCGACCCTGATCACGGGGACGCAGCCCACGCGGCTCGTGACCGGCTGACGGCCGACCGGGAAGGGCGGCGAACGGGCCGCCCCGCGGGCGAGACCGGGCACCGGGCGATGCGCCGCGACGCCGTCCCCTACGCCGCCCGCCGCTCCCCCACCGGCAGCACGGCCGACACCCGGAAACCACCCGCGTCCGTCGGCCCCGACACGAACACGCCCCCCAGACGGGTCACCCGCTCCCGCATCCCCACCAGTCCGTTGCCCCCGCTCGGCAGATGCGCGTCCGCCGCCGCCCCGTCCGAAGGGCCGTTCTCGACCTGCATGGCCACCTCGGCGTCCCGGTGCGCCAGACGGACCACGACCTTCGCGCCGGCCGCGTGCTTGTGCACGTTCGTCAACGCCTCCTGCACCACCCGGTACGCCGTACGCTCCACCTCCGCCCCGTACCCCCGGGCCTCCCCCAGCACCACCAGCTCCACCACCGCGCCCGCCTGGCGCGACTGCTCGACAAGGGACTCCAGGGCGTCCAGACAGGGCCCGTCCTCCGAAGCGGCCTCCGCCGCCGCGGCGGCCGCGAGCCCCACCGCCGCCAACGGCACCGCCGCCGGAGCCGGAGCCGCCCCCTCCCGCAGCACCCCCAGCATCTCCCGCAGCTCCGTCAACGCCTGCCGGCCCATGTCACCGACCAGCGCCGCGTTCTTCACCGCCTTCTGCGGATCCTTCAACGCCACCGCCTGCAACGCGGCCGCGTGCACCACCATCAACGACACCCGGTGCGCGACCACGTCGTGCATCTCCCGCGCGATCCGCGTCCGCTCCTCCTGCCGCGCCCACTGCGCCCGCTGCTCCGCCCGGTCGGCCAGCAGCGACAGCTCCTGCTCCAGACTGTCCGCCCGCTCCCGCAGACTCTCCATGAGCCGGCGCCGCGCCCCTATGTAGAGGCCGAAGAGCACCGGCGGCGCGTTGAGGCCGAGCGTCATGAAGAGCGAGACGACGGGCACGTACCAGCCGCTCGGGTCGAAATCCCGCTGGTCGACGTCCGCCTGGGCGACGTCCTGGCGCAGCCGCACCACCGTCACCAGGAACACGGCGACCGTGGACATGCCCGCGAGGGCGGCGGTGATCCGGCGGGGCACCTCGGAGGCGGCGAGCGTGTAGAGCCCGACGATCCCCATCAGATAGCCCATCTCGGCCGGGGTGATGGCGATCGAGACGAGGACGACGGTGATCGGCCACCGCCGCCGCACGAGCAGCGCCGACCCGGCGATCAGCCCGAAAAGCACCCCCACCGGGACCGGCAGCGACGCCTGTCCGGCGAACCCGACCCCTTCGAGCGCGCACTCCAGCGCCGACACGACGGCCAGCCCGATGTCCAGTACCGCACTACGCCGTCTCCCCCACCACCACAGGCCACGGGCGGTCGGACCCGTGGCCTCCTGGTGGGCCCCCGTTGTGGTCATGGCTCCCAGCCTACGGGCGGCGGCGACCCATTTTCCGGAGAGCGGGGAGCCGCACCGTCGCATGGAGGGGGCTTGGTACGGCATAGTGTTGCGTGCCGGTCCGGCGACCTGACCTCATGTCCGGTTCAGCCGGATTCCATCCCCCATGGTGTAATCAGGCAGCACTGCGGTTTTTGGTACCGTCTGTTCAGGTTCAAATCCTGATGGGGGAGCCACTCTTCTCGCCGGGTCCCGACTGCGCAGTCGGGACCCGCGCTCGTTTCCGCCCGGAAACCCCCCGGTATCCTGCGGTGGTCCACCACCCGAAGCCGAAGGGCATTCCCGTGAGCGCCAACCGCCCGGCCGCCGTCGTCGTCCTCGCAGCGGGTGAGGGCACCCGCATGAAGTCCAAGACCCCCAAGGTCCTGCACGAGATCGCCGGGCGCTCGCTCGTCGGACATGTCGTCTCCGCCGCGCGCGAGCTGGAGCCCGAGAACCTCGTCGTGGTCGTCGGGCACGCCCGCGAGCAGGTGTCCGCACACCTCGAGGCGGAGTACGCCGGCACCCGCACCGCCGTGCAGCACGAGCAGAACGGCACCGGTCACGCCGTCCGCATGGGTCTGGAGGAGCTCGGCCAGGCGCCCGACGGCACCGTCGTCGTCGTCTGCGGGGACACCCCCCTGCTCTCCGGCGAGACGCTGCGGGCCCTCGCCGCCACGCACGCGGCCGACGGGAACGCCGTCACGGTGCTCACCGCCGAGGTCCCGGACTCGACCGGGTACGGGCGGATCGTCCGGGACGAGACCAGCGGCGCGGTCACGGCGATCGTGGAGCACAAGGACGCGTCCGAGGCGCAGCGGGCGATCAAGGAGATCAACTCCGGGGTGTTCGCGTTCGACGGCCGGCTCCTCGCGGACGCGCTGGGGAAGGTGCGGACGGACAACAGCCAGGGCGAGGAGTACCTCACCGACGTGCTGTCGATCCTGCGCGAGGCGGGCCACCGGGTGGGCGCGTCGGTGGCGGGCGACCACCGGGAGATCCTCGGGATCAACAACCGGGTGCAGCTCGCCGAGGCGCGGGCGCTGCTGAACCAGCGGCTGCTGGAGCGGGCGATGACGGCCGGCGTGACGATCGTGGACCCGTCGTCCGTGCTCGTCGACGTGACGGTGACGTTCGAGCGGGACGCGATCGTGCACCCCGGCACACAGCTCCTGGGGGTGACCCACATCGGCGAGGACGCGGAGGTGGGTCCGAACACGCGCCTGAAGGACACGACGGTCGGCAGGGGCGCCCGGGTGGACAACACCGTCGCCGATACGGCCGAGATCGGCGAGAGCGCCTCCGTGGGCCCCTTCGCGTACCTCCGGCCGGGGACGCGGCTCGGCCTCAAGGCGAAGGCCGGCACGTACGTGGAGATGAAGAACGCCACGATCGGCGAGGGCACGAAGGTCCCGCACCTGTCCTACGTCGGGGACGCGACGATCGGCGAGTACACGAACATCGGCGCGGCGAGCGTCTTCGTGAACTACGACGGCGAGGCGAAGCACCACACGACCGTCGGGTCGCACTGCAAGACCGGTTCGGACAACATGTTTGTGGCGCCTGTCACGATCGGGGACGGCGCGTACACCGCCGCCGGGTCCGTCATCACGAAGGACGTGCCGGCCGGCGCGCTGGCCGTCGCCCGGGGCCAGCAGCGGAATATCGAGGGTTGGGTGGCGCGTAAGCGTCCCGGCAGCGCCGCCGCGCAGGCCGCTCAGGCGGTCGTGGAGGGGCCTGCCGGCGAAAGCTGACCGGAAACGGGTGCGTCGAACTCGGCGTACCGTGATACGTGCACATAAATTCGGCTGGCTCGCACGCGCGCACGAAGGCTCGTTGGTCGCGGCCAGGGAACACGTCTGAGGAGACAGTGCTGTGACCGGGATCAAGACGACCGGCGAGAAGAAGCTGATGCTCTTCTCCGGCCGCGCCCACCCCGAGCTGGCCGAGGAGGTCGCGCACCAGCTGGGTGTCGGCCTCGTGCCGACCAAGGCTTTCGACTTCGCGAACGGCGAGATCTACGTCCGTTTCCAGGAGTCGGCTCGTGGCGCGGACTGCTTCCTGATCCAGAGCCACACGGCTCCGATCAACAAGTGGATCATGGAACAGCTGATCATGCTGGATGCGCTGAAGCGGGCTTCGGCCCGCAGCATCACCGTGATCATCCCCTCGTACGGCTACGCCCGTCAGGACAAGAAGCACCGTGGCCGTGAGCCGATCTCGGCCCGCCTGATCGCCGACATGCTGAAGACGGCGGGCGCCGACCGGATCCTCACGGTCGATCTGCACACCGACCAGATCCAGGGCTTCTTCGACGGTCCGGTCGACCACCTGTCGGCGCTGCCGGTGCTCGCCGACTACGTGGGCGCGAAGGTGGACCGGGCGAAGCTGACGATCGTGTCCCCGGACGCGGGCCGGGTGCGGGTCGCGGACCGCTGGTGCGACCGCCTGGACGCGCCGCTGGCGATCGTGCACAAGCGCCGCGACAAGGACGTCGCGAACCAGGTGACGGTGCACGAGGTGGTCGGTGACGTCGAGGGCCGGGTCTGTGTCCTGGTCGACGACATGATCGACACGGGTGGCACGATCTGCGCCGCCGCCGACGCGCTGTTCGCGCACGGCGCGGAGGACGTCATCGTGACGGCGACGCACGGCATCCTCTCGGGGCCGGCCGCCGACCGTCTGAAGAACTCCAAGGTCAGCGAGTTCGTCTTCACGGACACGCTGCCCGACCCCAGCTCCCTGGAGCTGGACAAGATCACGGTGCTCTCGATCGCGCCGACGATCGCGCGGGCGGTCCGCGAGGTCTTCGAGGACGGTTCGGTGACGAGCCTCTTCGAGGAGCAGTAGACCCCGCGAGCACGTTGCCGAGGGCCGTTCTCCCGTGTGCCGGGAGGGCGGCCCTCGTCGTGTGCCGGTGATCCAATTGGGTGGCCGGGCGCAGGGCGAGTAGACTGCCGAAGTTGCTCGGCGAGGGAGGCCGTACCCGTGGTGGTACGGCGGTCCGTTATCGACGCGCTCTTCGTAGCAGGCCAGTCGTGGCCGGGTAGCCGACACACTGTCCGTTTTCCGCTTACGAGGAGTGCACATGTCCGAGGTCAAGCTCGCCACCGAGACCCGCACCGAGTTCGGCAAGGGCGCCGCCCGCCGCATCCGTCGCGACAACAAGGTCCCCGGCGTCGTCTACGGTCACGGCACCGAGCCGGTCCACGTCACCCTGCCGGGCCACGAGCTGCTGCTCGCCCTGCGTACCCCGAACGTCCTGCTGTCCCTGGAGATCGACGGCAAGACCGAGCTGGCCATCCCGAAGGCCGTTCAGCGCGACCCGCTGAAGGGCTTCCTCGAGCACGTCGACCTGCTGCTCGTCCGCCGTGGCGAGAAGGTCACGGTCGAGGTCGTCGTCGAGACCGAGGGCGAGCTGGCCCCGGGCAGCTTCCTGGTCGAGAACGTGCTGAACACGCTCTCCGTCGAGACCGAGGCGACCCACATCCCCACCTCCGTGACCGTGTCGATCGCGGGCCTGTCGGCCGGTGACTCGATCGCCGCCAAGGACGTCCCGCTGCCGTCCGGCACCACGCTGGCCACGGACGCCGACGCCGTCGTCATCCAGATCCTGGCCGCGCAGGCCGAGGAGCCGGCCGCCGACGCCGAGGGTGCGGCCGAGGGCGCCGAGGCCTGAGCCGTAGGCTCTGCCTGACGTGACGGGGTGACGGGCCGCGACAGCGGCCCGTCACCCCGTTTCTCCGTACGCGCGGGTGAACGCGCGCGTGCACGCATTCGAGGAGACGTGACGCACATGACGGACGACGCGAACGCCCCCTGGCTGATCGTCGGTCTCGGCAACCCCGGTCCGGAGTACGCGGCCCACCGGCACAACGTCGGGTTCATGGTGGTGGACCTGCTCGCCGGGCGGATCGGCGGGAAGTTCAAGCGGGCGCAGAAGGCGCAGGCGCAGGTCGTGGAGGGCCGGATGGGGCCGCCCGGACCGGCCAACCGCCGAGTGATCCTCGCGAAGCCGATGTCGTACATGAACCTCTCGGGCGGCCCGGTGACGGCGCTGCGCGACTTCTACAAGGTACCGACGGCGCATGTCGTGGCGATCCATGACGAGTTGGACATCGACTACGGCGTGCTGCGCCTCAAGCTCGGCGGCGGGGACAACGGTCACAACGGACTGAAGTCGATGACGAAGGCGATGGGGCCGGAGTACCACCGGGTGCGGTTCGGCATCGGACGTCCGCCGGGCCGGATGCAGGTGGCGGACTTCGTCCTGAAGGACTTCTCGTCGACGGAGCGCAAGGAGCTCGACTACTTCGTGGACCGGGCGGCCGATGCGGTGGAGTGCCTGGTGGAAGAGGGTCTGGAGCGGGCGCAGTCGGCGTACAACTCCTGACGGGCCACCCCTGCCGGTACGACTGTACGATCGCGGGTCATGAACCACGCCCGTAACGCCGCCATGGCCCTGGTCGCCCTGCTGCTCGTCGTCGGGGGCGTCTGGTCGTCCTGGGACACGGCGCAGCACATACTGCTTCCGAAGGGCCGTGAGCACGGCACGTTGACGGTGACCGGCTGCAACGAGGAGACGTGCAGCGGGCGTTATGTCCCCGAGGGTCCGGCTTCGCCGCACCAGACGCTGACGATCGACCACTCCGTGGCGGCGGCCGAGGGCCAGACGCTGCCGGTGGTGGTGAAGCCGGGGACGGACGAGGCGGTGCGGACGGGGTGGGGCGGAGGGCTGCACGCCTGGCTACCCCTGGGCGGGGCGCTGTTGCTGGCCGCGCCGGTGGTCGGGGGCGGGCTGCGGATGACGCGAACGGCCTGGTCGGCGGCGGGTCTGGGCGGAGCCTTGCTCCTGGGAGCGTTCTTCGCGCTCTGATTGTTACCTCCGCCTGGTTAAGGGTGGCTTAAATGCGCCGGTAGGCTGCCTCAGCCGCCCCCCACGGCCTCCCTCATCCCAGTTGGACAGCCCTATGAGACGTTCCCTGATTTCCGCCGGCACCGTCGTCACCGCCGTGACGGCCGCTTCGCTGCTGCTGGCTCCCGCCGCTTCCGCCACGGGCAACCCCAAGGGTGACCCGAAGGGGGACAACGGCACCGTGAAGATCCACGACGCCAAGACCGGCGAGGAGCTCCGTAAGAACGAGCCCAAGGTCTGCACCTTCTACCTGGACGCCTTCGGCTTCGACGCCGGCCAGAAGGTGGACTGGCAGATCAAGGCCTGGGCGAAGAACGACCAGGACAAGGGCACCGTGGTCAAGACCGGTGTCATCACGCTCGACGCCGACGGTCACGAGCGCACCGAGGACATGACCCTCCCGGACGGCCAGTACAAGCTGTTCTGGGACTTCGAGGGCAAGAAGGGTGCCCCGAAGCACAAGGTCTTCAAGACCGACTGCGAGCCCGGCACGGAGACGCCCGGGACGGAGACCCCGGGCACCGAGACCCCGGGTACCGAGACGCCCGGGACCGAGACCCCCGGCACGGAGACCCCCGGCACCGAGACCCCGGGCACGTCCGAGTCCCCCTCCCCCAACGCCCCCGGTGAGCAGGGTGGCAAGGACACGGGCGACTCCGACGGCAACCTGGCCGAGACCGGCTCCGGCGCCCCCGTGGGTGTCCTCGCCGCCGTCGCCGTCGCCCTCGCGGGTGTCGGTGGCTTCCTGGTGACGCGCCGCCGCAAGGCCCAGCAGCACTGATCCCCGTCACGCGAGGTGCCCCCGTCGCGGTCCTGAGGACCGCGGCGGGGGCACCGTCGTTCGTGCGGGCGGGTGTCAGCCGGTGTTGCGCAGGCCGGCGGCCACGCCGTTGACCGTGAGCAGCAGGGCCCGTGCGAGCAGCGGGTCCGGCTCCTCGCCGCGCTCGACGGCCGCGCGCTGGCGGGCGAGGAGGGCGACCTGGAGGTAGGAGATCGGGTCCAGGTAGGCGTCGCGGATGGCGAAGGTCTGCTGGAGGACGGGGTTGGAGTCCAGGAGCTTCTCGCCGCCGGTGATCTTGAGGACCTCGGCGACGGTCAGCGCGTGCTCGGCCTCGATGGTGTCGAAGACGTGCTTGAGGTCGTCGGGGACCAGGGTGTCGACGTAGTGGCGGGCGATCCGCAGGTCGGTCTTCGCGAGTGTCATCTCGACGTTCGAGAGGAAGTTGCGGAAGAAGTGCCACTGCTCGTACATCTCGCCGAGGACCGGGTCGAGACCGGCCTCGCGCAGGGCCTTGAGGCCGGAGCCGACGCCGAACCAGCCGGGGACGATCTGCCGGGACTGGGTCCAGCCGAAGACCCACGGGATGGCCCGCAGACCGTCGAGGGAGACGCCCGAGCCGGGGCGGCGGGAGGGCCGCGAGCCCAGGTGCAGGTCGGCGAGCTGGTCGACCGGGGTCGAGGCGAGGAAGTACGTCGGCAGGTCCGGGTCCTCGACGAGCCTGCGGTACGCCGTGTGGGCGGCCTCCGAGACGGTGTCCATGGCCGCGTCCCAGCGGGCGAGGGCCTCGTCGGACTGCCGGGGCGCGGTGTGCAGGGCGGAGGCCTGCAACGTGGCGGCGACGGTCAGTTCGAGGTTCTCCCGCGCGAGGGACGGGATGAGGTACTTGTCGGAGATGACCTCGCCCTGCTCGGTCACCTTGATCTCGCCCTCCAGGGTTCCCCAGGGCTGGGCGAGGATGGCGTCGTGCGAGGGGCCGCCGCCGCGGCCGACGGTGCCGCCGCGGCCGTGGAAGAGGCGGAGCCGTACGCCGTAGCGGTGGGCGACGTCGCGCAGCCGGCGCTGGGCGCGGTGGATCTCCCACTGGCTGGTGGTGATGCCGCCGAACTTGGAGGAGTCGGAGTACCCGAGCATGACCTCCTGGACGTCGCCGCGGAGGGAGACGAGGCGGCGGTAGGAGGGGTCGGCGAGCATGCCGTCGAGGATGACGTCGGCGGCCTTCAGCTCGTCGGTGGTCTCCAGGAGCGGCACGATGCCGATCTTGGCCCAGCCGCCGTGCAGGTCGATGAGGCCGGCCTCGCGGGCGAGGACGGCGGCGGCGAAGACGTCGTCGGCGCCCTGGCACATCGAGATGATGTACGACTCGATGACCTCGGGGCCGAACCGCTCGAAGGACTCCTTGATGGTGTGGAACACCCCGAGGGTCTTCTCGCCGGCGGCGTCGAGCGGGGCCGGGGTGGGCGCGAGCGGGCGGCGCGAGCGGAGCTCCTTGGCGAGGAGCTTCTGCCGGTAGTCGCGGGGCATGTCTGCGTACCGCCAGGACTCCTCGCCGAGCCGGTCGAAGAGCTGGCCGAGGGCGTGGTGGTGGGCGTCGGCGTGCTCGCGGACGTCCATGGTGGCGAGCTGGAGGCCGAAGGCGGTGAGGGTGCGGATGGTGCGGTCCATCCGGCCCTCGGCGAACAGGCCGCCGCGGTGCTCGCGCAGGGAGGTCTGGATCAGGGCGAGGTCGTGGACCAGTTCGGCGGTGCCGAGGTAGTCGCGGCCGTCCTGGTGCGCGGTGCCGTTGGCCAGGCGCTCGCGGGTGTTGACGAGCTTCTGGCGGATGCAGGTGGCCTTGAGCCGGTAGGGCTCCTCGGCGTTGAGGCGCTTGTACCGGGGGCTGATCTCGGGCAGGCGCTCCAGGTCGGCCTGGAGGGAGGTCAGCAGCTCGTCGGTGGCGCCGGCGTAGCGGATGGAGTTGGAGAGGAAGCCGCGCAGCTCGTCGATGAGGTCGAGGGCGTCGTTGATGCCGTGCTCGTGCTGGAGGATCAGCACTTCCCTGGTCACCGCGGGGGTGACGTTGGGGTTGCCGTCGCGGTCGCCGCCGATCCAGGTGCCGAAGGTGAGCGGGCGGGTGCCGGGCGGGAGCTCGACGCCGACGCGCTCGAGCTCGGCGGCGAGGTCCTCCAGGACGTCGCCGACGGCGTTGGCGTGCAGCTCGTCCAGGTAGTAGATGGCGTTGCGGGCTTCGTCGGCCGGCTCGGGGCGTACGACGCGGAGTTCGTCGGTCTGCCAGATGAGGTCGATGTTCTCGGCGAGCCGGAGGTCGAGGCGGCGCCGGTCGACCTCGATGACCGGGGTCTCCAGGAGGGCGGCGATCCGGCGCAGCTTGTTGAGGACGGAGCGGCGGGCGGCCTCGGTGGGGTGGGCCGTGAAGACGGGCCGGACGTTGAGGTTCTTCACCGTGGCGCGGACGTGCTCGGGGTCGCCGTCCTTGAGCATGTCGGCGGTGCGGGCGAGGAGTCCGCCCTCGGCGGCGCGCTTCTCGCGCATCTCGCGGCCGCGGTGCACCTGCTCGGTGACGTTCGCCAGGTGGAAGTAGGTGGAGAAGGCGCGTACGAGCTTCGCGGCGGTCTCCAGGTCGGTGTCGCCGAGCAGCTCGGCGGCGGCCTCGCCGTCCTCGCGGGTGAGCCGGCGGACCTTCTCGACGAGGTCGAGGAGGTCGTGGCCCTCCTGGCGGACGAGGGTCTCGCCCAGCAGGTCGCCCAGTCGGCGGATGTCGGAACGCAGCTCGGCGCTGGCGGTGGGGGTCTGGTCGGCACTGCTCACAGGTGCGGCTCCTTGCAGTGTTTGAGCACGTCTGGAGGGGTTCTGGAGGCTTGCGGACCGCGCTGTCCGACGCACCCAGGATAGGTGTCCGTGGGCGCGGCGCCGCCGGTGGCCCTGTTGCGCCCTCTTGCCGCGCGCCACCGCGCTGCCATACTTACGTCGCCGTAGGTTACGGAAGCGTAGCCACGCGCTGGTGTTCATCCGCGCTTGTCCTACATCCTCCCCTTCCGCTCCTCCGCTCTTTCGTCCCTTCGTCACGCTTCACCCCATCACCCCCTTCACCCCCTTCCTTCCTTTTCTCCCCAAGGGGACACCCATGACCACAAGCCCCGAGGTGACCTCGGACCCCGAGGTGCGCGACTCCGCCGCCGACCTGCCCTCCGCCACGCTCGGCGGGGACAGCAAGCGATCGATCGAGCAGATCACGCTGCTGCTGTTCATCACGGTCCCCTTCCTCGCCCTGCTGGCGGCGGTGCCGCTGGCCTGGGGGTGGGGGGTGAGCTGGCTCGACCTGGGTCTTCTGGTGGCGATGTACTACATCGGCTGCCACGGGATCACGATCGGCTTCCACCGCTACTTCACGCACGGTTCCTTCAAGGCGAAGCGACCGCTGCGGATCGCTCTGGCGGTCATGGGCTCGCTGGCGGTGGAGGGTCCGCTGGTGCGCTGGGTGGCCGACCACCGCAAGCACCACAAGTTCTCCGACGCGGAGGGCGACCCGCATTCGCCGTGGCGCTTCGGCGAGACCGTCCCGGCGCTGATGAAGGGCCTGTGGTGGGCGCACATCGCCTGGATGTTCGACGAGGAGCGGACGCCGCAGCACAAGTACGCTCCGGATCTGATCAAGGACCCGGCGATCCGGGCGATCTCGCGGCAGTTCATCTACTGGACGCTCCTGTCGCTGGCGATCCCGCCCCTGGTGGGCGGCCTGGTGACCATGTCGTGGTGGGGCGCGTTCACCGCGTTCTTCTGGGGCTCCTTGGTACGGGTGGCGCTGCTGCACCACGTGACGTGGTCGATCAACTCCATCTGCCACGCGGTGGGCAAGCGCCCGTTCAAGTCGCGGGACCGTTCGGGCAACGTGTGGTGGCTGGCGGTGCTGTCGTGCGGCGAGTCCTGGCACAACCTGCACCACGCCGACCCGACCTCGGCGCGGCACGGCGTCCTGCGGGGCCAGGTCGATTCCAGCGCGCGGCTGATCCGGTGGTTCGAGCAGCTCGGCTGGGCCTCGGACGTGCGCTGGCCCGACGCGTCCCGGATCGAAGCCCGGCGCCGGGGCGAGCCCGCCGACGCGGCATGATGGAGGACGTGGCGATCGACGGCAGTACCAGCGGTACCGGCACCCCCGGCGGCGAGAAGCCCCGGCGCGGGCGCCGGGTGCGGATGACGGGCGCGGAGCGCCGGGAGCAGTTGCTGGACATCGGCCGGACGCTGTTCGCGGCGAAGGGCTTCGAGGGCACGTCGGTGGAGGAGATCGCCGCGAAGGCGGGCGTCTCCAAGCCGGTGGTGTACGAGCACTTCGGGGGCAAGGAGGGGCTCTACGCGGTCGTCGTGGACCGCGAGATGCGCCAGCTGCTCGACATGGTGACCGGGGCACTGACCGCGGGCCATCCGCGCGAGCTGCTGGAGCAGGCCGCCTTCGCGCTGCTCGACTACATCGAGCGGTACACCGACGGCTTCCGGATCCTGGTCCGCGACTCGCCGGTGGCCCAGTCGACGGGCACGTTCGCCTCGCTGATCAGCGATATCGCCACGCAGGTGGAGGACATCCTGGGGCTGGAGTTCAAGGCCCGCGGCTTCGACCCGAAGCTGGCCCCGCTCTACGCCCAGGCACTGGTGGGCAGCGTGGCGCTGACGGGCCAGTGGTGGCTGGACGTCCGCAAGCCGAAGAAGGCCGAGGTCGCGGCCCATCTGGTGAACCTGGCCTGGCACGGTCTGGACGGTCTGGAGCAGAAGCCCCGGCTGATAGGGCACCGCAAGAGCTGATCCGCGCGGCCGGGGCGGTGGTCCCGGTGACCGGTCGGGGGCGTCGCCGTGGGCGGCGCCCCCGGCCGTGCGTCAGGCTCCCTTCCGGGCGACGGCGAAGATGCGCCGGAACGGGAAGACCGTGCCGCGGGGGCCCCGCGGGTAGGCCGCGCGCAGGAGGTCGCGGTACTGGGCGAGGAAGGCGTCCGTCGCCTCCTGGTCGCCCTCGAGCGCGGTCAGGACGGGGCGCAGCGCGGTGCCCTTGACCCAGTCGAGGACAGGGTCCTCGCCCGGGAGGAGCTGGGAGTACGTGGTCTCCCAGACGTCGGTCTCGCAGCCGAGGTCCGTGAGCCGGTGGAGGTAGTCGGCGGGGTCGAGGACGTGGACGAAGCGGCGGCCCTCGTCGCCGAGGCGGTCGCGCCACTGGGGGGTGTCGCAGAGCTCGCCGAGCAGGGCGTGGCTGGGCGAGGTGAAGTTGCCCGGGACCTGGAAGGCAAACGTTCCGCCCGGGCGCAGCCCTTCGATCCAGGGGGCGAAGGACTCGGGGTGGTTGGGGACCCACTGGAGCGCGGCGTTGGAGACGATGAGGTCGTAGGGCTCCTCGGGGGTCCAGTGGGCGGCGTCGGCGGGCCGGAAGTCGAGCCAGCCGCCGCCGGCCGTGGTGCCGGCGTAGTCCTTCTCCGCGCGCTCCAGCATGTCGGGCGAGAGGTCGAAGCCGGTGATGTGGGCGTCGGGCCAGCGTTCGGCGAGAAGGACGGTGACGTTGCCGGGGCCGCAGCCGAGGTCGGCGATCCGGGCGGGGCGGTCGCCGTGCGGAAGGTGCGGTATTCGGGCGAGCAGGTCGAGGAACGGACGGGTGCGGTGGCCGGAGTGACGGAGGTACTGCTGTGGGTCCCATGTCGGTGCGACAGAAGCAGAAGCTGGTCCGGAATGCATGTTCGAAGCCCCCTTGCTGGAACGAGTTGCCGAAGCGGAACAGGGTTCCGGCCCGGTCCTTCCCCATAGTCCAGCGGAATATATCTTGACGTCAAGAGACTTTATGTCAACAGACCGTTTACACTGATCGTCATGGAGGACGAGGTCGACCGTCTGGTCGCAGCATGGCGCCGCGAGCGCCCCGACCTCGACGTGGAACCGCTCGAGGTGCTCAGCCGCGTCTCGCGGCTCGCCCGGCACCTCGACCGCGCCCGTCGGCTCGCCTTCTCCGAGCACCACCTGGAGCCCTGGGAGTTCGACGTCCTCACGTCGCTGCGCCGCGCCGGCGCCCCCTACCAGCTCTCCCCGGGCCAGCTGCTGACCCAGACCCTGGTCACCTCGGGCACCATGACCAACCGCATCGACCGGCTCACCAAGAAGGGCCTCGTCGAGCGGCTGCCGGACCCCAGCGACCGACGGGGGGTCCTGGTCCGCCTCACCCCCGAGGGCCGCGACCGGGCCGACCAGGCGCTGGCCGGCCTCCTCGCCCAGGAGCGGGCCATCCTGGCCCAGCTCTCCCGGACCCAGCGCGGCGAACTGGCCGACCTGCTACGCCAGCTGACCGCCCCGTTCGACAACATCCCCGGCTAGGTCCGCGGGCCCCACGCCCGCCCGGCGCGCCAGCGCCACCGCGGCCAGCGTGGAGTGCACCCCCAGCTTCCCGAGCACGTTCTGCATGTGCGTACGGACGGTGTGCGGGGACAGGAACAGCCGCTCGGCGACGGCCTTGCGCCCCAGGCCCGCCACCATGCAGCGCAGCACCTCCCGCTCGCGCGGCGTCAGCGACTCCACGAGTTCCTCGCTCTCGCTGCGGTGCTTGCGGGCCGCCGTCAGCTCCCGCAGCACGCCGGTGAGCAGCGCCGGGGGCAGATGCGTCTCGTCCCGCAGGACGCCCCGGATCACGGCGAGCAGCCGCTGGAGCGAGCAGTCCTTGGCCACCCAGCCCGACGCCCCGGCCTGCAGCGCGAGAGCGGCCCGGTGCGCGTCGTCCCGCTCGGCCAGGACGACCGTACGGACGGCGGGGCGGGCTTCCGCGACCCCCGCGACCAGCGAGATGCCGTCGACCACGCCCTCGGCGTCGTCCGGCACGGCACGGGCGACGGCCGGCGGGCCCAGGGCCACGCCCAGGTCGGCGTCGACCAGCATCACGTCGTAGCGGCGGCCCTCGGCGGCCGCGCGGTCCAGACAGCGCAGAGCGGCCGGGCCACTGCCGGCCGCGGAGACGTCGACGTCGGGCTCCGCCGCGAGGGCGGCGGCCAGCGACTCGGCGAAGATGCGGTGGTCGTCCACCACCAGGACCCGGATACGGACCACGGACACCCCCAAGTGTCGAGGAACGGACCGGCGCGGGCACAGCGCCGGAGAGGAGGTCCGTCGTCGCACGGCCGCCGCCGTGCTGACCCTTACCCCGCCCCAGGCGCCGTACCCGACTGGTCTCACCCCTGATCAGCACCGGCCCCCACCGGTGCTGCGCATCAGAGTACGGGCGAGGCGCCCCGGCGGAAGCCGATTCGCGGAACTGGTGGAACGCGGCGATACGCAGGGGGCGCATGTGTCCGAACGCGACTGGAGTCGACAGATCAGGGGCTGTTTCCGGGTCTCTCCACGACGCTTTCCCGGTGCTGTTTCCCGTGGCATGTGCCGGGGCGCGGTGAGGCTCCCGGCCCGGCGCCACCGGTCAGTCCGAGAGCCTGCGCGCCCCCTCCGACGGCACCGCGGGGAAGATCCCCGGTGCCGCGTACCCCGCCTCGGCGAACGCCTTCTCGATCGCGGCGGCCACCGCGTCCGCCGCGATCGACTCCACGAGCACGACCGCCGAGCCGCCGAAACCCCCGCCCGTCATCCGGGCGCCGAGCGCCCCGGCCACGTTCGCCGCCTCGACCACGAGGTCCAACTCGGCGCACGAGACCCGCAGGTCGTCCCGGAGCGAGCCGTGCCCCTCGGTGAGGACCGGGCCGACCGCCCGTACGTCCCCGGCGTCGAGGAGCGCGATCGTCCGCACGACCCGCTCGTTGTCGGAGACGACGTGCCGGACGTAGCGCCGAACCGTTTCGTCGTCCAGACGCGCGAGGGCCTCGGACAGGTGCGCGTACGGCACGTCGCGCAGGGCGCGCACACCGAGCGCCCGCGCACCCGCTTCACACCCGGCGCGCCGCTCCGCGTAGGCGCCGTCCCCGAGCTCGTGCTTCACCCGGGTGTCGACGACGAGGAGCCGCAGGCCCCGCGCGGCGAGGTCGAAGGGCACCTGGCGGCAGGACAGGTCCCGGGTGTCCAGGTGCAGGGCGTGCCCCGCGACGGAGCACGCGGACGCCATCTGGTCCATCACCCCGCAGGGGACGCCCACGAAGGCGTTCTCCGCGCGCTGGGCGATCACCGCGAGCTCCGGGCGGGACAGGCCGAGCCCGAACAGGTCGTTCAGCGCGAGCGCCGTGACGACCTCCAGGGCGGCGGAGGACGAGAGCCCCGCGCCGGTCGGGACCGTGGAGGAGATGTGGATGTCCGCGCCGGTGACCGGGTGGCCCGCTTCCCGCAGGGCCCAGGCGACACCGGCCGGGTACGCGGCCCAGCCGGTGCCGGAGAGGGGTTCGAGGGAGTCGACGTCGAGCCGGACGATGCCGCCCTCGACATCGGCGGAGTGGATCCGCAGCGCCCCGTCGGTACGGCGGGCGACGGCGGCGACAGCCGTGTGCGGCAGCGCCATCGGCATCACGAAGCCGTCGTTGAAATCGGTGTACTCACCGATCAGGTTGACGCGCCCCGGGGCGGCCCAGACGCC
>NZ_JBVJPY010000021.1:0-107977 GCF_055609145.1 Streptomyces sp. NPDC036822
TGCCCCGTCTACGAACGAGCCGGAGGCCACGCCTACGGCTCCGTCTACCCCGGCCCCATCGGCGCCATCCTCACCCCCCAACTCCGCGGCACCACGACCGACATCGATACCACCCTCCCCTACGCCTCCACCCTCTGCGGCGCTTGCTACGACGCCTGCCCCGTCGCCATCGACATCCCCGAAGTCCTCATCCACCTACGGGAGAAGGTCGCCGACCAGGGCGGCAAGGGGCATCGGCTGGAGAAGGCGGCCATGGGCGCGGCCGCGTGGGCCTTCGACCACCCCGGAATGTTCGCCACAGGTCTGCGCGTCGCCTCGCTCACCCGCGCTCTGCATCCCTCGCGCCTGCCGGGCCCCGGCCGGGCGTGGACCGACACCCGCGATCTGCCGCGGCTTCCCGAGCGTTCCTTCCGGGACTGGTGGAAGCAACAGCACGAGCACAAGGGAAAGGCGGACAGCCAGTGAACAGCCGGGAGCAGATCCTCGCCCGCGTCCGCCGGGCGCTGGAGAACGACCCGCGCCCCCCGGGCGACGGCGAGCGGGCGGTGGTCCGCGACTACGCGCGCGTACACGGGGACCGGACGCCCGAGGAGACCGTCGACCTGCTGGTCACCACCCTGGAGGAGTACCGGGCCGTCGTGCACCGCTGCCGCCCCGCCGGGCTCGCGGAGCTCGTCGCCCGGCTGCTCGACGAGCGCGGAGCCAGGAGTGTGATCATCCCCCGGGACCTGCCGGACGACGTGATCGGAGCCACGAGAAGCGAGGTGCGCCGGGAGCGGGACGACGACACCCCGCGGGATCTCGACACCGTCGACAGTGTGGTGACCGGCTGCTCCGTCGCGATCGCCGAGACCGGCACCCTCGTGCTCGACGCGGGACCGGCCCAGGGACGCCGGCGCCTCACGCTCGTGCCGGACCACCACATCTGCGTCGTCCACGCCCCCGCGCAGGTCGTCGGTTCGGTCCCCCAGGCCGCCGAACGCCTCGACCCCACCCGCCCGCTCACCTGGATCTCCGGCCCGTCGGCCAGCAGCGACATCGAACTCGACCGCGTGGAGGGGGTCCACGGTCCCCGGCGCCTCGACGTCGTCATCGTCGGCGCCACCGATCCCGGACGGAGCCCCGGGCCCGCCGCGCCGTGATCCGTCCCCGAGGTGCGCCCGACCGGGTGGGGTGCTGGGATGAGGCCGGGTCTCGCGCCGGCCTCCCGGCTCGGGCGTCGCACCGCGCGGAGCGGAGTGAGAGATGACCGCCCTCCCCTTCGAGGACACCACCGACTGCGACAACGCGGACCGCGGGTTCATCGGCGCTCTCACCCCGGCCGTCGTCACGGCGGAGGACGGCCGCGTCGTCTACGACAACGACGCCTACGCCTTCCTCGACGGGGACTGCCCCGACACCGCGAACCCGAGCCTGTGGCGCCAGGCCCAGCTCTGCGCCCGCCAGGGCCTGTACGAGGTCACGGAGGGGATCTACCAGGTCCGCGGGCTCGACCTGTCGAACATGACGCTCGTCGAGGGCGACCGCGGCGTGATCGTGATCGACCCGCTGATCAGCACGGAGACCGCCGCCGCCGACCTCGCCCTGTACCGCGCGCACCGGGGCGACCGCCCGGTCACGGGGATGGTCTACACCCACTCGCACGGCGACCACTTCGGCGGCTGCCGGGGCGTCCTGTCCCCGGGCGCCGAGCGGGACGTGCCGATCCTCGCCCCGGCCGGGTTCGACGATTGACGGCGTGCACATGGTCTTCCAGCTCACCCCCGGCACCGAGGCACCGGCCGAGGTGAACTTCCTCTTCCCGGACAGGCGGGCGCTCTGCCTGGCCGAGAACGCCACGCACAACATGCACAACGTCCTGACGCTGCGCGGCGCCGTCGTCCGCGACGCCCGGATCTGGTCACGCTACCTCGACGAGGCGATCGAGTACTTCGGCGACGGCTACGACGTGGCGTTCGCCTCCCACCACTGGCCCACCTGGGGCCGTGAGAACGTCGTCGCCTTCCTCTCCGCCCAGCGCGACCTGTACGCGTACATGCACGACCAGACGCTGCGCATGCTCAACGACGGGCTGACCGGCCCGGAGATCGCCGAGGAGATGCGGCTGCCGCCGGCCCTGGAGAGGGCGTGGCACACGCGCGGCTACTACGGCTCCCTCTCCCACAACGTCAAGGCGATCTACCAGCGCTGTCCGGGCTGGTTCGACGGCAACGCGGCGCACCTGTGGGAGCACCCGCCCGTCGAGATCTCCCGGCGGTACGTGGACTCGATGGGCGCCCCGAGCAGACCCTGGCGAAGGCCCGCGGCTACGCCGACTCCGGCGACCTCCGCTTCGCCGCCACCCTCCTGAACCACCTCGTCTTCGCCGACGCCGGTCACACGGATGCCAAGCAGACGCTGGCCGGCGTCTACGACAGGCTCGGTCAGGGCGCCGAGAACGGCCCGTGGCGCAACTTCTACCTCACCGCGGCCATGGAGCTCCGGCACGGGGCCGACCCCGTCTCCCTGGACACCACCAACCCCGAGCTGACGGCGGCCCTGACCACCGACATGCTCCTGGACTCCGTCGCCATCCGCGTCGACGGCCCCCGCGCCGGGCACGAGGACCTCACCATCGACCTCGTGCTCACCGACGAGCGACGCCGCCACCGCCTCACGCTCCACAACGGCGCTCTCACCCACCGCTCCACTCCCGACGGGGACGAGCCGAAGAGCCCGGCGGGGCTCACCCTGCGCCTCACCAAGCCACAGCTCCTCGGCATCCTCGCCGGTCAGGGTCTCGACGGAGTCAGCACCGACGGCGACGCGGGGCTGCTAGCCCGCCTCCTCTCCTACGTCACCGCACCGGACACGGCCTTCCCCGTCGTCACGCCCTGAGCCCCGTCACAGCCGAGGCCCCCTCAGACGTACGAGTCGATCAGGCGGGACAGGTGGCGGCCGGCCAGGAGCAGGGGCGTCTCCGAGCGGGTGATCTGGGCGGAGACCTCGGCCCCCTCCAGGGTGTTGACGACCGTGGCGGCCAGGGACTCCGCCTCGGGGCCGGGGAAGCCGCAGCCGAGGAGTTTGTCGGCGACCAGTCGCTGCCAGGACGCCAGGGCTTCGGCGCAGGCGCGCTGGATGGGGTTCTCCGTGCCGAGGGTCTCCAGGGCGGCCGCGGTGACGGGGCAGCCGTCGATCCAGCCGGAGGCGCGCAGTTCGGTGGCGAGCGTGCGGGCACACGCGTCGACCGCGGCGCCGGGGGCGTCCTCGCCGTCCAGGGCGTTCCGCAGCAGCGCGGCGAACTCCTCCCGGCCGTGCTCCATGGCCGCCACGGCCACGGCTTCCTTTCCGCCGGGGAAGAAGTGGTAGACGGATCCGAGGGTCGCCTCCGCCTCCTGTGCGATCTGCTTGATGCCCGTGCCGACATAGCCCTGACGCTGGATGAGGCGGGACGCGGCGACGACGATGCGGTCGCGGGTGCCCCCGGCCCCGCCGGCCCCGCCGGTCCCGCTCGTCCTGCCGGCCCCGCCGACGCCGTCGGCGCTGCTCGCGCTGCTCTTCTGCATGCGGTGAGCTTACCGAGTCATTAAGTAGAGCGTTCGTTCTAGAACCGTGCTAGCTTCATCCTTGTCACTGGATAGAGCGTTCGTTCTAGACCTTACGAGGAGAACTCCGCATGCGCACCAAGAACACCGGCTCCACCCGGTCCGTCACCGTCATCGGACTCGGTCCCATGGGCAGCGCCATGGCCGACGCCTTCCTCTCCCAGGGCTACGACGTCACCCTGTGGAACCGCACCGCCTCCCGCGCCGACGCGCTCGTGCGCCGCGGCGCCGTCCTCGCCGCCTCGCCCGCCGAGGCGGTCGCCGCCAACGAACTCGTGGTGCTCAGCCTCACTGACTACGAGGCGCTGTACGCCGTCCTGGACGGCGTCGACCCGGCGGTCCTGGACGGCCGGGTCCTGGTCAACCTCAGCTCCGACACGCCCCGCCGCGCCCAGGAGGCGGCCGACTGGGCGCGGGAGCGCGGCGCCGTCCAGCTCACCGGCGGGGTCCTCGTCCCGCCCTCGGGCATCGGCAGCCCCGGCTCCTCGGCCTTCTACAGCGGCCCGCGCGAGGTCTTCGAGGCCCACCGGCCCACGCTGGAGGTGCTCACCGGCACCGACTACCGAGGCGAGGACCCCGGCCTGGCCGCCCTCTTCTACCAGCTCAACATGGTCATGTTCTGGACCGCGCTGAGCTCCTACTGGCAGGCCCTCGCCCTGGCCGACGCGCACGGCATCAAGGCCGCCGACCTCCTGCCGCACGCCCTCGGCGCCCTGGATCTGGCGCGGTTCCTGGAGTTCTACTCACCTCGCGTCGACGCGGGCGACCACTCCGGGGACGTCGACCGGCTCGCCATGGGACTCGCCAGCGCCGAACACGTCCTGCACACCGTCCTGGACGCCGGCGTCGACGGAGCGTTGCCCGCCGCCGTCGTCGACCTCTTCCGGCGCGGCGTCGACGCCGGCCACGGCGGCGACAGCAGCTCCAGCCTCGTGGAGGTGCTCAAGCGACCCGCCGGCTGAGCGGCCGGCCACCCTGCCCGCCTGCCGCCCCTCGGCTCGCGGCCGACTTGACCTTGCCACGGTGACAAGCCCTTCACTGATGCCGAGGAGGTGGGCCCGATGGTCACACGGGACGAGGACACGAACACGCCGCGCGCTCTCCGGAACCTGGAGAGCGGCAGTTCGTCGGAACGACTGCGAGCCGCCATGGCGGTCGGTACGGATCCGGACCCCCGGTTCGTCGACGTGCTGATCTCCCGGTGCGCGGTCGAGCCCGAATTCCACGTACGGGAGATGCTGACGTGGGCGCTCACCCGCCACTCGACCGGGACGACGGTCACCAGGCTGATCGGGGAGCTCGGTTCGGAGCACGCGCAGGCACGAAGCCAGGCCCTGCACACGCTCTCCAAGATCGGGGACCCACGGGCCTGGCCAGCCCTCACCCGCGCGCTGCTGACCGACGCCGACGACGAGGTGGCGCGGAGCGCCTGGCGGGCAGCCGTCGCGCTCGTTCCCGAAGGCGAGACGGCCGGGCTGGCCGGGGTGCTGGTCACACAGCTCGGGCGCGGCGCACGGGAGACGCGGCTGAGCCTCAGCCGGGCACTCATCGCGCTCGGTGAGGCCGTCACGCCGGCCCTGCGGACGGCGATGACGGATCCCGCCCCTCGCGTACGCCTGCACGCGATCGCCACGGAACGGCTGTGGCGCGACCCGGATGCCGGATTCGAGTGCGCGATCGAGGAGGCGAAGCGCATCGTGGCCCTGGGCACGAACAGCGAGAAGGAGTAGTGGGCAGTGTTGATCGGTGAGGTGGCACGACGTTACGGAGTGAGCGCCCGCATGCTCAGGCATTACGAATCGCTCGGCCTGGTCCGGCCGACAGGACGTACCCGGTCCGGCTATCGGGAGTACGCGAGCGCCGACATCCGGCGCGTCTTCCACATCGAGAGCCTGCGGTCGCTGGGGTTGTCCCTGCGTGAGGTCGGGCGGGCCCTGGACGATCCCGGCTTCACGCCCTCGGGCCTCGTCGGGGACCTCACCCGCCAGACGGAGGAACGCCTCGCGCGGGAGACGGAGTTGCTCACGCGGCTCCGGCGGATCGGTGCCGCGGAACCCGACGACTGGGAGGACGTCCTGCAGATCACCGCCCTTCTGCAGGCCCTGGCGTCCGAGAGCGCCGGGAAGCGCCAGCGCGCGGCCCTGTCCTCGGTCGAGGAGGTGCCCGTGCCGGTGGAGGCCCTGGTCGAGGCGGCGTTGGGCGAGACGGACCCGAACGTGGCGGGTGCCCTGCGGTGGGCCCTGGCGCGGACGGGTGGACGGGGAACGGCACTGCTGGCGGAGGGACTGCGCTCAGCCGTGCCCGAGGTGCGCCGGCGCGCCGTCCAGGCCATCGCCGAGTTCCCGGGCGGGGAGTCGACCGCACTGCTGCGGGACGCTCTCGCGAGTTCCGACCTCGGGGTCCGCAGATGTGCGGCCCTGGCGCTCGGGGCACGCGGGGCGGCGGACGCGGTCCCGGTACTCGTCGACATGATCGTCGAGGAGGTGAACGACGTCGACGCGGCCGATGCGCTGAGCGCGTTGGCGAGCGACGCCGGGACGGCGGACCGGATCGCCACCCTGCTGGTCGACCGCCTCGCCGACGACACCGTCGCACCGTCCGCACGTCGACGGCTGACCGAGGCGCTCGCCGACGTTCCGGGGCCCACCGCATCACGCGCTCTCGCGGATCTGTCACACGACCCGGACCGCGCCGTCGCCCTGACCGCGACCTCCATCCTCACGCTCCGCGAAGCCCGGTGAGGACCCATCAGGCGCGCGGTCGCCAGGGTGGTCTCCTGTCGCCCCGATGGCGCGCCCGTCCTGGCGCCCGCCGTCGGGGCGGCCGTGTCGCTCGGCTCTGGGGCTCGGTTCGCCTCCGGGCGCTGGGTGCGGGTGCCGACGCCCGTGCGCCCTTCGGCTCCGGCCGGCCCCGGCGACGGCGAACCCGTCACCGCCGCCCGGCGCCTCGGCCCGCGCCGGCCAGCACGTCTCTGAGCGTGCGGGCGAACTCCTCCGGGGCGCCCTGCTGGCCGTACTCGCCGCCGAGGAAGCCTCCGTGGTGGCTCGGGAAGACGGTGAGGGTCGTGCCCAGCTCCCGCGCGATCTCCGCCGCCGCGCGGGCCGGCCACTCCCCCTCCGACTCCTTGCCCGCGGCGACGACCACCCGGGTCGGAGCTGCCCGCAGCGCGGCGGTGTCGGGCCGGAAGCCCGTGCAGCCGATCATGTTCTGGCCCAGCAGGGGGTCGTCCCGTGACCCGTCGTCCTCGGTCGGCAGTCCGAAGGCCGCCGGGTCCGGCGCCGGCGCGTCACGCCAGTCGTCGGGGAAGAGGCCCTTGCGGCCGACGGTGGCGAGGAACTTGGCCATCGCCGGCCCCATCCCCTCCCGGAGGTAGGTGGCGTGGATGTCCTCGCAGACCCCGAGGACGGCCTCGCCGTCGGGCAGCACCCTCGCCGCCGGGGGCTCGTGCGCGACGAGCGTCGCCACCAGCTCGCCGTGCCCGGCCACCAGGGCGAACGCGTTCACGGCGCCGCCGCTGCTCGCGAAGAGGTCCACCGGACCGGTGCCGAGCGCCTCGATCACCCGCCGCAGGTCGTCGGCGTGCTCCTCCGGAGTCGTCCGGCGAGCACCGTCGGTGCGGGCGCTGCGGCCGGTGCCCCGCGGGTCGTAGGTCACGACGGTGCGGTCGGCGAAGTGCCCCGCGAGCGTGCCGAAGCCGGCCGCGTCCATGGGCGAGCCGATCAGCATCAGCGGCCGGCCGCCCGTGGCGTCGCCGTCCGGCCGCAGTACGTCGTAGGTGACCGTCGCGCCCGGCGCGTCCACGGTGCGGGTCTCGGTCTTGACCATGTTCATCTCCTCGGGAAGAGCAACCACTGCATCTGTAGACCGACCCGGGCCCGACAACTCATCGGTCGCGGCCGTCCTTCTCTCGACCGCCCCGAGATGCAGCGACGTGCAACCAGCGGGTTGCACTCGGGACCTGGACGTGCAACTCTGGGGTTGCAACTCATGGTGACCGTAGCGGCGAAGGAGCCCCTCATGACCGACGACCGGATCGAATGTGAAACCCTGATCGAGGCGCCCCTGGAGCGGGTCTGGTCTTTGGTGGCCCAGCCCGGGTTCTGGGTGGCCGACAAGGCGAGCCTGCCCGGCACGGTGGCCGAGGAGGGCGCTTCGATGGTGGCGAGGAACGCCGAGCACGGCGACTTCCCCGTACGGGTGGAGAAGGTGGAGCCGCCGACGTACCTGGCCTACCGCTGGACCAGCGCGTTCCCCGGGGAGGAGCTCCGGGAGGACAACAGCACCCTGGTGGAGTTCACGTTGACCCAGGAGGACGACGGGACGCGGCTCCGTGTCGTCGAGAGCGGTTTCGCGGCGCTGGCCGGGTCCGACGACCTGCGCAGCCAGAACCTGAAGGACCACACCCAGGGCTGGCCCCTGGAACTGGAAGCCCTCGGGGCCCGCGCCGAACGCCCCGTGACGGACGAACCCCCCGCCGGGGACGTCGACAGCGTCCTCGGCGCGCTGGCCGATCCGACCCGGCGGCAGCTGCTCGACCTTCTGGCCGCACAGGGCGAGGCGTCCGCGACGACGCTCGCCGGGCGACTGCCGGTGTCGCGGCAGGCGGTGGTCAAGCACCTCGCCGTCCTCGACGCCGCCGGCCTGGTCTCCGGCGGCCGGGTCGGCCGCGAGGTGCGGTACGCGGTGCGGCCGGCGGCCCTGGACACGACGGCGCGGTGGATGGCGTCGCTCGCGGCCGACTGGGACCGCAGGCTGGCGCGCATCAAACGCGTCGCCGAGGCGGCGGAGCGGGACGACGGTCCGACACCCCCCGGCTGAACACGCGGCCGCTTCACGCGGAGCTGTCACGGGCGGCCGTCACAGGCGTACGACGATGAGGGCGATGTCGTCCCGGGCACCGCCCACCACGCCGAGGCGGGTCAGCAGCGCGTCGGCGAGATGGCCGGGGCTCAGGCGGGCATGGCGCCCGAGGGCGTCGGTGAGCCGGTTCAGACCGGCGTCGATGTCCTCGTCACGGCGCTCGATGAGCCCGTCGGTGTAGAGCACGAGGGTGTCGCCAGGGGCGTAGGACACGGTCGCGTGCGGGCGAGGGACGTGCTCGGGGCGGGCGCCGAGGGGTGGGTCGGTGGCCTGGTCCAGCAGGTCACAGCTGCCGTCGGGGTGGACGAGGACGGGTGGAGGGTGGCCGGCGCTGCTGTAGGCGACGCGTTCGTGGCGCGTGTCGATGACGGCCTGGACGACGGTCGTGGCCAGCGCCCCCTCCACCGAGCGGGCGTACAGGCCGAGGACCTCCAGGGAGGCGGCCGGCTTGTGCAGGGCGCGGACGGCGGCGCTCAGCGCGCTGCGGAGCATGCCCATGACGGTGGCGGCCTCCAGCCCGTGGCCGACGACGTCGCCGACCGCGACACCGAAGCAGGCGTCGGGCAGATCGACGACGTCGTACCAGTCACCGCACACGTTCAGCGAGCCCACGGCGGGCAGATAGCGCACCTCGACGTCCCCGTGCCGCTCCAGGTCCGGCGAGTGGAGCATCGCCCCCTGCAGAGCGATCGCGATCTGGCGTTCCCGGGAGTGCGCCTGGCGCAGTTCCTCGTTCAGCCGCTGGAGTTCCCGGGAGCGCGCGTACAGCTCGGCCTCCATCGCCTCCCGCTTCCCGAGCGGGCCTCCCGGTCCGGTCATGCGGGAGCGGACGAAGTCGGTCACGTCCTCCACCCGGTGGATGATCCACGCCACCCGCCCGTCCCGGCCGAGCACGGGGGTGTTGATCGGTGACCACCACCGTTCCTCGAAGGCCCCGGGCCGGTGTGCCACGGGGATGTCGTACTTCTGCACCGCCATGGTGTCCGGTCGCCTGGACTGCAGGACGCGGTGCAGCGACGCGTCCAGGTTCTGCACCCCGTCCGCGGTGGCGTCCTCGGGATTGTCCGGGAAGGCGTCGAACAGGTGCAGGCCGACCATGTCCTGCCTGCTCCGCCCGGTGGCCTGCAGATACGCGTCGTTGACGTCGACGATCACCAGATCAGGACTCAGCACCAGATACGGACTGGGCGTGGCGGCGAACAACGCCTTGTAGTCAAGGTCCGTTCTCACGGTCTTCGCGTCGGCCCCTTCCACCGGGCGCCCCCTCACCGCAGGCTCAGCACGTCCGCCACCGGCCTGCGTGGTGTCGCGTCACCCCGGGGGCCGTAGCCGAGACGGAACACCATGTGGACGAAGCCGACCGCGGAACTCGGATCGCGTACGGACGGGCGGAGCTCGGGCCATTCCAGGGGCTGCGACATCAGCGAGGTCGCGAGGCCGTCGAGCGTGGCCTGCAACAGCACGCGTTGCATCGCCTGACCCGCGCGCAACCAGTCCGCCGGAGTGTCCTCCACCGTGCCGAGCAGTGCGATCTGGGGGTGTGTCTCGAAGACCGCCACGGCGCGGTCCGCGACGCGGCGCCGGGAGTCGAAGTCCCGCGCGGGGGCGCTCACGCCGTACTGCCGCGGCCCCATGGCTCCGGCCGGGATGCCCTCGGTGACGGGTCCCTCACCGCCGCCCTCCGTACGGGTCCAGCCGGCGATCTCCGCGCGCACGGCCTCGCTCGCCGCCTCGAGCATCTCGGCGTCGCGTACGAGCCCCATGACGGCGTCGGCGTGCCAGGCGCCGGGCGTGATCAGCCGGCACCCCTCCAGCAGGGCGGCCGCGCCGAGCCCGTCGAGTATCGGCGCCGGGATCCGCTCGTCCGAGAAGGGGAACCGGCTCGTGTGCCGCCGTCGGACAGCGGGGTGGAGGTCCGCGAGCGCGCGGTCCGGGCTTCCGGTCGGCCGGAGTACCACGTCGGCCAGGTACCAGGGGTCCTCCGGGTCGGGGAGCAGCCGGACGGCCGGGGACCAGCCCTTGTCGGCGGCGGACACCCGCAGATTGAACAGGGCGGCGCCACAGCCCAGGTGCAGGGCCCGGTGGTCCGCGTCGGCGAGCGGCAGGCTCCGGCCGGGGTCGCCGTGGAGGGCCAGGGAATCACTGCCCGTGCGATGGTCGAATCTCCAGGGCTGGGCATTGTGCATGGAGGGCGCCGTCACGGCGTCCTCGACCAGCGACGTCACGACCGCCGCGTCGAGTTCTGCAGTGGACACGGCTCGTCCTGTCTGTGCGGGACCGCCGTGTACGCGGACGAGCGCGCCGGCGATCGTGTGCACCCCTGGGGTTCGGTCGGCCCTTCTTACTCCCCTCTTCGCATTGTCCCAGTTCGTACCGAGCTTCACATCGCGAAGCCACCACGCCACGCCTGTCGACCGCGGACGCGGGCCGTGGAAAGGGGTTCCGCCGGCCCATGCGGTGTCGAGCCCGCCGACGATCACCCTGCCGTCTCGTCGTACACCACCGCCCAGGGGCGCGGTGGCCCGTCCGGCGCGGGCGCGCCGTCGTCGCGACGCGGGGTCGCCGTACGGTCGCGGGCGAGCACGTCGGCCGCGAGCTCGGCGAAGTGAGGAGCGGCCGGGTGGGCGGACCGGCCCGCGGACCAGGCTCCGGTGATCCGCTGGGTGAGGGGGCGGCCCGCCAGCGCCCGCCAGACGACACGGGGCTCCTTGCGGGCCGTGGCCCCCTGGTCGAAGGCGACACCGTGGCCCGCCTGGACGAGGGCCAGCAGGAACTCGGGGTGCGAGGCGTGCCGGACCCGGGTGGGCACGAAGCCGCCGGCCCGGCAGGTGTCGATGATCCGGTCGTACCAGCCGGGGGCCTGGGCCCGCGGAAGGAGCACGAGGTCGTGTCCGGCCAGTTCGGCGAGCGGGACCTCGGGAAGCCGGGCCAGGGGGGAGACGCGGGGCAGGACGACACCGAGCTCCACGCACACCTCCGGGCCGAGGCGGAGTCCGGTGGCGTCCACGGGCTGGTGGACGAGGCCGACGTCGAGTCCGCCGGAGGCGAGCAGCCGCAGCTGCTCGTCGGTGGTGATCTCCTGGAGGTCGACGGCCATGCCCGGGTAGTGCTCCGCGCAGGCGCCCAGGAGCAGGGACAGCGTGGCGACCGTCGTGTCGGGGGGTACGCCCGCGCGCAGGGTGCCCAGATCCCCGTCCCCGGCCCGGCGGGCCAGCGTCCGCAACCGCTCCTCGCGAGCCAGCAGGTCGCGGGCTTCGTCCAGCAACAGCATGCCCGCGGAGGTCAGTTCGACCTGGCGGTGCGACCGGTCGAACAGCTCGGCGCCGAGGTCCTTCTCCAGTCTGCGTACCGCCTGACTGAGGGGTGGCTGGGCCATGCCAAGCTGGTCGGCGGCCCGGCTGAAGTGCAGCTCGTCGGCGACGGCGACGAAGATGCGCAGGTGGCGCAAGAGATCCACAGCCAGGGACCTTACGTGAGGGGCGAGTCGATGGTCGAGGAACGGATCCGTGAGGTCTTCGCGGGGGTGGGTGCCGAGGGGCTGCTGCACGCGGTCCCCATCGGCGGGGGGCCGGGTGGGGACGGAATGTCCGTCGGCACGCGTTCGGGGGCCGAGGAGGGGGCCGTCTGCGCGTGTGCGGGGGGCGGACGCGCCGACCGTCGGCATCCGCTCGGAAGCCGGCGGGGTGGCCGCCGACGCGGGCTCGGCAGCCGACGAGGTGGCCGTCGGCGCCGATGAGCCCGTCGTGATCGCCTCCCTCTTCAAGGTGCTGCTGGTCCTGGAGTTCGCGCGCCAGGTCGCCGCCGGCCAGCTCGACCCGCGTGAGCGGGTTCGGGTCACCGCGGCCGACCGGCTCGGGGGCTGGGGTACGGCAGGGTGCGCGGACGACGTCGAGCTGTCCCTGCGCGACCTGGCCTTCTTCGCGATCTCGGTGAGCGACAACTCGGCGGCGGACCTGCTGCTGGCACATGTCGGCCTGGACACGGTGCGGCTCCTGGCAGCGGAACTCGGCCTCGACGGGACCAGGATCGTGGGCGGACCACGCGACGTCCTGCGGTCGATGCTCTCCGAGGTCGGCGCGCGCGACGAGAGGGAGTTCGCCCTCCGCTACCCGGCCCTCCCGGACGACCGCAAGCGGCGCATGAGCGTGCTGGATCCCTCGCGGACCAACGCCGGCACGCCCCGGGAGATCACCCGGCTGCTGCGTCTCGTCTGGCGTGACGAGGCGGGCCCGCCGGACGCCTGCGCACAGGTGCGGGAACTGATGGCCCGCCAGGTGTTCCGGCACCGGCTGGTGTCGGGGTTTCCGGACGAGGTGACCGTCGCGGCGAAGACCGGCACCCTGCCCGGCCTGCACATGGAGGCGGGGGTCGTCCGGTATCCCGACGGCAGCCGCTACGCGGTCTCCGTCTTCGCCCGCACGCGGGAGCTCGCCGCCTCACGTCCGGCCGTGGACGCGGCGATCGGCGCCGCGGCCCGGATCGCCGTCGACTTCCTGCGCGCCCAACCCATCTGACCTGGTCTCATATGCGCCCGCGTATCGGACCCCCGGCATTTTGATCTTGGACGCCGGCCGGTACCTCCTGATCTCCTGGCCGCATGAGCGACGACACAGACGCACAGCGCCCGAAGCGGCGCATCCAGGGTTTCGGCCGACGTACGGTGCTGCGCGGCGCCGCGTTCGGGGCGGCCGTTCCGCTCCTCGCCTCCCCCGCCGTCGCGGCGGCGGGGGCGACGGCCCGCAGGGTCCCGCCGGCCGGCGCGGCGTCCTTCCGCTGGCTGGGTACGTCCGGCTGGCGCTCGGGTCGTCGGCACCGAGACCACCTACCACCTGCTGGTCGCGTTCGGGGTCGACCCCGGGCAGATCTCGGTGGTGAAGGGCGGCGAGGTACTGGACTTCGACGGACTCACCGTCGAGGTCGTGGCGAGCCTCCACAGTCGCAACAAGCGGCACACCTACTTCGCCCCGGGCACACTCGACGCGCCACCCCCGGCAGCCCCCCGCACCATCTCCGACCTGCCGGAGGGCGACACCCTGGCCTTCCAGGTGACGGTCGGAAGCGACGGGCCCTCTGCCTTCCTGATGGGCGCCAGCGACTTCTCCGAGCGGGCGGTCCAGGGACTCACCCCCGACCTCGCGATGGTCGCGGTGCCGTCCAGTGCCTCGACGTCCCGCTACGTACCGCGCCTGCTGCGTGCGCTCGGGCGGCCCGGCGTCGTCGTACCCGTCCACTGGGACAACTTCGAGGAGCCTTTGAGCCAACCGCCCCGCCGCGACCCGGTGATGGACCTGGACGCGTTCGTCGCCCTGGTCCACCAGGAGTCCCCGACGAGCCGGATCGTCGTCCCGGACTACCGCACCACCTACGGCGCGGACATGCGGCCGAGGCCCTGACCCGCACCGCGGAGCGAGGCTCTCCGGCAGCGGAGGGACGCCGACGCCCGGCTACGCGGTCCGCGTCGGCACGGCGTGGGCTCGCCGTCGCGGGGAAGCAGGAAGGGGACCCTGTCGGTCACCGCTCCGGAAGGCGGCGGCCCGCGGTGCGGCAGGCCGGAACGGAGCGGTGGTTTCATGACGATCGGAGTCCCCGCGAGCGGCTCGGCGCCCGGCCGGCGCGGGCGCGGCGCGTACGCCCGCGCCCTGGCCCGTACGCCGGTCGCCGTCTGGGTGGACGACCTCACCGACTGGGCCGCCGCCCTGACGTACTACGCGGTCCTGGCCGTCTTCCCGGCCCTCCTGGTGATCGTCTTCTCCACGGCGCTGCTCGGCACGGGCTCCCCGCAGGAGGTCATCGCCCAGCTGGAGGCGTTCGTGCCGGAGGCGGCCCACCCGGTGCTCGCGCAGGCGTTGGGCAGCCCGCGGGAGGACCAGTCGGTCCGGTGGATGCTGGTCGTGCTGACCGGGGGCGCGGCGCTGTGGTCCGCCACCAGCTACCTCGCGGTGTTCCGGCGCGCCCTGCACGCGATGTACGGGGTCCCCGACTGCCGCCCCGCGTGGCGGACGCTGCCCGCCACCCTGCTGAGGGCGTTGACCGTGCTCGCTCTCCTGGTCAGCGGCGTGCTGACGCTGACCGCCACCGAGCGGGTCGCCCGTGCCATCGGCCGGGGCATGGGAAGGGACCATCAGGCGGCGCTGGTGTGGGCGGGCCTGAAGTGGCCGCTGCTGCTCCTGGTGGTCGTCGCCCTGGTCCTGTTGCTCTTCCGGTCCGGGCCGCCCGAGGGCCGCGGGGTGCGGAAGACGGTCGCCGGCGGAGCCTTGGCGGTACTTCTCTGGCTGCTCGCGTCGGTGGGGTTCGCGTTCTACGCGGCGCACATCGCGACGTACGACCGCCTGTACGGCTCCCTCGCGGGAGTGGTGGCGTTCCTCGTCTGGCTGTGGGTGTCGCACGTCGTCCTGCTGGCCGGCGCGCAGTTCAACGCGGAACTCGCCCGGGACGGGGAGCCGCAGCGGCCTGACCCCTGCCCCGAGACGACGTGACGTACCGCCACCTCCCCCTTCCTCTCTCCTCTTGCGCCTTCCGCCTCCTGGTTGTCAGGTCCTGCCTCGGCGCCTGTTCCCTACGGCGAGCAGGACCGCCGCGCCGCCGACGAGGACGACTCCCCCGGCCGCCGTCCCGGCGTCGCCGGGCAGCGCGGAGGGCGCCTCGGCGTCGGCGGACGTCTCCGTCGACCGCGCCATCGCCTTGCCGGTGGGAGGGTGGGGCGCTGATGTGGCGGGCGAGGGGGCGGCAGGTGGCGCGGAGGGAGTCCTCGCCTCCGCGGCGACGGTCACGGTGATGTCCGCCTCGTCGCGGCCGAGCGCGGGATGACCCACCTCGACGGCTACCTTCCACCGGCCCGCGGGCAGCGCCTCGACGGTGGTGAAGCGCTTCTCGTCCGACCCGTCGCGGACCAGGAGCCAGGGTCCCGCCGCCCGCCCGCCGTCCGCGCTGACGGCGTTGACGGTGGCGGCGACCCGTTCGCCGACGGAGTCCTCGTCGTTCTCCCAGGTGATCCGGGCCGTCACACGCCCGTGCTCGTGTCCGACGATGTCGACCGCCAGGGTGCCTCCGTGGGCGCGGGCGGTACCGGCGGGGACGGCGAGGACCGACAGGACGGCCACCACCACGACGGTCGCCGCGGTCGCGAGACGCGGTAGGTGCACAGGCTCCTCCAGGGGTGTGTTCGATGCGAGGGATGAGGGGGTGGCGAGGGGGCCGGGGCCCGGGCCGGCGGACGGTCGCGTGCCGCCCGCCGGCCGTCACTCGCGCCTTGGGCCGTCACCGCGGTGGGCGGTCGTCCTCGTGGTGGACGGCGTCGGTGGGAGCGGGTCGAACCGGACGGGTCAACCGGACTTCTGCAGCGTCCAGATCTGCGCGGGGCCCGAGGACGCGTGCTGGAGCTCGATGAGCCAGGATCCGTAGTACGGCCGGTTGCTGACGCCCAGCGCGAAGCGGCTCGACCCCGCAGTGATCATCACGCCGTTGCCGAGGGAAGCCAGCCGCCACTGCTGGGCGGCGGAGTTGCCGCAGGGCTGCTGGGCCACCCACATGCCCGGGCCGGCCGTCCCGCCGGTCTGGAGGCACTTGCCCGTCGCGGCCGACCGGATCCGCTTGAACCCACCGCCCGCGTCGTCGAGGTACCACTGCTGAGGGGCGTAACCGTTGCGGGGTGAACCGACCAGGACCGTCCCGTCGGCAGCCCTGCCGCCCCAGACCTCGGCTGCCGTGCCGGTGGGGCCGTTGGCGAGGACGTAGCGCGCGTTCGGCACGTTGCCGCCGCCGTTGCCGTCGCCGGCGGTGCGGAAGGCGGTCGCCTTGCCCGGGCCGCTGTCCCGCCCTGACCGGTCCCGTACGGAGACGGCGACGGTGTGGTCGGTGCCGGGCTTCAGGTTGTAGACGCGGGCGCTGTTCGTCTGCACCCACCCGATGGCCTTGCCGTCGAGGAAGAGCTGGTACCAGGCGGCGTCGTCGACGGCCTTCCAGGTGGCCACGACGGAGTCCGACGCGACCTGCCCGACGGTCACCGTGGGCACCGTGGACGGTCCGCCCGTCGGCCCGCCCGTCGGAGTCGGAGTGCCGGTGGGCGATGGATCGGGCCGGGTGTTGCCCTTGTTCCGCATGAGGAACTGGCTGTCGGCGATGTTCCAGTGCGAGGCCAGATAGCTGCCGGGCTTCGGGCTGGTGTGGAAGTAGTCGTCGTGGTTGCAGTCGAGCCGGTTCTCGTAGGCGCCGTCCTGGCAGACCGAGCGCATCCGCGGGTAGTGCGGGCTGTCGGAGTAGCACATCACGTCCCACTCGTCGGTGCAGTGGGCGCCCCGGCTGGTGTTGGGTGCGCTGTTGTTCACCGCGCCGAGGTTGTGGCCCAGTTCGTGGGCGGCGGTGTGCCCGCCCCAGCAGCCGGTGTCCGTACGGCCGTAGGAGGGACCGAAGTTGCTGAGGTTGTTCTGGGCGGGCCGCTCGTCACCTGCGAAGGTGCCGATGCCGCAGTACACCTGGGTGTCGGCGAAGATCATGTACTTGCGGTCACGCCGGTCGAGGCCCCGGGCGGCGAGCGCCCGGTTCATGGCGCTGAACTCGGCGAGGGCCGAGGCGGGGAGCTCGATGTCGAGCACGGTCGGCACGCAGTCGGAGCCGGTGACGTAGCGGATGTGCCGCACTCCGCCGGTGTCCTCGGCGCTCGCGGAGAAGATCAGGTCGGCGTCGGCCGCCCACTTCCGGAAGGACGCCAGGTACGTGGCGTACCGGTCCGTTCCGGGGGCGTGGGCGTAGACGACCTGGACGCGGTTGCCGGTCGTCCCGTCACCGTCGCACTGCACGGTCTGTCCCGTGGGGCCGGCGGCGGACGCGTCGCGCGTGCCGGTTGCCGCCCCGGCCGGCGGGGCGCCCTTCCGCGGCGCGGCGGCATCGAGCGCGGGGGCGGTGGTCCGGGGCAGCTCGGTGCCCGAGGGCTTGCCGTCGGACCCGCCGGGCACCGGTTCTGCCGGGTTCGGCGCGGGGGCGACCGCCTTGACGGCCGGAGGCGTGTCCTTCTTGATGTCGACGCCCTTCGGAGGGGCGTCGGGGCCGTGGGTGCAGTGGCCGGCCGCCGTGCGGTAGACACCGGCGCACGGATCCCCCTCGGGCGCGGGTGTCAGGCCCTCGTAGACGAGTCCGCGCTCGGGCTCGCTCTTCGGCTTCTCGACGAGGGGGTCGGGCTCCTCGTCGCGCGTGGGCTCGGCGGCCGGCTCCGTCGCCGCGCTCGGTGCGCCGGCGGGCCGCGCGAGGGGCAGCGCTCGGTCCGTGCCGGCCGCCGGCCCGGCGGCCTCGTACGCGACACCTCCGACGACCGCCAGGGCGGCGACGGCCGCGACGAGTATGAGGCCGGGGGGCTTGCGGCGCTGGGTCCGGAGTCTTCGACGTCCTGACACGTGGCACCTCTTCCTTGATCGGGAACGGTGCGGGGAAGCCTGCCAGACCATCGGGAGGGGCAATTGAGACATAGAGGGGCCCAAGGAATGTGTGCATTCCGTTATGCGGTGGTTCTAAATGATGATCTCTCACATCCCTTTCCAGCAAGCCGAGTTGAAGCCACGCCTCACAAATGGTCCAGCCCTTTCCTGACTTCTCGTTATGCGATCGAGATATACGCGACGCCTATGTGACGGGGCGTCAACGGAATGTCTCACTCCAAGGAATTCCCGTCGTCACACATGGTGCGGAAAATGAAATACATGCTTGGAGAAGCCATAAGGCCACTCCGGAGCGAGGAGTGGCGCAGCTCACATACTGAGCAGTTGGTAATGTGCATCGCCTGATGGGAACGTGAGGACGGCGGGGTCCGCGGGAGTACCCCGCCGGACATGTCAGGGTTGAGGAGCGACTGTGCGTGCGATACACGTCACCGAATTCGGCGGGCCCGAAGTACTGCGACTGGTGGAGATACCCGATCCCCGGCCCGAGGCGGGCCGCCTGCTGATCGACGTCTCCGCCGCCGGCGTCAACTACGCCGATACGCACGCGGTCGAGGACTCCTACCTGTCGCGTTCCGCCCTCCCCATGGTCCCCGGCGGCGAGGTCGTCGGCCGCACGGAGGACGGACGCCGGGTCGTCGCCCTCGCCGACCTCTACGGCGGGTACGCAGAAAAGGCGTCCGTGCAGCAGGACCTGGCGATCGACGTCCCCGACACGGTGGGGGACGGGGAGGCGTTGGCTCTGATCGTCCAGGGCCTCACCGCGTGGCACCTGCTCCGCACCGCGGGGCGCATGGCCTCGGGCGAGTCGGTCGTCGTGCACGCCGCCGCGGGCGGCACGGGTTCGCTCGCCGTCCAGCTGGCGAAGACCTTCGGCGCGGGACGCGTCATCGCCACCGCATCGACCCCCGAGAAGCGTGAGCTCGCGCTGTCCCTCGGCGCGGACGTCGCCGTCGACGCCGGTGCGGACGACCTCAAGGCACGTCTCATCGAGGCCAACGGTGGCAGGAAGGTGGACGTCGTCCTCGAAATGACCGGCGGCCCGGTCTTCGACGAGTCCCTCGCCGCCCTCGCGCCGTTCGGCCGGCTGGTCACGTACGGCATGGCGAGCCGCCAGGCCCCGAGTCCCGTCCACGCGGCGCAGCTGATGGGCCGGTCCCGGGCGGTCGTCGGCTTCTGGCTGATGCACGCGGTCGGACGTCCCGGCATGTACCGCGAGCCGATGTCCGAGCTGCTCGCCATGGTCGCCGACCGCCGTCTGAAGCCACAGGTGGGCGGGGTCTACCCCCTCTCCGAGGCGACCCGCGCCCACGAGGACCTGCGGGCCCGCAGGACCGTCGGCAAGCTGGTGCTCGACACCTCCCGCTGACGGAACGGCGGGGCCCCTCCACCCGGCGGAAGACACCGAGTTCCGGCCCGACGGCTCCCGGGGCCGGGGCCCCGGCGGCGTCCACGAGGAGGGGTCCTGGCGACCCTGCGAGGCCGGGGCCCTGACGGCCCCACGAGGAGCAGGTCCTGGCCGCTCCGCGAGGACGGGCCCGTCCTCACCGGAGGTCGCCTCAGCCGCGGGTGTGCTCGACGAGCCGAGCGAGCAGACGTGTACGGGGAACCATGGACACGACGTCGACGTACTCGCCGTCCGCGTGGGCGCCCGCGCCCACGGCGCCCAGGCCGTCCAGCGTCGGGCAGCCCGCCGCCGCGGTGTGGTTGCCGTCCGAGGCGCCGCCGACGGCGATGCCCCGCGGTGGCTCCTGGCCCAGTTCGGCGGCGAGCCGGGTGGCGAGCGCGAACAGATCGGCGGAGGACTCCGGCTCCATGGGCGGCCGTTGCGTGCCGCCCAGCACCTCCAGCCGGGCGCCGGGCGTCCGGGCGGTGAGGCCGCGCATGATGTCGTCGATCCGGTCCTGCGCGGCCCGGGTGGGTGCCCGCACGTCCACCGACAGCCGCGCAAGGGCGGGCACCGTGTTCCGCGTGCTGCCGGCGGACAGCAGGGTGGGCGTGACCGTCGCCGGGCCCAGGACCGGGTGGGCGGCGGCGCCGACGGCGCCGGTCGCCACCCCGAGGCGGGCGACGGCCAGCACCTGGTACGCGACCTCGATCGCGGCGTTGATCCCCTTGTGCGGTTCCAGGCCCGCGTGTGCGGCGCGACCGTGGACGACGACCTCATACCGCGACGTGCCCTTGCGGGCGATCTTGAGCGCACCCTGCGCGTCGGCCGACGCCTCCAGCACCAGGGCGGCCGCGCACTGGCGGGCGGTCTCCTCGATCAATCGGCGCGAGGTCGTGGAGCCGACCTCCTCGTCCCCCGTGACCAGGACGCACACCCCGTCCAGGGAGCGCAGGGAGGCCAGCGCGTGGAACATCTGGACCAACCCGGCCTTCATGTCGAGGACTCCGGGCCCGCGAGCGATCCCGTCGGCCGACGACCAGGGGTGGTCCCGTAACGAACCCATGGGCCAGACCGTGTCGTGGTGCCCCATCAGCAGGACCCGCGGGGTGCCGAAGACCCACCGCAGATGGGTCACCCCATCGATGACGAGGGTCTGCGGCGCGGCCCCCAGCAGCCGCGCCCCGAGGGCGGCGACCACCTCGGCGCTGCGCGCCACCGCCACGTGATCGGCCGAGAAGGACTCGCAGCGGACGAGTTCCTCCAGATCGGCCAGCATCGCCGGCAGCGCGGGCACGACGGCCGCCGGGGTCACCGGTCCCGCTCCGTCTCGACGTCTCGTGAGGTCAACACATCTTCTCCCTACGGCAGATGGGTGGATGACGCGGCGGCGCCTCTACCCCCTCCGGAGCACCGCCGCGTGAACGACGTTAGGGCGGGGGCGGGTATGCCACCAGCGACTGGTTCGCATGGGACCCATGCGCCCATGGCATGTGTCAGGGCACGATGGTTCGGGTTCGGCGGACGTCGTGGAGGGGGGAAGCGTGTTCGACATCGACGCGCTGCGGGTGCTGGTGGCGGTCGCCGAGAGCGGATCGTTCACGCAGGCGGCGGTGCGGCTCAACTACACGCAGTCGGGGGTGTCCCGGCGGGTCGCCGCCCTGGAACAGCAGGCGGGTGGACCGCTCTTCGACCGGCTGCCGCGGGGCGTGCGGCTGAATCCCGCCGGCCGTACGCTGCACCGCCACGCCGTGGAGGTACTGGACCGGCTGGGGCGGGCCCGGCGCGAGCTGGCCGTCCTGCACGCCGGGCACGGCGGGCTGCTGCACGTGGGGGCGTTCTCCACCGCCAACGTCTCGCTGGTGCCCACCGCCCTCAGGGCGCTCCAGGACGCCCGCCCGGACGTCGAGGTCGTCGCGATGGAGGGCCCGACCGACACGCTGATGGCGCGCCTCGCGGACGGGGCGCTGGACCTCGCCGTCGTCAGCGACTACCCGTCCGGTCTGCCGTCGGCGGACGGCGTCACGACGAGCGTGCTGTGCGAGGACGAGCTGTTGGTCGCTCTCCCGCGCGGGCACCGCCTGGCCGGCGCCGACACCGTCGATCTGGGCGAACTGCACGACGAGGCATGGCTCCAGAGCGCCTACGGAGACCGTCCCACGATGCTCGCCGACGCGTTCGCGAGGGCGGGCATCACCCCGAGGAAGATCATCCGGATCGCGGAGTGGACGGGGAAGTTCGGCTACGCGGCGGCCGGACTCGGAGTGGCGCTGGTCCCCTCGCTGGCCGCCTGGGCGGTCCCCGACGCACTCGTCCTGCGCCGCCTCGCCGACCCGGCCCTGCGCCGGACCGTCCATGTGGCGCTGCCCGCCGCCCCGCTGCCCACGGCGCGGAGGCTACGGGACCTGCTGCGCGCCACCGTCGCGGGACGGGGCGACCCGCTCGCGGGCGAGTGAGGCGCGTGTCCGCGTGTCCTCGTCCCGGCCTTCGACGAGCGGGGTCAGGCCGTCGAGGAGCGCCGTGAGGCCGCGTTCGAAGAGCACGTCGAGGCGCAGGTCGTAGCCGTCGTCGAAGGCTCCGACCACCTTGGCGAAGGTCGGGAAGCGGCCGTCTTCCACCAGCGCCTGGAGAGCGGAGGCGCGACTGTCCATCCACTGGTCTTCCGACTGGCCGGTGGAGGCTTCGGCGTGCGCCTCCCACTCCAGGTGCACCGCCAGACCCTGCACGTGGCTGTAGATCAGGACGTGGATGTCGAACAGCGTGACGGGGTCGAGGCCGTGACCGTCGAGGGCGGCCAGCATCCATTCGCCGTGGACCATGAGATTCGGCACGAGCAGCGGGCGGGTGAGGGAGCCGAGCTGGGCCAGCCACGGGTGGCGGCGGTACAGCGTCCAGAGGGTCCGAGCGCCGCACTCGACGCGGGAGCGCCACCCTTCGGGCGCTTCGGCCGGGTAGGTCTCCTCGCCGAACGCGGCGTCGGCCATGAGCAGGACGAGATCGTCCTTGCTGGGGACGTACCGGTAGGGCGACATGGCGGCCACGCCGAGGCGGGCCGCGACGCCGCGCATGGAGAGCGCCGAGAGCCCCTCGGCGTCGGCGATGTCGATGGCGACGCGGACGATCCGGTCGAGGGTCAGTTCCTGCTCGGTGACGGCGGCGGGTGACGAGCGCCTGCGGGGCGGAGCGACGGAAGCGGCGCCGGGAAGGGTCCCCGCGACGACGGTGCCGGCGCGGGGGCGCGTCTCCACGAGCCCTTCGAGGCGCAGGGTGGTCAGCGCCCTGGTGGCGGTGGCGAGCGCGACCCCCTGGTCCCGGGCGATCTGACGGGTCGAGGGGACCCGGTCGCCGGGGGTCAGTTCGCCGTCGGCGATGCGCCGGCGGATCTCGGCGACGATGCGCAGATAGGGCGGCCGGCCGGGTGCGCCTGTGGCCTTCGTCACGTCCTGCCGTCTCCCTTGTCTGTACTAGTGCAGAGGCTAGCAGCGGGGACGCCGGGCGGAGGGGGACTGTCCTAGAACAGGGGCCTGACACGGCCGGTTGAGGGGCCTGCGCGTACGTCGTACGTTCACCGTGCGTACAGCGTCATCAGCCCTCTGAAGGAGCTTTCCGTGCAGACCGTTCTCATCTCCGGTGGCGGCATCGCCGGGCCCGTGCTCGCCTCCTGGCTGCGCCGCCACGGCTTCGAGACCACCGTCGTCGAACGCGCCGCCGGTCCCCGCCCCGGCGGCCAGGCCGTGGACGTGCGCGGCGTCGCGCTCGACGTCCTCGCACGCATGGGCCTGCTGGAACAGGCGCGGAGCGTCCGCACCCGGATGCGCGGCATGTCGGTCCTCGACCCCGAGGGCCGGGAGATCGATCGCTCCACCGAGGCGACCTTCAGCAGCGGCCGGCTCGACAGTGAGGACATCGAGCTGCTGCGCGAGGACCTGGTTTGGATGGTGTACGAACACACGCGCGCGGACGTCGAGTACCTCTTCGGCGACAGCGTCACCGCGCTCGACGAGGACCGGAGCGGGGTCCGCGTCGACTTCGCCCACGGGGCCTCCCGCACCTTCGACCTCGTCGTCGGAGCCGACGGCCTGCACTCGAACGTACGGCGCCTCGCCTTCGGCCCCGAGGACCGCTTCGCCCATCACCTGGGCAGCTACCTCTCCGTGTTCGGCGCGGACAACTTCCTCGGCCTCGACCGCTGGCAGATGTGGCTACGGGACGGGGACGCGGGGTTCGGCATCATGCCCGTGCGCGACAACACCGAGCTGAGGATCGCCTTCGGCTTCGAGTCCGCGCCTCTGGAGCACGACCCGCGCGACAACGACGTCCTCAGGCGACTCGTCGCCGACAAGCTCGCCTCCCTGCGGTGGGAAGGGCCCCGCCTGGCCGAGGCCGCCCGGGAGGCGCCCGACTTCTACTGCGACGCCATGGCGCAGATCCGCATGGAGCACTGGTCGCGGGGCAGGGTCGCCCTGCTCGGAGACGCCGGGTACTGCCCCTCCCCGCTCTCGGGGCAAGGCACCAGCCTGGCCCTGGTGGGCGCCCACGTGCTGGCCGACTGCCTGGCGCGGGCGCGGGGCGACCACCACGCCGCGTACTCCCGCTACGAGCGGAGGATGCGCCCCTTCGTCACCCTCAACCAGGCGCTGGCCACCGAGAACGCAGGCGGACCCGCCTCCGAGGAATCCGTCGCACACGCCAAGAACGCACTGTCCCTCGACGACTGAGACCTTCCCCCTCGCCCTTGGAGACCAGCGTCGGTCAGGTCACCCGGCGGCGGATCCACCGGACGCGGAACCCGGTCAGGGCCAGGGCGAGGCCGAGGTAGAGCCCGGTCTCGGCCCCTTGCGGGGCCCAGAAGCTCCAGGACCCGCCCACCCCCGTGCCCCCCGAAGGCCGAGCGGGACGTGCGACGTAAGTCGCACGGGCGACGTGCCTGGATGCGACTTCGGTCGCACAAGTGACCTGCCCCGGATGGCGACTTCAGTCGCATACGAAGGCGACCGGGGAGGGATGTGGCATCGTGTGCCCGGCCCTGAGGATGGCCGGGTGACCGAGATCATCGCGGGCCTTCACCTGTCCCCTCCGGAACTTCTCGCCCTGCTCAGTGCCGTCGCACTGGTGGTGGCGCGCTGGCTTCCACCCGCCGCACGCCCACGCGTCACGGTCGCGGCGGGAGCGGTCCTCGTGCCGTCCGTGATCGCGCTGACTGCGGTGGGCATCCGCTGGCAGATGCTGCCTGTCCTGGCAGGCGCCGCCGTCGCGTCACCCTTCGCGCTCTCTCCCCTGCTGCGCCGTCGTACCGGCCGGCCCGCGCGGCGGGCCCGGTGGTGGCTGGCAGGGCCGGGGGCGGTGGTCTGCGTCGGCCTGATCGCCTCCGGCCCCTTGGCGGCCTGGGCCTTTCCCGTGCCCGTGTTCCCCGAGCCGTCGGGCCGCTACGCGGTCGGCACCCACGTCGTGCAGTGGACCGACCCACGCCGCCCCGAGAGCTTCACCACCGATCCGCACGACCGGCGTACGGTCGTGGCCCAGCTCTGGTACCCGGCCCGGACGAGCCCGGCGGGCGCGCAGCGGGCCCGCTACCTCGGGCGCACCGAGCACGAGGCGCGCACCGTTTCCGATGCCCTTGCCCGCGAGACCGGTTTGCCCGGCTTCCTGGTCGACGGCGTCCCGCGTGCGCACACCCATGCGGTCTTCGACGCCCCGGTGGCCGGTGGGGGCGGACGGTTCCCGGTGGTGCTGTTCTCGCCGGGGTCGAGCGGAGTGCGTACCCAGAACACCGCCTGGTCGGAGGAACTGGCCAGCCACGGCTATGTGGTCGCCGCCCTCGACCACCCGTACGACTCCGCCGCCGTCGTCCTCGCCGACGGCCGGACGATCCACTCCGAGATCGCCTCCACCGGAGACCGGGACGAGGACTCGGATCTGGCGGCCGGCTGGACGGCTGTGCGGGCAGCCGATCTCCGCTTCGTCCTCACCCGGCTGGACCACCTGGACCGGGGGGAGACGGCCGGCCTCCTGACCGGACGCCTGGACACCGGCCGGGTCGCGGTCACCGGCCACTCCATGGGCGGCGCCGCGGCTCTGCAGGCAGCCCGGCAGGATCGCCGGTTCGACGCCGTCATCGACCTGGACGGCTACCCCCACGGCCCCACCTCCCCCTCCCTCCACCAGCCGACGCTCGCGCTCACCCAGGCCATCACCCCCGAAACCGACCCGCGCTACCTGCCCCGCCTCACCGAGGCCCTCACGCGCAGTACCGCGACGAGCTACCGGCTCACCGTCCCCGGCACCGCACACCTCACCTTCATGGACGGCCCCCTCTATCTGCCGCCTGTGCCCTCGATCGTCGGCTCCCTGGGCCGCACCGAGAGCCCGCGCGTCGTCGCCGCGACCACGCTCGCCTTCCTGGACGCGACCCTCCGGCACGAACCCGGTGACCTGGCCGGCGCTCTGGCGGCCCACGGCGACCTCAGCGTCCACCGCCCGGACGACAGCCCTTGATCGGCTGCACCCGTGCCGGCCGGCCCGGAACCGGCGGGGAGAACGGCGGTCAGGCCGATACGCGCGGGATGCCGCCGGCCCTCGCCCCGGCTTCGACCGGCACGACCCGCCGGGCCGGGTGAGAGTGGGAGGCGGGCAACGCCACCGACCGGAGAAGGCGTGATGCGGTACGTCAACCTGCGTGCGCTGGAGGTGTCCCGGAGCCGCCGCGGGCGCCACCCGCACCGAGGCCCAGGCGCGGAGGCTCGAACGCAGACCACCCGAACCGCCCGGTACGGCCAAGGCCCTCATCCGCCCTGGACCACCCGCACAGCGAAGGACCCTCCGCCCATGCAGACCGTCACCCTCAACAACGGCGTCGAGATGCCGCTCCTCGGCTTCGGCGTCTACCAGATCCCCGCCGAGGACACCGAGCGCGCCGTCTCCGAGGCCCTGGCCGCCGGCTACCGCCTGTTGGACACCGCCGCCGCCTACGCCAACGAAGAAGCCGTGGGACGCGCCATCGCCTCCAGCGGCATCCCGCGCGAGGACCTGTTCGTCACCACCAAGCTGTGGGTGCAGGACGCCCCCGCCGAGGACCACACCCGCCGCGCGTTCGCGATTTCCCTGAGCAAGCTGGGCCTGGACCACCTCGACCTGTACCTGATGCACCAGCCCTTCGGCGACGTCCACGGCCAGTGGCGCGCCATGGAGGCGCTCCACCGCGAGGGCGTGACCAGGGCGATCGGGGTCGCCAACTTCTACCCCGACCGGCTGATCGACCTGATCGTCCACAACGAGATCACCCCGCAGGTCAACCAGATCGAGACGCACCCCTTCTTCCAGCGCGCCGACTACCAGGACCTGATGCGCGAGCACGGGGTGCAGATCCAGTCCTGGGGCGGCTTCGCCGAGGGCAGGAACGACCTGTTCACCAACCCGCTGCTCGCCGGGATCGGCCGGGAGCACGGCAAGTCGGTCGCCCAGGTCGTCCTGCGCTGGCTGACCCAGCGCGGTGTCGTCGCCATCCCCAAGTCCGTGCGCGCCGCGCGCATGGCCGAGAATTTCGACGTCTTCGACTTCCGGCTCACCGATGAGCAGATGGACCGGATCGCCACCCTCGACACCGGCAGCTCCCTGTTCTTCGACCACCGCGACCCCAAGATGGTCACCTTGCTCGGAGGGCACCGTCTGGACGGCTGAACGGCGCCGGACGCCCCTCGCCGGACGCGGGTGCCCTGACGTACACGCCCGAGGCACCCGCGCCCCCGTTCCGTCCCCGGTTCACCGGGAGCCGTCCACCGTGATCGATCCACACCGCCGTGCCGCCCTGCCGAGCCGGCGCACCGTTCTGCGCGGGAAACTGCCGGCAGGAGCCACCCTCCTGGCCGCGACCCACCTGTCGCGCCGCGCACCGTCCTCGCCCCAGCCCGAGGCCGGCGCCTCCCCTCGGCCCTCCGCACGGCAACGGGATGTACGTACGCCAACGGAAAGCGCTCCATGGCGGATCGTTCCCTTCCGCACGCGCACCTGTTCCGATCGTGTTCCGGCCAATTGCGGGGTTGCCGGTCGTTCGCGGAGGGCAGGTTTGGAGAGTTGCAGGGCGGGCATCGACCGGCCTCGTGGTAGGGGGCGGTTGTCGGCACATGCGGGGGCTCGCGCGGGAGCGCGCGGCGCATCGCATCTCTCCGGCATGGCGTCCACGGCGTGCCGGCGCTTCCGGCAGCGTGGTGCGAACGACACAGTGGGCCGCCTCCCTGCAGGCAGACCGCTCGGAGGGTGGCCCGCAGGTCGACGCGGGCCGCGGAACAAGGAGGTTGGCCATGACAGTGCGCGCCGTCGAGCTCCCCCAGCTGTGGATGCCCTACCCGCTGCGGGTGAATCCGTATCTGCCGGCCTTACGCGAGGAGAGCGAGTCCTGGGCGCGCGCGATGGGCATGCTGGACGGCGACGCGGGATCGTCGGACCGCCGCGCGATATGGACCCGGTCGCGGTTCCACGCCATGACCGTGGACCAGCTCACCGCCTGGACCCTCCCCGACGCCTCTCTCGACGGCCTCCGGCTCAACCACCGGTTCAACATCTGGGCTCTGGCCTGGGACGACTACTTCGCCTCCGCCTTCAAGCAGACCGGTGACCTGCCCGGCGCACGGCTCTTCACCGCCCGGCTGCGGGCGTTCCTGAGACCGGAACCAGGCGCCCGGTTGCCGGAGCCGAGCAACGCCGTCGAGCGGGGGATCGCCGATCTGCAGCAGCACCTCTTCCCCCCGCAACTGGCGCACTGGCGGCAGGAGTTCAACCGCGCCCTGGAAAGATACGTCGATGCCGGTGTCGAGGAACTGGCCAACAGCCGCAACGGCCGCATCCCCCACCTGATCGACTACGCCCCGTTCCGGCGTGAGAGCTTCGCCGCCTATACCGCGCCCTACTCGGTCGAGTTGGCCACCGGCGCGCGCATCCCCGAGCAGATCCGGCACACCCGGACCGTCCACGCCCTGCTCGACGCCTTCATGGACTTCATGGGCCTGGCGAACGACATCGCCTCCTACGAGAGGGAGGTGCACGAGGAGCACGACGTCAACAACCTCGTCCTGGTCGTCGGAACGTCCCTCGGCATCAGCCTCCACGACGCGGTCCCGGCTGCCCTGCATCTGGTGAACGCCCGGCTGCGGGACTTCGAGCACCTCAGGCAGGAGGAACTGCCGTTGCTCGTACGGCGATCCGGTCTGCACGACGACGAGCACGCCGAGCTGGAGGTGTGGCTCGAGGGAGCGTGCAGTTTCCTCTCCGGTATCCACGCCTGGTACACCGGAGCACCCCGCTACGCCGCCGCGGACGTCTTGTTCCGGCCGTAGCGGCAGCGACGGCTTGGCAGCGGGAACGGCCGTGACGGTGGCGGACACCTGGCGCCGAGGGGTGCCGACGGAACGCGTCGGCACCTCTCGGCGGGGACGGTCGGCGCAGAGCACCGGCCGTAAGGGCTACCTCCTCCGCAGGAGACGTCCGACCCGCGTCCACCACGAGGCACGCGGCTCGGACCGCTGTCGCGTCTCCGGTTCGTTCAGTGGCTCCACCGGTGCCGAGGGCATCGCGATGCCCTGGGCGGGCGGGGCCGGGAGCGGCGCCGGGACGTCGTGCGCCTGGGGCGGGCGGGGGGCGAAGGTGACGGGCAGCTGCGTCAGGTGACGGGCCCAGGTGGAGGAACGCCAGGTGAGGCTCTCCTCGGGGACGCCCAGGGTGATGTCGGGCAGCCGGGTGAGGAGGATGTCGATGCCGGTGTCGGCGATGATGCGCCCGATGTCCTGGCCCGGGCATTCGTGGGTACCGGCGCTGAAGGACAGGTGCGCGCGGTTGTGGTGCACGGGCGCCGAGGGATCCGGGCGGATCGCCTCGTCGACGTTTCCGGCGGCCAGGCCCAGCAGGAGCATGTCCCCCGCCTTGATCTGCTGCCCCCCGAGGGTCGTGTCGCCGTTGGCCCAGCGTCCCGGACACACCATCAGCGGGGGTTCGTCCCAGAGGACCTGCTCCACGGCTTCGGGAAGGGTCATCTGTCCGCCGGCCAGCGAGCCGCGGAACCGGGGGTCGCTGACCACCATGCGGAGGACGTTGGACATGAGGTTGGCGGTCGTCTCGTATCCGGCCAGCAGGATGAGCCGGAGGTGGTGCTGGACCTCCTCGTCCGAGAGGTTGGCGGGATGGGCCATCAGCGCGGAGGCGATGTCGTGCCCCGGGCGGGCCCGCTTGGCCACCACGAGCCGTTCGAGGCTCTCCAGTACGTAGGCGTTGCTGGCGAGCGACGTCTCGGTGGCCTTGAAGAGGTCGCGGGCGGCGTGCACGAGCTCGGGCGCGGACTCGTCCGACATGCCAAGCAGGTGGGTGAGGGTGAGCATGGGCAGGTGCTCGGCGTACCGGTCCACCAGTTCCGCCTCGCCGCGCTCGCAGAACGTGTCGATGAGCTGGTGGGCGAAGCGGGTGATGTGGCGGCGGATCCCGCGGTGGTCGAACTGGCTGAGGCTGGCCGTGACCGCGCCGCGCAGGCGCTGGTGTTCCTCCCCGTCCGCGCAGACGCAGTCGGGACGCCAGCCGATCATCGGCACGAGCGGCGAGGTGGCGGGGTCGATCTCCCCGCTCGTCCAGCCGTGCCAGACGCGCGGGTCGCGGGAGAACTGGGTCGGGCGGCTGGCCACGTCCCGGTTCTCGAGGTACCCCAGGACCAGCCAGGCGCGTACGTCGCCGTCGAGCAGGACGGGCGCCACCGGACCATGGGCCGCGCGCAGCTTCTCGTACAGACCCATGGGGTCCGTCGCCGCGTCGGCGCCGTAGAGCCGGGTGGCTCCGCCGGGTCCGGTCGCGGTGTGGGCCGGGCAGCCCGGGGGCGGGCTCGGCTCGGACGTCGCGGTGGGGCTTTCGGTGGGCGGGACGGTCATGCTGTCTCCTGGGCGGCGGCGAGGGTGCGCAGATAGACCATGAGCGAGAGGAGGGCGTCGCGGCAGGACGCCCGGTCCCGTGCGTCACAGGTGACGATGGGCACGGAATCGCTGAGGGCCAGAGCGGTGCGCAGATCCGGTACGGGGTACTGCGGGGCCTCCGGGAAGGCGTTGACGGCCACGACGAAGGGGACGCGGCGGTCTTCGAGACGGGTGATGACCTCGAAACAGACTTCGATCCTGCGGGTGTCGACGAGCACCACGGCGCCGAGCGCGCCCTCGAAGATGCCGTTCCACAGGAACCAGAAGCGCTCTTGTCCCGGCGTCCCGAACAGGTAGAGGATCAGCTCCCGGTTGATGCTGATCCGTCCGAAGTCCATCGCGACGGTCGTCGTCTTCTTGCCTTGGGCGCCGGGATTGTGGTCGATCCCGACGCCCGCCTGCGTCATGGTCTCCTCGGTGGTCAGGGGCGGGATCTCGCTCACCGCCCCGACCATGGTCGTCTTGCCGACTCCGAAGCCGCCGACGATGACGACCTTGACGCCCCTGGCGCCGTGGGGCAGCAGCACGTCGGTGTCACGCGGGCCGGCGTCGAGAGCGTCAAAGCTGGCGTAGTCCATGGATCACCGCCTCCAATAGGCCGCGTTCGGGGTATGCCGCCACGGGCACGGGTGCGATGGCCTCGACCCGCTCGTCGTCGACGAGCTTGGAGAGCAGCACGGTGACGACGCTGAACGGGAGACTGAGATAGGCCGACACCTCGGCCACCGAGAGCGGGTAGGTGCACATCGAGAGGATGGCCGCGTGCTCCGGCTGCATCGCGGGCTCGGGCTCGGACCTCGCCGCGATGAGGGTGACCAGGTTGAAGGCCTTGGCCTTGGATCCCGGGCCACCGGTGATGACGTAGAGCGGGACAGGAGTGCCTTCTTCCCAGGGGGCCTGGTTCTCTGATGTCACATCGCCTGCCCGACGTCATCACGCGGCGGGCTGGTCATGTGCTGGCCGATGCGCACCACCAGCGTCCGCATGCGGTCCCCCAGCAGTCCGGCGTCCACCTCCTGGTCGGCGAGGACCGCGAGGTAGGCCCCGGGGCCGGCCGCCATCAGGGAGAAGTACCCGCCGTCGGCCTCGATGCCGACCATCCGCGTCGAGCCGTTCCCGTGCGGGAACATCTGGGCGATGGCCCGGGCCAGACTCTGGATCCCGGAGCAGGCGGCGGCGATCGCGTCGGCGGTGTCGGACGCCGTGTTCGCTTGCCCGATGCACAGGCCGTCCGACGACAGGACGACCACGTGTCGCACGTACGGGACGCCGCCCACGAGCTCCTTGAGCATCCAGTCCATGTTGGGCAGTGGCTGCATGTTACTCAACCTCATCTGACGGCTCGCTGTGTGGAGTGGATGGTTCCGCGCCCGGCCTCTTCTCGCCGTTGAACGCCTCCCACATCAGGCCCGGCGGGCGGGATGCGGCGGAGGATCCCCGGGGGGCGGGCGGAGCGGCGGGCGGTGTAGGCGTCCCCATGACGACCGGTGTCGGGACGGGCGTCTCCCGGCGTCGCTGCGGGAGACCGTTGGCGGTCTTCCCGACCTCGCCCGTCTCCGGGACGGCGTCGCGCGCCTGCGTCGGTCGGGGCATGACGGGGCCGCCCATGCGCCTGCGGACCGGCGGCGGGGTCTTCACGACGGGCTGCGGCACCGTGGTGATCAGACGCCGGGGTACGAGCACGACGGCCCGTACGCCCCCGTAGGCGGAGGTGCGCAGGTCGACGTCGCAGCCCAGCTCGCGGGCGAGTCGGCTGACGACGGGCAGGCCGAGCTGTGTCACCTCGCCGAGGCCGGCGAGATGGATGGTCGACCCCGACTGCGCCATGACGCGTTCGACGCGCTGCCGGACCTCTTCGGTGAGTCCGACGCCACGGTCCTCGATCTCGATCGCGATGCCGGAGGGCACCTCGCTCGCGGTCACCTCGACGGGGGTGTGCGGCGGCGAGAACGTCGTGGCGTTATCGAGGAGTTCGGCGAGCAGATGGATCAGCGGTTCGGCTCCCGGGCCGGTCACGGCCACTTCCGTCACCGACTGCAGCTTCACGCGGGGGTAGTCCACGATGCGTGACATGGCACCGCGCAGCACGTCGTAGAGCGGAATGGCCTTCGACCACTGGCGCCCGGGCCGGGCGTCGCCCAGGACCGCGATACTGGCCGCGAGGCGGCCGATCAGGGCGTTGCGGTGGTCGATGTCCTGCAGGCCGCGTGAGACCACGACGTCCGTGCCGTGGAGGATCTGCATGGAACGGAGGTCCTTGGCGAGCTGGTGCACGATCGCCTGCATCCGGCGCGCGACCGCCACGAGGGCCCGCTGGGAGGCGTCCCGGGTGTACTCCTCGGCCTCCACCGCCTCCAGGAGCGTACGCAGGGCTCCCTTGAGCGCCTCGGTGAACTCGTCGTCGAGGTGCTTGCCGAAGGTCACGGCCTGCAGGACCTCCGAGGCGGGGGTCCCCTTCTGCAGACGGGCGACGGCCGCGGGCAGCAGCTCCTCGGCGAGCCAGACGGTGGTGGCCCGCTGCTGGGCAAGGCGCCCGATCAGCGCGGCCTCCCGCTGCGCGGCGCGCTCCCCCGCCTCGGCGCTCGCCCGCGCGTGGCGGGCCCTTTCCGCCGACCCCAGCCGCCGCGCGGTCTCGGCCGAGGTGGCGACCGTGAGGACGACGGCGGCGAGGCCGCACCAGGCCACCGGAGTCCGTATCTGTGCAGGGGAGAGGAGCAGCGCTATGGCGGAGGCTCCGGCAAGAACTCCGGGCGGGAGGAGCCACACCCGGGCAACCGCGGTTGACCGGGCTCTGGAAACTGATCCTGCACGAACCATCAAGGGGTCCCTAAACAGTCTGAAATGAGCGGACTGAGGTGATGCGATGCGCCGAGACGAGCGAGTCGGACTCCACACGGGCACGCACGCATGCCCCGACGAGGCCCCGCGGCCGCCTCGGGGTCGCGCCGTCGGTCGCTTCCCATGGCAGCCCACTCCGTCCACGCGCACCACAGCGACCATGACTCGCTGTGAGCGCAGCGCAACACATCGGGGAGCATAGTCAGTTCGGGTTCGCCATGTGACTTTGCGAAAAGGACAGCCGCCACCGGTCATTTCGGGCGCATCAAACGACCAATCCAGGCATCGAAGAAGCACTCAACCGATCACATCCTGGCGCCCGCGGGCCCCATGGTTCCCGGCCGCCCCATCACCTGGCGCGGGCTACGGCACGGAGCCCCGGGCCCGGCCCCTACACGCGGAGGACCGGGCTCGTGGTCGAGCGGGAAGCCGGACAGGCACCCGCGCGGGCCTCGCAAACGGGTCAGCGAGGCCCGGTCGGTTGGTGTCCCCAGCAGGTCAGCATGCCGGCCGACAGTGCGGCGCATGCGTCGGAGGCGAGGTAGCGGATCGCCTCGTCGACGGCGTGGGTGTCGACCAGGCCGGTGGCGAGCATCGCTGTTCTGCTGCGTTCCCAGGTGTCCGCCCAGAAGCGGCTGATCGGGCTGCCGGGTAGCAGCGGGGGCACATGGACCTCGGCAGCGACGGGCAGGAGCCCCGCCCCACGGAGCAGGTGGGGGTACGACGGCACCCAGGAGACGTCCGTGCCGATGGTGGCGCGCAAGCCCTGCCACATCGCGCGCATGACCGCGCTGTACGGAGTGGTGGGTGTCCGGTCGGCCGTCAGGTCGACCGCGTCGCTGAGCACCAGTACACCGCCGGGCTCGACGAGTTCGGCGAGCCGGGCGATCAGGTGTTCGCGCTCGGGCAGGTGCATCAGGACGAAGCGCGCGTGGACGAGCCGGAACCGGCCGGGGACGGAGTCCGGGGCGGTGATGTCGGCCTCCAGTACGTCGAGACCCGGCACGGGCCGCTCGGCGAGGAAGCGCACGTCGCGGTCGACGGCGAGCACGCTCGCCACCTCGGCCTCGTCAAGCAGCCGACGGGAGACCGTGCCGGTGCCGGCCCCCACGTCGAGACACCTCCACCCGGGGCCGACGCCGAGCGCCCGCAGGCGCGCCAGGGTGATGTCGTCGTATGCGAGGGCCCCGAAGTCGATGCGCTCACCCTCGCCCGCCTGTTCGGGGCGGAACACGGTTTCGCCGTAGCGGCCGCCGTCCGGTGCGTCCCCGCACGGAGCGGCGGTCACGACGCCGGCGCCGTGGTGGAGTCGGACGTGTCCAGCTCGACGAGCCCCGGCGCCCGGTCGGCGCGGTACGGGAACGGCGGGTCTTCGCACACGTACATGGCCGGACCTCTTCATGCGGTGGGGCGGTGCCGGGCGGCCCGTCCCCGGGCCCCCACCCGACCGATCCTGCACGAGCGGCCGCCCTCGCGCCCGAGGCGCGCCGGGCCCGAGCCCCTCTGCCCCGCGAACGCGGCACACGAAGCAGCCGAGTGGGCGCACGGGAGACCCGAGGGCCGGCCCCCCGCGGGTGACGCGGTCTCGCTGTCGGGCGGCGGAGTGACGGGATGGCCGCCGCTCGACCGGCGCGCACGCCCGGAGGGCGGCTCCCGTCGTAGGCTGCATCGCGCACGCGAGGGACAGGAGGCCGGCGGTGACCGAGGCGATGGTGGACGAGGTGACGGCCGAGCTGGCCGCGCTCGAGGACCCGAAGGTACGCGCCGTCAACGAGAGGCACGGCGACGACCACGGCGTGAACCTCGGCAAGCTGCGCACACTCGCGAAGCGGCTGAAGACACAGCACGATCTCGCATGCCGGCTGTGGGAGACGGATGACGCGGCGGCCCGGCTGCTGGCGATCCTGGTCTGCCGCCCGAAGGCGTTCACCCGCGACGAACTGGACACGATGGTGCGCGAGGCGCGCACGCCCAAGGTGCACGACTGGCTCGTGAACTACGTGGTGAAGAAGACCCCGCACGCCGAGGAGCTGCGCCTGTCCTGGTCCGCCGACCCGGATCCGGTGGTCGCGAGTGCCGGCTGGGCGCTGACGACCGAACGCGTGGCGAAGAAGCCCGCGGGTCTGGATCTCGCGGGACTGCTCGACCTCATCGAGGCGGAGATGCGGGACGCCCCGGACCGCCTCCAGTGGGCGATGAACCACTGCCTGGCCCGGATCGGAATCGAGCACGCCGAACACCGCGCCCGCGCGCTCGACATCGGCGAACGCCTCGGGGTCCTCAAGGACTACCCCACTCCCCCGGGCTGTACGTCTCCGTTCGCGCCCGTCTGGATCACCGAGATGGTGCGCCGACAGCAGGAGACGTAGGGGGCCCAGGGACTCGGCGGCGGGCGGTGCGCGGGACGATCGGGTCGACGTGCGGCGCCGTCGGCATGGACCGCGTGGTCGACGGGGTAGGCAGGCCATGACATCACGACGGGCCGCGCCGGTGCGGAGAAGAGGGGACCACTGTGCGGGACGGGGAGAAGGAGCGGTCCGCCGCGGAGACGGGCGTGCTGTCGGCGGCGGAGCTCTTCGACGGACTGGGGCTCGCCTACGAGGAGGCCTTCGGCGGTCTGCCCGAGCAGGTGGCCGCGGTCGACTGGCTGACCGCCCGGCTCGGAGCGGGCGCTCGGGTGCTCGATGTCGGCAGTGGTACGGGGCGGCCGGTCGCCGAACGACTGGTCCGCGCCGGCTGTGAGGTGACCGGGATCGACGTCTCCCCGACCATGGTGGAACTGGCGCGCCACCAGGTGCCGGGGGCGCGGTTCGAGCAGTGCGACGTGCGGGCGTTCGATCCTCCGGAGGGAGGCTTCGACGCCGTGTGCGCCTTCTTCCCCCTCTTGATGATGAGCCGGGCGGAGGCGGGCGCGGCACTGGAGGCGATGGCCGGCTGGCTGGCGCCCGGTGGCTATCTGGTGTCTGCGACGGTGCCCGCGGACGTGGAGGGCGTGCGCATCGAGTGGATGGGGCGCGGCGTGGAAGTCTCCAGCTTCTCGGCACAGGAGTACGTGCGTCGGCTGCGCGAGGAGTGCGGTCTGGAGGTGTTGCACCACGCGGTCTCCCGGTTCCGGCCGGCCGGCGATCTGGCGGAACCGGAGGAGCACCTCTTCTGTTACGCCCGCCGCCCATGACGCGGGAGCCCGGGACCCGGGCCGTTCCCCGCCGGGACCTTCCCAGCCCGGGCGTTCCGCGCCCACGGTAGAGTCCCCGGCGAGACGGCGGCAGGCATCGGGGGACACATGCGGGACTTCGTCGACGACCGGCCGAAGCGGCGGGGATTCCTGACGCTGCTGGGTGCCGCCGTGCTTCTTCCGTCGTTCGCCGCGACCGCCTGCACCGCGGTTCCGGAAGCGGCCCGGGACGACGACGCGGCCACCGGTGACCGCGTACGCGTACGGACCGACATCGACCCGCTCCGTGAGCCGTTCGCCGCACTCGGGGAACTGGCCGACGCGCACTGGCTCGGCTACGACATCGACGAGACGGGACAGCGCTTGACGGTGCCCGGTCCCGAGGCGCGGATCCGTGTGGTGGGGCTGGCCAGGCCGGTGCCGGGCGTGGCGGAGCTCATGCGCTCCGCGCACCCGGACGAACGCTTCGCGCCGTCGGCGCTGCCCGCCGACATCCCGGACCCGCTGGCGCCGCACCTGCCGACGCGGTCCGGCTGGCAGGCCAGCACGGCGTACGACGCGCGCGTGCTCGCGCCCGGTCCGGGGAAGCCCCCGGGCGACGAACACGTGAAGGGCCGCTTCCTGCTGCACCCGCAGCGAGACCTCGTCTGGTTCGACACCCTGTTCCTGATGACCTGACAGGCCGTTCGTCACCGGTCGGCTCGTCGTCGCGCGCGCGGACGGTGCCTTTCCGGCCGCTACATCCGCTGCGGGCTCGGTACGGGGAGTGCTCGGGATCGCTTCACCGCCGTGCCGCGGGCGAGTTCGAAGGCCCAGACCGGGTCGCCGGAGTTCAGCCACGGCTCGGCGCCGCACCATGGACCGAGCAGCCGGAACTGCTCCACCGCGGAGGCGTACATCCTCGATCGCACCATGAAGTGCGCCAGCAGATGACGCAGCGCGGGGACGTGCTGGTTGTCGCAGGGGATTTCGGAGAGCGATGCCGCGACCTGTCGCAGGCGTCTCCGGGAGGCCCATGCGCTGGGCAGTGCCGAAGGGATGGGCCTCTTCTCCAGTTCGCACAGAGCGTGGAGATACATCCCGACGAGGGGGCTTCCGGGCGGGGCCTTGCGGACCGCCCGCTTGGCGAACGACATCATCCGCCTGTCACTCCCGAACCACTTCGCGCACCAGTACTGCAAGGCCTGCCAGTGGCCCGCGTAGTGGTGGGGGGCGCGGGACACGAGGCCGTCCCAGAGCGGTCGGAACCGAGCCGGCCTGTACCCCGCTCCGCGGGCCGCGGTGACCATGACGACCCAGGGGCCGGGGTTCACGGGGTCCAGCTCGGCGGCCTTCCGGGCCTGCTCGATCGCGGCCGGAAGCATCGCGCGGAACTCCTTCATCCGACCGGCCGGGACCTGGTTCGCATACGCGGTTCCCCGGATCTCCCAGGCTCGGTGGACCATCAGGCCGGCGTGGAGGGTCGCCGCGTCGCAGTTGCCGGGCTCGGCCTCGCGCCACGCCTCCAGCCAGCCGTCGTCCTCCGAGGCCACCTGCCGCAGCAGCTCGGTACGCGACCAGCGCTCGTCCCAGTCGTCGCCGGCCGCGCCGACGTACGCCTTGGCCGCCTGCCACTGCCCTTCCCATGCGGCGTCGGCCACGGCCTGCGTCTCCTCGAGCCGGTGCTGCGCCGGAGGCGGACCGGCTCGTCCCGCGTCGAGCACCTCGCGAGGAACGAGCCCGTAGTGGGCGGCCACGAAGTCCTCGCGCACCCACCGGTCGGCGCGGCGGTGCACGGGAAAGATCGTGAAGAAGGCCAGGATGAGCGCGCCGAGCACGACGGCTGGAAAGATCGTCACGGCCGAGAATCATCCATCACGCCGTCACGCCCCGCAATATCCTGGCCTACGATCTTGTGAGGTCAGAGGCCTGGTGGCGGTGCGGTCGAGGGTGACAGTGCGGTCGCGGGCGCCGACAGCAGCTCCCTGGTGAGGGCGTGCCGTGGCGTCTCGATCAGCTCGCGGGCCGGGCCGGTCTCCACGACGCGGCCCGAGTCGAGGACCGCGATCCGGTCCGCGAGGGTGGCGGCGGCCGTCAGGTCGTGGGTGATGAACACCAGGCCGAGATCCACGCGTTCACGGAGCCGGGCGAGGGCGTCGAGGAGGGTGGTCCGGGTGGCCGGATCGAGCCCGGAGGTGATCTCGTCGCAGACGAGGACCCGGGGCGCTGCCAGCAGGGCACGGGCGAGTGCGGCGCGCTGGAGTTCGCCGCCGGAGAGCTGTCCCGGGCGGCGCCCGGCGAGGGCCTCGCCGAGGCCGAGTTCCGCGAGGGTGCTCAGGGCGCCGCGCCGCGCGTCCCCGGGGGCCGCGCCCCGGAGCCGTACCGCGCTGCGGGCGACCTGGTCGAGGACCGGCCGGTGCTCGTCGAAGGCGGCCTTCGCGTCCTGGAACACGTACTGCACGGCGGCCAGTTCGGCGCGGCCGCGGGAACGCAGGCTGCGCGGGAGCGGCGTCGCGTCGAGCAGCACCGTGCCGTCGTACGTGCGGTGCAGCCCGGCGAGGCAGCGTCCCAGGGTGGTCTTGCCGCTGCCGGACCTGCCGACGAGGGCCAGGCACTCCCCCGCCGCCACCGAGATGCCGATGTCGCTCAGCACCACGGCGGCCCCGTGGGCGGTGTGGTGCCGGGCGGTCAGGTTCCGTGCCTCCAGGCGCACCGGTCCACGGGGGCGTGGCGCGCGCGTGGCGCGGGGCCGGTCGGGGGTGAAGTCCGCCAGGACCGACGACGCGGTCCCCCGGTCCACGACGCGCCCGGCCCGCATCACGACGACCTCGTCGGCCAGCTCCCGTACGACGTCCAGGTCGTGGCTGAGCAGGACGACGGCGATGCCCTGGGCGGCGACGGCCGCCAGCTGGGCCACGACTCCCTGCTTGGTGACGGCGTCCTGGCCGGTGGTGGGTTCGTCGGCGACGATGACCCGGGCGCCCAGGAGCAGTGCCTGCGCCAGGACGACCCGCTGTTGCTGTCCTCCGGAGAGCTGGTGGGGAAAGCGGCGCAGCACGGCCGCCGGATCCGGGATCTGCGCGAGGCGCAGGGCCTCCTCGACACGGGCCCCGCGTTCGCGGCGGCCTCCTCGCCGCAGGGCGGCGATGTCGGAGAGGAGCGCGCCGACCCGGCGGGCGGGGTTGAGGACCGAGGCCGGATGCTGGGGTACGTATCCGACCGGGCCCGCGGGGGTGCGGATCTCGCCGTCGACGGCGGCTCCGGGCGGGTACTCGCCGAGGAGGGCGAGCCCCGTGGTGGTCTTGCCGCTGCCGGACGGGCCGATGACGGCGGTGATCCTGCCGGCCCGGGCGGCGAGGCTCACGCCGTCCACGATCGTCCGTCCGCCGACGGCGACCCGTAGGTCCCGTACTTCCGCGACGAGGGTCATCTCCTCGCCTCCTTCCGGAGGGTCTGGCGTTGGAGGGCGGCGTCGAACAGGAGGTTCGTCCCCATCGAGAGGGCCGCGATGAGCAGGGCGGGCACGACCACGGCCCAGGGCTGGAGGAAGAGGCCGGTGCGGTTGCGGTCGACCATGACCGCCCAGTCGGCGGCGTCAGGCGCGACGCCCACGCCGAGGAAGGCGGCGGTGGAGACCAGATACAGGGCTCCGGTGAGGCGGATCCCCGCGTCGGCGGCGAGCGTGCGGCGCATGGAGCGGGCGACGTACCCGACGGCCGTGCGCCACCAGGACTCGCCCTGCATGCGGAGCGCCTCGACGGCGGGCCGGGAGGAGATCTCGACGGCGGCCGCGTGCACCACGCGCGCGGCGTCCGGTACGGCGGCCAGACCGACCAGCAGGGTCAGTCCGGGGAGCCCCGGGGTCAGGGTGGCCGCGACGAGCAGCACCAGGATGAGGGAGGGGACGGCGAGGACCACGTCCAGGGGCCGCATCAGCGCCTCCTCCAGCCAGCTGCGGCGGGTCAGGGCCGCGGCGAGGCCCAGCGGGACGGCGATGAGGTACGCGAGGGCGGTGGCCGCGATCGCCACGAGCACCACGGAGCGTCCGCCGAGGAGCACCTGCCGCCAGACGTCGCGTCCGCTGAAGTCGGTGCCGAGCCAGTGCCCGTCGCCGGAGGCGAAGGAGACGGAACGGGGGCCGGCCTGGCCCGCGACGAAGGGGCCGACCAGCGCGAGCAGGACGGGAAGGACGATCAGCGCGAGAGCGAGAAGGGACCGTGCGGGACGCCGTTTCACGCCGCCACCTCGGACCGGGGTGCGAAGCGCCGGGCGACGAGGTCGGCGGCGAGGTTGACCAGGACGGTGACGACTCCGAAGACCACGGCCATGCCCTGGACGACCGGGACGTCACGTGCGGCGACGGCCTCCACGAGTACGGTGCCGAGGCCGGGGATCACGAAGAGCGCCTCCACGACGATCACTCCGCTGAGGAGCCAGTCGCAGGTCCGGGCCAGTTGCTGGACGGCTGGGGCAAGGGCGTTGGGCAGGGCGTGCCTCCAGGTGACGCGGGCGCCGGGTACGCCGTAGCGGCGGGCCTGCGCGACGTACGGGGAGGCCATCGCGTCGATCATCCCGGCACGCACCAGCCGGCTGATGGTGCACACGGGCCGTGCGAGCAGCACCACGACGGGCAGGACCAGGACGGCCGGCTCCGTGAAGGGGTCGGCGCCGACGGCGGTGGGCGGCAGCCAGCCGAGCCACAGCCCGAAGAGGGTCGCGAGCAGCACCCCGACCGCGAATTCGGGCACGGCGTGCACCGCGAGGGTCAGGGTGCTGACGGTCCGGTCGACCGGCCCGCCCTCGCGCCGGGCGGCCAGGACGCCGAGTCCGACGGAGAGCGGGACGAGCAGGGCCAGGGTGGCTCCGGCGAGGAGAAGGGTGGGGCCGAGACCGGCGGCCAGAAAGCCGATGACGGGCCGCCCGCTGATCAGGGAGGTGCCGAGGTCGCCCCGTAGGAGGCCGGCGACCCAGTCCACGAGGCGTTCGTCGGCCGGCCGGTCGAGGCCCATCGTCTCGCGGATGCGGGCGATGCGGGCGGGGTCGGGCTGGTCCCCGGCGAGTGCGACGGCCGCGTCACCGGGCAGCGCCTCGGTGAGGGCGAAGACGAACAGGACGACGGCCGCCGTCTGTCCCAGCCCGAGGAGCAGGCGGCGGCCGATCCACGCCAGGTGCGGCGTCACGCGAGCCAGATCCTGTCGAAGCGGGCCCAGTCCAGGGTGTTGGCGGGGGCCTGGTCGGAGACGCCGCGCACCCGGGGTGCGGTGGCGACGATCCAGTCGGCGAAGCCCCAGATCAGGAAGCCGCCCTCGTCGTACAGGCGGCGCTGCATCCGCTCGTACAGTGCGGCGCGCTGCTTCTCGTCGCGGGTGGCCTGGGCCTGCCGGTACAGGTCGTCGAAGTCCTTCCGCTGCCACCGGGTGGCGTTGGTGGTCGAGCCGGTCAGCAGCCGCTGCGAGATGTGGGACTCGATGGGCATGGCACCGGAGCGGTAGGAGGCGAAGGTCCCCGAGGAGAGGATGTCCTTCCAGTAGGTGTCCTTGTTGCCCACCCGGACCTCGACGGTGACGCCTGCCTTGGCGGCCTGTTCCTTGAAGATGCCGGCGGCTTCGACGAAGCCGGTGGCCGCGGGTGCGGTGTCGAGGGTGACTTCGAGGCCCTCGGCGCCGGCCGCCTTGAGGAGCGCGCGGGCCTTGGCGAGGTCCTGGGCGCGCTGCGGGAGGGTGTCCGCGTAGTACTGGTAGCCCTTGCCGAAGAGGTCGTTGCCGATCTCGCCCGCGCCGGAGAGGGCGCCGTCGACGAGCTCCTTCCGGTCGGCGATGAGGAAGAAGGCCTGGCGGACCCGGGGGTCGTCGAACGGGGGGCGGTCGGTCTTCATGACGAAGCCCTGCATGGCGCTGCCCGGGAGGCGGATGACGTCGATCCTGCCCTGGCCCTCGTGGGTGCGGGCGGTGGCCGGGTTCAGCTCGTGCGCGTACTCGACCTGGCCGCCGAGCAGGGCGCTGACGCGGGCCGACTCCTCGGAGGCGATGACGAATTCGAGCGTGTCGAGGTACGGGGCGCCCTCCCAGTAGGCGTCGTTGCGCTTGACGACGAGGGAGCTGCCCGGTGTGAAGGAGACGAAGGAGAACGGCCCGGAGCCGACGGGCTTGTCGAAGGCGGTGGTGCCGGCGGGGACGATGTACGTGCCGAAGGCGGCGAGGACGTTGGGGAACTCGGCGTACGGGCGCTTGAGCCGGAACTCGACGGTGGACGGGTTCAGGGCGCGGCTGGTGTCGAGGTCGATCGGTTCCAGGGATGCCTTGGCGCGGAAGGTGCCCCGCGGGTCGGCGATGCGGCGGTAGCTGAAGAGGACGTCCTCGGCGGTCACGGGCCGGCCGTCGTGGAAAGTGGCCTTGCGCAGGGTGATGCGCCAGGTGTCGAGCGCGTCGTTGGACTCCCACTTCTCGGCGAGCCGGGGGACGGCCGCGAGGTCGGCGCCGAAGTCGGCGAGCTTGTCGTAGAGGGCCTTGGCGCGGGCGGCGTCGACGAACAGGTTGGTGGCGTGCGGGTCGAGGGTCTCGTTCGCGCCGCCGCCCGCGAAGGCGGCACGCAGCCGGCCGCCGGCCTTGGGTGTGCCTTCCGGGGCGTTCTTGGTGTCCGGGGCGGTGGCGCCGGTGCCGCACGCGGCGGTGAAGGCGAGGGCGGTGGCGCCCGTGGCGAGCAGGAAGCCTCTGCGGGCGAGGGGGGAGCGGACGTCGTTCATGGGGTGGTGTCTCCGTTGTCGGGGCGGGGCGTGAGCCGGGCGATGAGGTGCAGGCGGTCGGAGTGCGCGGTCCCGTGAGGGGTGTCGCCCTCGCTCCACGGTGGGTCCGTGCGGGGGCCGGGTCCGTCGTGCAGGGCGAGGACCTCGAAGCCGGCGGTGGTGAGGAAGTGGCGTAGCTCCTGCGGGAAGAGGAGCCGCCAGGCGGAGTGCTGCTCCTGCGCGGGGCTGCCGTCGTCCGCGGTCCAGATACGGCGGCGTCGCAGGAGTTGTGCGCCGTGGTCGATCCACAGGGTGGTGCGGGAGGTGTAGGTGGTGCCCCTCCAGGCGAAGGTGCTGACGCTCGGGGCGTCGAGGAGTTCGGTGTTGCCGAGGAAGAAGGCGCCGTTGCGCATCTCGGCGACGAGGAGGCCGCCCGGCGTGAGGTGGGCGCGGCAGCGGGCGAGGAAGGAGGTGAGGTCCTCGTTGGTGTGGCAGTACAGGAGGGCGCTGTCGAGGCAGACGATCGCGTCGAAGCGCGCACCGAGGTCGAAGTCGCGCATGTCGGCCGCGTGGTGGTCGGGGCCCGGATGGTGCGTGGCCGCGTGGGCCAGCATGGCCGCGGAGGTGTCGATGCCGGTGACGCGCCGGCCCGCCCGGTGGTGGAGCCAGGCGGCGTCACGCCCCGTGCCGCAGCCGACGTCGAGGACGCGGGGTCCGGCGCCGTGCCGGGCCAGCACGTCCTCGGTCCAGCGGGCGGCGAGCCGTTCGGGGTCGGGGAAGCGCTCTTCGTAGAGCTCGGGGTGGTCGGTGAGGAGGTTGCCGTCGGTCGTCGGGGTCATGGGGTCTCGCTTCGGGGCCGGTCGGGAGGGGCGGGAACAGCGGCGTCGGGGGCCTCGGTCAGCAGGTCTCGCTTCGCGAACGGCCGGGGGGCGGGGGCCAGCGCGTCGGGGGCCTCAGCAGGGGCGGGGCCCACCGCGTCGGGGGCCTCGGTCATCGGGACTCGCTACGGGGCCGGTCGGAAGGGGCGGGAACAGCCGCGTCAGGGGTCTGCCCGGCGGGCAGGACGCCGCGGCGTTGGAGGTGGCCGACGGAGACGGCCGAGGCCAGGCCGAGGGCGAGGCAGCACCCGTACGGCAGCCACGTCAGGCCGGTGTGGCCGGCGGTGTCCATGGACCAGCCGATCGCGGCGCTGCCCGCCGCGGCCGCGATGCCGGAGATCGCGTAGAAGAGGCCGTAGAACGTCCCGGTCAGGTTCGCGCGGCCGAAGGCCGGTATCAGCTCCATGACGAAGGGCTGCGCGACCATCACGCCGAGGTGCAGGAGCAGGGCTCCGGCGAGCACCGGCACGAGACGCAGCGGATGCGGGGCCGCGGCGGAACCCGCCACGAGCATCGGCGGCAGGAACCCCAGGGCCATGACGCCCAGACCGGTGGCGATCCAGCGGCCCCTGGTCCCCCGCTTCTCGAGGGCCCGGGTGATGCGTAGCTGGAACAGCAGGTTCGCGACGGTTCCGGCGAGGAACAGCAGGCCGACGGAGCCGCTCCAGCCGGACGCCTCGGTGGCCGCGCGGGGCAGCAGGAGGTAGAGCTGGTTCTCCAGGCCGTACATGCCGACCATGGCGAGGGAGAAGGCCAGGAACCGGCCGTTGCCGGCGACTTCGCGCCAGTCGCCGAGGACCCGGGTGGCGTGGGCCGGCACCTCGCGGGCGGGCAGCACCAGGAGTTGGGCGAGGGTGAGCACGGCGAACACGCCGGCCGCGGTCACGGCGGCCGCGCGGAAGTCCACGAGCAGCAGCAGCGTGCCGAGCAGGGGGCCGATCAGCGCCCCGCTGGTGGCGAAGACGTTGAACAGCGCGAACGCCTCCGCCTTCCGCTCCCCCGCCTCCTGGGCGACGTAGGTCCGTACGGCCGGATTGAAGAGCGCCCCCGCCAGCCCGCTGAGTACGGACGCGGCGAGCAGCAGCGGCAGGCCGTCGCCGAGGGCGAACAGGCCGAACCCCACGGTGCGCAGGGCACATCCCGCGATGATCACACCACGCGCGCCGAGCCGGTCGGCCGCGGAGCCGCCGATCAGGAAGAGGCCCTGCTGGCTGAGGTTGCGCAGCCCGAGGACCACACCGATGACGGCGGCCGAGAGCCCCAGGTCGTCGGCGAGGTGGGTGGCGAGGTACGGGATGAGGAGGTAGAAGCCGGTGTTGACGCCGAGCTGGTTGACCAGGAGCAGCCGCACGGCGAGCGGGAAGCCCCGCAGGGAGCCGAGGATCCTCACGGTATGTCCACCCGGTGGGTGCGCCGGACGCCGAGTCCGGCGGCGTCGCCGGCCCGTACGGTGCCGTCGGCGCCGCCGATCCCCGTCCAGGGGTCGTCGGCGAGCAGCAGGTGTCCGTCGAGGTCCACCCAGCGGGCCCGGTCGGCGAGGTGCACGGCCGGGGCGATGCCGAGGGAGCTGGCGGTCAGGCACCCCAGCATCAGGTCCGTCCCGGAGCCGCGCAGGGCCTCGTGGATCCGCAGGGCGTTGCGTACCCCACCGCACTTGGCCAGCTTGACGTTGACCCCGTGGACCAGACCGGCGAGCCCGACGGCGTCCTCGTACGAGACGGCGTCCTCGTCCGCGATGACCGGGACCGGGGACTCCTTCGCCACGCGCGCGAGGGAGTCCGGGGTGCCGGGGGCGATGGGCTGCTCCACCGCGGTGACGCCCAGCTCGGCGAAGCGCGGCAGGAGGTCGACGGCCTGGCGCTCGCTCCAGGCCCCGTTGGGATCGAGGAGCAGGCTCACCCCGGGAGTCCCGGTCCGTACGGCGCCCACCCGGGCGAGGTCGTCCGCCGGGTCGGGCGATCCGGCCTTGACCTTGAGGACGGTGAAGCCGCTGCGTACGAGGCGGGCGGCCTCCGCGGCCGCCGCCCGGGGGGTGACGATGCCGATCGTCCGGGCGGTCCGCACGGCCGGCGCGGTGCGGGCGCCCAGCAGCCGGTGGGCGGGGCTTCCGGCGCGCTTGCCGGTCAGGTCGAGCAGGGCCGCCTCCAGTCCGGCGAGAACTCCGGCCGGCAGCTCCGACCAGCCGGGGAGCGGGTCGGCGAGGTGCGCGTGCCACGCGGTCTCGGGGTCGGGCAGGCGTGCGACGGCGGGGCGCGTCGCGGTGAGGTGCCGGACGATGCGCGGTGTGGGCAGACCGAGGTAGTCGCTGCTGACCACCTCGCCCCAGCCGGTCAGACCGCCGTGTTCGACGGCGACCCACACGGCGTCGCGGCGGGCCATGACGGAACGGGAGATGCGCAGGGGTTCGGCCAGTTCAAGCTCGGTGACGTGCCAGGTCAGTCTCATGCGGTGCCTCCCCGGGCCGGTGGGGGCAGGAGCGGCCGGTTCGCCGTGAGCGGGGTGACGACGGTGCGGCAGCGGGTCCAGCCGATGGCCTCGGTCGCGTGCGGGTGGGGGATCTCGACGGGCCGGACCGCGAGGTCGGGCCGGTCCAGGCCGTGTGCGCGGCAGTAGTCGTCGTCGTAGACGGTGTCGAGGTAGCGGTGCGGTCCGTCGGGGAAGACCGTCGCGACGACCGCACCCGTCTCGACGCGGGCGGCCCAGGCGGAGACCAGCGCGACGGCGCCGGTGCTCCAGCCGCCGCTGACGAAGCTGGTGCGGGCGAGCCTGCGGCAGGCGTCGACGGCCTCGGCCGGGCCCACCCAGTGGACCTCGTCGAAGGCGTGATGGGCGACGTTGCGCGGGTGGATGCTGCTGCCGAGCCCGCGCATCAGGCGGGGCCGGGCGGGCTGGCCGAAGATGGCGGAGCCGATGGAGTCGACGCCGATGACCTTCAGCCGCGGCCAGCGGCGGCGCAGCGGGCCGATGAGCCCGGCACTGTGGCCGCCGGTGCCCACGCTGCAGACCAGGACGTCCAGGTGCTCGATCTGCTCGCACAGTTCGGCCGCCATCGCGTGGTAACCGGCGGCGTTGTCGGGGTTGTTGTACTGGTCGGGCCAGTAGGCGTCCGGGGTCCGGGCCAGGACCTCGCGCAGCCGGGCGATCCGGGCGGCCTGCCAGCCGCCTTCGGCGGCGGGCCGCTCCACCAGCTCCAGCCGTGCGCCGTACGCGTGCAGCAACTGCCGCATGGACGGTTCGAGTTCACGGTCACCGACGAGGACGACCGGGTGCCCGAGGGCCTGCCCGGCGAGGGCGAGCCCGATGCCGAGGGTGCCGGAAGTCGATTCGACCACGGTGGCGCCCGGGCGGAGTTCGCCGCGCAGGCGGGCGCCGCGGAGCATGGACACGGCGGACCGGGCCTTCATGCCACCGGCGCCGAGGCATTCGAGCTTGGCCCAGAAGCCGGGGTGCGGGGAGGGCAGTTCCGTGCGGATCCGCGCGAGCGGGGTGCGTCCGATCAGTGTCAGCAGCTCCGGGTGGGCGCTGCGCGACGGCGGGCGGTGTAAGGGAAGTGCGGTGGTCACCGGGCGCCTCCGTGACGGTGGATGGTTCTGGGGCCGTCGTCGCGGTGACCGGTTCCGGGGCCGCCGTAGCGGTCATCGGTTCCGGGGCCGCCGTAGCGGTGGATGGTTCCGGGGCCGCCGTCGAGCCAGAAGAAGGGGTACGGCTCCGCGCAGAGGGCGCTCACCCCGGCCCGCAGGAACCTCGGGAGGATCGCGCTGCCCGTCTGGGCGAACATGACCAGGGGCGTGCCGGTGGCCGCGGCGTGGTCGAGCAGCGGCTGGAAGGTGCCGTTCCCGAGGGTCATGCCGGAGGCGAGGATCGCGTCGCAGTGGGCCAGCTCGGCGCGGGCGTCGGTCCGTACGGTCTCGCCCCACTCGGTGACGCCGCCCTTGAGGTCGCAGGGGACGTACGCGAGACCGCGCTCACGCAGCCGCTCCAGCAGGGAGTTGACCACGCCGATGACGAGGACGCGGCGGGGCCCGGTCGCAGGGAGCAGGTCGATGACGGCGCGGGCCCGGGACCGGGACCTCTGCAGCGAGTTCCCGGCCGGCAGGGCGTAGGGGCGGGCACCGTGGTCGGGTGTGTGGGGGCGCACGTGCGCGAGGTAGGCGTCGAGCGCGGCGATGCGTACGGGCAGGAGGGGGTGGTCGAGAAGGGCGGCGACCGACGCCCCGACGCAGTCGTCGAGCGCCGCCGCGGGCAGCGCTCCCGGTTCCACCGCGCAGGACCCGACCGCGGCGTGCAGGCGCAGGCTGAGCACCTCGTTGCGGTATCCGCTGCTGCGGCCGTCGTGGCGGACGGCCTGGCTGGTGGTGAAGGCGAGCGCGACGCGCTCCTGGGCGGGGTCGGGTCCGTAGCCACCGGCGCGGACGTGGGCGATCAGCTCGTCCAGGGTGCGTACGGCGGGCTCGTGGAGTGTGAGGGCGTTCATGCCGGCACCGCCGGGGACAGCTCGGCCGGACACTCCTGGTAGGTGGGGCGCAGCGCCGAGAGGAGCCGTTCGGCGGCCTGCCGGGCGCCGTCGCCCCGGGTGTCGGCGGTCATGACGTGGCCGAGGTATTCGTTGTTGCTGGTCGCGGCGCGTACGGACCGGCCCGGCTCGGCGAGGGTGAGCTCCAGTACGCCGGGCTCGGCCCGGACCTCGTCGGCGCCCTCGATGCCGGTGAGGGTGCCGTCGGTGTCGGGGAGGAGGAAGGCGATGGCGGCACTGCGCACGCCGGTCGGGCGGGGCGTGAGATCGGGTGTACGGCCCAGGGCGACGTCCACGCAGGCGGCGGCGAGGTCGATGCCGGTGACGTGGCGGACCAGTTCGGTGATGCGGTTGCCGGCCGGGCGGGGGTTGACCTCGATGACCTTGGGTCCGTCGGGGGTCAGTTTGATCTCGGTGTGGCACACGACGTGGTCGAGGCCGAGGGCCTTGACGGCGGCCAGGGCCGTGTCGGCCGCGTCCCGTTCCGGGCCCGGCGCCATCGCGGCCGGGAACATGTGGCCGGTCTCGATGAAGCCCGGGGCTCCGCCGATGCTCTTGTCCGTGACTCCGACCACCTCCGTGACGCCGCCGGAGGAGACGGTCTCCACGCTGACCTCCGGACCGGTGAGGAGCTCTTCGAGGAGGACGACGGGCGCGCGTTCCTGGCCGCGGGCGTTCACGGGGAAGTCCGCGAGCGCCTGGCAGGCGAGCTCCAGCTCGCGCTCGTCCCGGACCTGACGGACCAGCATCCCGGCGCAGAGGTCCACGGGCTTGACCACGAGCGGGTAGCCGATGTCGCGGGCGGCCTCGACCGCCCGTGCCGTGTCCGCGCAGAGCGCGAAGCGGGGGCCCGGCACGCCGGCTCCGGCCAGCACACGGCGGGTCAGGTCCTTGCGGCAGGCCGCCTCGACGGCGTCGGCGGCGGGTCCGGGCAGGCCCAGGCGCTCGGCCGTGCGGGCCACGGCCGGCAGGTAGTAGTCGCAGGAGGAGACCACGCCGTCGAAGGCGAGCACGGCGTGCAGCCGTTCCAGCCGGGACAGCAGCCCGTCGATGTCGTTGGTGTCGGCGGTGATGATGTTGCGCGCCGCGAGCAGGGGGTGCGGGCCGCCGTCGGGCCGGGCGCCTCGCAGGTAGTGGTGCAGGTCGCGGGTGACGAAGGTGAACTCGTGACCGCCTTCGCGGATCGCCCTGGGCAGCAGCCTGCTCATCGATCCCACCCAGCTCTCGACAACCAGCAGATGTGCCACGGGACTTCCTCTCGAGATGCCTCCGCCGGAGCGGGGCGTGACTGCGAAGCGGAGCGCCTGAGTGAGGCGTCCGCACCGGACCGAGAAGGAAGCTATCTGAAATCGTTTTCATTTCCAATAGACGCGATCTCGGGTAGCCTGCCGATCAAGAAGACCGGAGCGCCGGAAGGGAGCCATCGCGCCATGAGAGACCTGACGCCAGGACAGGAGACCGGACCGTACGCGGTACGGCTCGCCGGGCCCGCGGACGTGCCGGGGGCGCGCAGCGTCATGCTCGACACGTTCTACCGGGAGTTCGACTACGGATACGTGCCTCGGTGGCACGACGACGTCGTGGACATCGAGGGCACCTACCTCGCGCATCCCCGCCACGCCCTGGTGGTGGCGGCGCTGGGCGACGAGGTGGTCGGCACCACCGCGCTGCACTCCCGGGGCCCAGCCCATCCCCCGCATCCACGCTGGCTCGCCGACCGCTACACGTCCCGGCGCACGGCGCAGCTCCTGCGGGTGTACGTACGCCCCGACCACCGCCGCCGCGGACTGGCCCGCGCCATGGTCGAGGCCGCCTGCGAGTTCGCCGCGGGTGCCCCCGGATACGACACCGTCTACCTGCACACCAACGTCGACGTCCCCGGCGCGGAGGCGTTCTGGCGCAGCATGGCCGACGAGGTCTGCGACGCGCGGACGACGGGCGAGCACGGCGGGTACGGGACGGTGCACTTCGAGATCCCGCTCCGGGTCACGGCGGGCGCCGGCGCGGGCGCGGGCCGGCTCGACGACCGGCCGGCGCTGGGCGGGCTCTGAAGCGCGCTCGGCCCGTCGCGCGCACCCGTGGGCGCGAGCGTGGTGGACGGGCCGGGCCGCCGCCGAGGGCGCCGGTCTCCGCCGCGATAATGGGGTCATGCCCCGACGGCCCGCACCCTGCCAGCCCGCCCTCGTCGACGACCCCGTCACCGGGTACCGGCACCGCTACTGCCGGCGCTGCGGCCGGGAGCTGACCAGCCCCGAATCCCGCCTCACCGGCTACGGACCCCACTGCGACCCGTCGCGCCGGCCGCCCTCAACCCCCGAGCACGTGGTCGACCAGGAGCCGCTGCCCGGAACCTGAACCCCGCCGGGGCACATCATCCGGCGGCGACGGGCAACGAGGGTTCCATGACGACAGGCAGCGGCGCGGACGCGAGGCCCTCGTGGCTCGTGGTGCTGGTCCCTGTGCAGGTGACCTTGATGGTGGGGCTCGGCCTCGCGGTGACCTCCGCCCATGCGGGCGTCCTGATGTCCTCTGTGGAGAGGCCGGTCGTCCGCGGGGTCCTCGCCTTTCGCGGTTCCACGGTGGACGGCCTGTCGGAGTGGTTGTCGGCTCTGGCCGACACGGAGGCCGTCGCCGGCGTGACGCTGGTGTGCGTCACCGCTCTGCTGACGCTGTCGGGCGGGCGGAGATGGCGGGAGGCCGCCTTTCTCGGCGCGGCGACCGTGGTGCAGTCGGCCACCTTCCTCGTGGTCACGATGTGCGTACAACGGCCGCGGCCCGACGTCCCCCACCTCGACACGGCCCCGCCGACGTCGAGCTTCCCGTCGGGTCACGTCGGGGCGTCCGTCGCCCTGTACGGGGGGATCGCCGTGCTGTCGCTGACCTGGGTGCACGGCGCCCGGCGGTACGCCGCCCTGGTGCTGCTGCTGATCCCCGCCGCCGTGGGTCTTTCGCGGATCTACCGGGGCATGCATCACCCCACCGATGTCGTGGGGGGCCTGCTCAACGGCGCCGTGACGCTGGTCGTCGTGGGTTCCGTGTTCCTCTCCGCCCGTTCCCCGGCCGGGGAACGGGCCCTTCCCCGGCAGACAGGACGATGATGGGCACCGCCACACGCGTACCGCAGAGACGTGACGTCCGGGGCGAGGAACTCTCCGGCGACGAGGCATGGGCCGCTCTGCGCCGGTACGGAGGCTGGAGCCTGGCACGGGACTCCTTCATACGCTTCCGCTACGCCGACGGCTTCAGCCACTCGCGGGCCCTGGCGCTGCAGACGGTCCTGTCCCTCGTCCCGCTGGCCATCGCCGCCATCGGCCTGTCCGGTGTCCTGCACACGGAGGGAATCGGCCGTGTCGCCGAACTCACGATCCGCCGGATCACCAGCGGCCCCAGCCAGGATATGGTCGACGAAGCGCTGCGACTGAGCCGCAGGCACGCGGGCGAGGGCGGCCAGGCGGCCCTCTGGCTGGGCCTGCTGTTCTCCCTCGTCAACGTCACCACCGCTCTGTGCCAGGTCGAGCGCGGCGCCAACCGCATCTACGGCAACGAGCGGGACCGGCCCTTTCCGCTCAAGTACTCCTGGGGGCTGGCGATGGCCGTGCTCGCCGGGTTGCCGCTGGGGCTGAGCTTCCTCCTCACCGTCCTCGGCTCCGATCTGACCCATGCCGCCACGGAGACGTACCACCTCGGGCCGGGCGTCACCCGCGCCTGGGAGGTCCTGCGCTGGCCGGTCGGAGTGCTCCTCGCCGTCCTGGCCACCAGCGCGATCTTCCGGCTATCCCCGCGCCGCGACCAACCCGGCTACACCTGGCTCGCCTTCGGCGCCGTCCTCTATCTGGTGCTCTGGAACGGGGCGACCTGGGGCCTGAGCCTGTACGTCGGAGTGAGCGGCTCCTTCACCAGTGTGTACGGGCCTCTCAGCGCGGTCATGGCCTTGCTGCTGTGGTCCTACCTCACCTCCCTGGCCCTCTTCCTCGGCCTGGCGTTCGCCGCCCAGCTGGAGGCCGTACGAGCGGGAGTGACGCGTCCGGCCAGGCCGGACCCGGGAGTCTGAGCCCGCGTCAGGGGCGTTCGGAGAACTGCAGCACACCGCCGAGGGAGAAACACGCGGCGCCCGTGAGAGTCCCCCAGTCGGCGATCACGACGTTCACCAGGTCGCCGGTCGCGGGCCGCGTGAAGGCCGCGAGGGCCGACACCATGAAGAGGGCCGATCCGAGCTGGTTGACAGCGACGATCCACCAGCCGAGGTCATGCGCGCGGACACCCGGCCGGCCGTGGCAGACCTCGACCAGCGCGAGGTGACCCGAGATCAGGAAGAGGATGCATCCGACCAGGTCGGGCGCCCAGACCAGCCTGTTCACCTGCTGGACCGAGAGCCCGTCCAGCAGGGAACCCACGAGGTTGATCCCGAACACGAGCGTGCCGACGAACAGCAGGAAGGTGCTGAGCCAGCCGATGTGGTCGGGCTGGTAGCTCCACCACCGCCAGCGCTGCGAGGCGAGCCTTCCGGCGACGGGGTCGCGACGGGGTGCGTTGACGGACTGGAGGAGTGAGGCGTATCCGCCGGTGTTGAAGAAGAGCCCGCCGGCGAAGTAGATCCAGGCGCTCGTCATGCCGCTCGGGCCGAACTGCGACAGACCCGCGCCGAGGGCGAAGAGCGCGCCGCCCACGGTGAACGCGCCGGCGGCGACGGCGTTCAGCCTCCGCATCCGGACGACCGAGACGCCGTCCGCCGACCGGGAGAGGGACTCCCTCCCGCCCTCGGCCCGTACGGTCAGCCGTGCGCGCTTCCGGGCCGGGCGCGATTCCCACACCGCGGTGTCCCCGCCTGCGAGAAGCCAGGTGAGCCGGGTCGTGAACGGTCCCGCTCCCTCGGAGTGCTCCGTCGTTCTGCCCACCGGGCGACTGTATCCCTTCGAGTGATATGTCCGCTCCGTCCCTCGGCATCAGGCGAGCACGTTGACCGCGCCGGCGAGGACGAGGCCGAGGATGAGCAGACTGAACCGCCATGGCGACCTTGGCCCAGGGCGCCGGCGGCATGACGTCGGTCGGGCGGAAGGCGGTGGCGTTGGTGAGCCCGAGGTAGAGGTGGTCGATGAAGCGGGGGCGCCGGTCGGCGGTGGCGATCGCGGGATCGAGCTGCTGGGGAAAGGCGAGCGCGGGGGTCGACGACGCGCCACGGGCCCGGGCGGGCGAGGCGCGCACCGCCCCGAACCCGTCCGGGTCACCACACCGGCCGGATCAGCCGAGGGAGGGTGCGGGCGCGCCGTTGCCTGCTGCACTTCGCGCTGTTCGAGCCGTCCGACGCACCCCTCTGGCGGGTCGCCGTCTGTGACGCCGCCACCGCGGCGATGCTGGACCGCGGCCGCGCGAGCGCTGTGGCCACGCCACAGGGCAGCCGACCGCGTCACCTACCAGCTCTTCACCCTGCCCTTCGCGGTCGCCCTGTCGACGGGCCCCGTCCTGTGGTTCCGAGACCGCTACGGCTCCATCCCGCCCCGCCCGCCCGGGAGGCGTCCGCACCCGGGGAGTCGGGCGGGCGACGGGGGATCAGACACCGCCGCGCCAGGAACCCGTCTCCGCGCCGCGGTCCTCGATGAAGTGCTTGAACCGCTTCAGGTCGCCCTTGACCTGCCGGTCGATGAATCCGAGCTTGTCGGCGACGCTCTCCGCCACTCCGTCGGGGTCGAAGTCCATCATCAGCGTCACCTCGGTGTGGGCCGGGTCGATCGGCCGGAAGGTGACGAGTCCGGACTGCTCCGCCTGGCCGCTCACGGTTACCCAGGCCACCCGCTCGTCCGGGATCTGCGCCGTGATCTCCGCGTCGAACTCCCGCTCCACCCCGCCGATCTTCGTCACCCAGTGCGTGAGCGTGTCGCTGCGCTGCTCGATGCGCTCGACCCCGTCCATGAACTGCGGGAACGACTCGAACTGCGTCCACTGGTTGTAGGCCGTCGTCACCGGCACGTCGACCTCGATCGATTCCTTCACCTGCGACATCAGAACAATCCCTCCAGCGCGATCGGGTGCCGGCGTCCGGCCGGCGACTGTCGCTCCATGCCTCCCCGCAGCGGCGCCCCGCCCCGCCTCACAGCCGGGGACACCACCCAACCGAGACCGCCGCACCGGCGTTTCCTCGGCAACCGGCCCACCCGGGGCCGCCGACGCCGCCCGGTACCCCCACCTCGCCGCGTCGGCCTCGGGCGCGGGCGGGCGAAGGGGACACGGTCCCCGTGCGAGGTGCCTGCCGACCGCGCATGCTCGAAGCATGTCCGAGGTGACGACCACCGATCTCTACGAGGTCACGATGGCGCTCTCGTACCTGCGGGAGGACATGCGGGCACCCGCCACCTTCAGCCTCTCCGTACGGGACCTGCCACCGGGCCGGGGATTCCTGGTCGCGGCCGGTCTCGAGCCGGCCCTGGACTACCTCTCGCGTTTCCATGTGGGCCGGTCGGACGTGCGGGACTTCGCGGACGCCCTGGGACGGCCCGTCGAGGACCTCGAACCGCTGCGCGGGCTGTCCTTCGACGGACAGGTCCGCGCCCTCCCCGAGGGACGGCTCGCCTTCGCCGGCGAGCCGCTCCTGGAGGTCACCGCGCCGCTCCCCCAGGCCCAGCTCGTGGAGACGTACCTGCTCTCCCTCGTCTGTCACCAGACCGCGATCGCCTCCAAGGCGGCCCGCTGCGTGCTCGCCGCCCGGGGCCGGCCCGTGGTGGACTTCTCGCTGCGCCGCGCCCACGGGCCCGAGGCCGGCCTGCGCGCGGCGCGTCTGTGCGCCCTGGTGGGCTTCGCCGGCACGAGCAACGTCGCCGCCGCGCGCCGGTACGGCATCCCGGCCGCCGGCACGATGGCCCACTCGTACGTCGAGGCCTTCGCCTCCGAGGAGGAGGCGTTCCGGGCCTTCGCCCGTACCCATCCGGGACCGGTGACCTTCCTGGTCGACACCTACGACACCGACCGCGGTGTCGCCACGGCCGCGCGGGTCCTCGCGGACCTCGGGCTCGGCCCGGAGTGCGGGATCCGCCTCGACAGCGGGGACCTGGGCGCGCTGGCCCGCCGGGCGCGGGCGGCGCTCGACGCGGCCGGGCTCGGGGACGTGCTGATCATCGCGAGCGGCGGCCTGGACGAGTACGGCGTCGACCGGCTCGTACGGGACGGGGCGCCGATCGACGCCTACGCCGTGGGGACGAAGGTCGGAACGGCCGCCGACGCCCCCTACCTGGACGCGGCGTACAAGCTGGTCGAGTACGACGGGCGTCCGGTCATGAAGCTCTCGACGGCGAAGGCGACGGCTCCGGGACCCAAGCAGGTCTTCCGGGGCCCCGGGCCGCGTGACGTCATCGGCCTGGCGAACGAGGAACCGCCCCCGGGCTCGGAACCGCTGCTGCACACGGTGATGCGCGGTGGGCTGCGCACCGCGCCGCCCGACACCCTGGCCGCCGCCCGTGCCCGCTTCGAGGCGGACCTCGCCGCCCTGCCGGACGAGGCCCGGCGGATCGAGCACCCCACGGCCCCGGTGCCCGCGCCGTCGACGCGCCTGACGGTGCTGACGACCGTGGTCCGCCACCGGATCGAGGCGCGGCCGGACCCGGGGCAGCAGCCGGAGGAGTGACGCGGCCGGCGCGACACCCGCGAGCGGGCATCGCGCCGGCGCCCGCTGCCGGACGTGGACGCGGGGAGCGGGCGGCCCGGACGCGCGCACACAGCGCGAGCCACTTCCACCGGTGCGTGACAGGGCAGCCCCCGGCGACTCCCGTGCTTGTGACGCCCCGCATAGGAGCCACGTCACGTTCTAAGCGAGGTAGTACGCCGGAGGGCCATCGGCCCGCGTCAGGGCGGCGCCCGACGCGCGTTCCGGTCCTGTGCCACGCGGTCGGGTAGTACGTCACATCCTTGCGCCGGGCGGGAAGCGCCCCTAACCATGGCTGTCGTCCCGGGGAGCACGGCACCGGGCCGGACAGCGGAACGAGTCCGGCCGACCGCCCCGGCCACCACGCGGACATCAGCTCCGCCTCCGCCGCACCGTTTCCGGTCGGCATCCCCCGTTGTCTCAGCTAGGAGAGTTACCCACGTATGACCGCCCCCACGCAGAACACCGCCGGCCGCATCGCCCGATTCCGTAAGCTCTCCGTCGCGGGTATCGCCACCGCGGGTGCCGCGGCGGCAGCGCTCACGCTGGCCCCGTCGCCCGCCCAGGCGGCACCGGTCACGGCGAACGTCGCGGCGGCCCAGGTGTCGGCTGCGGAGGCTCCGGCGAAGAAGGCGAAGAAGCAGTACGCCGACAACCTCGACGGCTGGATCAAGGAAGCCCTGGACATCATGAAGTCCGAGGACATCCCCGGCACGTACGAGGGCCTTCACCGCAACATCATGCGTGAGTCCTCCGGCAACCCGAAGGCCCAGAACAACTGGGACGTGAACGCGCAGAACGGCACGCCGTCGAAGGGCCTGCTCCAGGTCATCCAGCCGACGTTCGACGCCTACCACGTCTCCGGCACCCCGCACGACCTGACGGACCCGGTCGCCAACATCACCGCGGCCGCCAACTACGCGGCCGACAAGTACGGCTCCATCGACAACGTCGACTCCGCCTACTGATCCTCGGCCACGGCCCCACCCGCGCTCCCGCCCCGCGGGAACGAGTCGCCGACGCGCGCCGACCCCACGTCGGGCCCCGTCCTCCTCGCGAGGACGGGGCCCGACGTCGTGTGTGCGCAGCCCCGGAAACATCGCCCGTTCGCCCGAGCACCTTGCGGGTCCAGGCCGTTACCAGCCGGGAAGAGCGGCGTTTTCAGGACATGCGAAAGATCATCACCAGCGGCCTGCTCACCGCCGCGGCCCTCTCGGTCGCCACGCCCGCGTTCGCCGACAACGACAGCAACTTCGGCGGTGGCGTCAACGCCGCCGACAACTGGAACTTCACCGCCGCCGCCGTCTGCCTCCAGGAGGTCGCGGTCGTGCCCGTCCTGGGCAACTGGGTGGGGGACCACGCCAACAACTGCTCCAACGGCAACGTCATCGACCACGTCACCGACACCGTCGGGTCCCTGACCGGTCACTGACCCTCGTCTCCGGGATGCCTCGCACCGAGGCGTCCCGGAGCCCCTCACCGCGTCGGGCTCATGACGGCCACGCGGCCATGGCGCTCATACTGCCGAGCGCCCCGACGAGTGGATCGGGCTCGTCATCACGTTCCCGGGCCGGGGGGCGGCAGACTGACCGGCCCTGGGCGCGGCCTTTCGCCCGCGGCTCGGCGGACGGGAAAATAGCTTGCCCCCGAGCGAGGGTGACCGGTCCAATGACCGGCAGCCTGATCAACCGGGCGGGCTCACGGCGCCGCGCCCCCGGCACGATCGGCACGAGACCCCCTGGGGAGACGCCACCCGATGAACACGCCACCGTCGCCGCCCACGGCCGAGCACGCGGGCGGGTCCTCCGTCCGCCTGGGCGCTCTCGTCCCGCTGACGCGGCCCGGCTGGGTCGAGGCGGGCCGGCACCTGCTGGCAGGGCTCGACCTGGCCGTGGCCGAGGTCAACGCCGCCGGCGGGATCGGGGGCAGACCACTGGAGCTGGTGGTCCGGGACACGGCGGCCGATCCGGCGCGGGCCGCGGCGGCCGTGGACGAACTGGCCGGCCTCGGGGTGACCGCCGTGGCGGGCGAGTACCACAGCGTCGTCGCCCGCGCCGCCGCCGCCCGGGCCGACGCGCTCGGCGTGCCGTTCCTCTGCTCGTCCGCGGTGCTCGACGCGCTGACCGAGGAGCCGACGCAGTGGGTCGCGCGCCTCGCCCCGCCGCAGTCCCGCGGCTGGCGGATCTACGCGGACTTCCTCCTGGGCACCGGCAGGCGCCGGATCGCCGTGGCGGCCCAGCCGAGCGTCTACTGGGCGTCCGGGGTCCGCGTGCTGCGGGAGCGCCTCGCCGCCCGGGACGGCACCGTCGTGGAGCTCGACGCGAACGCGCTCACCCCCGAAGCCCTGTGCGACGCGCTCGTCGACCACGGCGCGACGGCGCTCCTCCTGCTGGTCGGGCATCCGGAGCCGGCGGTGCCGATCGTCCGCGCCGTCCGCGGCGATCGACGGCTCGCGGACGTCCTGATCGGCGCCCCGGCCGGACAGCCGGAACTCGCCTCATGGTCCGCGGCGCTGGGCGAGGACGGCGCCGGGCTCCCGTTCCTGCGCTACCTTCCCGACCGCCTCGGCCCCCTCGGCGAACGCGTGGGGAAGGAGCTCCGCGAACGGCTCGGGGAAGCCCCCTCCTTCGTCGCCTTCGAGGGCTGGGACACCGTCACCGTCCTCGCCGCGGTGCTGCGTTCCTCCGGCACGGACCGGGCGGCCGTCGCCGCGTCCTGGCCGCGTGTGGCGGTCGAGGGCGCCCGCGGTCCGATCCGGTTCGCCCGCACGCCGGGCACCGGCGTGTGGCAGTGGGCGGGGGCACCGATCCATGTCGCCGACCGCGACCCGGCGGACGCCGACCGGTTCCGGATCCTGCACGTCGGCTGAGCGGTCACGGCCGCCTGGTCACCGGGATACGCGTGCTGAGCACTGCGGGACGTCCTTGACGAACACGATCCCGTCGCAGTCCGCCAGGTGGGCCGGGTCGAGCGGGGCGTAGCCGAACCAGGGAGACGTTCGGGGCGCGGGACGCGTGTCGCCGAGTGCGGTGGCCAGGCGCGTGGTGTCGATGACGTACCGGTCCTCCGGAAGGGCGTAGAGGAGGCCCTCGACGGTGTCCGGTGGGGGTGTGTCCACCCCCTGGTGCCGGATCGTGCCGAGCGCCGTGGCCACGAAGGCGTACTCCTCACCGAGCCGGGCGCTCACCAGCGCGCCGGCGCTCCACCACTCCACCGGCCCTTGCCACATCCGCATCGTGCTCTTCTTCCGCTGGAGGTGGGCGTTCTGGGCGTGGACGAGGGCCGGTCCGCGAGCGGCGACGGCGAGGAGGTTGTGGGCCATCATCAGATCCCGCTGCGCGCACAGCCGCGCCATGCGGACCGGCGAGGTGTCGGCCATCTCATGGTGGTAGCGCAGCAGTCCGGTCGCGGTGCGGCCGTACAAGCACGCCCGGTCCCAGTCCTCCCACGAGGCCGCCCTGATCAGGTGGGGCGTCTGCGTGTCGAGCAGCGCCACCAGATCGTCGGCGAGCAAGCGCAGTTCCCTCGCCTCGGCCGACCGGCCCGCCGATCGGGCCGGGTCCATCATGGCGTCGGGTTCGGTCCACCGGTCGTCGGTGCCGAGCAGGCGGTCGAGCGTCTCCGCGGTGCAGGGGAGCAGATCGGCGTCCACCCAGGCCGTGAGGTAGTCGTGAAGTGCGGTGAGGGCCTGCCGGGGGCTCTCGGCCGCGGTGATCTCCAGCGGGCCGTCGATGCCCGCGAAGCTGAGGCGCTCGGAGGCGGGCCGGCCGTCGTTGTACGCCCGCATCCAGCGTACGAGTGCGCGGTTGCCCGCGAAGGCGCCCCAGCCGTGGCTGAATCCGTGCTCCATGACCTCGTCCAGTGTGCCCTCGCCCGAGGTGACGTAGGCGTCGACGGCGAGGCCCCGCAGGCAGTCGCTCTCGATCGCGATCGTCCGGTAGCCCTCCTCCTCGACGAGGCGGCGGAAGAGGTCGTTGCGCAGGTCGAGCAGGGAGTCCTCGCCGTGGGTGGGCTCGCCCAGGGCGAGGAGCCGGGGCCGGGCCGGAAGAAGCCTCATGACGGCGGCAGCCTCGACGGCATGGGCGGTGTGCGTGATGTCGGTCGCCATGCCTTCAACGCTATCGTTGAACCTTCGGTGGAGACTTTTCCGCGATACGGTCGGTCTCATGGGCCGAAACCTTCAAACCGGCAGGCACCTGCGGCCGATCGACCTGGCGCGTCGGCACGGTCTGTCGACCCAGGCGGTCAGGAACTACGAGGAGGCCGGCATCCTGCCGGCCGCCGGTCGGACGGCCCACGGCTACCGCGCCTACGCCCCGCTGCACGCGGCGGCGCTGCGGGCGTTCCTCGCCCTGGTGCCCGGCCATGGCCACCCGTCGGCGGCGTCGATCATGCGGGCCCTGAACCACGGCGCGGTCGACGAGGCGCTCCGCCTCGTCGACGAGAGCCACACCCAGCTCCTCGACGACCGCCGGACCCTCCAGGCCGTGGAGAGCGCCCTCCGTGACCTGGAGTCCACCGCGACGGCCGGGCCCGAGGCACGGGGTGCCTGGTCCGGCGCCACGTACATCGGGCCGCTGGCGCGGAGGCTCGGCATCCGGCCCGCGACGCTGCGTGCGTGGGAGAGCGCCGGTCTCGTGCGTCCGCGCCGCGACGCGAGGACCGGGTACCGGGTCTACGACGAGGCCGACGTACGGGATGCCCGGCTGGCCCACCAGCTCAGGCGGGGCGGCTACCCGCTGGATCGGATCGCCCCGCTGATCGAGCGGGTGCGCGCGGCCGGTGGGCTGGAGCCGTTGGAGGCCGCGCTGGGTGACTGGCAGGGACGGCTGTCCGCCCGCGGGCGGGCGATGCTCAGCGGCGCCGCCGAGCTGGAGGCGTATCTCCGCGAGCGCGGATGACGGGCCGGCCGCCGGCCGAGGAGAGGGAAGGGCCGGGCGTCGCGGGTGCCGGCCCTTCCCACGCTGTGACCTGCGACGGAGGGGCCTGGGCGCCGCGCGCGCCGCGCGTCACTCGCGTCCTGGGGAAGAACCCACGGAAACAAACCGATCCGCACATCTATCGCGAGTGCGTCGACCCCTGCTAGAAGAGTGACACTTCAACAACTCCTGTTCCCCACAACACTTCAGGGAGTTATTTGTCATGCGCACGTCTAGATTCAGATGGGCCCTGCCCACCCTGCTGGCCCTGGTCGCCGCGACCCTCGGCATGGCCCAGCCCGCCTCCGCCGCCGCGGCGGCGGGCGAGCGCTACGTCGCTCTCGGCGACTCCTACTCCTCGGGGGTGGGCGCCGGAAGCTATCTGTCCGACAGCGGCAGCTGCCAACGCAGCAGCAAGGCGTACCCGTCCCTCTGGGCGGCCGCCAACGCCCCGGCCTCCTTCTCCTTCACCGCCTGTTCGGGAGCGACGACCAGCACGGTCAAGAACAGCCAGCTGGCCCCGCTCACCAGCTCCACCACGCTCGTCAGCGTCACCGCCGGCGGCAACGACGTCGGGTTCGCGAACGTCATGCAGACCTGCGTCCTGCAGAGCGAGGCGACCTGCGTCAACGCGGTGAACACCGCCATCGGGCAGATCAACAACACACTGCCCGGGAGCCTTTCCTCCCTCTACGCCGGCATCCGGGGCAAGGCGCCCCAGGCCCGGGTCGTCGTGCTCGGCTACCCGCGCTTCTACCAGCTGAACGGCAGTTGCATCGCCGGCCTCAGCGAAACCGAGCGCGCCGCGATCAACCGGGGCGGCGACGCCCTCAACGCCATGCTCGCGAAGCAGGCCGCGAACGCCGGCTTCTCCTACTCCAGCGTCGTGGACGAGTTCACCGGCCACGAGATCTGCTCGGGCGCGGCGTGGCTGCACAGCGTCTCGGTGCCTGTCTCCAACAGCTACCACCCCACCGCCACCGGTCACTCCGGCGGCTATCTGCCGGCCTTCCGCTCCGCCGTCTGATCTTCCCCGGGCACCCCCCGGGATCTTTCGCGTCCATGAGTCGACGCGGGTAGACCCGGCTCACACCGCCCGGCATCGCGCGCCCCATCCGATCCGCACCAGGAGGAAAGCCCATGAAGTCTCCGCAGGTCCCCACCGGTCCCCGGGCCGACGGCACCACCTCGAGCCGTACCCGAGGAAAGGCACTCCGCTCCGTTCTCACCGCCCTCGCCCTCGTGCTGGGCGCACTCTTCGCACCCGGCGTCGGCGTCCTCTCCGGCGCCACCGACGCCCAGGCGGCCACCAAGATCAGCCACGCCACCGCGACCTCGATGTTCCGTGCCTCGGGGATCACCTGGTCCTCGTCCGGCGGCTGCTCCGACCGGTCCAACCCCACCTGCACGTCCTTCGAGCAGCTCAACCTCGCCACCGCGCAGGGCGCCCAGACCCTCAAGAGCGCCAGCGGCTGCGCCCTCAACATCACCGGCGGCACCGAGACCGGCCACGCCTCCGGCACGTACTCGCACTGGAACGGCTACAAGCTCGACTTCAGCAAGTACACCTGCGTCGGGAACTACATCAAGAACACCTTCACCTACATCGGCGTACGCGGCGACGGCTCCCCGCAGTGGAAGTCCGGCGCCGGCAACATCTACGCCGACGAGGGCAACCACTGGGACGTGACCTTCTACAACTGCGGCGGCTGCTGAACGACCGCCGCCTCCGAGGCCGGAGACGGCCGAAGGGGCGGCACCGCCCCTCCCGAGGCCTGTGTGACGGCATCGGGAGGGGCGGTGCACCGTCCGGGGCGGAGGCGACACGCCCTAGGGCAGGACCCACTTCTGGTTGGGTCCGGTGTGGCAGGTCCACAGGTGGACCCGGGTGCCGTCGTTCCAGGTACCGCCCTCGGCGTCCAGGCACTTGCCCGACTGCGGGTTGCGCACCGTACCGTCACCGTGGGGCTGCCAGACCTGGGCGCCGCTGCCGTTGCACGTCCAGAGCTGGACCTTCGTGCCGTCGGCGCTCCCGCCCCCGCTCACGTCCAGGCACTTGCCAAGCGCGCGCAGCGTGCCGTCCCCCGGCCGGGACCACTTCTGCGCGGCCGACGCGTTGCAGGTCCAGATCTGCACCTGCGTACCGTCGGCACTCGCCCCGCCCGCGACATCCAGGCACCTGCCGTTCACGCCCTTGACCTCGCCCCCGGCCGGGGGCGGTGTGCCCCCGGAGGTCGCGACCCGGACGTTGCGGAAGGCGACGGTGTCCCCCTCGCCGTGGTTCTGGAGACCGATGTGGCCCTGGCGCAGGCTGCGGACCGGGTCGGTGTTGGTGAAGTCGTTGATCTTCCGACCGTTGAGGAAGATCTCCAGACGTTCCCCCGTGACCCGGAGCTCGTACGTGTTCCACTCCCCCGGCGGGTTGAGCGCGGCGTCGCGAGCGGCCGTGTCCGCGGACTTGAAGCCGTAGACGGAGCCGGTCGTGCGGTCGGCGGCGTCGGTGGCGTCGATCTGGATCTCGTAGCCGTTGTTCACCGCCGACCACGGGTCCGAGGAGGCGGGGAAGCCGATGAAGACCCCGGAGTTGTCGTCGCCCTCGGCCCGCCAGTCCAGCTTGACCGAGTAGTCACCGGTCAGCTCCCGGCCCGCGTACCAGAGCATCCCGAGCCCGCCCTGCGAGGTGAGGGTCCCGTCGGCCAGCGAGAAGGAGCCGGGGCCCGCCTGTTGCCAGCCTGCGGTTCCGCCGCCGTCGAAGAGGGCGGTGTAGCCGGTCTCGGGCCGGCAGTCGGCCTCCGTCATCCCGGCCGCCCAGCGGATGCCGCCCAGCAGGTGGCGGCGCAACGCCGGCTCGGCGTACGACTCGTCCGTGTGGCCCGCGCCGGTGTAGAACGCCCGGCCGCCCTCGTGGGCCTTGCACCAGGCGATGGGGTGGTCCCCGGACATGGTGCCGCCCGAGTAGCTGGACTCGTCGAGCGACGCGAGGACGTGCGCCGTGGTCCGCGGGTTGGTGCGGTAGTTGTACCACTCGTCCTGGCGCTGCCAGGTCCGGCCCAGATGCGCGGTGGCGTCGTGGGCACGGTCCTCGACCTTGGTGGTCGCCGTCTGGATGTGCGGGTGCGAGTGGAACAGCGCGCCGGCGAGCCCGGCGTAGAAGGGCCAGTCGTACTCCGTGTCGGCGGCGGCGTGGATGCCCACGTAGCCACCGCCGCCGCGGATGTACTGCTCGAAGGCGGTCTGCTGGGTCCCGTTCAGGACGTCGCCGGTGGTCGAGAGGAAGACGACCGTGGCGTAGCGGGCGAGGTTGCCGGTGGTGAAGGCGGTGGGGTCCTCGGTGGCGTCGACGGTGAAGTTGTTCGCACCGCCCAGTTCACGCAGGGCCGCCACGCCGTCGTCGATGGACGAGTGGCGGAAGCCGGCCGTCCGGGAGAAGACCAGGACCCGGTAGGCGGGGTCGGCGGCCGCCTGTACGGCGGAGGCCGCGCCGGCCGCCGCTCGGTCCGCCCGAGGTGCGGCGGAGACGGTGGCGGAGTCCGCGATCGCCGCGGTGCGGGCCGTCTGGGGGACGGCGGTCGCGACGGCGGGCGCGACGCCCGCGCAGATCAGGGCGGTGCCGGCGAGCCAGACGCCGGTACGGGAGAGGATGTGTCGCATCTTCGTGTCGCCTCCTTCCTGCTAGGACAGGGTCCACTTCTGGTTGGCCTCGGCGTGGCAGGTCCAGAGATGGACCCGCGTGCCGTCGTTCCAGGTACCGCCCTCGGCGTCCAGGCACTTGCCGGACTGCGGGTTGCGCACCGTGCCGTCGCTCTGGGGCTGCCAGACCTGAGCGGCGCTGCCGTTGCACGTCCACACCTGAATCTTCGTACCGTTCGCGGTCGCGCCGCCATCCACGTCCAGGCACTTGCCAAGGGCGCGCAGCGTGCCGTCCCCCGGCCGTGACCACTTCTGCGCCGTGGTCCCGTTGCAGGTCCAGATCTGCACCTGTGTGCCGTCGGCACTGGCCCCGCCCGCGACATCCAGGCACTTGCCGTTCACACCCTTGACCTCGCCACCGGTCGGCGTGGCGCCCGAGAGCGCGAAGTGGAAGTCGTCGACGTCGAAGAGCGATCCGCTGCCGCCCTTGAAGACCAGGAAGAGGGTGGTGGAGCCGCTCGGGCGGTTGGTCAGAGCCGTGCTGACCTCCTGGAAGGTCTCCCAGCCGCCGGTCACGGGCACGGTCGCCGTGCCGAGCAGCGTGCCGGTCGGGGATCCCGCCCGTACCTCGATGGTGCCTCCCGTGCCGCCGGAGGAGACGCGCGCGGTGAAGCGGGCGGCGTCGGCGAGGACGTAGGGGGTGTAGGAGATCCAGTCGCCGGTCTCGATGTGGCCGGCCGTCTTCCCGCCGTGGGCCGGCGCGTGGTCGACGATCTGCACGCCCGACGTGTTGCCGTAGTGCTCGCCCTGGCGGTGGGTGGGCTGGCTGATGTTCTGGTCGTGGGTGGTGAGGGCGGGCTGGCCGTTCGCCCCCTTGTCGGTGTACTCGGCGTCCCAGACGCCGAAGATGTTGGCGTTCGGGTCGTGCTCGCCGTCGGCGATGGTCTGCACGGTGCCGGAGCAGCCGGTGGCGGAGGTCTGCGGGTGCCCGTGGCTGTCGTGGCCGAGGATGAAGGTCACCTTCACCTTGGAGCAGTCGATGGGTCCGTCCTCGGGGTCGGTCACCGTCACGCGGAACGGCACGGCGGCGCCGGGGTCGAGGATGGTGCCGTCCAGGGGCAGGTCGAGCCGCACGGTCGGGGCGGTGTTGCCGACGGTGATCTGCACGGAGGCCGTCGCCTGCTTCCCGGTGGCGTCCGTGACGGTCAGTTCGGCGGTGTAGCGGCCGTTGACGGTGTAGGTGTGCGACGGGGCGGCGCTGGTCGAGGTGCCGCCGTCACCGAACTTCCATGCGAAGCGCAGCGCGTCGCCGTCGGGGTCGGAGGAGGCCGCGGAGGAGAACGTCACCGTCAGCGGTGCCTTGCCGGAGGTGCGGTCGGCCGTCGCCACGGCGAGGGGGGAACGCCCGCCGGTGATGTGCTCGATGCGGTAGAGCGCCGAGTTCTCGTCGCCGTTGAAGTAGCCGGTGCCGTAGTCGAGGACGTACAGGGCTCCGTCCGGCCCGAAGGCCATGTCCATCACCTGGGTGCCGGTCCAGGGGAAGGCGTTGATGGACTGGATCGTCCCGGCGCCGTCCTGGGCTATCCGGCGTATCCACTTGCGGCCGAACTCGCCGGCGAAGAAGTTCCCGTCGTAGCTCTGCGGGAACTTCACCGCGGAGGTGGAGGACGCGTCGTAGCGGTAGACCGGGCCGCCCATGGGCGACTCCGAGCCGCTGCCGAACTCGGGAACCGAGCCGCCGTCGTACGGCAGCCACGCCGACTGGGCGGGCGGCAGGTCGGTGAGGCCGGTGTTGCGGGGCGATGTGTTCCTGGGCGCCGCGCAGTTGAACTTCGCCCCCGAGGTCCCGGTGGAGAAGTCGTGGTCGTTGTAGGCCTCGTTGGCCCCGGTGCAGAAGGGCCAGCCGTAGTTCCCGGCCTTGGTGATGCGGTTGAACTCGACCTGGCCCGCCGGTCCGCGGGTCGCACTCGCGGATCCCGCGTCGGGGCCGTAGTCGCCGAGGTAGACGGTGCCCGTCGCCTTGTCGACGCTCATCCGGAACGGGTTGCGGAAGCCCATGGCGTAGATCTCGGGCCGCGTCCTGGCCGTGCCGGGGGCGAAGAGGTTCCCCGACGGGACGGTGTACGAACCGTCGGCGGCGACCTTGATCCGCAGGACCTTCCCGCGCAGGTCGTTGGTGTTGCCGCTGGAACGCTGCGCGTCGTAGGCGGGGTTGCGGGAGGCCCGCTCGTCGAGCGGGGAATAGCCGTCGGAGGCGAAGGGGTTGGAGTCGTCGCCGGTGGAGAGGTAGAGGTTGCCCTGGGCGTCGAAGTCGATGTCTCCGCCGACGTGACAGCAGATGCCGCGGGACGCCGGCACGTCGAGGATCTTCTTCTCGCTCGCGGTGTCCAGGGTTCCGTCGGTCCTGAGCGTGAAGCGCGAGAGGCGGTTCACCCCGTCGAAGGGCGCGAAGTCCGCGGCGGTGCCGTCACTGGGGGCGTCACCGGCCGGGGTGGAGAGCTTGGGGGCGTAGTAGAGGTAGATGTGCCGGTTGGAGCTGAAGCCGGGGTCCACGCCGACACCCTGCAGCCCCTCTTCGTCGTGGCTGTAGACGGGGAGTTGCCCGGCGACCTTGGTGGCCCCGGCCGCGTCGGTCAGCCGGAGCGTGCCGTCGCGCGAGGTGTGCAGCACCCCCCGGTCGGGCAGCACGGCCATGGTCATGGGCTCGCCCATCTCGGCGACGCCCTTGGCGAGTGTGACCTGCTGGAACTCCTCGGCGGCGGCCGCCGCCTCGCCTTCGCCGTGAGCGGAGGCCGGCGCCACGGGGGACAGCAGGGCGGTGGAGAGCGCCAGCGCGATCACGCCGACGGCTCTGCGGACACGGAAGGGTTTCTGGCGCACAGATGTCTCCCGAGAGGTGGGGGGCCGACGGGCCGGAGTTGCCCGGTCGGGGGATCGCAGGCGTGCGCCGTCACGCCGGCAGGCCCGTCGCCGCGGTCAACTGGACGGGCCCGTAGGGAAGTTAGCGCGCTTCTCCGCCACCCGTAAGACCTTTCGCAGCGGCATCGCGAACTTCTTCCCCCGGCAGGACAAAGAAGGGGGCGGTCGTCCCCGGACGTCACTCGACCTCGCGGAGCCGCCGGACACCGCCCTCACCGCCCTCGGCCCCTGGACGGCCACCGGGCCCCTCGTCCCCCACGGTCGCCGGGCGGCCCTCGTCCCCCGAGGCCGCCGGGCCTTCGTCCTCCCACGGCCGCCGGGCCTTCGTCCCTCTCGTCCCGAGGTGAACGGCCTCGTCGTCCGGCCGCCCCGCCTGCGGTCCCGGGGCATCGGACCGGCCCTCGTCCGCGCCGCCGATGACCGGGCCCGGCGGCACGGCCGTCCACGGATCGGCCTGGGCGTGGACGACCGGAACCACCGCGCGGCCGCGCTCTCCCCTACGGCTCGGCCACCACGAGACCGGGTGCCAGGACCTCGACCGCCACCACTACCTCGACGGCGGGGTGCGGCACCAGGTCGCCGCCCCCTGCCTGTTCCTCGTCAAGCCGCTCACCGGCCGGCCGGACCGACCCCGGCTTTCAGTAGGTCTGCCCCACATGCGCGAGGGCCTGCTTCAGCAGGACGGCGTGGCCGCCCGGCATCTCGTTCTGCACGGCCGCGGAGGCGGCCTCCCGCGGGCTGAACCAGACCAGGTCCAGGGCGTCCTGCCGGGGACGGCAGTCACCGGTCACCGGCACGATGTAGGCCAGGGACACCGCGTGCTGGCGAGGGTCGTGATACGGGGTGACACCGGCGGTGGGGAAGTACTCGGCGACCGTGAAGGGCTGGAGGGAAGCGGGCACATGGGGCAGCGCCACCGGACCGAGATCCTTCTCCAGGTGGCGCAGCAGCGCGTCGCGGACCCGCTCGTGGTGCAGCACACGGCCGGACACCAGGGTCCGGCTGATCGTTCCGTCCGTACCGATCCGCAGGAGCAGTCCGATGCTGGTGACTTCGCCGGTCTCGTCCACGCGTACGGGAACGGCGTCGACGTAGAGGATGGGCATCCGTGCCCGAGCGCTCTCCAGCTCGTCCCCGGTCAGCCATCCGTGCGTGGTCTCGGTCATGTCAGACATCGCCTGATCATACTTTCCGGACGGTCCTCCGCCCAGATCATCGGCCCGCCAGTCGGGACGGAGTTCGGGGCGCGCCGACGAGGCACATCGCCACCGGCAGCGATCGGAAGCCCCGGGCCAGGGAGGGCAGCGCTCGATCCGGGGCGGCGGACCGCGTGGGATAGCGTGCGGTGATCGGTTCGCACGGTGGGAGGCCCGTGCACGAGCGCGGGAACGGGGGCGGGGATGGGCGATTCGGCATGGGCGCGGTTCCGGCGGCACCGGTGGCTGCCGCAGGCGGCGCTGACGCTGCTGCTCGTGGCGCTGACGGCGGGTGTCGTCCTGGTACGGGCCGAGCAGCGCGAGCGGCACAACGAGGACGCGCTCGCCGAGGCGTGCGGTGGGGCGCTGCCCCGGGAGGACGCGGCGAGGCTGCTGGCCCACGACTCCTGGTGGACACTGCGGACCGGGCCCGGGCCGCGGGGGCTGGTGTCCTGTTCCCTCGGCGGGGACGGGGACGACGACCCGTGGTTCAGCGTGACGGCGGAGCCGGTCCTCGACCCTCCGCTGAAGGGCGTCCGGGTCGAGGACATCGTGGCCCGCACTCCGTTCGCGGAGGTACCGGAGTGGGCCGAGGAGCACGAGCGGGCGGCCGTGCGGGTCACGGTGGACTGCCCGAACGGCCTGCCGGGGTACGCGCGGCCCGTCACGTCCTTCCGGGTGCACGCCTCGACCGTCGGCGCCGAGCACGAGCGGGCCGGGGCGCTCGTCGCCGCCGTCGCCGAGGACGTGCGCGCGAGCCGGCGGTGCGGCGGGGCCCCTGTGCGGGAGGCCGACGTACAACCGGTCGTGCCGTCCCGGGACGACGAGGCCCCGGACGCGGCCACGGCGGAGTGCGCCTGGTTCCGGCCGGCGCTGCTCGGCCCCTCCTTCGAGGACGCCGAGCAGTCCGCCCGCGGAGCGACCCACGCTTGGGGGCGGGCCTGTTCCACGACCCTGTCGAAGCCGGGCGGCGGCGTGGTGGTGACCTCCGCGAGCTGGTGGGGCGAGGTGCTGCCGGAGGTGGGCACCGAGTACGGGCGTGAGCTCGCCCGGGCCGGAAGCGGCGGTCCGCCGACCGCCGGCGGGAAGCGGCACTCGCTCGCCGTCTGGGCCGAGGGCCGGTGCGCGGGCGGCCGGACCCTGCACCGGCTGGGCCTGGAGGGGGCGGACCGAGGTCTTCTGTCGGCCCGGGCCGACGCGCTCCTCGCCCGCTACCTCGGCGCTTCGGACGGCTGCCGTGACACGAAGGTGCTCGGAAGGGTGTGGGGATGAGCGACGAGGCCGTGGAGCGGGAGCGGGGCAGGCTCCGCCGTCGTCGGATCCGGCTCGTGGCGGGCCTGGCGCTCGGCACGGCGGTGGTGGCGGGCGGCTTGTTCTGGCTGTCGGGCGGCTGGGACGCCTGGCGCCATGACCGGGCCCTGGACAAGGCGTGTGACGGCACCCTGGCGGCCGAGGCGGTACGGGAGTTGACGGGCGGGGCGGAGGTGACCGCGGAGACGAGGAAGGGCAGGACCTCCTGGCAGTGCCGGGTGAGCGAGGTCGACGACGAGGAGGACGGCCGGATCGACCTCCGCGTGACGGTGAGCGACGCGCGGGACCGCTTCGCGCGGCTGGAGGCCGCGCGCACCGACGCGCCGCTGGGTCATGGCTGGACCGGCGGGTTCGCGTTCGATCCCGACCAGGAGCGCCGGGGCCAGGCGACCGCCACCGTCCTGCTCGACTGCGACGGCAGGTCGGACGGCGGAGTCGTCGCCGACGTACGCGCCCGGATCGACCGCGCGGACTTCGGCCGTCCGCAGGACCGGGTGCGGCTCACCGCCGTGCTGACCCGGACGGCGGCGGCCTACGCCCGCCAGGGCGGGTGCCCGGTCGGCGAGGGCGAGCCGGTGCGGTCGGTGGGCGTCTCCGTGAACGCCTGGGACCACAAGCCCTTCGCGTCGGTGTCGGGCAGCTGCGCCGGAGTCCTGGACGAGCGGACCGCCGCCCGTTGGGGCGTCCGCACGGTCGTCGAGACCGCACCGGGACCGAAGCCGGTGGAGGGCTGCACGCTGGGCGGGCTCAGGGGTGCGCCGCTGTACACGTTCACCGCGTCGTACGGCCGAGCGCTGGACTGGCTCGAGGGGGAACGTCTGGAGGACCTGGCCGACCGGCCGGCGGGCGATGCCCCGGACGGCCGTTACGTCCTGTGGGCCGACTGCCCCGGCGCGGCCGGACGCGCCGCCTATTCCGTCGCCCCCGCCGGTGACGGGCGCGGTGGCTCCACCCTCCTGCTGGACCACCCCGCCCTCCGCGACGCGCTGCGGGCCTTCGCCGAGCGTTCGGCGAAGGCCCAGGGCTGCGCGCTCTCCGTCGGCTAGGGGGTGCTTGGAAGGTTCCGGCTCCGTCTACGGGTTCTCTCGGGGGGCGGGATCGAGCCGAGGGGTGCGATGGACGGCCACCGCGGCCGCGTCGTCGTTCAGGTGTCCGCCGACATGGGCCGTGAGATCGGTGCGTACGTGGTCCAGCAGCGGCTCGGGGGCCGTGCCGGTCCACCGGGCGACGCGCTCGGCGAGAGGGTAGAAGGATCCGTCGGGTGAGCGGGCCTCGATCACGCCGTCCGTGTAGAGCAGGAGCGTGTCGTCGGCATCGAAGACGAACGTGTCGGGGGTCAGGTCGGTCCTGGGCAGGTCGCACATGCCCAGCGGGGGCTCGGCGTGGCTCGGGGACAGCGGGGTCACGCCGTGCCGGTTCAGCAGCAGGGGCGGTGGATGCCCGCAGTTGATCATCCGGGTGACGGGGTCGTCGTCCGGGATCTCGACCATCAGAGCGGTGACGAAGTGCTCACCGAGGTCGTCGGACCCGGCGTGGGGGGCGTGCTCGGCCAGATACCGGCAGATGCTGTCCTCGAGCGCTCCGGCGAGTTCGGCGAGAGTGGCCGACCGGTGGGTGGCCTCGCGGAAGGCGCCCATGATCACGGAGGCCTCGCCGATGGCGGTCATCCCTTTGCCCCGGACGTCGCCGATGAGCAGTCGGGTGCCGTGCGCGGTGCGGGCCGCCGCGTAGAGGTCCCCGCCGATCTGCGCTTCGTCGTCCGCCGCCCGGTATACCGAGGCGATCCGCAGGGGGCCTATACGGTGGGGCAGCGGACGCAGGACCACGCGTTGGGTGGCTTCGGCCACGGACCGGGCCTTGCTCAGCTGACGTCCACGGCGCTCGCGCTGGTGGCAGAAGACGACGATGACCGTCGAGAGCACCGCCAGGGCCGCGATCTGGACCTGGTGGTTGGTCGAGAACAGCTCGTCCCGGTCTCGCAGCAGGGCGATCACCACCTGAGCCGCCACGGTGAGCGCGCCGACCAGACCGGTCAGCCAGGCGCCCGCGAACCAGGGCGTGATGGCGGGGGCGACGATCAGCAGGGGCCCCAGGTGGATGTCCCCCGGTGCCAGGACGTCGACGACCGTGATCACGACGATCAGCCCGAGCGGGATGACGAGCAGCCCGTGCCCCGATCGCCAGAGCCGCCTCGGATCCGTCAAGCGTCGCCGCAGGTCCACACCCCCACTCTGCACCAGCCGCGACACGGCCGCAGGGCGGCACTTCTCCGGCCGGGGACGGCACCGTGGTCCGGTGCGCCCGGATGGCGGAGCGGTCCCCGGCGGCGGTCGTGAGGTCGCGCAACCACGCCTCGAGCCCCTGGCGCAGCAGGTCGGTCGCGGTGGAGACGTCCGCCTCGACCTGGCCGGGCTCTGGAGGACCCCCAGCGGTACGTCCTCGTCCACGGCCCTCCGGTCCCCGGCGACCACGCGCCCGAGGGCATCACCGGCACGGAACCCGACGACTGCCGCCCCACCCGGCCTGACGGCCGTTTCACGGACTATGCCGACGTCGAAGCCCCTCGAACGGGTAGAAGAGGACCTATGGACAGCTCCCTCTGGCTCGTGGTGGCCGCGGTTCTGGCGCTCGCGGTGGCCGGCTGCGCGGCCGTACTGCTCGTACGCGTCTTCCGGGCACGCAGGTTGCTCAGGGATTCCGGTGTCCCGTTGCAGTCCAAGGCGCTGTTCTGGACCGCGGTGATCTACACGGTGTCGCCGATCGACCTGCTCCCTGACCCGGTGTACCTGGACGACGTCGGCGTCCTCCTGGTGGCGCTGCGCGCGTTGCACTCGGCGGCGGCCAGGAGCGGGGCCGACCGCAAGGAGCTGCCGGGCTGAGCGGCCCCCTGGCGACGCCCGGCGGAGCGGGGGCGCACGCGGGCGGCGGCCCCGTGCAGGGGCGGCGCCTCGGACCGCGCGCGGCCGATGGCCGGGGGCCGGTCAGGCCACGCGCTTCGGCTCCGGTGACCCGGCCCGGCGGCGAGCGTAGCGGCGGCCCAGGGGCTCGGCGCTCAGGCCGTGCAGCACGATGCTGATCATGACGGTGATCACCATCACCCGGGAGATGAAGCCACCGCCCTCCTCGCGCAGTTCGACCGCGGCGAGGAGGCCGAAGACCACCGAGGTCACGCCCCGGGGCCCCATCCATCCGAGGAAGAGGCGGTCGCCCAGGGACAGATCCGTACCGATCAGGGCGAGTATCACGGGCACCATGCGCACCAGCGTGACCGCAAGGAGGGCGTAGAGGATGACGGAGAGGTGGAAGCCGTCCCAGAACTCGTCGTTGACGATCTGTCCGAACAGGAACCACAGGGCGAGCGTCAGCAGCGTGACCAGGTCGTCGGTCATCTCCACGGCGTCCTTGGGCAGATGCCTCATCGCCGGCGCGATGCAGACGCCCGCCACGAAGGAGGCGACGAATCCGTTGCCGCCCAGGGCCGACGACAGGCTGTACGCGGCGATGGGAACGCTCAGGACCCCCAGCCTCGTCGCCGCGGGCTGCGTCCAGCCCCTCGCCCAGGCCAGGCGCAGCAGCCGGCCTGCCACCGCGCCGACGAGCGATCCGGCCAGGACGGCCCAGGCCGCCGATCCGACGGCGTCGAGGACGGCCTCGGCGTAGTCGCCGCCGCCCGTGTGGGCCTCTCCGGCGGCGGCGACGCACAGCAGGAACACCGGTGAGACGATGCCGTCGTTCAGGCCTCCCTCGACGTTGAGCACGTCTCGCAGCCGCGCCGGGATCCGCTTGTCCCGCACGACGGCCGCGGTGGGCGCCAGATCGAGGGGGACGACCACGGTCGCCAGCGCCGCCAGGATCCAGCCGGGCTGGTCGGGGAAGAAGACGAGCGCGGTGAGGAAGGCGGCACCCAGGGTGAGGGGCAGCGCGCCTCCCACGAGGCGGGTGACGACGCTCCTCTCCCGGCGGATGACTCCCGAGGGAACCTCGGTCGCGTCGACGAAGAGCAGCAGCGCGAGGACGACCTCCACCGCGTGCTCGAAGCCCGCCATGTCACCGAAGTCGAAGACGAGCGGCGGGTCCGATCCGCTGGTGAGGGCGATGCCTGCCGCCATCATGGCGATCGGCGCGGTGATGCTCCACCGCGCGAGCCGGTGCGAGAGGACGCACCAGGTGAACAGAATGCCCGCGATGACGGTGACGGCAAGCAAGAGCATCCGCGCTTTCGAAGGGGTCTTCCGATACAGCCGCAGACTAGAGCGGATGCCCCGGCGACCGGCGCGAGCACGCCGACGGGGGGCCGCCTCACCCCCCGTGCGGCGGGCCGTGCGGTCCGGCCCGGCGACACCGGGGGCCCGGGGCCGCCGGCCCCAGCCTCGGGCGGCCGGGGCCGGTGGGCCGGGGCCAGGCGGCCCGGTCCGGTGTGCCGAGGCCAAGCGGCCCGGTCCGGTGTGCCGAGGCCAAGTGACCGACTCAGGTGGGCCGGAGTCAGGTGGCCCCGACTCGGGCGCCCGGGCCCGGTGGGCCGGGGCCAGGTCTCCGGGTCCGGCGGGCCGGGCAGATGGCCGGGGACCAGGTGTCACGCGATGGTGACGACACGTGCCCAGGCGGGCGGCGTGTCGGGGACGTAGTCGGGGTCCTCCTCGTCCACGGCGCGGGCCGGCCGGGGGAAGAGACCGACGACGGTGCGGCAGGGTGGTTGCGCGGAGGGCCAGGGCGTCTGGCCGTCCGTCAGGGCGACGATGACGTCCGGGCGTGGCCGGGTGCGGAGCGCCCGGGCGAACCCGGAGCGCAGATCGGTTCCGCCGCCCCCGACCAGTTCGAGGTTCTCCGCGCGGCAGAGCGGTACGGCGACACCGGCCGCCGCGTCACAGGAGATCACCGAGACCAGGTCGCGCCGCCCGCCCACGGCCCGCGAGATCGCCGCCACCTCCAGGAGCGCGCCGCCCAGCTCGGCGTCGCTCACCGACCCGGAGGTGTCGATGACCACGCACACCCGGGGCGGCATGCGGCGCAGGCTCGGCAGCACCACCCCGGGGACACTGGCCGAGCGGCGGCTCGGGCGCCGGTAGCTGTGGTTCTCGCCCACCCCGGGCGCTCCCGCGGCCGAACGGATCGCGGCCCCCAGCAGCCGCTTCCACGGCTGCGGCGGATGGAACGCCTCCTCCGCCCATCGGCGCCACCCCTCCGGCGCGTCACCCGGACGGCCCTTGATGCCCTCCGCGACCCGGAAGCGGACCGCGTCCCGCTGCTGTCCGCTCAGCCCGTGCGCTCCGTCGGGCCCCAGCTCCCACGGCCGTTCGTGCCCGTCGGCGCCGCTGCCGCAGTCCAGCCAGGCCAGGTCGGCGGCGAGCCCGGACAGCGACGCCGTGCGCAGGTACTCCTCCATCAGCTGCCCCTCGGGCAGCCGCAGCAACGACGGCATCACCGCCCCGGCGGGCCGGGGCAGGCCGTCGCCGTAGATGTCGTCGTTGATCTCGAAGTCGGCGGCGATGTTGCGCCGCAGCCGCTCCCCCGGCCCGTGTTCGCCGTGCTCCCTCGCGTACCGCTCGCCCCGCCCGTGGTGGTCCCGGAGCAGGTGGGAGACCTCGTGCACCCAGACCCCGGCAAGCTCCTCGACCGGAGTGGACGCCACGAAGCCCGGGGAGACGTAGCAGCGCCAGTACGCGTCGACCGCCATCGTCGGCACCGACCGGTCCTCCACCACGTGCAACGCGAAGAGCGCGGCCGCCAGATAGGGACGCACGGTAACCGCGTGCAGCCGGGCGGCCAGCAACTTCTCCCTGTCCAGCGGAAGTCGGGGCGTACCGCCGGGCCGGGCCGGACCGGCCGGCGGCATCGGCACGGTGGCCCGCACCGGGCGTGGCGGCGGGGGCGGGGACATCGGGCGCGGAAGCGGGGGCGGGGACGTGCGGTACGGCGCCGGGGGCCGTACGGCCCTCGTCATCGGCGCGTCCGCGTCACGCGCCCGGCGTCGGCCGCCGCCGCACGTCCGACCGATTGGTCCGCGCGGCGGGCCAGATCGATCACCCCGGCCAGCCGTTCCACCGCCTTCGGGATCTCCCAGTCGTCGCGCCGCAACGTCGCGAGCACCGTCGCCGGGGCGACGAGCAGATCCGGGGCACCCGTCTCCAGCGCGCGGACCAGCACGGCCCAGCCCGCCTCCCACCGCTCCCGCTCCGGGCGCGCCCCGACGGCGGCCACCACCGCCTCCAGAGCCGCCTGGCGCAGATCACCGCGCTCCGGCAGTTCGGCGTGGGACGGATCGGCCAGCAGCGACTCGGGGTCGGGCAGGTCCATCCGGTCGAGATGGGCGAGGAGTTCGAGGCCTGGCCCGTCCCCCACCGCCCCTCGGACCAGCAGTGCCAGCACCTCCCGGGAGACGGACGCCGCCGTTCCGAAGGCCAGCAGGGTCAGCGCGGCCTCCCAGCTCCGGGGTGAGGGCCACGCGCCCCCGCGCTGGGTCTCGGTGGTCGGCAGCCGGTGGATCAGCTTCGGCCGGGCCTCCAGGAAGCCGCAGACCGCGCGGCGGGCGAAGGTCACGGCCTCCGGCAGCCTGTCCGGGGCGAGCCGGGGCAGCTCCGCCCGGGGCCAGACGCCTCCCAGTCCGCGTACCACCACCTCCCGGTCGTGCACCCAGTGCAGATGCACGAACCGGTTGGCCAGCGGGGGGCTGAGCTCCCATCCGTCCGCCGCCGAGGCGCGCGGATTGGCGGCGGCCACGATCCGCACGCCAGGCGGCAGCGTGAGCGTGCCGACCCTCCTCTCCAGGACCACCCGGAGCAGCGCGGCCTGGACCGCGGGGGTGGCGGTAGAGAGCTCGTCCAGGAAGAGCAGGCCCCGCCCGGCGCGGACGAGTTCCACGGCCCACTGCGGGGGCGCCATCGGTACCCCCCGTACCGCCGGGTCGTCGCCCACGATGGGCAGTCCGGAGAAGTCGGACGGCTCGTGGACGCTGGCGATGACGGTCGTCAGCGGCAGGTCGAGGGAGGTGGCGAGCTGGGTCAGGGCGGCGGTCTTGCCGATGCCCGGTTCGCCCCAGAGCAGGACGGGCAGGTCGGCGGCGACGGCCAGGGTGAGCGCTTCGAGCTGCTCGTCGGGGCGCGGCTCGGTGGTCGTCGTCCGCAGCAGCCCGAGGAGGTCGTCGGCCAGGGCGAGGCGGGTGCCGGTTCCCGGTGCGTCGGCGCAGAAGGGTACGGGCCGCACGGCCGTCGGGACGGAGACCGAGGCGGGGGCTGGGGTGGGCAGGAGGGTGCTGGACGTCATGAGGCATCACCTGAGGGGGTTCGGGGAACGGGGTGAGCCGTCCCGGAAGTGTGGGGTAGCACGGAAGCGCTCGATGCGCGGTGTGAGCATCGGAGTTCAGGAAGCGGTGCTCAGGAGGCGGAGTTCAGGAGGCGGAGCCGGTCACCGGGACAGGCCGGTGCGGGGCCGGGTCAGGCTGCCGCGCTTGCGGCGCATCACGAGGGGCGTACGGCGGTCGATCCGGGGACGGGGGCCCGCCCCGGCGGGCGAGGCCCCTGCGGCGTTCCCGTCCCCCGCCGTGTCGGCCCGTGTACCGGCGGCGGGATGCTCGGGGACCAGCCCCGCCCGGTAGAGGCCCTGGTCGATGCGGCGGGCCGCGGCGGACAGCAGTTCCTCCCGGAGCGGGCCGTCACGCAGGACCGCACCGGGACCGAGGAGCCCCACGACGACGGCCAGCGCCCCGGAGACATCGCCGTGGCCGAGCCGTTCCCTGACCGCGGGCAAAGCCTCCGGGTTGCGGTGCACCGCGTCGATCGCCCGCAGGCAGGGCAGCGCAGGCCCGCCGAGCGCCACCAGCAGGGCCTCCCTGCGCAGGGTGACCCGGTCGTGGTCGACAGCCGTCAACACGCCGTCCCGCAAGGCGATCCGGTGAATTTCGCCCCGGCACTCCACCCGGTGCGGATCATCGGTCGTGTGAACCGGGCCGGAGGCCGGTGCCATGCCGGAGACGACGACCGGGCCGAACGGACCCACCGAACGGGACGCCACGGCGGGGACGGAGGCAGCCAGAGCCCCGCCGACGAGAGGGTGCAGCCTCTCCGCCGTGATCAGCCCGGCACGCAGCAACTCCAGGTCGGGGAGGGTGCGGGCCGCCGCTTCCGGCAGCACCGGAAGCGCCGCCACCTCCTGGGGCGGCAGCAACTCCCGCAGCGGCCGGAGGACCGGGGCGTGGCCGTCGTCGGGGGCGACGAGTTCGAGCACGGCGCGCCGTCGGGTGCCGAGCCGTACGGTGAACGCGCCGCGCGGACCGTGCCCTTCGGACCGCAACAGCGACTCCGCCTCGGCCGCCCATGTCGTGACCGCCCAGGGGGCGCCGAGGAGGGCCGGCGTCGGGGGCCTGCCACCCGGGTCGGACAGGCCGAGCACGCCGGGTCCGTCAGGCCGGTGGGGTACGCCGAGCGGATCGGGTACGTCAGGCCGGTCGGGTACGTCGAGCGCGTCGAGCAGCTCGCGTACGTCGGGCCGGTCGGGTGGTGCCGTGGACGGCGGTGGCCCGTCCGCGCCGCACCGCCGGGCCACGTCACCGCTGCGCGCCGCGTCCCAGAGATGCCGGTGCAGGTCGAACCGGAAGCGCCGTTCGGGAAACGGATGCGGGTGGGTGTGCGAAGCGCGGCCGGGAACGTCGTACCCGGAGCCGTCCCATACGGCAAGTGACATGCGCTGTCCGGCATCCGCCCAGGCCGGCGGTGTGCGCACCACCAGGCTCAGCGGCGCGGCACTGTCGTAACGAGCGAGCGTCAGGGTGAGGCCGGGCCGGAGCCGTCCGTCGGGGGCGATGCGAGGCATGTGCCAGCGGAGCAGATCCGGCGCCAGGTGACGCAGGTCGGCACGGAGCCGGCCGGCGAGATCGGTGCCGTGGCGGTCGGCCACGGCGCGCAGATCGAGGTCGACGTCGATCCGGGCGGCGGCGCAGGCCCCCGCCCAGTCACCGACCGCACGCCGTGCGGTGGCGGTCTCGATCATGGACGGTGGCACGGCGTACTCGCGCACGCGCTGCCACATCTGAAGACGGGTCGGAATCTCGTTCGCGAAGTGATGTGCCATCAGCACTCACCTTGTGCGAACGAGTCCCCCAATCGGTACGAGGAGAGGTTCATCATCTCCGGCATCGTAACCCACCGCCGTTCGATCCCCCAGGAGGTTTCGCCCGGGTGATCGAACGACGCTCGGCGGGCGATGGTCCACCGCCGCCCGTGACCGCGCGCGCCGTTGATCGTTGAGCACGGCGAAGCGAACACCGCTTCCTCCAGGGGTCTCTCACCGCCATGGGAATCCCGACCGGCCCCGCCCGCGCTCACGCGCCGGCGGGGCCGCGTCCATGGGGGTGACGCCGAAGCCCTCGCGTACACGGCCGCGTCAGGGGTACCGGGAAGACATGCAGGCATTGTCACGCGATGTGATCGAGATGGTCCGTGAGGACGTCGACCAGGTGAAGGCGGAGTGGGTGACCGCCGTGTCCGAGGGGCGCCGGGGCTCGGCCGCACTGGGCGCGGGCGGGGTGCTCGGAGTGCTCGCCGTGCTGGCCGCGCACGAGTCGGCGGTGCGGGCGCTGGAGCGGGTGTGGCCGGCGCCGCGGGCGGCCGGGGCGCTCGCCGCCGTGTACGGCATCGGGGCCGCGACGTTCGCCGGGTACGGCTACGAACGACTGCGCCGGGCCCGAGCCGCTTCGCGGGAGGCGCTGGCGGTCTCGCTGGACTCGGTGAAGGACGTGGCCGACGAACTGGCGAACTGACGGGGCTCCACCCGTCCGCCGCCCAAACGGCTCCGCAAGCACGTGAGTTGACACCTCTCTCCGATATTTCCGGCCCTCCACGGATGGTGTGAGGTTCAGGGGGCACGCGTACTCCGTGCTCGCACACGGGTGGGTCCGCGGGCGGGCCGCACGGCGTCCGCCGCTGCCCCGGCGCTCATGGGCCACGCATCGGCCCGGCCTGGACGTACGTCCGCGAGCGGACAGCGGAAGGTGACAACGGAATCCAGGGAGCACAGATGAAGGTCCGCGCGTGGTCGGTCCGACCGGATCTCCGGCTCACGGCTCACGTGGTCGCCGGTCGCTACCGGCTCGACGACCTGTTGGGGCGTGGAGGTGCGGCCGACGTGTACGAGGCGCTGGACCTGAGACTGCGGCGGCCGGTGGCGGTCAAGGTCTTCCGGCCCGGCAGCGAGTCCCAGACGGAGGAACGCTTCTACGGCGAGGGCCGTCTGCTGGCCCGGATGCGGCACCCCGGCCTGGTGACCGTGTACGACTCCGGCGAGGACGACGGGCGGCCCTTCCTGGTGATGCAGCTCGTCGAGGGGACGACGCTGCGGCGGCGCATCGCCACGGCCCCCCTGGCGCCTGCCGACGTCTCCCGGGTCGGCTCCGCCCTGGCTTCGGCGCTCGCCCATGTGCACGAGGCCGGTGTCGTCCACCGCGACGTCAAGCCGTCCAACATCCTCCTCGACGGGACGGGCACGCCCTATCTGACCGACTTCGGCATAGCCAGGCTGCTCGACACCACCACCGCCCACACCACCACCGGCGCTCTGGTGGGAACCGCGGCCTACATGGCGCCGGAGCAGGTGCTGGGGAAAGGAGCGGCGCCGGCGTCCGACGTCTACAGCCTCGGGCTGGTGCTCCTGGAGTCGCTGAAAGGTGAACTGGAGTACGCGGGACCGCCGTTGGAGGCCGCACTGGCGCGACTGCACCGGCCGCCGGTCGTTCCCCCCGGCCTTCCGGCGGATCTGGTCGAGCTGCTGGAGGCCATGACGGCCCCGGACGAGACGAACAGGCCGGACGCCCGGGCCTGCGCACGGAGGCTGGCCGCCATGCCGGGCGGAGAGGCGGGCATCCGTAGGCGTGGCCGTGCCCGCACGGGTGGTGCCGGGCCGGTCGCGGCGACGCCGAGCGAGGGGCCGCCGCCCCCGGACTCCCCTCCCCCGGCCTCCGCCTCCCTGCGCTCGGGCCGCGCTCTGCTCGCCACCGGCACGGCACTGGCCGTGCTCGGCGTCACGCTGACCGGCTCGATCGGCGCTGCGGCGGACTCCGTTCCGCGTTCCGAGACCCTCCGGACCGCCACGTCCCACGCCGACGGTCAGGGCTGACGCCGCCCGGTCCGGGCTCGTCCCGGTGGCTCGGCGGGTCCGCGGTGTGAACCGCCCGCGCCGGGCAACAAGGAGAGTCAGCACGGGCCGTGGACTCCCCGCGGGCCCCGCAGGAAGGAAGTGGGCATGCTCCCCGACATCTGGTCCTTCTCCGAGACCGCGACCCACGCGGCCGACATGAACCTGACCGGATTCCAGGTCGAAGCGACGGACGGCGGTATCGGAAAGGTCGACAAGCACTCCGCGGACGTCGGCTGCTGCCACCTGGTCGTGGACACCGGGCCGTGGATCCTCGGCAAAAACGTCGTGATCCCGGCCGGCATCATCACCGCCGTGGACAGGGCGACGGAGACCGTCTTCGTCAGCCGCACGAAGGAGCAGATCAAGGACGCTCCGGAGTTCGTCCCGGACGAGCCGGACACGGACGAACAGCACCGCATGAAGTTCGCCGACTACTACCTCGCGTTCTTCCGGTAGGCGCCCGGATGCCTCACAGGAGCCCTGTCGGCGCGGATCTCCCGCCCGACAGGGCTCCGCCGTCCTCCCGACGTCCGGCTCTGCAACCCAAGGCGGCATCGAGCGCGAGGGCGGCGGCCTGGACGGGGCGGCAGGCGTGCTTTCCGCGGGCGGCCGCGGAGAACAAATCACTGGCGTGCGGTCCGGCGGCCCGCATACCGTGGCGGTGCGACCGCGCCCCCGATGCGCTCGGCTGCGGCTACTTCCTCTGACAAACAAGTGACGCCGCCGCCCCCTTGATCTCGGGAGGCGCGGCCGCCCTTCGCCCCGCCTGTCGTCGGATCTCTCGGCCGGGCTTTTCGTTCCTTGGATCCGGGGGATTCACTGCCTCGTCACACCCAGCGCGTCTCCAAGATCTGGCCGGAGATGCTCGTCGCCCCGCACATCTCGGCGGCGGCCCGTACCGCTCCGGCCCCGCCGCGGGCCCACCACTCGCCCGCCGCGCCGCACACCCTGACCTACGAAGGCGGCCCGGCCTTCGTCCGGGAGCCTCGGGACGAACTCTTCCTGCTGGCCGTCGGCAACTTCGTGTCCCAGCGGACCTTCTACGAAGGCGGCCAGGAGCGCGACGACCGCTACGCCCGGCTCGTGGGCACGCTCGCGGTCGAGGACCCCGACTGGACGGCCGGCCTGCTGCGCTGGCTCCGTGGCGAGGGCAACCTGCGCACGGCGTCCCTGGTCGGCGCGGCCGCGTACGTCCGGGCCCGGCTCCAAGCAGGGGCGTGCGCGGGCCCTTCCAACCGGTCCGTCATCGACTCGGTGCTCCAGCGCGCCGACGAGCCCGGCGCGTTGCTCGCGCACTGGACGGCGGAGTACGGGCGGAACGTACCGCAGCCGGTGAAGCGGGGCGTCGCCGACGCCGCGCGCCGCCTGTACTCGTCCCGGTCGCTGCTGAAGTACGACACCGACGCCCAGGACTTCCGCTTCGGCGACGTGCTCAACGTGGTACACGCCTCCCCCGCCCCGGACAAGCCCTGGCAGGGGGCGCTCTTCCGCTACGCCCTGGACCGCCGGCACCATCCGGAGCAGGCCGTTCCACCGGCCTCCGACCGGCTGCTCACCGCGCGACGGGCGCTCATGGAGCTGCCGGTGGCCGAGCGGCGGGCCGTCGTGACCGGGCCGGGCGGTGCCGAGCGGCTCGCGGAGGCGGGCATGACCTGGGAGGCCCTGGCGGGCTGGCTCCACGGACCGCTGGACGCCGCCGTCTGGGAGGCCGTGCTCCCCTCGATGGCGCCGATGGCGCTCCTGCGGAACCTCCGAAACTTCGACGAGGCCGGAATCTCGGACGAGACGGCGGCCCGGGTCGCCGAGCGCATCTCCGACGCCGTGGAGGTCTCCCGGTCCCGGCAGTTCCCCTTCCGCTATCTCGCCGCCCACCGACAGGCGCCGTCGCCGCGCTGGAAGGCACCGCTGGAGCGGGCACTGGGCCACTCGCTGGGCAACGTACCGTCCCTGCCCGGCCGGACGCTGATCCTGGTGGACCGGTCCGACTCGATGTTCTGGGACACGGTCTCCGAGCGGTCCACGCTGACCCGGGCGGACGCGGCGGCCGTGTTCGGTTCCGCGCTGGCCCTGCGCGCCGAGCAGGCGGACCTGGTCGAGTTCGGCTGGTCCAGCAAGGTGGTGCCGTACCGGGCCGGAGAGCCGGTCCTCGAGATGGCGGAGCGCTTTCACCGCCTCGGCGGCACCTCCACCGCGACGGCGGTCCGCACCCACTACAGCGGACACGACCGGGTCCTCGTCGTCACCGACGAGCAGGCGGCGCCGTACGGCCCCGGCGGGCCGGCGGAACCGGTGCCGGACGACATCCCGGTCTACACCTGGAACCTGGCGGGGTACCGCCCCGCCCACGGTCCGGCGGGCCCTCACCGGCACACCTTCGGAGGGCTCACCGACGCCGCCTTCCGGATGGTCGGTCTCATCGAGTCCGGCCGCCGCGCCGCCTGGCCGTGGAACGCCGACCCGGCGTAGCGCACGCGGGCGTCCCTGTCCGGTTTCACTGGATTCCGGGGATTCGCTGCTGGCAAGTACTTGCCATGGCGAGGACTTGCCGCCAACCTGCCTTCACCTCGGAGCCACCGGCCGATAGACCCATGGCATGTTCTCCCCCTCGCACTCATCCGCCTTCGGGCGCAGACGCCGGCGGCTGCTCTCGGTCGCCGCCGCGGTGCCCCTGCTGGCGTCAGGGCTCGGTGTTCTGCAAGCGCCCGCACAGGCCGCCCCGAGCAAGCCCACCGTTCCCGCCAAGCCCTCGGCGACCCACAAGGTCACCCTGGTCACCGGCGACGTCGTCACGGTCACCACGATGGCCGACGGCAGGCAGAGCGCCGACATCGACCGGCCGGACAGCGCCGTCGGCGGCGTGAAGGTCCAGCAGGTCGGGGGCGACCTGTTCGTCGTCCCCGACGAGGCGGTGCCCCTGCTGGGCACGGACAAGCTGGACAAGCGGCTGTTCAACGTCACCGACCTGATCGAGATGGGCTACGACGACGCGAAGTCGGCCGCCGTGCCGCTCATCGCGACGTACGCTCCGACGACGTCCCGCGCGGCCGTGGAGCCGACGGCCCCCCGGGGCAGCAAGCTCACCCGCAAGCTCCCGGGCATCCGCGGGGCCGTGCTCAGCACGGAGAAGCGGCAGGCCCGCACCTTCTGGACCGCCGTCGCCCCGCGGGGGCGTACGACGTTGGGTGCGAGCGTGGAGAAGCTGTGGCTCGACGGTCGCGTGAAGGCCAGCCTGAAGGAGAGCGTGCCGCTGATCGGCGCGCCCGAGGCGTGGGCGGCCGGCTACACGGGCAAGGGCGTCAAGGTCGCGGTGCTCGACACCGGAATCGACGTCAACCATCCCGACTTCGAGGGCCTGATCGACGGCACGGCCAGCTTCGTGCCGGGTGAGGCCGTCACCGACGTCAACGGCCATGGCACGCACGTCGCAGGCACGATCGTCGGTTCGGGCGCCGGGTCCGGCGGCGGCGACAAGGGCGTCGCCCCCGGCGCCGACCTGTTCGTCGGCAAGGTGCTCGGCGGCAAGGAAGGCTACGGTCAGGACTCCTGGGTCATGGCCGGCATGCAGTGGGCCGCCGAGTCCGGGGCGGACGTCGTCAACATGAGCCTCGGCGACTCCTACCCGACGGACGGCAGCGACCCAATGTCGCGGACGGTCGACGCGCTCTCGGAGCGGTACGGCACGCTGTTCGTCATAGCCGCCGGCAACGCGGGCCCGGAGACCGTCTCCGCTCCGGGTGCCGCCGCCTCGGCGCTGACCGTGGCGGCCACGGACAAGGAGGACCGCCTCGCGTCCTTCTCCAGCACCGGCCCGCTGGCCTACAGCGGCGGCATGAAGCCGGACATCGCGGCGCCCGGCGTGGACATCACCGCGGCCCGCTCGCAGGAGATGACCGACGGCGGTGAGGGGCTCTACCGCACCATCAGCGGCACGTCCATGGCCACCCCGCACGTCGCCGGAGCGGCGGCGATCCTGGCCCAGCGGCACCCGGACTGGACCGGCGCGCAGCTCAAGGAACACCTGACGAGCACGGCGAAGGGCCTGGACGGGTACTCGCCGTACGAGGTCGGCACCGGCCGTCTCGACGTGGCCGCCGCCGTGCGCACCACGGTCCGCGCCACCGGATCGCTCTTCTTCGGCAGCTACACCTGGCCGCACCAGCCGAGCGACGTCGCCGTCACCAAGGACCTGACTTTCACCAACACCGGTCCCGCCGACGTCACGCTGAACCTCGCGCTGACCGACGAGGACGGGCCGTTCGCACTCGGAGTGGGCAAGGTGACCGTCCCGGCGGGCGGCACCGCCGCCGTGCCGGTGACGGGCGACCCGCAGGCCGCCTCGGCGGGCCGGCACGCCGGCTACGTGACCGCGACCGACGCGGCCACCGGGCAGCCGGTGACCCGCACGTCCGTCGCGCTGCTCAAGGAGGAGGAGCGCTACGACCTGAACATCAAGCTGGTCGGCAAGGACGGCAAGCCCGCCGCGGGCTGGGTCGGCATCAACCTGGCCGGCGACGTCTGGCCGTGGAACGTCTACGTCGAGGGCTCGACCACGATGCGCATGGCCCCCGGCCTCTACACCGTCGCGGGGTACCTCGACGTGGCGGGCGAGAAGGCGGACCGCTCGGGTGTGGCCGTGCTCGTCGATCCGGAGACCGTGCTCGAGGACGGTTCCGCGGAGGTCGTGCTGGACGCGAGCAAGGCCCGCCTGCTGCGGACCGAGGCGCCCCAGCTCACCGAGGACCGCCAGCGCAAGGTCGACTTCAACGTCCACTACACGGGCCTCGACCCGTACCTGGACTACCGCAGCGCCTATGTGGTGCCGCCGACGTACGACGACGTCTACGTCGCGCCGACGGAGACGATGAAGCGGGGCGAGTTCATGCTGATCACCCGCTGGCGCAAGGGCGAGCCGCAGCTCGCTCTGAGCACGCCGGGCGGCCGGCTCCGGTTCGAGGCACGGGTGCAGGCGGGCAGCGCGCTGGGGACGTCCACGGACAGACTGGACACCGTTTACGCGGGCGACGGCGCGGCGGCCTCGTACGGGAAGGTCGACGCCAAGGGGAAGGTCGTCGTCGTCGAGCGCAGCGACGAGGTCTCGCCCCAGGAGCGCGCCGAGGCCGCGGCCGCGGCCGGTGCCAAGGCGCTGATCGTGGTCAACGACGGTGTCGGCACGTTGATGGAGTACGTCGGCGAGTCGGCCATCCCGGTCGCCACCGTGCACCGCGACGCGGGCAAGGCCCTCCTCGCGATGGCCAGGGCGGGCACCCTGCCCCTGACCGTGACGCAGACCGAGCACACGCCGTACGTCTACGACCTGACCCGGGACTATCCCGGTCAGGTCCCGGACCGGGCCCTGGTCTACAAGCCCGCCAAGGACGACCTCGCCCGGATCGACGCCCGGTACTACGCGGCCGCCGGGGGCCGGTCGGCGGAGGGCTACCGTTCCGACTTCACCCTCAGCCCGTCCTTCAACTTCCCCGAGCCCGAATGGCACCCGGGCACCCGCACCGAGTGGGTGACGCCCGGTCAGGTGTGGCGGGAGTTCCACACCCAGGGCACCGACGGACCCCTGCCGTGGACGATGGTGTCGGGCGACAACACGTACGCCAAGGGCGGCACCACCCGGCTGGACTGGTTCGCGCCGGTCACCCGTCCCGCGCAGAGCGAGTCCTTCGGGGTGTACAACTCCCGCTGGCAGAACATGATGACCTGGAACGTGCAGGCGTGGGCCTCGGCCAGCGACACCATGCGGCTCGGCGGCTACCTGCCGTGGGGGGAGACACCGTCTCATCTGCGGGTCTTCCAGGGCGACACGCTGATCCACGACAACCCCGTCAGCGGGGACATGCAGTGGGTCGAGGTACCGGCGGGGAACCTGCCCTACCGCGCCGTGCTCGACGTGGAGCGGCCCGGTGACGTCTTCCGGCTGTCGACGCGTACGCACACCGAGTGGACGTTCATGTCCGACACCGTCGACGCGGACTTCTTCGAGCCGTTCTCGGTCCTGAACCTGGACTACGCGCTGGAGACGGACCTGCACGGCGACGTGAAGGCCGGCACGACCCAGCGGATCAGGCTGGAGCCCGTGTCGATGGACCTCGGCACGGTGCCGGGCTCCGTCACCTCGGTGACGCTGGACGTGTCGTACGACGACGGCGCCACCTGGCGGAAGACGGCTCTGGCCAAGGGCGCCGACGGCTCCTGGACGGGATCGTTCAGGGCGGCCGGGAAGGCCGGCGGCTACGTCTCCCTCCGCGCGAGCGCCGCGACGGACAGCGGCTTCGGCGTGAAGAACGAGATCATCCGGGCGTACGGCCTGCGATGAACCGCCTCGTCGGGCCCCGGGGAGGCGACTCCCCGGGGCCCCACCCGTCCCACCCGCTCCCACCAGGGACTATCCGGAATCTGCCGCCATGGCCCATACTCTTCCCGCTGCGACAAGCGGAAGAGAGTCGGTCGCCGATGCTGGATGTCCTGGGCCTCGACCCCGACGACGAACACGTCTACCGGGCGCTGCTCGGACGGCCCCACTCCCCCGCCGACGCGCTCGCCGACGCGCTCGCCCTGTCCCGGGCCCTCGTCGACACGGCCCTGGCCCGCCTGGTCGGGTGGGGACTGGCGACCAGGTCGGCGGACGACCGGTTCACCGCCGCCCCGCCGGCCATGGCGCTCGGCTCCCTCATCAGCCAGCGCCGGGACGGTCTGCGCAGGGCCGAGCAGGCTCTGGTGACCTTCGCCGAGGAGCACCGGGCGGCGATGACCGGGAGCAGCATCAGCGATCTGATCGAGGTGGTCACGGGTGTCGACGCCATCCGTCATCGCTTCCTCCAGGTACAGCAGGCGGCCCGCACGCAGGTCCGCAGTTTCATCACCGCGCCCTTCGTCGCTCTGCCCCCCGACGAGAACACGGCCGAGCCGGCGGCCATCGGCCGTGGCGTGCGGTTCCGGGCGGTCCTCGACCGGGCCGTGCTCGGCGAGCCGGGCATCGTCGACGACGCGATCGACGCGCTGGGCAAAGGCGTGCGCCTACGGGTCGCAGACGAGCTGCCCATGAAACTCGTCCTGGCCGACGCCGACCTCGGTCTCGTGCCGCTCGCGGTCACCCCGGACGGCGAGCCCGGCGCCGTGCTGCTGCACCGCAGCGGGCTGCTTGACGCGTTGGACGCCCTGTTCGAGACGGTCTGGCGTGCCGCACACCCGCTGGAGCTGTCGGGGCTGTCGGGCAGCGGCGGAGAGCCGGCGTCCCCCGTCGAGCTCGGCGCGAGCGGTCCGACCGAACTCGACCGGAAGATCCTGGCGCTCCTCCTGGCCGGGCTGACCGACCTGACCGCCGCGAGCCAGCTCGGCCTGTCGCCGCGCACGCTGCACCGGCGTCTGCGCCACCTCATGGACATGGCCGGAGTCCGGACCCGGATGCAGCTCGGCGGCCACGCCGTCCGGCACGGCTGGGTGGAACCGCGCTGACGGGCGGGTCCCCACCGTTCCGCGGTCGCGTGGCCGGCCACACTCGCGTGTTCGTGCTGCCCCGTTGTGCCGGGGCTCTGCCCCCTCGCTGGGCCGGAAGGCACCAACTTGGTTGTTTTGGTGGACGTTAGGCCATGAAACTGATCACAATGTGAAGGAACTGTGTCGGAGACCCGGGTCGTCGAGCGTGTTCCGGACCGGCACGTCGCCGCCCGCTCGGCGAGGGGAGGCGGTGCCCTGTCCCCACGTCGACTGGAGCAAGCGTGACGTCTCCTCACCTTCCCGCGCAGCAGCCGGACCCGCGCGTCGCCCCCGGCGCCGGCGGCGTCTTCGACGCGGCCCCCGCCCTGGACGGGGAGCTGTGCTTCGACCAGGCGTCCCTCGCGGCGGCCTCCGCGGACTTCGGCGGACTGGTCCGCCAGGCACCCGCCGCGGTCCTCCGGCCCCGCTCGGCCGAGGACGTCGCCGCGATGGTCCGCTACTGCCGGGAACGGGGACTGAAGGTCGCGGGGCGGGGGCGGGGGCACTCCACCAACGGCCAGGCGCAGGTGCCCGCCGGGCTCGTCGTCGATCTCGGCTCCCTGGATTCCGTCGAGATCCACGACGACACCGCCCGGGTGGGAGGCGGCGTGCGGTGGAGCGCCCTGGTCCGGGCCTCGCTGCCCCAGGGCCTCACCCCGCCTGCCTTCACCGACTACCTGGAGCTGTCCGTCGGCGGCACGCTGTCCGCCGGCGGCCTGGGCGGCCAGATCGGCCGGTACGGCACGCAGGTCGACAACGTGCTCGAACTCCAGGTCGTCACCGGTGAGGGCGAGATCGCGACCTGCTCGCCCACCGTGCGCCCCGACCTGTTCCGTGCCGTCCTCGGCGGTCTCGGGCAGTGCGCGATCATCACCCGCGCCACCCTCTCCCTCGTTCCCGCGCCCCGCTCCGTACGGCACTACGTGCTGTTCTTCGACAGCGTGGCCGCGCTCACCGCACGCCAGGCCGAGCTGATCGAGGAGGGACGGTTCGACTACCTCGTCGGCCAGGCGCTGCCCACCCCGGACGGCTGGACCTACATGCTCGAGGCCGCCGCCTACGACGGGGCCGCCGACGACGACGCCCGGCTCACGGACGGCCTGGGCCACACCTCCCTCGAGGTGCGGGACGTGGACTACTTCGACTTCCTCGACCGGCTCGCGCCGGCCGTGGAGGCGTTCACCGCCATGGGCGAGTGGCAGCGTCCCCACCCCTGGTACGACAGCCTGCTCCCCGCCTCCACCGTGAACGACGTCGTCACGGAGACGCTGTCCGGCCTCAAGGCGACGGCGCTCGGCGCGAGCGCGATCGTTCTGCTGTACCCCGTCCCCACCGCCAGGTGCCGGACCCCGCTGCCGGTGATGCCCGACGGGGAACTCGCCTACCTCTTCTCCCTGCTCAAGACCGCCTCGCCCGGAGCGGATTCCGCCGAGGAGATGGTGGCCGCGAACCGCCGCCAGTACGACGCCACGCTCGCCGCGGGCGGCCGCTGGTACCCCATAGGTTCGGTACCGCTCACGACGGACGACTGGGTGCGGCACTTCGGCGCCTTCTGGCAGGAGTTCAAGGCCGCCCGGCACCGGTACGACCCGGACGGCATCCTCACGCCCGGCCAGCGCATCTTCTGACCGAGCCGCGGACAGGTACGCGAACACCGGCGGTACGGGCGCCGTGGGGGCGCCTGCCCGGGCGAGCGGGGCTCCGGTCCTACTCGCGCACGCCCCAGGGCGAACCGTAGGCGGTGAGCAGGTCCAGGAAGGGGCGCGGCGGCAGGGCCTCCGGGCCCAGCACGCCCGTCCCCGCCCACACTCCCGAGGCCAGGAGTTCCAGCGCCACAACCGGGTTGACGGCGGTCTGCCACACCACGGCCTGGGAGCCGTACTCGCGCATGGACCACTGGTTGTCCACCACGTGGTAGAGGTACACCTCGCGTCGGCGGCCGTCCTTCGTGCCCGTCACCCAGGTGCCCGCGCAGGTCTTGCCGGTCATGCGCTCGCCCAGCGTGGCCGGGTCCGGGAGGCAGGCGGCGACCACGTCACGAGGGGAGACCCGCACCGGCTCGCCGTCCGCGTCACGGACGCCGACCGGCCGGGTCGCGTCCAGTCCGAGCGCGTGCAGGGTCTTCAGCTTGCCGATGAAGTCGTCGCCCAGTCCGTACTTGAAGGTGACCCGCCGGGCGTCCACCCAGCGCGGGACGAGGAGCACCTCCTCGTGCTCGACGTTCACGCACTCGACCGGTCCGATGCCCTCCGGGAAGTCGAACACCTCGGGCTCGCTGAACGGCTCGGTGGTGAACCATCCCCGCTCGCGCTCGTAGACCACGGGCGGGTTCAGGCACTCCTCGATCGTGGTCCAGATGCTGAACGACGGCGCGAAGTCGTAGCCCTCGACCGTGAGGTTCGCACCGTCACGGATGCCGATCTCCTCGATCTCGTCGAAGAGTTCGTCGGCGGCGTACCGGGCGAAGACGTCCGAAAGGCCCGGCTCCACCCCCATGCCGACCAGGGCCGTCCGGCCCGCCTTCTCCCACGCCTCGGCCCGTGCGAACTGCTCGTCGCCGAGCTTGACCCCGCACTCCCGGTAGGGCAGGTCGGGGTGCGGCCGCGACAGCGACATCGCCATGTCGACGTAGTGACAGCCCGCGGCGAGGGACGCCTCGAACAGCGGCATCACGAAACGCGGGTCGGTCGCGTTCAGCAGCACGTCGCACCGCTCCCGGGTGAGCAGCGAGACGACCGCGGACTCGTCGGAGGCGTCGATCCGGCGCGCGACGAACCGGCCGGCTCCGTCCTCGACCGCCCCCACGGCGGCTTCGGCGCGGGCGAGGTCGTAGTCGGCGACCACGAAGTGGTCGAAGAAGTCCCGGCGGGCCGCGATCCGGGTGATCGCGGTACCGACGCCGCCGGCGCCCACAAGCAGAACACGCATGACGAATCCCTCTCTCCGTGAGTTCGCGGAGGTCCGCGCCTCATGGGAGGGGATGAAAGCCGGGCGGGCGGATTAAGGTCAATGGTGTTGGCATAAGGACCGCGGCCCACGCCGCCGCACAGCATGGGCGCGGCGAGGGCCCGTCCTGGGAGGGAAGGCACAGATGGCGAAGCAGGTCGTCCCCGAAGGGGCCCGGAGGAGGAGGCGCCCGACCCGGCAGGGAACCGTCCTGTCGGAGCGGCTGATCGTCGAGACCGCGCTGCGGATGCTGCGCGAACACGGCAGCGCCGGGCTGTCCGCCCGTCGGCTGGGCGCCGCCCTCGGCGCCGACCCCAGCACCCTCTACCGCTACTTCGACGGCATGGACGGTCTCACTCTCGCCATCGGCGAGGAGTTGATCGGCCGGGCCCTCGACGGATGGGTGGCCACCGGCAGTTGGCGCTCCGACCTGCGGGCCCTCGGCCTGCGCATCCACGGCGCCTATCTCGCCCACCCCCAGGCGGCCCTGTTGACGGCCGGCCGCGTCACGGGCCGCCCCCGCGAGATCGCCGCCGACGAAGCCGTGCTCGGCATCCTCCGCACCGTCGGCTTCCCCGACCCGGAAGCGGTACTGATCTACCACGCGTTCATCGACCAGAGCCTGGCCTTCGCGGCCCTCGACGCCGGCTCCCTCGCCCTGACCGAGGCGTCCCGGATCTCCGACGAACGGCAGTGGGAGTCCACCTACGCGCGGCTGCCGGCCGAGGAGTACCCGCACATCGCGGCCACCGCGCCCCTGCTCGCCGCGCGGATGACCCACAGCGCGTACCCGGTGGCCCTGGACATGCTGCTTGCGAGCGCCGAGGCCCGGCTCCAGGCGCTCCGGCCGGGGGCCCGGGCCGTGCGCGTACCGTGACGGCGGATACGCGCAGAGCACGGGAATCCCTCCCACCAGGACAGGACCCGCACTACAGTGCGGTCATGTTCAGATCAGGGGTGGGGTTCCTCGCACTGTTCGGTGCGGGCTGGTGGCTGCTGGGCACGAGTGCCTTCGACGGCTGGGTCCGGCCGGTCGCGATCGTCGTGGGGTGCGCGCTCGCGCTGGGGCTGATGCTGGCGGCGCAGAGGCTGCTGCCCGCGTCGGCGGGTGGACCGTTACCGGCACACCTGCGACGGCGGTTCCACCGGATCAACGCGCTGCAGTGGCTCCTCATCATCGCCGTCGCCGTCGTGTGCGGCCGCGCCGGAGCGCCGGCACTGATCCCGCCGCTGGTCGCGCTGGTGGTCGGACTGCACTTCCTTCCGCTCGCCGTGGTCTTCGCCCAGCCGCGCCTGCGACTGCCCGCCGCCCTTCTCGTCCTGGCGGGGATCGGCGGCCTCGCCGTGTGGGCGACGCAGGGCCCGGCGACGACGGTGCGTCTCGTGGTCGGCGTCACCGCCGCGCTCTCCTTGTGGGCCACGGCCGCCTGGACGGTGACCGGTACGGCGTCCGCCCCTCGCGAGCCCGCGCCCACGTCGTGAGTCCGGCGCCCGGACCGGCCGGTCCGGGCCGACCCGCCGATCCACCGGGTCGAGCTCGTACGGACGCCACTCCGTCGGCGTGACGTGACCACGGAACACGGGAGCTACAGGAGTTCCAGCAGGGCCCGGGCGGCGGGGCTGGTGGCCTGGGCAGGCGGCAGCAGGGCGACCGTCTCGTAGACCGCCTCGCCGGTGCCCTCCACGGGGAGGGCGCTCAGCGCCTCGCGCTTGTGCCGGAAGTGCCGTGGCACGGCGGCGATCCCGAGGTTCTCGTCCACCAGGTCAAGCAGGCTGTGCACGTCGTTCACCTCGAGGGCGACCTTGCGCCGCACGCCCGCCGCGGCGAAGGCGGCGTCCGTGGCCCGGCGCGGGCCCCAGTCCGGGTGGAAGTCCACGAAGACGTGCCCGGCGAGGTCGTCGGGCACGACGGCCGGACCGGCCGAAGCGAGCGGGTGCTCGGGGTGGCACAGCAGGGTCATCGGCTCGGTCGCGAGCGGCACCGAGCGCAGGTGGTCGGAGTCGGCTTGGGTGCGGTACGCGAAGGCCAGGTCGAGGCGGCCGGCGGCGACGTCGTCGGCCAGATCGAGGGAGCCCGACTGCCGCAGCCGGATCTCCACGTCCGGATGCCGTCGCCGGAACGCGGCCAGCAGCCCCGCCGCGTACACGCCGGCGATGCACTGCTCGGTGCCCAGCGCGAGCGTGCCGCGCAGTACGCCCTGCACCGCCGCCACTGCGTCGTGCGCCGCCCGCACCTGCGCCAGGATCCGCTCCGCCTCGCCCAGCAGCGCGCGGCCTGCCTCCGTCAGCGTCACCCGACGCGTGGACCGTACGAAGAGCGGCGCCCGCAGCTCCCGCTCCAGCGCGCGGATCGACGCCGACAGACCCGACTGGGAGACCATGAGCCGCTCGGCGGCGCGGGTGAAGTGCCTGTCCTCGGCGACGGCGACGAAGTGCTGAAGGTGACGCAGTTCCATGATTGAGCAGCCTAACCACTGAATCCCATCGGATTCTCCTGTTGGACCGATGGTCGCAGACCAGGGCAGATTGGGTGCAGCCCACTCCTGGGACCGCACCCCCTCATGCCATGGAGTCGTGTTGTACACCGCACACCCCGACCGTTACGCCGACATGCCCTACCGCCGCTCCGGACGCAGTGGCCTCCGGCTTCCCGCCCTGTCGCTGGGCCTGTGGCACAACTTCGGCCCGGACCGCACGGCCGAGACCCAGCGCGCCATCCTGCGCCGCGCCTTCGACCTCGGGATCACCCACTTCGACCTGGCGAACAACTACGGCCCTCCGCCCGGCGCGGCCGAGTCCGCGCTCGGTGGCTTCCTGAAGTCGGACTTCGCCCCCTACCGCGACGAACTGATCATCTCCACGAAGGCCGGATATCTGATGTGGCCGGGCCCGTACGGCGAATGGGGCTCGCGCAAGTCCCTGCTGTCGTCGCTCGACCAGAGCCTGGGCCGGCTGGGTCTGGACTATGTCGACGTCTTCTACTCGCACCGCTTCGACCCGGAGACTCCCCTGGAGGAGACGATGGGCGCCCTGCACTCGGCGGTCCAGCAGGGCAAGGCTCTCTACGTCGGTGTCTCCAACTACTCCGCCGAGCAGACCCGCGAGGCGGCGCGCATCCTCGGCGAGCTCGGCACCCCGCTGCTCATCCACCAGCCGCGCTACTCGATGCTCGACCGTCGTCCGGAGGAGCAGGGCCTGCTGGACGCGCTCGACGAACTCCGGGTCGGCTCCATCGCCTACTCCCCTCTGGAGCAGGGCCTGCTCACCGGGCGCTATCTGGACGGCATCCCCGAGGACTCGCGCGCCGCGAGTGACAGCCCCTTCCTGAACCGGGACGCCGTGACCGCGGACCTGGTGTCCCGGCTGCGCGCCCTGAACGACATCGCCGCGTCCCGGGGCCAGAGCCTCGCGCAGCTCGCCCTCGCCTGGGTGCTGCGCGGCGGGCGCGTGACGTCCGCCCTGGTCGGCGCGAGCAGCGCCCGTCAGCTCAAGGACAGCGTGGCCGCCCTCGGCAACCTCGACTTCGACGCCACGGAGCTGGCCCGTATCGACGCCGTGGTCAGGCCGTGAGCCGGCCTGTCGGTACGCGGTCCACCGGAGCGCGGTGACGGGAGCGCGCGGTCACAAGGTCACCCGGTCCGAAGCGCGGTGAAGGTGGCCTCGGAGAACCGGGTGACCTCACAGAATCCGAGCCTGCGGTAGAGCGCGACGGCCGTGGCGTTGTCCGCGCGGACGTTCAGCCCGATGTGGTCCACGCTCCGGCCGAGCCGGTGGCACAGCGCGGCCACGCAGGCTCCGCCCGCCCCCTGGCCCCGTACGTCGGGGTGCGTGGTGACGTTCCCGAGCGCGGCGACGCGGTAGGCGGGCGAGTAGACGTGCACCCCGGCGACGGCGACGAGCCGTCCGTCGAGTCGGGCGCCCACGTACTGGCCGGTGTCGAGCATCCGCTGGTCGAACCAGTTGCCCGGGTACGCCTGCTCGAACAGCGCGAGCAGCTCCGGCAGGTCGGCCCGGCCCAGCGGAGCGGGCCGCCAGGGACCGTCCTCGGGCGGGACCGCACGGCCCGGGTCGGTGAGCGCCATGCGCACCAGGGCGTCGTTCCGCTCCACCGCGTACGCCGACTCCAGGACCTTGGCTCCCGAACCCGTCAGGTGACCGAAGAAGCGCCGGGGCAGGACGGGCAACAGCGCACCGGCCAGCTCCTCCAGCTCCGCGGCCTGATCGGGGCGGGAGAAGGCGATCAGGGTCGGGATGTCGCCGACCGCGTACAGCAGCGCGACGGGGCCGCTGTCCGACACCGTGTACCAGGTGGTGTACGGCCACAACAGGTCGTCGAGGTCGCCCAGTTCCATCAGGTGCATCTCCGGGTCGCGCCTGAAGCGGGCGGCCAGGACGGATCGGTCGTGCAGGGTACGCAGGGTCACCCGCTCAGCCTACGGCGCCACGGCCCGGGTGTGGCGGCGGGCATGCTGCTAGCGTACATACCGAACGCTTGTTACGTACCCCGGAGAGCGAGGCCCCCATGTTCACGCTGCCGCTCGGCGACCACGCCCGGCTCCGCCCCCTGGAGCCCTGGCAGGCGCAGGAGTTCCTCGCCCACATTGACCGTTCCCGCGGCTCCGTGGATCCGTGGATCCCCTGGGCGACGTTCAGCACCGACCTCGCGTCCGCCACGGCCACCCTGCAGCGCTACGCCGACCGCCAGGCTCAGGACGCGGGACGGATCTACGGGATCTGGCTGGACGGCACGCTGGTCGGCGGTGTCATGTTCACCCGGTTCGACAGCGCCTCCGGGGTGTGCGAGGTCGGCTGCTGGACGGAGCCGGCCGGGGAGGGGCGGGGCCTGGTGACCCGGGCCTGCCGGGAGTTGATCGACTGGGCCCTCCGGGCGCGCGGGATGAGCCGCGTGGAATGGTGGGTGGCCGCCGGCAACACCCGCAGCATCGCGGTCGCGCGACGGCTGGGCATGAGCCGCGACGGCGTCCTGCGGAGTCATTCCTCGTACCGGGGCCGCCGGTACGACGTGGAGGTCTGGTCGCTCCTGGCCGACGAGTGGCCGCCGACGGGGGACGCGTCCAGGGCCGGTGACCGCGCCGAACTCGACCGGCTGATGGGTGTGTTCGTCGGCGCCTTCACCAACACGGGCGGCCGCAGGCCCGATCTCGACGTCATCCGCGAGGTCTTCGTCCCGCAGGGACGGATCATCGCGAACACCGGTGACGAGCCGGTCATCCACGATCTCGACGCGTTCATCGCGCCACGGCAGAAGATGCTCACGGACGGGACACTCACGGAGTTCTCCGAGTGGGAGGTCGCCGAGCGGACGGAGGTCGTGGGATCGGTCGCGCACCGGTTCAGCGAGTACCGCAAGTCCGGCTTCCACCACGGCGAGTGGTTCGAGGGCTCGGGCCACAAGACCACGCAGTTCGTCCGGACGCCGGCGGGGTGGAGGATGGCCTCGCTGGCCTGGGACGACGACCCCGCGCCCGCCGCCGGCTGACCGGGCGGCGGTCACTCGAAGAACTTCAGGCTCCAGCCGGTGTCCGCGTGCGGACCGGGCACGTCGGCCCGGCTGTACGTGGTGCCGCCCCACCAGCAGAACGTCCCCGTGTACCAGTACCTGTTGCCCCACGCGTAGGGCGTCCCCTTCGGCACGGCGTGGTACATCGAGGGGAACGCCGGCCCGGCCGGCGGGCTGGTACCGATGTCGCCGTCCAGGAGGACGAAGGTGTGGTGACCGGGTCCGTCGACCCGCAGGGTCGGATCCCAGCCGGCCATCATCGTTTCCCGGTGCGAGCCGAAGAGGCACCCGTTCGACTTGTACCAGTCCCATACGTACGTCGGGTCCCCGCCGGCCCGCAGCCGCAGGTCGGCCAGGCAGTACTGGTCGCTCCAGCTGCCGTTGGCGGAGTACACGATGTGCAGCTGTCCGTTCGGGTCCTTGATCGCCTCCGGGGCCTCGTTGATGTACGGATGGCCCACGACCCGCTCCCAGCTCTCCCGCGGCTGGGAGATGACGTACCGCGCTCCGGTCGGCGTGGTGGGGCTGCTCATGCGGGCGATGTAGAGGTTCTGCTCCACGTCGCTGTCTCCAGCCCAGCCGGACCAGACGAACCAGCGCTGGCCGCCGAAGGTGAAGAGAGTGCCGTCGATGGCCCACTTGTCGTCCGGGAGCGCGAGCTTGGTCGCGGGCGTGTAACCGCTGTCGGGGCTCGCCGAGCTGATCACGTACATCCGGTGGGCCTGGCGGACGCCGGCCGTGAAGTAGACGTAGTAGCGTCCGCCGTCGCGGACGATCTCCGGCGCCCACACCTCGCCCAGGTGGGCCGTGTCGCGCCAGATCTCCCGCGCCGGTGCCGCCGCGAGCCCGGTGGTGGACGCGGCCTGCCGCACGGCGATGCCACCGCCGGTCGACTCCACCGACACGTAGGTGCCGCCCACGCGCAGCACGCTCGGGTCGGCGGCCCGCAGGGAGGTCTGCCCCGCCCCGGCGAGTCCGGCCGCGGACAGGGCCGCCACCATCGCCAGGAACAGGGTCAGCGCCAGGGCGACTGCCCCGGAGCGGGGTCGGACACGCTTCATGGTCCCTCCCGTCGTGCCGTTCGACGCCGTTTACAACGATGGAAGCACGGGGGGAGCATCTCGGCCGATTGACGGTGTGCCAGTTCCCTGCGCGCCACGACACGGCGAGCGAATGATCGAGATTGTTCAGGCGGCTTGGTCTTATGAGCGCTTCCGCTGAGGAATGTTTCGTGTCAGGTTCCGCAGCACCTCGGTCCGGGCCGGGGAATGGGGCCCTCGCCCCACGTACGAGCCGCTCGTCGACTCCGCACGGCCCCCGCTCGACGACCGGCCGCCGACAGCAGCCGGAGCAGCCGGTCCCTCGAAGCGCCGTGGGCGCCCTGACGGGAAGCGGCACCCGGAGCTGAACCGGGACGACAGGGCGGGGTCCTTCCGGGCGCGGTGACGCCCGGAAGGACCCTTCGTCGTGCTCCGGCACCCGGTCAGGCGGTGTGCAGGGTCAGTCCGTAGCGGCCGAGGATCTCGTTGACGGGCTGGAACCACGTCTCGCCGCCGGAGGAGCAGTTGCCCCAGCCGCCGGACGTGACGCCCTGGGCCTGGTCACCGCTGATGAACGCGCCGCCGGAGTCACCGCCCTCCGCGCACACGCTGGTCTTCGTCATCTGGTGGACGGCGCCCTGGCTGTAGTTGACGGTCTCGTTCTTGGCCAGGACGGTGCCGCAGTGCCACCGCGTGGTGGAGCCGGAGCGGCAGATCGACGCGCCCACGGGCGCCTCGGCGGAGCCGCGCACCAGCCGGTCCGGGACGGTGCCCCAGCCGAGCACCACCGGGACCGTCCACCAGCCGCTGTGGATGCTCACGTACGCGTAGTCGTCGCCGGGGAACGAGGAGCCCTGGAAGGTGCCCATGGCGGATCCGTCCCAGCCGCGCACCGCCGCCCCGGCCCGTCCACAGTGCCCGGCGGTCACGAAACCGCCGTGCACGGAGAAGCCGATCGAGCAGCGGACGTTGCCGGTGTAGTAGGGGTCGCCGCCGACGGTTCCGGCGGCGTACGTACGGGGCGCGGCGGCGGTCTCGGCCGTGGTGACGGGGCCGGCGGCGCGGGCCTTCGCCACGAAGGCGCGGACGGCGGGCGCGTTCCGCTCGGCGCCCACGACCGTGACGACGACGCTGTTGGAGCGGGGGTCGACGTGCCAGCCGGCCACGCCCGCCGGGGCGGAGAGCGCGTCCAGTCGCGCCTTTGCCCGGTCCAGCGCGGCGGCGCCGTGCCGGACGATCCGGGTGTCGGCGCCGAGCGCGCGCACCTCGGCCTCCTCGGTGCGGTCGGTGAGGGCGATGACGAGTCGTCCCGTGGCCGGCTCGAACCACGACCCGGCGTAGTCGTCGCCCGCGGCCTTCCGGGCGGGCGTCTCCACGGCCCTCGCGGCCTTCTCCGCCCGCAGCCGCTCCTCCGCCTGCGCTGCGGTCAGTCCGAAGTCGTGGCGCAGGGCGTCGAGCAGGCCGTCCGAGGCGGACGGGGCGGACGGGCGCGGCTCGGGCAGGGGGGCGGCGTTCGCGATGCCCGCGGAGCCGAGGCCGAGGACGAGCATCAGCGCCGCGGCGGCGGAGCGAAGGGGCATGGTGCGTGTCACGAGACCTCCTGATGTGGGGGCGCGGAAAGCGTGAGAGCGCTCTCAGGTGTTCGGCGACCACGGTAGGCCCCGAGAGCATGACAGGTCCATACCAAGTTTCGGCCGTCGGACGCCCGGCCCTCACGCCCCGGCCGCGGACACGCCGGGGCCCTGGTGCGCGCCGGGTCGGCTCGCGCACCGGGGATCCCGGGCCGCCCGGCTCTCACCGCGCGGCCCCGCGAGCCGTCCTCAGGGACGCTCGGACGTGTGGAGAGCGGCCACCTCCTCCAAGCCCCATGCCGCCGGCGCCCGCACCGACCCACCGACGGCTCCCTCCTCAAAGGGGGATGTGCCAGCAGAACACCAGGGCGAGACGCCGTGGCAGAGCCTCGTCGCCCGCCTGGTGGAGGTGGTGCGGGAGGTGAGGGCCTGGGCCGCTCGCGCGGCGGGTTCACCACCAAGCTTCACCTGAGCGCGGACGGCCGCTGTCGCCCGCTCTCTTTGATCGTCACCCCAGGCCAGCGGGCGGACCGCACCCAGTTCAAGCCAGTGCTGGAGAAGATCCGCGTCCCGAAGTCCGGCCCGGGTAGACCACGCAAGACGCCGGACAGCGTCGCGGCCGACAAGGCATACAGCAACGGCCCCTGCCGCGAGTACCTGCGGCGCCGGGGCATCCCGCACACGATCCCGGAGAAGACCGACAGCCAGGCCGCCCGCCTACGCAAAGGCTCACGCGGCGGACGACCACCCGGCTTCGACGAGGACCGGCACAAGAAACGCAATACCGTCGAACGGGCCACAACCGGCTCAAGCAGCACCGAGCCGTCGCCACCCGCTACGACAAACGCCGTTACGTCTACCTCGGCACCGCGACCGCCGCAGCCCTCACCATCTGGCTCCGAACGTGACCTCTCGGGCAAGTCCAGGGCGGCGAACTCCGCGTACGGAAGGAGCCCCGACGGCTCCGGGTCCCAAACCCGATTGTCCTCGGTACCCGGCACGGTGTGACATGTGGGCATGAGCAGAATGGCGCAGGTCATCGTGTTGGCACGATACGAGGACGAGGTGATGGAGCCGCTGACGCGGCCGGACGAGGCCCGCACCTGGCACGGCTGCTTCGTGCAGATCCCCTGGTTCGTAGGGGGCTGGTACATCGAGTTCGAGCGATGGAACCGGCGCCGTGGCGTCCTCAAGGACCTAGAGTCCCTGCCGTGGAACGAGCCCGCCTGCGTGCAGGTCATGCTGCACGACGAGGACGACGACCTGTTCGGTCTGTGGATGTTCCGCGGCGGAGTCCTCGTCGAAGTGGGCATCCCCGGCACCCAGCGGGTGCACATCGCTGCCCCGCCACGGGACGTGGACCCCGGCTTCCTGGTCCGGACCGGCCTGGGCAGGGGAGAGGACCGGCACTCGCCAGAGCACGTACAAGACCCGCGGTCGTGCTGGTGACCCGGTGCGGACCGGGGCCGGACAGGTACAGAAGTCGCCGTTGCCGGTCTGACAAGGGGATCGGCGGAGGACTGCACCGTGGCCGGCAGTGAACCCTGGAGGTGAGCCGTCGTCCTGCTGACGACTTCTCAGCTTGTCGCTGACCATGGGCCGGTGTCGTCAGGGCGACGGTGGAAATACCCGTCCTTGCTCGTCCGTGGCTTCCCCTCGTGTGAGCTGCCGAGGCATGGACCGCATGGGTGTCCTTGGTCGGAGCACAGGAGTCGGCGAAGCCCGTTTCTCTGGGATCTGCATAGGGGTGATCACGTTCGGAACGTCGGTCGAGGCCGGCCGGAAGGGCTCACGCCGAGGAGAGGGCTGAACTCGCTGTTCAGCTCGCCCCGCCTCGGCGTTCAATCACTGGTCGCCCACCAGTCGACTCTAGGCCGGTATCTCAGGTAACTCTAGGCCGGCCGTTCAGACGAGCTGATAGTCGAACCAGATGCGATGCGTGCCATCAGTGTCGACGGCCATCCCGCCGGCTCCGGAGATTCCAGCCAGCTCACCGGTGCCGCTTGAGGGCACGATGGTGAAGAACTCCGCGGTGCGGTCGCTGCCGAATGTTGTCGCCGAGTGCACAAAGTTGAAGGAACCCTCCCGGCCGTGCAGCGAACCCTCGAATGACTCCATGGCGACATAGGTGCCGACGCCGGTCGTCTGGTCGAACGCGGCGGTGAACAGGGTCGCCGAGCGTCCGACGGCCTCTCCCTCGAAGTGCTTCTCCATCGTCGCGACACTCACCGGCAGCCTAGTGGGCACAGCCGGCTCGGGCTTCAACTCGGTCGGGACGAAAGCTTTGACGGTGAACGTTCCAGCAGCTCTCATGTACCGACCGTACCGAGGCGGTCTGACAACCGTGGCTGGAAGAAGGAAGCTGTCCGGCCCCCAAGGGCAACAGAGACTCTGACCACATGCTAAGAGGCCGGTCGCGAAGCTGACTACCGAACCGGGCAGGGTCGAGGCCTTGGCGGAACTGATCACGCGCGCCATGTGGCGCGCTGCCCGAAAGGTGCCGGACAACCTGTTGTCTTACCACCCGCCGAGTCGTCTACCTCATGTCGGTCACGCCCTACCGGACGGGCCGGGAAGGGTGGCGAGTTCGCTCAGGACGCGGGCCGCCGGTGCCGGGTCGACCAGCCACTTCAGGTGGCTGCCTTCCAGTGTGCGGACGTCGTAGGGGTTGTCGGGCGTCAGCTCGTCGCCCTCGCGGATCAGGCGGTCCTGGAGGGCGAGAGGCAGGCTCGCGTCGTCGGCCAGGCGGATGTAGGTCTTCGGGATGCGGCCCCAGGTCGCGGCCTGCGCCCGGTCCGCGGAGCCGCCGACGTCCAGGTTCTCGTCGGGCTGGAAGGTGTTGAGGAAGGTGAGGAACTGCTCGTCGGTGCCGTCGGCGAAGAACGCCGCCCTGAACGCCGCGAGCGCGCCCGGGTCCGCGGTGCGGAAGTTGACCCGGAGCAGGCCGAGTTCGGCAGGATTACCGGCCAGTGCCGAGGCGAAGGCGGCGGGGTCGACCGTGGCCATCTCCGGTTCGCTGTAGTAGTCGTTGACGTCGAGACGGACCGGGCACCAGGCCGCGACGTAGACGATGCGGTCGATCAGGTCCGGGCGTGCGTTGGCCGCGGCCGTGACCGTGGCGCCGCCCCGGCTGTGGGCGACGAGGATCACCGGGCCGTTCCGTTTGGCCCGCTCGAGGATCCCTATGAGATGCGCGACGTTGTCGGCGAGGGTGACGCCCTTGATCGTGCCGGGCGCCGTGGCGAGCCCCTCCGGGTCCTGCGGTGACTGGTAGGCGTGGGTGAACGTCGCCTGGAACCCGTGGCCCGGCAGGTCGACGGCGACCGAACGGTGTCCCAGGAGGCCGAGTTCGGCCTGGAGGGGCGCGAAGGAGAAGGAGTTCGCGAAGGCTCCGTGCACCAGTACGTACGTAGGTTGCATGTGTTTCTCTCTTTCTGGCTGCCGCGGGGCGGCGGCTATTCCGGGCCCCCCGGGTGTGAGGGTCGTCTTGAGTGCGCGGCCTGTCCGTGGCCTACGGGATCACTCCGAGGTCCGGCGCAGGACCAGGCAGAGGAAGCCGAAGCTGTCTCGGTATCCGTGCAGCCACTCGGAACGCGCGGCGGTGGCTGTTTCCAGGGCCTGTGCGCTGGCTGGGTCGGCGGGGTGGTCCAGAGCCCAGGAGGCCAGTGAGCCCCAGCAGGACCACTCATAGGCATCCAGCTCACTGCGGGTGCTGACGTGGCCGTGGACGGGGGTCCATCCGTCGGCTACGACGTGGTCCACGGTGGTCGCCAGGTCGGCGAGGTCGCCGAACATCTCGACGGCCTCCGGTGAAGGGGTGCGGTCCCAGAACGACTCGCCGATCAGGACGCGGCCGCCGGGGGCCAGGTGGTCGCGGGCTGCCGCGAGGGTGGGGAGAAGGCCGCCGAAGGCATGGGTGGCGCCGATGCTGATCACCAGGTCGAACGGCTGCGCAGAGACGAAGTCAGCGGCTTCCTGCCGGTGGAGGACCAGGCGCTCGTCGACCTCGCGTTCGCTCGCTGCCCGGCGAGCCTGCCGAAGGGCTACTTCGGAGACGTCGACGCCCTCGGCGCGCAGGTGCGGGCGTGTCGTGAGGGCGCGCAGAAGCCATTCCGCCGTGCCGCATCCCAGGTCGAGCACGCGCTCGTCGCCTCGCGGGAGACCGTGTTCGAGGAGGCGGCCGACCGAGTCGTCGTCGAGTGGAGACTTGATCGGGTGGTCGGCGTGAGCGATCGCGGAGATCTGTTCGCGGCTCATCGGCGCGGTGGGACCTGTGTCGAGGAGCAGCTTGGAGGCCACGGCCGCCCCGTCGGTGCGGATCGTGCCGGCGACGGCCGTCGCCCGTGCTTGGGTCTCGGGAGCCAGGGCCGTCCTGAGCGCGGCCGACAGGGATTCGAAGGTCGGCGTCGGGCCGTCGTGTGCCGCGCCGATACCCAGGTCGGCCACGCGGGCGGCCCAGTGCGGCTGGTCCACGAACTGGGGCACCACCACCTGGGGCGCACCGGCTCGGGCGGCGGTGGTCGTGGTGCCCGCGCCTCCGTGGTGGACGACGGCCGCGACCCGGCGGAAGAGGAGCTGGTGGTTGACGTCGCCGACTGCGAAACAGTCCTCCGAGTCGTCCACGAGGCCCAGTTCCGCCCAGCCGCGGGAGACGAGCACACGGCGGCCCTGCGCGCGGGCCGCCTCGACGGTCGTGTGGGCGATGTCGGTGGCCGTGCTCATGGGCATGCTGCCGAAGCCGACGTACACCGGTGGTGTGCCGGAGTCCAGGAACGTTTCCAGATCGGCGGGCAGGGGGCGCTCGTCGGGCAGGATCCAGGCGCCGGTCTGCACGAGGTCGAGGTTGGTCAGCTGCTCCCACGGCCCCAGGACCGGGTCCACCGCGAGCCACGGCCGTTCGGTGAAGACGTGGTCGCGGACGTTGTCGACCGGTGGCAGACCGATCGCCGCGCGATGGGTGTTGAGGGGCTGGAGGTAAAGGGCGTTGACCTTCTGGGCGTCCAGGTCCCACAGCGCCTGGTTGTCGGTCATGTCGGGCGGCACCGGCGGGCCGGGCCGCCCCGACGGCCGGTAGTGCGCGGAGGGCATCTCGAAGGGGTGGAAGCCGGCGTACACATAGCGGATGCCGAGCTTCTCGGCCACCGAGCGGGCGCCGGCCGGCATCAGACCGCTGGCCACCAGCACGTCGCAGCCCTCGGCCGCCTTGCCGACCGTTTCGAAGTGCGCGGTGACCAACTCGGCTGCGAACGCGGCCGCGTCCGAGGGCGGTGCTCCCGTCCGCAGCGCGCGCACGTTCCGTCCGAAGGGCACGTGCTCCGCGCCGACACCGGTCAGCAGTTCCTTGAATTCCTGGTCCGGTGGTGCGCACACGCGTACCTCTGCGCCGAGGCTCCTCAATTGCACCGCCAGTCCCGCCAGCGGCGCGATGTCGCCGCGTGATCCATACGCCATCAGCAGCACGCGCATGTTGTGTCTCTCATTTCTGTGGATGCCGGCCCTCGGCCGGTGGTTTTCGAGGAAGAGGTCCGGTCGTTGTCGAGATCTGCGGGGTCGGAGGAGGCCCGTTCGCGGGAGCTGGTCATCGTGCCCAGGGCAGTTCGCGGGTGCCCTCGGTGCCGGGAACGGAAGCGACTCCGTCGCAGCGCATCGAGACGTGGGCTTCGGCCCGTTCGGGGGCATGGATCTGGCGGACGACGCCGGACGGGAGGACGAGGCTCTGGCCGGCCGTGACCGTGTGGGTGTGGCCGTTGCAGGTCGCTTCCAGGGTGCCTTCGGTGACTGTCCAGACCTGCTCTCGGTTGACGGAGTGCTCGGGTCCGGTCGCCCCGGCGTCCTGGGCGACCGTCCAGGTGCTGAGTTCGGTGCTGCCGCGGCTGGGAGCCGCGAGACCGGTCATGGTCGCGTTCGGGGAGACGGTGATGTGCTCGGCCTTGGGGGTGATCACATGCACGGCGGTGTCCGTGTCCGGCTCGGCCGAGGGGCCTGGGGAGGCCCACTCGACGAGCTGGACGACGACCCCGCTGGGGTCGGTCATCTGGAAGAGGCGCTCGCCCCAGGGCTCTTCGCGCAGCGGCATGGTGATGGGGGCACCGGCAGCGCGCAGCCGGGTCTCCTCGGCGTCGAGGTCGGTGACCGTGAACGCGAGGATCAGGCCGCCCGCCTCCCGGTCGCGCTGCTCGGCGGGCAGGACCTCGGTGCCCTTGCGGAGCAGGACGATGTCGACGGCGGCATCCTGGCGGGTCAGGGCGGCGAAGCCGTCGTTGGCCATCGCCACTTCGTAGCCGAGGTGGGTGCAAAGGAAGTCCCGGGAGCCGTCGACGTCGGCGACGGTCAGGGACAGGGTGGAAGTGGAAACGTTCACGGCAGCTCCTTTGGCCGGTGTGCAAGGGGGGACGAGCCGGGGGTGTCCGTTGCTCTCACGGCGTGGGCACGTCGAGCTGGAACTCGCGGGTACGCCGGTAGGGGCGGAAGCCCAGGCGATGGTTGACGGCGAGCATGTGGACGTTGTCGTCGGCGTTGTCCGTCTCGATCTCGACGACGCCAGGGTGCTCGGCGCGCAGCCGGCGCGCCATGGCGGCCTTGACCCACAACCCGAGGCCGTGGCCGCGGTGGGCGGGCACGACCGCCGTGTCATATTGCTGGACCCGCGGCGGCGCTCCCCGGGGGATCAGGATCTCGGTGTAGCCGGCCACGGCGCCGTCGTCGTGGACCGCGGCGATGGTCAGCAGGGTGTCGCCGCGGTCAGCGACCACCTTGCCCATGGCGCATACGCGTTCGGCGTCCCACGCCACGCTGCCGTAGTCCAGGTCGCCGACGGGCATGTCGTTCATCGCGTTCTTGGCCGCGGCGAATGCGTCAGCGAGCTCGTCGGGAACCGTGCCGGTCCAACCGGTCAGGCGGTAGCCGGGGTGCTCAGCATCGGCGATCAGGAGCAATTCGGCCGCGTCGAGTTCGGCGAGGCGCAGGATTTGGTGATTGAGGGTGAGTGCCCGGCGAAAGCCATGGCGCTCGCTGAACGCCTCGCCCGGGCTGTCTGCCGGCGCTGTCGCGAGGAGGCTGCGCCGCCCCTCGGTGCGGCAGGCGGCTACGACCGCCGACAGGAGAAGGGAGCCGGTTCCCAGGAGCCGGTGGGCGGGATCGACGTGGAGTTCCAGTTCGGCCAGGTGCTGCTGGCCCGGTGAGGTGAACAGCCGCAGACCTGCGACCGCGACGGTGGCGCCGTCCGCCGCGGTGGCGAGCCAGGCCAGTCGGCGGCTGGCGAGCGCGGGCTGGGTGAGCTGGGCGTGGATCTGTCCGAGGCTGGGAGCCGGTACTCCGGGCATGTCGTGGGCCGTCGAGGCGGCGACGACCTGGTGCCACGCGGCGGCTTCGGGGTCCGAGGCGCGCAGGAGCGGCATGACGTGTGCAGGTGGGGACACTGTGATGGCTTTCGTGGTTAAGGGCCGCAGAGCGAATTCCGCGGGAGGCTGGACCGCGAGGGCGGCGGGTGATGCAGGTGTGTCAGGCCGTGGTGCCTCGGCCCCAGCGGTCCAGCGCGGTGTAGGCGGGGATCCATCGGGTGGTGCAGGCGGTGTACGCGTGCGCGGGCAGCTGGGCGAGGAGCGTGGCCCTGGTCTGCTTGTCGGCGCCGTCCAGGAGCCACGGCAGCAGAAGTGGTGCGTCCTTGCCGATGTTCTGGGCATGGACGTCGCTGAAATGGGCCCACTGTTCGGCGGTCAGCGTCTGCCGGATCATCGGGAAGACCGCGTCCTCCTCGTGCTTGAGGTGTCCGGTCAGGCCGCGGGTCAGCGCGTCGGTGAGCTGGCCCAGTCGCAACGGGTCGCCTCCGGGCCCGGTCAGCAGCTCGTCGATGGCGTGGATCACCGGAGCGATGGCGGCGTGCTCGGCCTCCATCACCTCCAGTAGCGCCAGGTCCTTCGGGCGGCCGGCCAGATTCTGACGCAGTGACGGCCACAGCGAGCTGTCCTCGGCAGCGTGGTGCGCGCGGAGGCCCTGCTTGAGCAAGGTCCATCCGGCAGCGGTGGCCAGTACGCGCACGGGGTCACGGTTCGCGGCGGTGGTGACCCGGTCGAGCTGGGCCAGGTCCCGGCGTAGGGCGCCATGCGTCGCGTACATCACGGTCAGGTCGATGCCGTCGCTCATCGGGCCGGACAACTACGGCGTTGTTGCCGAATCTTCATACGTCTGTGCATGCCTTAAAGATCTTGCGGTCCGTGCATATGATCAAGCCAGACTTCTACGCGGTTCGATAACCGCTGGGTTATCGACACAGGGGGCGGGGGCCGGTGGAGCTGCGGGACATCGAAATATTCCTGGTACTGGCGGAGGAGCTGCACTTCGGCCGGACCGCGCAGCGGCTGCACGTCTCCCAGGCACGCG
>NZ_JBVJPY010000022.1:0-97864 GCF_055609145.1 Streptomyces sp. NPDC036822
CCGTCGAGCGCATGATGCGCGACGCCAAGATCACCCAGATCTACGAAGGCACCAACCAGGTCCAGCGCATCGTCATGGCCCGCAACCTCCCGTAATCCGCAGTCACCCGAAAGGAGCCAGGCCGTGACCCTGAGGATCGCTGTCTGTGTGAAGTACGTACCCGACGCGACCGGCGACCGGGGCTTCGCCGACGATCTGACCGTCGACCGCGACGAGGTCGACGGCCTGCTGTCGGAGCTCGACGAGTACGCGGTCGAGCAGGCGCTGCGGATCTCCGAGGAGTCCGACGACGCCGAGGTCACCGTCGTCACCGTGGGACCCGACGACGCCAAGGACGCCCTGCGCAAGGCGCTGTCCATGGGCGCCGACAAGGCCGTCCACGTCAACGACGACGACATCCACGGCACGGACGTCATGGGCACCTCCGCGATCGTCGCCAAGGCGCTGGAGAAGACCGGCTTCGACCTGGTCATCTGCGGCATGGCCTCGACCGACGGCACGATGGGCGTGCTGCCCGCGCTGCTCGCCGAGCGCCTGGGCCTGCCCCAGATCACCCTGCTCTCCGAGGTCTCGGTGGAGGACGCGACGGTGAAGGGCCGCCGCGACGGCGACGCCGCCACCGAGCTGCTGGAGGCCCCGCTGCCGGCCGTCGTCTCGGTCACCGACCAGTCCGGCGAGGCCCGTTACCCCTCCTTCAAGGGGATCATGGCCGCCAAGAAGAAGCCGGTCGAGGAGCTGGACCTGGACGACCTGGGCATCGACGCCGACGAGGTCGGCCTGGCCGGCTCGTGGACGCTCGTCGAGTCGGTCGCGGCCCGCCCGGCCCGTACCGCGGGCACGATCGTCACGGACGAGGGCGACGGCGGCAAGCAGCTCGCGGCGTTCCTCTCCGCCCAGAAGTTCATCTGACCGCTCACCGTTCCCGTTTCAGGAGCAATGAATCATGGCTGAGATCCTGGTTCTCGTGGACCACGCCGACGGTGCGGTCCGCAAGCCGGCCCTCGAACTCCTCACGCTGGCCCGCCGGATCGGCGAGCCGACGGCCGTCGTGCTCGGCGCCGGCGAGGCCGCGGCGTCGATCGCCGCCACGGCCGGCGAGTACGGCGCGGCCACCGTGTACGTCGCGGACGGCGCCGAGTTCACCGAGCAGCTCGTCGTGCCGAAGGTCGACGCGCTCACCCAGATCGCCCAGGACAAGGGCGTCGCCGCCGTCCTGGTGACCTCCTCCGGCGAGGGCAAGGAGATCGCCGCGCGTGTCGCCCTGCGCCTCGGCTCGGGCCTGATCACCGACGCCGTCGAGCTGGAGGCCGGCGAGAACGGCCCGGTCGCGACCCAGTCGGTCTTCGCCGCCTCGTACCAGGTGAAGTCGACCGTCTCGCACGGCGTGCCGGTCATCACCGTCAAGCCGAACTCCGCCGCTCCGGAAGCCGCCCCGGCCGCCGGCACGGTCGAGAACGTGACCGTCGCCTTCACCGGCAACGCCGCCACGGTCGTCTCGCGCACCCCGCGCGTCTCCACCGGCCGCCCCGAGCTGACCGAGTCCGCGATCGTCGTCTCCGGCGGGCGCGGGGTCGGCGCGGCCGAGGGCTTCGAGGTGGTCGAGAAGCTGGCCGACTCGCTCGGCGCGGCGGTCGGCGCCTCGCGCGCCGCGGTCGACGCCGGCTGGTACCCGCACTCCAACCAGGTCGGCCAGACCGGCAAGCAGGTGTCCCCGCAGCTGTACGTCGCGGCGGGCATCTCCGGCGCGATCCAGCACCGGGCCGGTATGCAGACCTCGAAGACGATCGTGGCCGTCAACAAGGACCCGGAGGCCCCGATCTTCGACCTGGTCGACTACGGCGTGGTGGGCGACCTGTTCGCCGTGCTGCCGCAGCTGACGGACGAGATCGGCGCCCGCTGAGGCGACCCGTCCCGGGGGCCGGTCCGGTCACGACGACGGACCGGCCCCGAAGACAGGCCGGACACGACGAAGGGCCGGATGGTGGCACTGGGTGCCACCATCCGGCCCTTCGTCGTCCGTGCCGCGCCGCTCCCGCCGCCGTCAGATCCAGCCGTCGAGTGGCACCTCTTCGCACAGCCGGACGACCGGGTACGCCGCCTCCGTCCCGGCGGAGGAGAGCCTGACCCGCACCCCGGGGCGCACCGCGTGCAGCGGTCCGTCCACCCGGCAGCGCACGACGAAGCCCTCGGTCATGTGGACGGGCCAGAGGTCCGCCTGCGCGGCGGTGAAACCGCGGCGTACCGTGATCACGCCCTCGCCCTCGCTGCGTTCGGGCGCCAGGTCGGTCGACCCGCAGGTCGGACAGAGCAGGCGCTGGTACGTGGTGGTGTGGCACCAGCGGCAGCGCTGGAAGTAGAGCTCGGCGCCTGCGCCCGATTCCTCGGTCCGGACGGCGTACCCGCTCCTCAGTCCCGTGTGGAACACGATGCTTCTCCTTGCACTCGGCGGCTCGACCGTGCAGTGCAAAGATATGGCACTGAGTGCCACAGAATAAAGACCTGAGTTCCCTTATTTGGAGATACCCGGAACCCCGTGGCCCCGGAACGCGTCCGGCTCAGCTCTCGCCGATGCTCGACTCCACCTCACGCACCACCCGCCACATCGGCGTGGAGCGCTTGGTGATCACCACGACGACGTCCTCGGCCTCCTCGGCCGGGGCGCCCGGGGCGCCGCCCTCCGGGCTCCAGGTGTCCCGGACGAACTCCAGGGCCCGGTCGACCTCGGCCAGCGGGTCGCCCTCGCCGCCCGAGCGCAGCCAGTGGCGCAGGGCGTGGTTGTGCGCGGCGACCACGGCCGCGGCGACCACGTTGGCGCGCAGGGTGCCGTCACGCCGCCCGGCGAAGCGGGTGCGCAGGTAGTCGCCGAGGGTCTTCTCGTACCGCCAGACCACCGAGAGTTCGTACGTGCGAAGGCCCGTCACCTCGCGGGTGAGACGGTAGCGCTGGACGGAGAACGTGGGGTTCTCGGCGTACATCCGCATGACGAGCCGGGCGGCGTCGCAGACCCGGACCAGCGGGTCGTCGCCGTCCTCGCTCGCGGCCAGGAAGGCGGTCATGTCGGCGAGGCACTGCTCGTGGTCGGGGAAGACCACGTCCTCCTTGGACGGGAAGTACCGGAAGAAGGACCGGCGGCCGACCCCGGCCGTGCGGACGATGTCGTCGACGGTCGTCTGTTCGTACCCCCGCTCCAGGAAGAGCTGGAAGGCCGCGGCGATGAGGGAGTCCCGCATGCCGGGCTTCGCGGAGTTGGTCGACGCTGTTCCCGTTCCCATGGCCCGAACCTAACACCCCGGGCGCGCCGAAGCGGCACTTGGTGCCACCGAATGGCGGCACCAAGTGCTATTGCCCTGCTGGGGAGGGTGCGCGAGGGGTGGATTCAGCGGGCCGCCATACGCAGAGCGCCGTCCATCCGGATCGTCTCACCGTTGAGGTAGTCGTGCTCGGTGATCATCGTGACGAGCCGGGCGTACTCCTCCGGCCGGGCCAGGCGCTGCGGGAAGGTGACGCTCGCGCCGAGCCCGGCCCGGATCTCGTCGCTGAAGCCGGCCATCATCGGGGTGTCGACGATGCCGGGGGCGATGGTGACGACCCGGATGCCGAACTGTGCGAGGTCCCGGGCGGCGGTGACGGTCATCCCGGCGACCCCGGCCTTGGAGGCCGCGTAGGCGATCTGGCCGACCTGCCCCTCGAAGGCGGCGATGGAGGCGGTGTTGACGACGAGCCCGCGCTGGCCGTGCTCGTCCGCCTCCTGCCGGGCGATGACCTCGGCGGCGAGGCGCATCACGTTGAAGGTGCCGAGCAGGTTGACGTTGAGCACCGTGCGGAACAGATCGAGGTCGTGCGGCCCCTTGCGGCCCAGGACGCGGGCCGAGGGGGCGATGCCCGCGCAGTTGACGGCGAGCCGCAGTTCGGCGCCGTCGGCCTCGATCCGGGCGAGGGCCTCGCGGACCGGGCCCTCCTCGGTGACGTCGGCGGCGAGCAGAGTGACCCCGTCGGGCAGGGGGCCCGCGGCGGCGACGGCCTTGTCCAGGTCCAGGCCGTAGACGGTAGCGCCGCGGGCCGCGAGCGCGGCGGCGGTGGCGGCACCGAGGCCCGAGGCCGCGCCGGTGACGAGCGCGGCGGATCCGGCGATGTCCATGATGCTCCTTGCGGGGGTGGCGGCAGCGTGCGAGACGGACGGAGGGGTGGCGGCGAGCGGGGTCAGCGGACGAGGGAGCGGCTGATGACGAGCCGCTGGATCTGGTTCGTGCCTTCGAAGATCTGCATGATCTTCGCCTCGCGCATGTAGCGCTCGACCGGGAAGTCACGCGTGTAGCCGTACCCGCCGAGGACCTGTACGGCGTCCGTGGTCACCTTCATGGCGGCGTCGGTCGCGACCAGCTTCGCCGCGCTGGCCTGGCGGCTGAACGGGCGGCCGAGGTCGCGGCGGCGGGCGGCGTCCAGGTAGGTCGCACGGGCGGAGTCCACGGCGGCGGCCATGTCCGCGAGGAGGAAGCCGAGCCCCTGGTGGTCGACGATCTTACGGCCGAAGGTGGTGCGCTCGTTGGCGTACGCGACGGCGGCGTCGAGGGCGGCCTGGGCGAGGCCCGTGGCGCAGGCGGCGATGCCGAGCCGGCCGCAGTCGAGGGCGCTGAACGCGATCTGGAGCCCCTGGCCCTCCTCTCCGATCCGGCGGTCGGCGCCGATGAGGGCGCCGTCCCAGTGAGCGGAGGTGGTGGGCACGGCCTGGAGACCCATCTTGCGTTCCGGCTTGCCGAAGGTCAGCCCGTCGGTGGCCCCCGGCGCGAGGAAGCAGGAGATGCCGTGGCTGCCCGGCGCCGTGCGGGCGAAGAGGGCGTAGAAGCCGGCCTTCCCGCCGTGCGTGATCCACGCCTTGTTGCCGGTGACGCGGTACGCGTCCGCGCCCCCGCCGTCGGTGGTGCGCTCCGCCTTGCACGACAGGGCGGCCGCGTCGGAGCCGGCCTGGGGCTCGGAGAGGCTGTACCCGCCGACCACCTCGCCCGCGAGCATCGCGGGCAGCCAGCGCTCCTTCTGCTCGGGGGTGCCGAAGGAGTGCAGCGGGTGGCAGGCGAGGGTGTGCACGCTGGTGGCGACGGCCACGGCCGCCCAGCGCGCGGCGAGCTCCTCCAGGACCTGGAGGTAGACCTCGTACGGCTGGCCTCCGCCGCCGAACTCCTCGGGATAGGCGAGGCCGAGCAGCCCGGCCTCGCCGAGGGTGGTGAACAGACCTTCCGGGTACGTCTCGGCGGCCTCGTGCTCGTCCACGCGGGGAGAGAGCTCCTTGTCGGCGATCTCCCGCGTGAGGGCGATGAGGTCCGCTGCCTCGGGGGTGGGAAGCAGGCGGTCGACATCCATGGCGACTCCAGGGACACTCAGCACCACGGATAAAGCGGTACTGGGGGCGGTACGGCAGTACCGGTTAGCGTAGCGCAGAAGGGTTCCGCCGTAACCCCCCGAAGAGGTCGCCCGGCATACTGTTCGGGTGATCGAGACCTCAGCCGCCGACGCACCCAAGCTGACGGGCCGCGGCGCGGCCCGCCGGTCCGCCCTGTTCGAGGACCTGGTGGCCCTTCTGGTGGGCGAGGGCTTCGCCCAGCTGACGCTCGACGAGCTTGCCTCCCGGCTGCACTGCTCGAAGCGGACGCTCTACGGCCTGGCGGGCAGCAAGGAACAGCTCGTCCGGGCGGCCGTGGTCCACTTCTTCCGCCGCGCGACGACGCGGGTGGAGTCGGTGCTGGCCGCCGAGACCGAGCCGGCCGAGCGGCTCGCCGCCTATCTGCGGGCGGTGGCGGCCGAGCTGGCCCCGGTCTCGCCCCGCTTCTTCGATGACGTGGCCGCCTTCGAACCGGCCGCCGAGGTGTACGAGCGCAACACGCGCGCGGCGGCGGGACGGGTCCAGCAGCTGATCGAGGAGGGCGTGCGCGCGGGCGTCTTCCGCGACGTCCACGTGACCTTCGCGGCCGACGTCATCTCCTCGGTGATGGTCCGCATCCAGCGGCGCCAGGTGGCGGCAGCGACGGGGCTCGCCGACGCCGAGGCGTACGAACAGCTGGCGGAGCTCCTCCTGAACGGCCTGACGAGGTCCTGAGCGGCTCCCTCCTCACGAGGTCCCGAGAGGATCCCTCACGCTCCGCTTGTGATCCACTACTGTGTGCGGCGCATCGACAGGCCATGCCATCACACAGGGAGACCTTCGCGTGGAGCGCAGTCGTACCGACCTGAGGATCCGTGCCGTACTCGTCGCCATGGGCGTCACCGCCGCGCTGACCGGCGCCCCGGCGGCCCAGGCCGCCCCCGCCCCGGACGAGACGCCCGGCACCGTCACCACCGGCACCCCGCACCCCGGGACCCCCGACGCCGGCGCCGCCCTGACCGGGGCCGCGCCGCACGCCACGGATGCCGGAGCCGGCTCCAGGCCGCACGCGCCCTGCACCGGCGAGTTCGCGGGCGACAAGCGGCTGGGCCCGAAGTTCCTGCCGAGGAAGCGGCAGCAGCCGGTGGGTCCGCTGCTGCACCGGTACCACCGCACCGGCACCCTCTCCCCCGCGGACTTCCTCAAGAAGTACTGGGAGGGCCCGGCCGACACGGGCGGCTGGAAGTACCCGCCGAACGACGGCTTCGCCGAGGTCAACGGCGAGGTGGACAAGGCCCCGGAGGTCCTGGAGGAGGGGGAGCGCCTGGACCGCTTCGGCTCGGAGTACGGCTCCTACCTCGCCCCCGCCGGGGACGCCTACGCCAAGCGCGCCCTGCCGCCGCAGAACCTCAACACCCGCGACGCCGCCTTCCCCTGCGACTACCACGTGTACGTCGTGACGCGGCCGTTCACGGTCTGGGAGGGCGGAATCGCCCCCTGGTTCGAACAGCCCGGCGGCGGCCGTCAGATCAAGCTGGACCCGGCCTTCCTCGACCCGGGCACGGGTCAGCGCCTGAACGTCAAGTGGCTCCTCGACAACGGCTATCTGGTACGCGTCACCGCGTGAACCGGTCCGCCTTGGCCCGGGCACTGCGCGAGGCCGGAGTGCCCGGGGGCCACTACCGGATCGAGGGCGTCCACGAACCGGTCCCCACCCCGCCGGACTTCGCGTATCTGCGCGCGAGGCCCGGCGGCGACGGGTGGGAGACGGGCGTGTACGAGCGCGGCGCGTACGAGCCGGTCGCCGCGCACGCCACCGAGGCGGAGGCCTGCGCCCATCTCCGTACGCTGCTCATGGGCTCGGCCCCTCCGCCCAACCAAGCGCGTAACAAACCGAACTGACGATCCATCAGCCATGACAGGCCCATGACAGGAGGGCCTGTGGGGGCATACCGTCATAGGACCCGGGGAGGATCGGCGACCGACCGTCCCGGCCGACCGGGCACCAGCGCAGCTCCTCCCGCTCTCTCGGTTCCGCACGGTTCCGAGTCCCCCCATGAGTGAAGGGACAGCAATGCCGCTCTCCACATGGCTGAAGACAGGGATCACCGCCGCGGCGGTCGTCCTGGCCACGGCGTCCGCCGCCCACGCCGCCCCCGCGTACGCACCCGCCCCCGCGCCCGCATCGCAGCCGTCGGCGGTGAGCGCCTCGGCGGTGGTAACCCTCCGGTACGACGACAGCAGGGCCGTCGGCTGGGAGGCGGCGGTCGCCGCCGGAGTCGCCTCCTGGAACGCGAACGTCGACAACGTCCGGCTGGTCGAGGCGGCGCCGGGCTCCCCGGCCGAGATCGTGATCGTGGCGACGACCGGCTGGCCCCAGGCCACCCTCGGACCCGTCCGGCCGGGCAGGCAGGTCCGCGTCGAGCTCGGCAGCCAGGCGGTGGCCCAGGGCTACGACAAGACCCGCATCGCCGCCCACGAGCTGGGCCACAGCCTGGGCCTGCCCGACACCAAGCCCGGCCCGTGCTCACAGCTCATGTCGGGTTCGAGCGCCGGTACGAGCTGCAGGAACGCCGTCCCCAACGCGACCGAGCAGGCTCGGGTGGAATCCGCCTACGCCGGCGGCCTCGCCTCCCGCGCCCCGGCCGACGGCCGGATCCTGGTGGACGCTCCCTAGCCAGGGGCCTCGACGCGGCGCCCGGCCGACATGATCGGCCGGGCGCTCCGGCGTGCCCGGAACCGAAGCCCGCGCGGCCGTTCCGCCGCGTCCCGGCGCCGGTCTCCTCCATGGGGTCGCCACAGGACGGGTGCACGGCGTGCACACACCCATGGCCGTGACATGCCAAGCTCCTGGCCTGAACCCCCCACCGTGATCCGTCTGTCGGGCACCACGTCCGGGCCTGCCGATCGCCGGAACGAGACGACGTGCCCGCCGAGCGAGAGGACACCCCCCACATCATGTCCGCTCACCGCAGGCAGCGTCCCTGGCGACGCCCCGTCCTGACCTTCGTCGCGACGGCCGCGGTCGCCGTGTCCACGGCGGCCTACGCCTCCGGCTCCCCGCCCGCACCGGCGGGAGGCACCGCGCCCGCCCCGGTCGCCGTGCCGCTGGACGACGCGTACTACGACGGCGCCCTCGGCAAGACCGGCACCGAGCTGAAAGGCGCCCTCCACGCGATCATCAGCGAGCAGACCAGGCTCTCGTACGACCAGGTCTGGGACGCGCTGAAGACCACCGACGAGGATCCCGCCGCCCCGGGCAACGTCGTCCTGCTCTACTCCGGGCGCTCCCAGGCCAAAGACACCAACGGCGGCGAGGCGAACGACTGGAACCGCGAGCACGTATGGGCCAAGTCGCACGGCGACTTCGGCACCGCCACGGGCCCGGGCACCGACATCCACCACCTGCGCCCCGAGGACGTCTCCGTCAACGCGACCCGGGGGAACCTCGACTTCGACGCGGGCGGCGACCCGGTCGACGAGGCCCCCGGCAGCCTCTCCGACGGTGATTCGTTCGAGCCCCGGGACGCGGTCAAGGGCGATGTCGCCCGCATGATCCTCTACATGGCCGTCCGTTACGAGGGCGGTGACGGCTTCCCCGACCTCGAACCCAACGATCAGGTGGGGAACGGCTCCGCACCGGCGATGGGCCGGCTCTCGGTCCTGCGGCAGTGGAACGACCAGGACCCGCCGGACGCGTTCGAGAAGTCCCGCAACGACAGGATCTTCGGCATCCAGAAGAACCGGAACCCCTTCATCGATCACCCCGAGTGGGTCGCCGAGATCTGGAAGTGACGCGGTACGACCGCCTTCCGCGCACCGGCTAGAACTCGTCGTCGGTGTGCGGGAGGCGGTCGGTGCGCAGGGCCGCGTCGAGCGTGCCGGCCGCGCCCGGCGTGTGCTCCTCCACCAGGCCCGCGGCGACCAGGTCGGTGACGCGGGTCCCGCCGAGGTAACAGGCGCCGAGGTCGCGTACGTCGAAGGCGAGGTCGACCGGGTCGCCTGTCGGCTCGTACCGCGTCTCGCCGGGGCCCGCCGCCGTCCCCGTACGGAGCCGGAAGCGGCCGGAGTTGGCCGGGATCCGGCTGTCGTGCACCTCGACGACGAGATCCGCGGCGGCGCTCCAGCGCCGCGCGGTCAGCGCCGCCCCCACGTCGACGAGCCGCACCCACAGGGCGGGGAACTGGCCCGTGACCCGCACCTGGTCGCGGTCGGCCGCGAAGAGCAGGAGGGGGTCGTCGAGCGGGCGGCCCCAGGCGCGGACGGTGCCGGTGAGGTCGACGGAGGCGAGGTAGGTCCACAGGGCGGCGGCGACCGCGGGGGTGTCGGCCTCGAGTTCGTCGACGCGGACCAGACCCGGGGTCCGGGTGCCGTCGTTCTCCCCCTTGGTGCGGTAGACGGCGTATCCCGCGAGGGGCTCGCCGAGGGCGACGATCCGGGGCGGGGACAGCTCGTCGTCCTCCTCGTCCTCGTCGACGAGCCATTCGCCGCTCCAGCGTTCCTCGTCACGGGCGACCCGCCCCGCCCGCCGCGCGCGGGTGGCCTCGTAGTACGGCCCGAGGACGGCGGGCGCGTCGGCGGAGTCCACGAGCCGCAGCGGGCGCTCGTCGGGGGCGACGCGCAGCGCGAGAGGCCGCCGGGAGTCGATCTCGACGAGGGCGCCCTGAGTGGCGGGCCCGAAGCCGAAGCGGCCGTAGATGGCGTCCTCGGAGGCCCACAGCGCGGCGATCGGCTCCCGGCGTGCGGCGCACCGGCGGTATAGCTCTCCGAGCATGGCCGAGAGCACACCGCGCCGGCGGTGGGTGGGGGCGACGGAGACGAAGGTCAGGCCGGGGCAGGGCAGGTCGCCCCCGGGAACGGAGAGGGTGAAGCGGTGGGCGGCGACGAAGCCGACCAGGGTCTCCCCCTCGTACGCCCCGACACGTTCACAGGGCAGCATCAGCTCGCGGTGGTGCTTGCGCTTCTGTTCGTCCGGGCGCTCGTGGAAGACGAGGTAGACGAGGTCGAGGGCGCGGTCGAGATGGGCTTCGGGCACGTCACGAATCTCCATGAACCGGACCCTAACCGGCGGGCGTCCCGCCGCCGTCGGTACGCGTCGAGATCGCGACACCTCGGCCGGAAACCGGGTGGGGGCCGTACGGGGCGTCCCGTACGGCCCGGCTGACCCGCCTACGCGACGGAGCCTATGCGGCCGTCGGGTGCGCGCGGCCCGTCGTGGTGGATGGGCGTGTGGGCGCCGGTGAGGGAGACGCCGCTGCCGCCGCGCCGGTTGGCGACGATCTCGGCGGCGATGGAGATCGCCGTCTCCTCCGGGGTGCGGGCGCCGAGGTCGAGGCCGATCGGCGAACGCAGCCGGGCGAGTTCGAGTTCGGTGACGCCGACCTCGCGCAGCCGCTTGTTGCGGTCCTCGTGGGTACGGCGGGAGCCCATCGCGCCGACGTAGGCGACGGGAAGCTTCAGGGCCGCTTCGAGCAGCGGGACGTCGAACTTGGCGTCGTGGGTGAGGACGCAGAGGACCGTGCGGCCGTCGATCCCGCCCTCGTCGGCGGCGGTCCGGAGGTAGCGGTGGGGCCACTCGACGACGATCTCGTCGGCGTCGGGGAAGCGGGCCGGCGTCGCGAAGACGGGGCGGGCGTCGCAGACGGTGACGTGGTACCCGAGGAACTTGCCGACCTTCACCAGCGCGGAGGCGAAGTCGATCGCGCCGAAGACGATCATGCGGGGTGCGGGGACCGAGGACTCGACCAGGAGGGTCAGCGGCTGACCGCAGCGGCTGCCGTCCTCGCCGATCTCGACGGTGCCGGTCCGGCCGGCGTCGAGCATGGCGAAGGCCTCGCCGGCCGCGGTGCGGTCCAGCTCGGGGTGGCCTCCGAGGGCGCCTTCGTAGGACCCGTCGGGGCGGACGAGGAGGGCCCGGCCCATCAGGTCGGCGGGGCCGCCGACGATCCGGGCCAGGGCCGCCGCCTCGCCGGAGACGGCGGCCCGGAGCGCGGCGGGGTAGACCCCACCGCGTACCGGGGTGACGAGGATGTCGATGATGCCGCCGCAGGTCAGGCCGACCGCGAAGGCGTCCTCGTCGCTGTATCCGAAGCGCTCGACGACGGTTCTGCCGTCCTCGAGGGCCTGTTGGCACAGGTCGTAGACCGCGCCCTCCACACATCCGCCGGAGACCGAGCCGATCGCCGTGCCGTCCTGGTCGACGGCGAGCGCGGCGCCGGGCTGCCGGGGCGCGCTGCCGCCGACGGCCACCACGGTGGCGACGGCGAACTCGCGGCCCTGCTCGACCCACCGGTGCAGCTCTTCGGCGATGTCCAGCATCTCGAACTCCTCGATACGTGTGGAGGGCGGCGGTACGGGCGTCAGCTGACGCCCAGCCAGCTCTCGATCGGATGGATCGCGAAGTACACGACGAAGATCGCGGTCAGGCCCCACATGAAGGCGCCCACTTCGCGTGCCTTGCCCTGCGCCACCTTGATGACGGCGTAGGAGATGACACCGGCCGCGACACCCGTGGTGATGGTGTACGTGAACGGCATCAGGACCACGGTGAGGAACACCGGGATCGCGACGGAGCGGTCGCTCCAGTCGACGTGCTTGGCGTTCTGCATCATCATCGCGCCGATGACGACCAGGGCCGCGGAGGCGACCTCGGCGGGCACGATCGCGGTGACCGGGGTGAAGAAGAGGCAGGCTGCGAAGAACGCGCCGGTGATGACGGAGGACAGGCCCGTGCGGGCGCCTTCGCCGACGCCGGTGGCGGACTCGACGAAGACGGTCTGGCCGGAGCCGCCGACGCCGCCGCCGATGACACCGCCGGCACCGTCGATGAACAGGGCCTTGGACAGACCCGGCATGCGGCCCTTGTCGTCGGCCAGGTTGGCCTCGGAGCCGACGCCGATGATGGTCGCCATGGCGTCGAAGAAGCCCGCGAGCACCAGGGTGAAGACGATCATGGTGATCGTGATGTAGCCGACGTCGCCCCAGCCGCTGAAGGACACGTCGCCGATGAGCGAGAAGTCCGGTGCGGAGACGGCGCTGCCGTGCAGCTCGGGCGCGCCGGAGAACCAGGCTCCCGCACCCTTCTCCGGGACGTCGCCGACGGCGTTGACGATCATGGCGATGACCGTGCCCGCGACGATGCCGATGAGGATGGCACCGGGGATGTTGCGGGCCTGCAGGGCGAAGATCAGCAGCAGGGTGACGGCGAAGATCAGGACCGGCCAGCCCTGGAGTTCACCCAGGGGGCCGAGCGTGACGGGGCCACCGCCGGGGGCGGGGTTCTCGTGCACGAAGCCGGCCTTGACGAAGCCGATGATCGCGATGAAGAGGCCGATGCCGATGGTGATCGCGTGCTTGATCGCCAGCGGTATCGCGTTCATGATCATCTCGCGGAGGCCGGTGACCACCAGGAGACAGATCACCACACCGTAGGCCACACACATGGCCATGGCCTGCGGCCAGGTCATGACGGCGATGACCTGCGAGGACAGGACACCGGACACGCTGAGGCCGGCGGCCAGGGCGAGCGGGACCTTGCCCCAGAAGCCCATCAGGAGGGTGGTCACGGCGGCGGCGAGAGCGGTCGCCGTGATGAGTGCGGGCTGGCTGAGGACGTTGCCGTCCACATCCTTGCCGCCGAGGATCAGGGGGTTGAGCAGGAGAATGTACGCCATCGCCATGAAGGTGGTGACGCCGCCGCGGATCTCCGTCGCGACGGTGGATCCTCTCTCCGAGATGTGAAAGTACCGGTCGAGCCAAGAACGGCCGGCGGGGACGTTGGAGCCGGAGCCCGCGTCCTCCGAGGCGGTCTTGGGCTCCACTGACGACTGGGTCATGGGGCCTACTCCCAAGGTTCAAAGGGGCACCCGCATAAGACTGGGGAAGTCAGAGACGCTGCGGGATTTGGGATGCTGCGTGGGCTGCACGACCCGGGGGACGGCCCGAGACGAACTGTGATGGTTCAGGTCGATCTGGTGCTGCTCGGTACTGCGGGGTGGTGCCGGGTACTACGGGTGGTGCTGGGTACTGCGGGGTGGTGCCGGGTACTGCGGGGTCGCTCCGGGCGGTGCGGGCGGGAAGTGTGACGTTCCTGGAGGCACGCACCGCCCGGAGAGTCTCAGAGGGTGCCGGTGAGCGCCTCGGGGCGGACCGGCGTCTTGTTGAGCTCCAGACCCGTCGCGTTCCGGATCGCCGCGAGGACGGCCGGGGTGGACGACAGGGTCGGGGCCTCACCGAGTCCCCGCAGGCCGTACGGCGCGTTGGGGTCGGCGAGTTCGAGGACGTCGACCGGGATGGTCGGCGTGTCGAGGATCGTCGGGATCAGGTAGTCCGTGAAGGAGGGGTTGCGCACCTTCGCGGTCTTCGGGTCCACGATGATCTCTTCCATCACCGCGACGCCCAGGCCCTGGGTGGTGCCACCCTGGATCTGGCCGACGACGGAGAGCATGTTGAGCGCCTTGCCGACGTCCTGGGCGGTGGCCAGCTCGATGACCTTGACCAGGCCGAGCTCGGTGTCCACCTCCACCACCGCGCGGTGCGCGGCGAAGGTGTACTGGACGTGGCCGTCGCCCTGGCCGGTGACGAGGTCGAACGCCTGGGTCGGACGGTGGCGGAACTCGAGCTCGATGTCGATCGGCTCCTCGCCCTCCAGGATGTCCGCGATGGTAGCCAGGACCTCGCCGCCGTCGGTGACGACCTTGCCGCCCTCCAGGAGCAGCTCGGCGGTCGCCCACGCCGGGTGGTAGGACCCGTTCTTGCGGCGGCCGATCTCCAGGACCGCCTCGCGGACGGCCTCACAGGTGTTCTTCACCGCGCCACCGGTCATGTACGTCTGCCGGGAGGCGGACGTCGAACCGGCGGAGCCGACCTGGGTGTCGGCCGGGTGGATCGTCACCTGCGTGACGCCCAGCTCCGTACGGGCGATCTGGGCGTGCACGGTGACACCGCCCTGACCGACCTCCGCCATGGCCGTGTGGACCATCGCGACGGGCTCGCCGTTGATGACCTCCAGGGTCACACGGGCGGTGGAGTAGTCGTCGAAGCCCTCGGAGAAGCCGACGTTCTTGATGCCGACGGCGTAGCCGACACCCCGGACGACGCCCTCGCCGTGCGTGGTGTTGGACAGACCACCGGGCAGCGCGCGGACGTCCGCCTGCTCACCGGCGGCGAGCCACTGCTGCTCCGGGGGCATCGGGCGGGCCTTGACCCGGCGCAGCAGCTCGGCGACCGGGGCCGGCGAGTCCACGACCTGGCCGGTCGGCATGATCGTGCCCTGCTCCATGGCGTTGAGCCGGCGCAGCTCCACCGGGTCCATGCCCAGCTTGGCCGCGAGCTTGTCCATCTGCGCCTCGTACGCGAAGCACGCCTGGACCGCGCCGAAGCCGCGCATCGCGCCGCAGGGCGGGTTGTTGGTGTAGAGCGCGACGGCCTCGATCTCGACGTCGTCGATCACGTACGGACCGGCGCCGAGGGAGGACGCGTTGCCGACGACCGCCGGGGAGGCGGAGGCGTACGCGCCGCCGTCGAGCACGATCCGCGCCTTCATGTGCGTGATCTTGCCGTCCTTGGTGGCGCCGTGCTCGTACCAGAGCTTCGCCGGATGGCGGTGCACGTGCCCGAAGAAGGACTCGAAGCGGTTGTAGACGATCTTGACGGGCTTGCCGGTGCGCAGCGCCAGGAGGCAGGCGTGGATCTGCATCGACAGGTCCTCGCGGCCGCCGAAGGCGCCGCCGACGCCGGAGAGCGTCATCCGGACCTTCTCCTCGGGCAGGCCGAGGACCGGGGCGATCTGGCGGAGGTCGGAGTGCAGCCACTGGGTGGCGACGTACAGGTCGACGCCTCCGTCCTCGGCGGGCACGGCGAGACCGGACTCCGGGCCGAGGAAGGCCTGGTCCTGCATGCCGAAGACGTACTCGCCCTCGACGATCACGTCGGCCCGCTTGCGGGCCTCCTCCACGTTGCCGCGGATGATCGGCTGGCGGTGCACGATGTTCGGGTGCGGGACGTGACCGGCGTGGTGGTCGTCGCGGCCCGGGTGGAGCAGCGGCGCGTCCTCGGCGAGGGCGGAGGCCTCGTCGGTGACGACGGGCAGCTCCTTGTAGTCGATCTTGATCTTGGCGGCCGCGCGGCGGGCGGTCTCCGGGTGGTCGGCGGCGATCAGGGCCACCGGCTCGCCGTGGTGCCGTACCCGGCCGTGGGCGAGGACGGGGGTGTCCTGGATCTCCAGGCCGTAGTTCTTCATCTCGGTCGGCAGGTCGTCGTAGGTCAGGACGGCGTAGACGCCGCCCATCGCGAGGGCCTCGGAGATGTCGATGGAGACGATCTCGGCGTGCGCCACCGTGGAGCGGAGCGTGTGGCCCCACAGCATGTCCTCGTGCCACATGTCCGAGGAGTACGCGAACTCGCCGGTGACCTTCAGGGTGCCGTCCGGGCGGAGGGTGGACTCGCCGATGCCGCCCTTGTTGTGGTTCTGGGTGACCTTCGTCGGCGTACCGGCCGGAGTGGTACGGGTGTTCTGCGCCATGGTCAGACCGCCTCTCCCTGACGGGCGGCCGCCAGGCGGACCGCGTCGAGGATCTTCTCGTACCCCGTGCACCGGCAGAGGTTGCCGGAGAGGGCCTCACGGATGTCCTGGTCGGACGGGTCGCTCTGACGCTCCAGGAGTTCGTCGGCGGCGATCAGCAGACCGGGGGTGCAGAAGCCGCACTGGACGGCGCCGGCGTCGATGAACGCCTGCTGGATCGGACTCAGTTCGACGCCCTCACCGGTCTGCGAGTCGGCCGGCTTGGCCTGCCACTTCTTCGCCGAGTCGAGGCTCGTGCCGCAGCCGCCGGTGCCGCAGGCTCCGCCCGGGTGGGCGTCCTCGCGGTGCTGGGAGTAGTCCGCGAGACCCTCGACCGTGACGACCTCGCGCCCCTCGACCTGACCGGCGGCGACCAGGCAGGAACAGACCGGCACCCCGTCGAGACGGACCGTGCAGGAACCGCACTCGCCCTGCTCGCAGGCGTTCTTGGAGCCGGGCAGACCCATCCGCTCACGCAGGACGTAGAGGAGGGACTCACCCTCCCAGACGTCGTCGGCTTCCTGCGGACGACCGTTGACCGTGAAATTGACGCGCATGGTTATGCAGCTCCCTCAAGCGTGCGGCCGGTGCCGCGGTACTGCTCCCAGGTCCAGCCGAGCTGACGGCGGGCCATGATGCCGACGGCGTGGCGCCGGTACTTGGCGGTGCCACGGACGTCGTCGATCGGATTGGCGGCGCCCGAGCACAGGTCGGCGAACTGCTTGGCGATCGACGGCGTGATGATCTTGCCGCTCTCCCAGAAGCCGCCCTCCTCCAGAGCCGCGTTCAGGAAGGCCTCGGCCTCCTTGGCGCGGATCGGGGTGGGCGCGGCCGAACCGATGCCGGTGCGCACGGTCCGGGTCTCCGGGTGGAGCGCCAGGCCGAAGGCGCAGACGGCGATGACCATCGCGTTGCGCGTACCGACCTTCGAGTACTGCTGAGGTCCGTCCGCCTTCTTGATGTGGACGGTCTTGATGAGCTCGTCGGGCTCCAGCGCGTTGCGCTTCACACCCGTGTAGAACGCGTCGATCGGGATGAACCGGTTGCCGCGCACCGACTCCACCTCGACCTCGGCACCCGCGGCGAGCAGCGCCGGGTGCGCGTCACCGGCCGGGGACGCGGTGCCGAGGTTGCCACCGACACCACCGCGGTTACGGATCTGGGGGGAGGCGACCGTGTGCGAGGCGAGCGCCAGACCGGGCAGCTCGGCCCGCAGGTTCTCCATGATCTGCGTGTACGGAACGGAGGCTCCGAGGCGGACGTTCTCCTCGCCGACCTCCCACTCGCGCAGCAGCTCGATACGGTTCAGGTCCAGGAGGTACTCGGGACGCCGGTGGTCGAAGTTGATCTCGACCATGACGTCGGTGCCACCCGCGATGGGCACGGCCGTGGGGTGCTCGGCCTTGGCGGCGAGCGCCTCCTCCCAGCTGGCGGGGCGAAGGAAGTCCATGGTGGCTCTCTTCTAGTGCTTCTAGTGGTCGGGGGTCCGTCGTACGGGCCCGGGGGGACGGCCGGCCCTCGACTTCGATTTCGTGTTCATGTGCTGTTCACGCGATGTGTGGCCTAGTACACAAGCCCGGCAGGCTGGGGTGCAGTCACCGAAACCATGAAGGAGTTGGCTGGTGACCTTGTTCGTCTTGTAGATTCGAACGAAAGGCGGGGCTCGGCAACCTCGCCGTTTCCCCCTGGAAACGGTGGCACCACGCCACCGACGACAACGCGACAGTTTTCGCGACGGACGAGAAGGAACGGCGGAGACGAGATGCGGCTGCGCGCACTGCTGGAAACCGACGCGCTGGGGCTGCGCCTGCTCGGTGGTGAGGAAGAGCTGGACCGCACGGTCCGTGGCGTGATGACGACGGACCTCAAGGATCCCAGCAGGTATCTGTCCGGTGGCGAGCTGGTCCTCACCGGCCTGGCGTGGCTGCGGGAGCCCGAGGACGCCGAACCGTTCGTCCGGATCCTCGCCTCCACCGGAGTGGCGGCCCTGGCGGCGGGCGAGGCCGAGCTTGGCGACATCCCGGACGATCTGGTGCAGGCATGTTTGCGCCACCGCCTGCCCCTGTTCGCGGTCAACGAGACGGTTGCTTTCGCGACGATCACGGAACACGTTGTTCGACAGGTCTCCGGCGAGCGGGCGGGCGACCTGGCGGCGGTCGTCGACCGCCACCGGCGGCTGATGACCTCCGGCCCCGCCGGCGGCGGCCCCGACGTCGTCCTGGACCTCCTCGGCTCCGACCTGGACCTTCGCGCCTGGGTCCTCTCCCCCACCGGCCGCCAGATCGCCGGCGCGGGCGAGCCCCTGGGAGCCGGCCTCGCCGCCACCCTCGCCGGAGAACACCTCGCCGCGACCCGCACCGGCCGACGCGGCCCGCACCGGCTCGCCCTCGGCGGAACCACCTACTCGCTGTTCCCGATCCGCAACACCGGGCGCGGCGCCGCGCCCGCCTCCCGGGACGTGCGCGAGACCGTGCTGTCCGACTGGCTGCTCGCCGTCGAGGCCGACGCCGGAGAGTGGCCGGCCGCCCGGCTCGACCTGCTCCAGGGCGTCACCCAGCTGATCGCCGTCGAACGCGACCGGCGCGACGCCGCCCGCACCGTACGGCGCCGGCTCGCCCAGGAGGTCCTCGAACTCGTCCAGACCGGCGCAGCGCCCGCCGAGATCGCGGCCCGCCTGCGCGTCGCCGCCCCGGTGCTGCTCCCCGGCCTCGGCACCGCGCCGCACTGGCAGGTCGTCGTCGCCCGCGTGGAATGGGACCAGGAAGGCACCACGGGAACGGCCGTCGACAGCGGCCCGGTCGCCCAGGCCCTCCTGGAGGAGATCCTGGTCGACCCCGCCACCGTCGGCACCGACTCGGCCGACCGGATCGCCGTCGCCCACCACGGCGACGAGGCCATCGCCCTCGTCCCACTGCCCGCCGGCCCCCTCCCGGACAGCGAGGACGAGGGCACCTCCCCCGGCCTCGGCCTGCACGCCGACACGCTCCTCGCCGCCGTCCGCGACCCGCTCTCGTCCGGGCTCGCCGACGACGGCCGGCTCACCCTCGGCGTCAGCGCGGCCGTCCACTCCGCCGAAGGCCTGCGCGGCGCCCTGGAGGAAGCCCGCCACGCCCGCCGCGTCGCCGCCGCCCGCCCGGGCCGCGTCTGCGCCGCCGGACACCACGAGCTGGCCTCCCACGTCCTGCTGCTCCCGTTCGTCCCGGACGACGTCCGCCGCGCCTTCACGGCCCGTCTCCTGGACCCGCTGCGCGACTACGACCGCCGCCACCGCGCGGAGCTCATCCCCACCCTGGAGGCCTTCCTCGACTGCGACGGCTCCTGGACACGCTGCGCGACCCGGCTTCACCTGCATGTGAACACCCTGCGCTACCGAGTCGGCAGGATCGAGCAACTGACGGGCCGGGACCTGTCGCGCCTGGAGGACAAGCTCGACTTCTTCCTGGCCCTCCGCATGAGCTGAGCCGCTTTCTTGCGGGCTCGGTTCGCCTCCGGGCGCCTTCATGCGGGTGTCGACGGTCGATCGTGCTCGCCCGCTCGTTCCTCGCGGCCTGCGCGCGTTCTTCCTCTCGACACCCGCGGCGCCCTTCGGCTCACTCGCCAGAGGGCACCGGGGAGGCGGGTCCACCCCGCCCGAGAGGGCCATGGCAGGCTCCCGTGGGGCGAGGCAGGACCACCCGCCCCAGGCGCCTCGCAGTGCCCGGTCCACCCGATCGGCCGAGGAGCGGCGGGGGATGCGGGGCCCTGGTGAGCGGACCGCCGCGCCTCGCCGGGCCGGCGCCGTCACCCGATACGGGCACGGCGAGATTCATCTTTTCGGGGGAGCGCCGATCCGGCCCGCGGTCGGCGCTCCGCCCCCGCCGGCCGGCGGCTCCCGCCCCCTCCCCACGGCGCCCGGCGGCAGGGCGCAGGCAGGCCGGGCCGGGCGCGAATCTTGGGCATCGGGAGTGTCCGTATACCGGTGCGCGCAAGGCTCTTGTGAAATGATTCACTCGACCTCTTGGCCAGGCGCGCCGGTTCGTGCTGAGATGCGAGGCGACTCAACAGCTCAATGGCGCGCTCGGGGAGGGCAATGTGGCGGACACCGCCATGTCTGGTTCCGAAACAACGGAAGGCGTCGATCCGTCCCCTGCCTACGGCAGGGAGACCCCGACGGAGACCGCCATATGGCGACTGCGGTCACGCGGCTGCTGGACGGACGCGGCCGCTCTGCTCACCCCCCACGCCGCCGAACCGGCGGCGGCGCTCGAAAGGGCGGCGCTGCTGATCGAGCGGTGCCTCTACACCGAGCAGGGCTGGGCCGAGGCGGAAGAGGCCCTGCGGGCGGCCGAGGCAGTCGCCCAGAGCGACGAGGAACGAGGGGCCGCGGCGTGCGAACGCGGGTACCTCGCCTACGCGTCGACGCTCCTCGGGGTCCGGGACCGGGCCGACGAGGCCCGCGCGGCGCTCGGCCGGGCGGCGGCGCTGATCGGCCCGACCACCGACGGGCGCCCGCTGCTCGACTTCCGGCGCGGGCTGGTCGCCCAGAACCTCGGCGACTCCCCGCAGGCGGCCCGCGCCGCCTACCGCCGCGCCCACGCGGGCGCCACGGACCGGGGTGACACCCTGCTGCTCTCCTCCACCTGGCGCCATCTCGCCGGACTCGCCTTGCGGGAAGGGGAGTTGGCGGAGGCCCGGCACGGTTTCGCCGAGTCGCTCCGGATCCGCGAGGAGCTCGGCTTCCTCGTCGGTACGGCCCCTGCCCTGACGGCCCTGGCGGACACCGAGACGGAGCCGGAGGCCCGCCGCCTCCGGGCGGAGGCCACCCGCCTCTTCCGGCTCCTGGGCGGCGTACCGACCTGGCTTGCCTCCCAACTGACGCCCCAGACCGCCGCGTGACGGGCCGTCATTGACGACGGAGGTGAACCGGGGCGTCCGTGAGGGCGCCCCGGTCGTCGTGTCCCGCTGCGGCGGGGGCGAAGGGGCCCCGTCACACCCCGGCGAGCTGGCGGTCGATCCGTACGATCAACTCGTTCCGGCGTGCCCGCAGTTCGGTGGGAGCACACGAGAGCGTGATGCGGTGCGCCTCGATCAGCGGCCCCAGCTCGGGCGGCGGCTCCACCACCCCGGAGAAGAGGGGCTCCGTCAGCGCGGTGGCCGACGCCTCCGCCTGCGGCCCGGCGGGAAGCGCGGCCGGGGTGGGCGGCAGGTGTCCCGCCTGGCCGTGCAGCATCCGGGCGGACAGGATGGCCGCCTCCCACACCCGCATGCTCTCCAGCCTTACCTGCGAGGCCAGTTCGTCGCGGATCGCGCACAGATCGCTCCACGCCCGCTCGTGGTCGCGCAGGGCCTCGCCGGCCCGGCGCACCAGCAGTCCGTAGGTCGCGCGCGCCCTGAAGAGACCCCGCCGCGCCTCCGCCGCGCTGTCCGCGTACGGGTTGTGGGCGACGATCTTCATCGCCACGGCGGTCAGGGCGAGGACCAGCATCAGCGCGGCCACCCAGCCCGGCGCGTACCTTGCCCCCTCGATCTCGCTGTCGGCGGTCCCGGCGTCCCGCGCCCGCATCAGCGCCCACACGGTGACGACGAACAGCACGGACAGGAGGTAGAGCAGGGGCAGGGCGAGGGAGGCGCACAGCGCCGCCACGGGCCGGCGCTCGCGGAGCGCGTGCAGCCGCTCGCGTATCCCGTGCAAGGGCGCGGCGATCACGTGCCCGGACAGCATCAGGGCCAGGGCGAGCACCACACCGGGCAGGAAGGAGACCATCCGCTCCAGGGCCGAGACGTTCTCCGTACTGCTGGTGAGGTCCTGGAACACCTGCATGAAGTACCAGGCGTCGAAGACCGCCATGGCGCCGATGACCGGCCAGCGCAGCACGCGGATCCACAGGTCGCGGCGGCGCCGGTCGGCCGCCCCGTCCTCCGCGTGACGGGCCTCGACACCGTCGTGCGCCCCGCGCGCCGCCCGGAGGGGCGCGGCGGCCTCGAAGCGGGCCAGGGCGTGAAGGGTCTCCTCTGCCCGGGCGTGGGTCCCGATCGTGCGGGCGCGGGCCGCGGCGAGCTGTTCGCGGTTGTGGCCGACGATCTCGGCGACCTCGCGGGCCGCACGCAGCAGCATTCGCATCTCGCCGTTGTCGAGGTTCTCGGGGTGGCGTTCCGGACCCTGCTCGGCGCTCTTCACCAGATGCCGGATGTCGCATCCGCAGCCGTGGTGGCAGGGGATGCCTCGGTGGTTCTCGGGCATGGACGTCCTTCTTCTAGGAGGTCTCGCCCCCGTGGGGGTGAGGTGGTGTCCCCCGTCGGGGCGGGGCCTTGTCCCCCGTCGGGACCGTGGCCGGGGGCCGGCCGGTGGAGGGTCAGCGGCGTACGGTGACGGCGATCTCGACCCGCCGGTTGCAGGCCATCGCCGCGTGGTCCGGCTCGCCGTCGCGGTACTCGGGAGCGCAGCGGGGCCGGTCGTCGGAGTGGCCACGAGCCGTCAGCACCGTGATGCCGCGCGCGGCGAGGGCGGCCCGGACGGCCTCGGCACGGTCCAGCGAGAGCCGCCTGCCCCGCTCCTCGCTGCCGCGGGAGTCGGTGTGCCCGGAGACCGCGACGGAGAGGGGCTCCAGTTCGCGGACCCTCTTCGCGGCGTCGTCCAGCGTGCCGCGCGCCTGCGGCGACAGCTCGGCGGTGTCGGTCGCGAACAGGACGGAGCCGGGGAGCGTGATCGTCGTGACCCGCCCGGCGGGGCGCTCCGAGACGGCGGGGAAGGTGACCGCCGGCTCCACGGTCAGGCGCTTCACGACGTCGCTCCCGCCCGTCTCGCGGGTACGCGCCGTGGCCTCCACCCGGCAGTCGGCGGCGCCCGCCGCCCGGCACAGGCGGGTCCACAGGGTGGTCAGCCAGGCGGTCTGCGGTGACGTCGGCACGGGGCCGCCCGCCGTCATGCCGATGCCGACGAGCGCGACCTCGACGCCCCTCAGGCCGGGCAGCTCGCCCGCCGTGCGGCACCGTGCGACGGTCGCGTCGATCTCGGCCGTTCCGTCGAAGCCCAGCGAACGAAGGTCCGCGCAGCCGGTGTTGACGAGCCCGTCGGTCGCCACGACGACACGGCGGCGGCCCGCCTGGGTGCCGAGCTGGTCGACCGCCGCCGCCAGCGCGCCCAGGACGTCCGTCCGGCCGGCCCTCGGCGCCCCGGCCGACGCCGTGCGGATCCGTTCCTCCAGACATCCGCGCCGGGCGCGGCGGCGGTCCCCCTTCGTGGTGTCGGTGCCCTCCACCCGGGACACGGAGGCCCGGTCGGCCTCCCAGTCGACGGTCGCGCGGGTGCCGTCGAAGCCGGCTATGGAGAGGGTCCCGCCCTCCAGAGCGGCGACGTCGAGCTCGCGGACCAGCGTCCCGCCCCAGTCGGGGACCGGAGCCCCCGGAGCGGTGCGCGCGCCGGGCCGGGTGGAGGAGCTCCGGTCCACCAGCACGGCCGTGCGGGCCGCGCCTTCGGGGTTCTCACCCGACGGCCGGTCGAGCCAGGCGCAGGGGCGCACGTCAGGGGCGTCGAAGGCGCCGCAGCCGCTCCCCGCGACGGCGGCCGAGAGCGCCAGGGCCGCGACGAGGAGCCGGCCGGGCAGCGCCCGGAGCACAAGGGACATGGGGTTCTCCAAAGTGAGTCGAATACGCATTTATGACTGTTCTCGGTCGCGGTCGACGGCGTTACTGGGAGCCCTCGACCACCTCGATGCCGGGAGGCTCTCGATGTCCCACTCCTCCGCCGCGGCCGGCGGCACCGACGACGGCTCCGCCGCCCGCCCCTCCGACACCGGCCTGCGCTCCGGGCTCGCCGTCTACACCGCGCTCCAGGCGGCGAACCAGTTCGCCGACGCCAAGGTCGGCGTGCTGGGCGTCGTCCAGGCGGGTCTGGTGGCCGCCGCCGTACCGCAGGGGGCGGTGGTGCGCGAGGCGTGGGAGCACGGTGGCCCCGGGGCGTGGGTGGCGGCCGGGCTGCTCGTGCTGCACGTGGCGGCCTTCCTGCCCGCCGTGTACTGCGTCGTCCAGGCGCTCCGGCCCCGCCTGACGCCGCCGCCCGCCCCCAACCGGTTCAGCCTGCCGTTACTTGCGTCCGCCGACGGCACTCCCCCGGCACGGGACGACGACGCGGAGCGGGCCGAGATCTGGCAGTTGATCCCGATCCTGGCCCAGGTGGGGATGGCCAAGCACCGGTACATCGCGCGCGGTGTCGTCTGGACCGGTCTGATGGCCCTGGCCGCCGGGCTCTCCTTCCTGGCCGGCCCGCTGGTGCCGTGACCGGCGTCGGCGCGCCGCCCTTCGCTCAGCTCCGGGGACTCCGGGGCTGGGGAAGGGGCTCGGCCGGGCCGCCGCCGGGCTCGGACTCCCCCGCCGGGGCGAGTCCGAAGAGCCGCATGGCCCGGCCGAGCTGGCGCTCGTTGTCGATGACGAACTCGAAGAGGTCGTGTGCCTGGTACTCCTTGCGCTGCCGCCCGACGAGCGTGACGAACTGATCCAGCTGCTTCTGGCGCTCCCGGAACATCGCGCCGACCTCGGAGGCGGCCTCCTCGGGCCGCTCGGCCAGCAGCACCGCCCACGGGGTCAGCCACGAGGCCGACTCGTCGTCGGGCCGGACGTCGACCAGGCCGCTCGCCAGGAACGCGCGCCACTCCTCGGCGACCTCGCTCAACAGCCGCACCCGCAGCGAGGACTTGGCGTACTGGTGCTCGATCTCCTGGAGGTCCAGAGCGGCTTTGCGCTGTTGTTCCACGATCTCCGGGGCCGGCCTGACGACGGTGCTCGTGCGGCACGTCACCAGACCGCTGTCGAAGCACTCGCCCTCGCGCAGCGCCTCGTTGACCGCCCGCTCGGCCTCCTGGGCGTGGAACGGTTCGTAGTCCCGGGTGATCTCGCGGACGCGCTCGGCCAGACGCTGGGGCAGCGCCGCCTGGTACCCGTCGACCGCGCGGCTCAGGGAGTACGTGTCCAGGCGCCCCTCGGCGCACCAGTCGCAGCGGATCTCGACGTGGAAGTCGAAGCCGCCTCCCTTGGCCGGTGTCTCGAAGGAGACCGTGGACTCGCGGTGCACCACCGCGATCTCGGGCACGTCCACCGTCACGGGCGAGAAGACCGGTGCGTCGGGCAGGGTCTGGCGGCCGAACAGGGAGCGCAGCCAGGAGATCGGGCCACGGCGTGGGGTGCTGGTCACGTCGACCACCTTTCCGTCACGAGGGAGTTGATCTGTGCGGCCGCGTCGAAGCCCACTCCTTGGTGGCTCCACAGCCGGAGGAAGAACAGGAACCGCTGACGGGGGCCGGTGGCGGATCCGTCGTCGAGGAACAGCTCCGTCACGAAGGCGACGAGTGTCGTGTCCAGTCCCGGCTCGTCCCCGGACCGCTCCACCCACGACCGCAGGGTGTCCCAGGCCCGCTGCGGGACCCCGGGCCTGGGGTCGGACAGGGTGGCGCGCATCAGCCGGAGGAGATGGCCTCGCTGGACCGGCTCGGCCAGGAAGCCGGTGACCGCGAGACCGCCCCGGAACCTGCTGAGCTGTTGCAGGCAGGCGGCCGCCTCGCCCCGGAGCCCGGCGTGCGGTGACTCCGACCAGTCGGCCAGCCGCTCGATCGTCTGCTCCCGCGCCCCCGCGGCGTAGATCTCCCGGACGGCGGAGCGAACGCCCCTCAGGCTCGTCCCGGCGATCCTCTCCAGGCTGCCCAGCGCCTCCACCGGGTAGCGTGCGCCGATCCCGGTGCCGTACGCGACCTGGGCGCACGCCTGGTAGTCCCGCCGCTGGGACCAGGCGCGCAGCAGCCGCTGGACGCGCGGGACGAGGACGGGGTCCGCCGCGACACGCTCCAGGGCCCAGGCGGCGGCGTGCCGGCGCCGGTCGGCGTGCTCCCCCTTCGTGGTCGCCCAGGGGACGAACAGCTCCTCCCGGACGTAGTCCCAGTCGAAGGTGGCGAGCAGGCCGGCGGCCTGGGCCGCGGACACCCGGATGTCCTCCTCGCTCCTGATGACCAGGCTGTCCAGCCAGGCGAGCAGCGGGGCGCGGGCTCCGCTGTGCTCCAGGCACAGCGTCTCCAGCAACGCCTCGCCGAGGCCGGGCCGGGCGATGCGCACCCGGCAGTCGGGATCGCCCTCCCCGGCCGGTCCGCCCGCGCTGTCGGTCAGCGCCACGACGGAGGGGTCGAGCCAGTCGGTGAGGCCCTCCTCGAAGAGCCGCATCTCCGGTTCCACCGAGGGCGAGCGCACGCCGTGGAGCAGGGCGGCGAGCTGGTGGGACTCCCGGCTCACCCGGCTCAGCGGCGCTCCGTCGAGCACGACACAGGCAAGGAGGAAGGCCCGGGCCCAGAGGGAGACCTCCGCCTTGCCGGCCGTAGGGTCGGCGCTGGGCACGGGGGCGCGGAGCAGGTCCTTGGCCTTGGCCCGCAGTTGTGCCTGGAACCCCTGGGCGATGGTGTCGACGTCGTCGCCGTCGCGCTCGCACCGCTCCAGCTGCCGTGCGATCGCCTGGACCTCGGCCAGGGTGGTGCGCCCGTACAGTCCCGCCCGGACGCTCTCGTGCCGCAGCAGCTTCTCGCACGCACCGGGGCGGTCGGCGAGCCGCACGGCCAGGTGCCGCGCCAGGGCCTCGAACCGCATGCCGTCCGGGACGTGGTGCTCGACGACGTGCGCGTCGAGGCCGTCGACCGGCACCTGGTCGTCGACGACGATGACCAGAGGGCTCCGCCGGTAGGTCACCTCCTTGAGCCTGCTGAGCAGTTGGGGGCGCAGCTGGGACGCCCAGGGCCGGCCGTCGCCCTCGACGACATGGCCACGGCCGGTCTGCAGGTCCCCGCCGCCCTTGCTGACCAGCCGCTTCAGGTCCATCTCCGGGTCCAGGAGCACCACGCTCGCGTCCATCACCTCCTGGGCGGCGAGCAGGGCCGTGGTGCACCTTCCGGAGCCGGGCGCTCCGCGCAGGACCGCGACGCCTTCCTTGAGGAGCAGGGTGATGAGCGCGCGATGGCTGTCGGGCTCGACGTACCGCTCGCGCAGGCGGTCGAGGTCCTCCTCGCGGATCCGGCCGTCGACCGGGTCGGCGTGCGGGGCGGAGGCGTAGTAGTGCTTGTTGATCGTCCCGGCCGCGTCACCCGGCCCGAAGCCGACCACTCCCCCGCCGACGCGGATCTGCTGGAGCCCCCGGCGGCGCAGAGCGCGGATGTGGTCGGCGTCCTCCTCCGTCTCGCGCTCCTCGTCCAGGGCGTCGTCCGGTCCGGCCTGGGCGTCCCGCGCGGTCTGCCCGGTCCACGCGGCCTCCCGCGGTTCGTCCTCGGCCGCGTCCTCCGGCCGGTCGGTGGACCGCATCAGGTCTTCCATGTCTCCACCTCGTCACCGGTTGTACTTGTTGATGGTCCGGGCCAGGTCGCCGCTGCCGAAGTGGTTGAATCCGCCCGTGATCCGCTCCACGACGTGGGTGGGTCCGGTCCGCGGCCCTTCCTCCGGCTCGGCGACCAGTTCCGCCAGCTCCTCCGGGGCGTGCTCCGGTACGTGGATCCAGCCGTATCCGGTGAACTCCTTCTGCCGGATGTGCGCCTTGACGTAGGCCCGGGGGTCGAGGCCCTGCCCCCGGAGCCTCACGACGTCCTGGTAGAGCCGGTCGGAGACGATCAGCGCGAGGTCCGTGGAGTCGACGCCTGCGAGCACCCGCTTCAGCTGGCCGGCGTCGAGATAGCGCGCGAGGGCGACCGGGGCGGGTCCGGCGTATCCGAGGGCGGCGGTGCGGGCCACCCCGGTGTCCATCGCCAGGCGCAGCCGCATCCGCTCCGGTACCGCCCGGTTGGCGTTGCGCACCGCGAGCCGCTCGGTCAGGTGCCGGACGAAGTCGCCGAGGACGACCGGCTCGGGCGTGTCCACGGGCAGGACGGCGAACTCCTGGTCGCCCTGCGGTTGTCGTTCCCACGCGGTGCGGTCGAGGCCGCTGAGCGCGGCGGCCTCCTCCAGCACGCGTACGAGGTCGGACTGGACCGTCTCCTGACCGGGGGTGTCGAGCAGGCTGTACTTCTCCACGTCCGCCGCGAGGCAGAGACGGCGGGGGACGATCTCGTGTGCGGGCAGGGGGAATGAGGGCTGCTTGTTCATGGATCGGCCACCTGACTGACGTAGTGGGGCGGGCTCGGGCGTCAACTCTGCACCGGGGGGAGCGAAACCCGGAGTGGGTCGTAGAAATACGGAATTCGGCGGCGGGACCGCCGGAACGCCCGCGTACGCCGGGCACTCACGCCCCTCGCGACGGTCGGTCCGGGCCCTTCGGAACGGAGATTCCGGTCCCTCCGCGACGGTCGTGCTCGCGGCCCTGCGCGGGGCGGTGGTTCTCGGTGCCCTGCGCGGCCGTGGTTCTCGGTGCCTCCGTGACGGTGCTTCCGGTTCCCCCGTTACGTGAGGTCCTCGTCCATCCGCGCGACCTGCCGGAGCCTGTCCAGGTCGAGCACGGTGGTGCGCCGGTAGCCCGTCGTGATCAGGTCGTCCCTGCGCAGTTCGGCGAGCGCCTTGTGGATCGTGACCTCCGCCGAGCCGGTCAGCGCGGCCAGCTCCGGCTGGGTGAGGTCGACCCCGATGACCAGACCTCGGGGGACGCGGTGCCCGTACGAGGCGGCGAGCTCGGCCAGGACGCGGGCGAGGCGCACCTTGACCGGGAAGCCGCCGAACTCGACCCGGCGGCGGTTCGCCCAGCGCAGTCGCTGGGTGACGATCCCCGCGATGGCCAGGGCCGCCTCGGGGCGGGAGTTGAGGAAGAGGCGGAGGTCGGACTCGCGGACGATGCTGGCCGCGATGTCTCCGCACGCCGTGATCGTGGCGGACCTCGGGGCGTCGTCCATGGCGGCCATCTCGCCGACGATGTCCCCGCCGACGCGGATGGCGAGCAGCGCCTCGTGGCCGTTGGCGAGGCGGGCCGTCACCTTGACGAAACCGGAGCGCAGAAGGACCACATGACGCGAGCGCTCGCCCTCGTGCATCAGGATCTCCTCCGGGACGTAGCGGCAGCGGGCGCCGATCCTCAGCAGATCGGCGCGCACGGCCTCCGGCAGGGCGCCGAGGAAACTCCCGGTCGGCCACCCTTCCCGGTCCTGATGTTCGGATTGCGGTGTCACAGACATCCCCCTATCCCCCGGCCCCACTCCGGTCCGTCGGCGACCGCTCGCCTCACCTGCTACAGAAGAGCAGGTAAGGAGGCGCAGGGGCAGAGTGTGCGCGGGCGGGTTTTGGGGCGCTCAGCGCGTGCGGGGGCGCACAAGTGCCCTAGTGAGCGCCCCCAGTGGGTTCGAGACGCACCAGCGTCTCGTCCGTGCCCACGACGAGGCCGCCGTCCGTGGTGACCGCGACGGCACGGACGGGCGGGCCGGGGCGGAAGCGGTGGAGGGCGCCGGTGTCGAGGTGGCGGAGTTCGACGAGGCCGTCGGCCCAGGCGACCGCCAGGGCCGGGCCCCGGGGCGTCTCGGCGGCGTGGAGGGTGACGACCGGAGCGGGGCGCTCCACGAGCGGGGCGGGGTGCGGGGTCGCGTCCTTGCCCGGCGTCCAGAGGCGGACCGCGCCGTCGGTGCCGCCGCTGCACACGAACGGCGTGGCCGTCTCCACGGCGGTGACGGCCGCGACGCGACCGCTGTGCAGAGCCGCCTGGTGGATGCCGGTCAGCCCGAAGGCGTGCACGGAGCCGAGCCGGTCGCCGACCACCACCGAGCCGCCGATCACGGCGAGCGCGGTGCCCGGGTGCCGGGTGAGGGTGGCGGTGACGGCCTGGGTGAGCCGCTCCAGGTACGGAGGGCGGGGCGCCGTCCCCCGTACGGTGTGCAGCCGGCCGCGCTCGTCGAGCAGGAGGACGGTCCCGTCCGCCGCGGGGGCGAGCGCCTTGACCCGGCCCGCGGGTCCCGCCTCCAGCCGCCCGCCGGGACGGGCGTCCCGGGCGTCGAGCAGCCGCACGGCGCCGGCCGGACCCGCGACAAGGAGCCGCACTCCCACGGCTCCGAGCGCGGTGACGGGGCCGGGCCACGGCGGGGTGACGTCGCCGCGCACCCGCGTCCAGCACACCTTCCACGCGGAACGCTCGGCGAGCTCCGCGAGGGCGGGCCGCAGCCGGGGGTCCGCCGCGTCCCCGAGCGTGGCGAGCAGCACGAGGGCGCGGCCGGCCGGGTCCTGGTCGCGGCTGAGGGACTGCCCCGCGCGCAGCCAGGCGGAGCGCAGGCCGCCCCGGTCGTCGTCGGGCTCCGCCAGATACGCCCGGGTGACCCGGCACGGGTCGGCCGCGCAGACGGCCTCGGGGTCGGCGGGGTCGAACCCCCACCGACCGGCCGCACCGGCTCCGGCGGTGCGACCGGCGGACGTTCCGGCACCGGCTCCGACGGAGACTCCGGCACCAGAACCGTCAGTGCGTCCGGCGGAGGGCCCGGCACCGGTGGGCGCTGCGCCCCCGCCCCGGTCGGTCTCCTCCGGCCCGGGCCGCCCGTCCGCCGCCCCGCCGAGGAGCGAGTGCCCCGGCCCCGTGGCGGAAGGCGCGGTCGGCTCGGCGTCCCCCCGCTCGGCGGCGGCGTCAGCGGTGCCCCCCTGTCCGGCCCGTCCGCCCGGGACGCGGGCCGCGCTCTCCGCCGGCGCGCTCGCCGTCCGCACGCCGTCCGCACCGGCGGGGGCGTCCTCCCCGAGGTCCACGACCGTCGCGCGGCCGGTGGCCGCCAGGAGCAGGTGCGCGGCGGTTCCCGCCTCGGTCTCGACGAGGAGGCGGACGCGCCCCAACGCGGCCATCTCCGCGAAGAGTTCGGCCAGGGCGTCCGGTTCGGCCGCCGTGGACAGGTTCGGGAGGACCAGGGCGGCGCGGCGTACGTCGGTGGTGGCGAGGACCTGGACGAGTTCGCCGGGCGTGCGGGCGACCACGCCCAGGCGGTTGGCGATCGTCCAGGCGGCGCCGAGCGCGCTCTGACCGTCCAGGGGGACCAGTTCGCGTGCCGCGCGCCGGCGACGTGCGGAACCGGAGCGGGTGCCGTGTGCGGCGAGCCAGGAGAGCAGCGCGCTCTTGCCCCGGCCCGGGCCTCCGGTGACCAGGCAGAGGCGGGGCGCGTCCGGGTCGGTGAGCCAGCCGAGCAGGGCCGCTGCCTCGGCCTCCCGGCCGGGTGCGGGACGCTCCGCCCGTACGGGACCGGTCACGGGCGTCCTCCCCGGGCCTCCGGCCGGGGCGACCCCGCGTGCGACGGGGACGGGACGGGGGACGGCAGGGGACACCTCACGCCACCGACCTTAGTCGGTGGGGGCCGGGAGGTGGGGTCAGCCGCCGGATCCGGTGAAGTGCTCCTCGACGAGTGACCGGACGACGGTCAGGTCCTGGGCGACGAGCGCGTCGAGGAGGGCGGTGTGTTCCGCCGCGTCGGCCACGAGATCGGCGTGCCGGGCGGCCGGGGCGCTCGTCAGGGGCCATTGGGAGCGGCGGTGCAGATCGTCGGCGACGGCGAGGAGCTGGGTGTTGCCGGCGAGGGCGAGGACCGCGCGGTGGAAGGCCCGGTCGGCCTCCGCGTAATGCGCGCGGTCACCTCGCGCGGCGGCCGTGGACGTGGCCTCGGCGAGCGGCCGGAGCTCCGCCCAGCGGGCGGCGGGGACCGTACGGGCCAGCCGCAGCATGACGGGGACCTCGATGAGGGCGCGGACCTCGGCGAGTTCCGCGAGTTCGCGCGCGGTGCGCTCGACGACCCGGAAGCCCCGGTTCGGCACGACGTCGACCGCGCCCTCGGTCGCGAGCCGCTGCATCGCCTCGCGGACCGGGGTCGCGGAGACGCCGAAGCGCTCGGCGAGGACGGGGGCGGAGTAGACCTCGCCCGGGACCAGCTCTCCGCCGACGAGGGCGGCGCGCAGGGCCTGGAGGATCTGGCCGCGTACGGAGTGGCGCCGGACGGCGGCGCGCGGTGCGGGCACCAAGCCGGATGCGGGCACGGAGCCGGGTATCGGGTCGGAGCCGGGTCCGGGCGTGGGGTCGGAGCCGGGCGCGGGATCCGCGGAAGGAGCGGGGGGCGGCTCCACGGGAGGCCGGTGCGCGTGGGCGTGTTCGCCGCGCGCCCGTTCCGGGCCCTCCACGGCGTCGCCGAACGGCGCGTGCGGCTCCCGCACCGCGCGCTCGCGCGCTCTGCCCTGCTCCACCCGGGTCCTCCTGCGGGATCGTGCCGGGCCCGGCTCGCGATGCCGGCGCCCCCTGTGCACGATAGGCGACGGGCGGACCCGCAGGGTCCGGGAGACGTGCCCCTCGGACGCGAAGGGCAAACACCGATCGCATCGGGTAAGGTAAGGCTAACCTGTTAACGATCGCGATTCGGTGGTCCCCCATGGCCGTCCCCGCCCTGCTCCCCGCCCCCTTCACCTCGCCTGTCGCGGCGTCCTACGCCCGCCTCCGCGAGGTGTTCAGCGGCCTGCGGATAGAGGAACTGGGCCCGGACGACCGGATGCCGCGCGGAGAGGGCTGGGTCGGCGCGGACGAGCTCGCGGCCGGCGGCGCCGCGCTCGACGCGTTCCTCGCCTGGGACGACGCCCAGGTGCTGCGGGACTACGGCCGCAGGGGCAGGCCCGACGTGGTCGCCGGTTTCGGACTGCACCGGTACGCCTGGCCCGCCTGCCTCCTGGTGACCGCTCCGTGGTTCCTGCACCGCAGGGTGCCGCGCCTGCCCGCCCGCAGCGTCGCCTTCCAGCGCTCCGCCGGCCGGCTGGCGGTCCGGGTGGAGGAGTTCGCCTGTCTGCCCGACGACCCGGCGGCCGCACTGCCCGGCGCGCGGATCGTCCCGGACGAGGAGGCTCTGCGGGCAGAGGTCCGCGACGCGCTCGCCGAGCACTTCGAGGAACTCCTGACCGGCTTCGGGCCGCGGATGCGGCGCGGCAAGCGGGCCCTGTGGGGCATGGCGACCGACGAGATCGTCGAAGGGCTCTGGTACATCGCCTCCCTGCTGGGCGAGGAGGCGCGGGCGATGGAGGAGCTGGAGCTGCTCCTGCCCGGCACCGCCAAGCCGTACGCCGGGACGGCGGGCTTCCGCGAGCTGCCCGGCTCCGGGACCGCCCACACGCCTCCCGTCGCCACCCGCGACCGGGTCAGCTGCTGCTTCTTCTACACCTTGCGCCCTGAGGACACCTGCCTGACGTGTCCGCGCACCTGCGACGCCGAGCGGGTCCGCCGGCTCGCCGCGACCGCCTGACCTCCGGCCGGCACTTACGCCACCCTCACGGGTGGCGTCCGTCGAACACGACTCCACCTCACCGATCGGCAGTTCGACCAGATCACACCTATTCGTATGCCGTGCGACCCCATTGGCGTGCTCTTGCCGCGAAACCCCTTGAGGCCCCCGCGAGGTCGGCCAGTATGGGCGCCCGAAACGCCCTACTGCGATGCAAGGGACACCGCATGAGACTGACCGACATATCGCTGGACTGGCTGCTTCCGGGCGGCGTGATGGTGGCCGGAGTCCTGACGGCGGTGGCGGTGCTCGCGCGCGGCAAGCGCGCCGGTGACCAGGCCGCGGCCGAGGACTCGTGGGAACGCAGCGAGGAACGCCGCAGACGCAAGGAAGCGATCTACGGAACCGCCTCCTACGTCCTGCTCTTCTGCTGCGCGGCGGTCGCGGCCGCCCTCTCCTTCCACGGTCTTGTGGGCTTCGGCCGCCAGAACCTCAACCTCACCGGAGGCTGGGAGTACCTTGTCCCCTTCGGCCTCGACGGCGCGGCCATGTTCTGCTCGGTCCTCGCGGTCCGCGAGGCCAGCCATGGTGACGCGGCCCTCGGCTCGCGCCTCCTCGTGTGGACGTTCGCGGGCGCCGCGGCCTGGTTCAACTGGGTGCACGCCCCACGGGGCCTGGGGCACGACGGGGCCCCGCAGTTCTTCGCCGGCATGTCCCTCTCGGCGGCCGTCCTCTTCGACCGGGCCCTCAAGCAGACCCGCCGGGCGGCGCTCAGGGAGCAGGGCCTGGTGCCCCGCCCCCTGCCGCAGATCCGGATCGTACGGTGGCTGCGGGCACCCAGGGAGACCTTCGGCGCCTGGTCGCTGATGCTCCTCGAAGGCGTACGGACGCTGGACGAGGCGGTCGACGAGGTCCGCGAGGACCGGCGCGAGAAGCAGCAGAACCGGCTGCGCAGGCGGGAGCAGGAGAAGCTCGGCCGGGCCAGACTCAAGGCGATCAACCGTCAGCACCGCGCCTTCGGGCTCGGTCGCGGCGGCGGCCGCCAGGTCGAGGTCGCGGCTCTGAGCGCCGGTGCGGGCTCCGCGACATCCGCCGGGGCGGCCGTCGCGGAGCCCGCCATAGCGGACCCCGGACAACTGCCGCTTCGACCCCGGCCCTCCCTCCAGGCCGTGCAGGGCGTTGAACCTCGGACGGTGGACCTCACCGCCGAGGACGACACCCAGGCGCTCCCCCGGCTCGACTCCCTGGAGCGCAAGCTCAAGGACCTCGAGCAGCAGTTCGGCTGAGCGCCGGCGCACGGACGAACCGAACGGCGGGGCAGCCCCTCAGGCGGCCCCGCCGTTCGTCCGGCGTACGGCGGGCGGCTCGCCGCCCCGCCGTTCACCGTGCAGTTCGAACCACACGACCTTGCCCACCTCCTGGTCCTCGACGCCCCAGGAGTCGGCCAGTGCGTCGACCAGGACGAGCCCCCTGCCGTGCGTACCGTCGTCGGCGGCCGGTACGTGCGGCTCGGTCAGGCCGGGCACGAAGTCCCGCACCTCCACCCTGAGGTTCTCGGGGACGACGGTCGCCGTCACGACGGCGCCGTGCTCCGTGTGGATCAACGCGTTGGTGACGAGCTCACTCATCAGCAGTTCGGCCACGTCGCAGGCCCCCGGCCCGCCCCACCTCCGCAGCATCTCGCGCAACGCGTGGCGCACCTCCGGCACCGCGGTGAGATCCGCGCATCCCACCTTTCTCAGCAGTTGAGTCGGCTGTCTCGCCTCCCCGGCCATAACCCCCACCCACAGTCGTCGGACAGTCACGGGGATGCATGCCCCGCCCGCCGTCCCGCATTCATGGCCGCGGGACGTTGCGCAGGTTGGAACGGGCCATCTGGAGCATGCGGCCGACACCGCCGTCCAGGACGATCTTGCTCGCGGAGAGCGCGAACCCGGTCACCATGTCCGCGCTGATCTTCGGGGGGATGGACAGCGCGTTGGGGTCGGTGACGACGTCGACGAGGGCGGGACCCTTGTGCCTGAAGGCCTCCTTGAGCGCCCCGGCGAGCTGTTTGGGCTTCTCGACCCGCACGCCGTAGGCCCCGGCCGCGCGGGCGATGGCGGCGAAGTCCGGGTTGTGGTTGGCCGTGCCGTACGAGGGGAGGCCGGCCACCATCATCTCCAGCTCGACCATGCCGAGCGACGAGTTGTCGAACAGGACGACCTTCACCGGCAGGTCGTACTGCACGAGCGTCAGGAAGTCGCCCATCAGCATGGAGAAGCCGCCGTCGCCGGACATCGAGATCACCTGGCGGTTCCGGTCGACGAACTGGGCGCCGATCGCCTGCGGCAGCGCGTTGGCCATGGAGCCGTGGCTGAAGGAGCCGATGATGCGCCGGCGGCCGTTGGGCGTGAGGTAGCGGGCCGCCCAGACGTTGCACATGCCGGTGTCGACGGTGAAGACCGCGTCGTCGTCGGCGAGGTCGTCCAGGACGGAGGCGACGTACTCCGGGTGGATCGGGACGTGCTTCTCGACCTTGCGCGTATAGGCCTTGACGACACCTTCGAGCGCGTCGGCGTGCTTCTTCAGCATCTTGTCGAGGAAGCGCCGGTCCGTCTTGGCGCGTACGCGCGGGGTGATGCAGCGCAGCGTCTCGCGGACGTCACCCCAGACGGCGAGGTCGAGCTTGGAGCGACGGCCGAGGCGTTCGGGCCGGACGTCCACCTGGGCGATCGTGACGTCGTCGGGCAGGAAGGCGTTGTAGGGGAAGTCGGTGCCGAGCAGCAGGAGCAGATCGCACTCGTGGGTGGCCTCGTAGGCGGCGCCGTAGCCCAGCAGTCCGCTCATCCCCACGTCGAACGGATTGTCGTACTGGATCCACTCCTTGCCGCGCAGGGCGTGGCCGACCGGCGACTTGACGCGCTCGGCGAACTGCATGACCTCGGCGTGCGCGCCGGCGGTGCCGCTGCCGCAGAACAGCGTCACCCGGTCGGCCTCGTCGATGAGCCGTACCAGCGCCTCGATCTCGGCGTCGCCCGGACGGACGGTGGGCCGGCTGGTGACGAGTGCGTGCTCCGCCGCCTTCTCGGGGGCGGGCGCGGAGGCCAGGTCGCCCGGAAGTGAGACGACGCTGACGCCGCCCTGGCCGACCGCGTGCTGAATGGCCGTCTGGAGCAGTCGGGGCATCTGCTTCGGGTTGCCGATCAGCTCGCTGTAGTGGCTGCACTCGCCGAACAGCCGGTCGGGGTGGGTCTCCTGGAAGAAGCTGAGGCCGATCTCGCTCGACGGGATGTGCGAGGCGAGCGCCAGGACCGGGGCCATCGAGCGGTGGGCGTCGTACAGGCCGTTGATGAGGTGCAGATTGCCCGGGCCGCAGGATCCCGCGCAGGCGGCGAGGCGGCCGGTGATCTGCGCCTCGGCGCCCGCGGCGAAGGCGGCGGTCTCCTCGTGCCGGACGTGGATCCAGTCGATGCCGGAGTGGCGGCGGACGGCGTCGACGACGGGATTCAGGCTGTCGCCGACGACTCCGTACAGCCGTTGGACGCCCGCGCGGACGAGCAGATCGACGAACTGTTCGGCGACGTTCTGTTTGGCCATGGATCCATCAACACATGGGCCCGGACGTTACGCCTCCCAGACGGCCGCCGCTGTACGGTCATCGGCGTACCCCTTCACCCTGAGTTGGGTGTCGGCGAGGAAGGCGGCGAGTCCGGGCGCCTCGGGGGCCGCCCAGCGCGCGGCGAGTTCCTCGGCGAGGGCCGGCTCGCCGCGCATCGCGTCGGCGAGGCCGCTCGACGCGAGGAGGAGGGTGTCGCCCGGATGGGCCACGGAGGCGCGGAAGCGGAAGGGCTCCGCCACAGGCGCGGGGGAAGCGGCAGCTCCGCTCCCCCGGCCGTTGGCCGCGGCGGGGTCCTCGACGAACGGGCGGGGGACGCCGGTGACGCCGGTGACGCCCGTGACGCCGAGGTTCATGGTCAGCCGGTCGCCCTCCTCCGTTTCGGCCGGGGCCGGGCCGAGGGGGTCCGAGGACGCGGCCGTCGCGCGGGGACGGCCGTCGGCGCGGGAAGGCTCGTCGGCCGGGGTCCGTTCGCCGGCGGCGCGGGCCGGGGCGGGCGGGGAGCCGAAGCCGACGACGGGTGCGCCGGTCAGGGTGGCCGGTTCGGGGACGAGGGGCTCGATGTCCTGCCAGGAGCCGTCGCGGAGCCGGAAGAGCCCGCCGCGGCCGATGCCGAAGAAGACGCGGGTGCGGCAGTCCGGGTCGGCGGAGAGCAGCAGGCAGCGCAGGCTCGCGGTGTAGTCCTCCGCTTCCACGCCCAGTTCGGCGGCGCGGGCGCGGAGCCGGCCGTAGGTGCGGTCGGTGAGCCGGTGGAGCCCTGACTTGAGGTCGCCGCGACGGCCGGCCCGGATGTCCTCGGAGAGCCGGGTGTGGCTGCGGCCGACGGCCTCGCCGATCCAGCGGCAGGCGTCGGCGGCTGCGCGGTGGGAGCCGTCGGCGGCGCGGGGGCCGCCGGCCACGGCGACCAGGACCAGGGCGGCTTCGTCCTGGCCGAAGCGGGCGGTGAGCAGGGTGTCGCGGCGGGGTTCGCCGCGGTAGCGGGCGGAGTCGCCCCGGACGGAGGCGGCGCGCAGGGTATAGGCGCCGTACCGGGCTCCGTCGAGGACGGTGTCGGCCACGAGATCGGCCAGTTCGCCGGGGCGGGCGACGGGCAGGGCGGTCGGTTCGGGCTCGTAGGTGGGCGGCCGGCTGCCGATGTGTTCCGTCCGGGGGCGGGGGGCCGGGACCTGGACGGTCGGGGTGTCCGCGGCCCTCGCCGGCGGGGCCGGGGGTCCCTCCGGGGCGTCCGGGGGGTCGGGCACGCCGGGTGCGGACGGGAAGGTGCGCGGAACGCGCGCGTCCGCGTCGAGCGGCTCCCATGGGGCCTTCTCCGGCCGGATCGCGATGGCGTCCCGCCGTACGGAGGCGGGCATCGCCCGTGACGCGGAGTCGAAGCGGTCGTCGAGCGTCTCACCCGTCGTCGTCGGCGCGGTGTCCGGCACCGACTCGTCGTACAGCTTGTCCCACCAGTGGTCCCCCTGCTGAGTCATGCCCTTATTGTCCACCGAGGGGGCCGCGTGAGGACGGGACATCCCGAAAAGCAATGAGAAAGGGGTCCGCCGGGCGACCCCACCCCCCACGGGAAGGACGCCCGGCGGACCGGCGTGGTCAGCGCACGTCGTCAGCGCGGACCACGGTCTGGGTGACGGAGGCGCCCTCGGCGTCCGTCGGTTCGGTCTTCGGCGTGGCGGGCTTGCCGGCGGCTCCCGCGTGGTTCACGGTCGCGGTCCACCGTCCGCCCTGCTACGAGACCCGCGCCCGCGTCCGGATCGCGCCTCCGTCGTAGGAGTACGAGCGTCCGGCCGAGATGAGGGCGGCGGGCGTGTGGCCCGCGTGGCGGCGAGGCCGGTCTTCCGGCCGTCGGTCGCGGCGAGGCTCCTGAGGCCGTCCTCCGGTAGGTCGTACCGGGGACGGAGAATCGGGATGCCTTGAGAGTAGACGGTCTCGTCGGCCTGGGAAGTGTATTTCCAGAGGGAGTTGACGGATGCGGAGCGGTTCCGCACCGTGCTGCCGATCTTCGTCGTCCGCCGTTCGAGCGGGTACGTGCCGCGCTCGGACGGGGCTTCGAGGGCACCGAACGGCCGTCCGGTCTCCGGCCCCTCGGCGACGGCCCCCGACGGCGCGATCGCGGTGACGGCCGGGACGGCGGCGGTCACCGCTCCCCGCGCCGTACGCGAAATCGGGCACATCGTTCTTCTCCTCCGATGACGGGACACAAGCAGGCAAAAAAGCCGTGCCCCGAGGCTGTTGGTGCTGCAGTGGCGCCACATTGGCAGAGGTGAGGGTGGTGCAGGGATGATGGGCGAGGCGGGAATGCGCCGTGGCCGATTCCCGCCAGGGCACCAACGGAACGAATGCGTCCGCCGAACGTCCCGTGAAGGTACGGAACGTCCGGTGACGTCCGGCGAGGGGTGGGGCAGCGATGCTGGGAGCGATAGGTCTCGACGAACGGCAGGAGTCCGCGTATCGCGCGTTGGTCGCGCTGGGCGCGGCCGAGGTGGCGGACCTGGCGCTCCGGCTCGCCCTGCCGGAGACGGACACCGAGCGGGCGCTGCGGCGGCTCGAGTCGCAGGGCCTGGCCGCGCAGTCCTCGGCGAAGACGGGGCGGTGGGTGGCGGCGCCCCCGGGCGTGGCGCTGGGCGCGCTGCTGACCCAGCAGCGGCACGAGCTGGAGCAGGCGGAGCTGGCGGCGGCGCTGCTCGCGGAGGAGTACCGGGCGGAGGCGACGGAGCCGGCCGTGCACGACCTGGTGGAGGTGGTGACCGGCGCGAGCGCCGTCACGCACCGGTTCCTGCAGCTGCAGCTCGGCGCGGCGGACGAGGTCTGCGCGCTGGTGACCGGGAAGCCGATGGTGGTGAGCGGCATGGAGAACGAGGCGGAGGAGCTGGCCGCCGGGCGGGGGGTGCGCTACCGGGTGGTGATCGAACGGGAGGTCCTGACGCTCCCGGCGGGGCTCGTGGAGCTGACGGCGGCGCTCGGCCGCGAGGAGCAGATCCGGGTGGTGGACCGGGTACCGACCAAGCTGGTGGTCGCCGACCGCTCCCTGGCGATGGTGCCGCTGACCGGCCGGGGGGCGGAGCCGGCGGCGCTCATGGTCCACGCGAGCGGCCTCCTGGAATCCCTCATGGGGCTCTTCGAGTCGGTCTGGCGCGATGCGCTCCCCCTGCGGCTCGGCGCGGGCGCGCAGGTGCGGGAGACGGAGGTGCCCGGGCCGGACGTGACCGACCTGGAGATCCTCTCGCTGCTCCTGGCGGGCATGACGGACGCGAGCGTGGCCAAGCAGCTGGACCTGGGGCTGCGCACGGTGCAGCGCCGGGTGAAGGGGCTGATGGAGCTGACGGGGGTGACGACCCGGCTCCAGCTGGGCTGGCACGCGTACGAGAAGGGCTGGGTGGCCCGGTAGCGGCGCCCCGGGAGAGCGGCGCTCCCGGAAGTGCCGGAGTCCCCGGACGGGCAGCGCCCCGCGGTGCCGCGACCTGCGCGGGGCCCCCGCGTCCTGCACGCTTGTCCAATGGGTGTGTGGCAGCTGTTGCTGGTGGCGATGGTGATGCTGCTGGGCCTGTTCGGGGTCCTGGCCCCCGGCGTGCCCGGGCCCTGGCTGATCTGGGCGGCCATGCTCTGGTGGTCCCTGCACGAGAAGACCGGCCTCGCCTGGATCCTGCTCGTCTCCTCGACGGCGCTGCTGCTGCTCACCCAGGTGGTCGTATGGCAGCTGCCGCAACGCCGGCTGCGGGGGGTGGGCATCTCCCAGCGGATGGTGGCGTACGCGGGGACCGGCGCGTTGCTCGGCTTCGTCCTCGTGCCCGTGCTCGGCGCGGTCCCCGGCTTCGTCGGCGGGATCTACCTCTCCGAGCGGCTGCGCCTGGGCGGCCACGGGCAGGCGAAGGCGGCCACCCGCAGGGTGATGCGGGCGGCCGGGACGAGCGTGCTGGTCGAGCTGTTCGCCTGCCTGCTGATCGTCGGGGCGTGGGTGGGTGCGGTCCTCTGGGGCTGAGCCCGGCCGGCCCCTCAGCGGCTCAGGGTCCGCTCCCGGTCGCACGGGCGGCGGTCTCCGGCCGGTCGATGGTGATCATGCCCGGCGGTCTTCGAGGTAGCGCAGGGCGTAGGACCTCCAGGGCCGCCAGCCCTCCGCGTCGGGGGCGCCGTCCGGTGCCACGTCCGGGTCGCCGAGGGCCCGCATCCGGATGAGGCCCGCGACGGCGGCCGTGACGCCCGGGACGGCGAGCAGGGCCCGCTCGGACTCGTCGCGGTCGGCGCCCGGGTCGAGGCGTACGGCCCCGGTGGCGAGGGCGGCCGCGAGCGGCCCGGCGACGGGGTGGCCGGTGAGTTCGGCGGGTTCGGGGAAGAGGCGGGTCAGGCCGCCGCAGGGCTGGTCCAGGGCCGTGCCGCGCGTCGCGGCCAGCCGCGCGGCCTCCTCCGGGCCGACGAGGGTCCGCAGGGCGAACTCCTCGGGGTCGGCCGCGCCCGGGGAGCGGACGCCGGGGCGGGCGGCCACCCGCGCGGCCAGCCGTGGGTCGGCGCCGAGGCGCTCGGCGACGGCGTGCGGATCGGCGTCCAGGTCGAGGAGCCGGCGCAGCCGCTGCACGGCGGTGGTCAGGTCGCGCAGGTCGGTGAGGTGGATCCGGGCGTCCAGCCAGGGGCCGGCGGACCGCTCGTCGACGGAGACGATGCCCGTGCCGTGCGGGAGGCGGAGCGTGCGGCGGTACGTGCGGCGGCCGGGATCGCCGAGGACCTCCTCGACCCGGGGCAGGGCTTCCTGGGCGAGCAGGTCGAAGACCTCGCGGGCGGCGTAGGGCCCGCGGTGGGCGAGCCTGAGCGGGATGCCGGCGGTCCGGGCTGGGGCGCCGCCGGGGCCGTTGCCGTCGGCGTCGCCCGGCCGCGGGCCCTGGCGGCGGGCCCCGGTGCCGGCCGCGCGGGAGGCGGTTTCGGTGCCGGCCTCGGCGCGGAGTCCGGAGGGGGTACGGGCGTAGATGCGGCGGATGGTGTCGTTGAACTGGCGCACGCTGGCGAAGCCGGACGCGAAGGCGATCTCGGTGATCGGCAGGTCGGTGGTCTGCAGGAGGAGACGCGCCGTGTGCGCCCGCTGGGCGCGGGCGAGCGCGACCGGGCCGGCGCCCAGCTCCGCGGTGAGCTGGCGCTGGACCTGGCGGGCGCTGTAGCCGAGCCGCCCGGCGAGGCCGGGCACGCCCTCGCGGTCGACGACGCCGTCGCCGATCATCCGCATGGCGCGCCCCACGACATCGGCGCGTACGTTCCACTCGGCGGATCCGGGCACGGCGTCCGGCCGGCAGCGCCGGCAGGCGCGGAAGCCGTGGCCCTGGGCGGCGGCCGCGGTGGGGAAGAACGTGACGTTCTTGCGTCGGGGGGTGACGGCGGGGCAGCTGGGCCGGCAGTAGATGCCGGTGGTCGCCACGGCGAAGAAGAACTCCCCGTCGAATCGCGCGTCGCGGCTGCTGACCGCTTCGTACCTGGTGTCCTCGTCCTTCACAGGGTCCAGTGTGCGGGACCGCGCGAGGCGGTTCCGGCGGTTTTCGGACATGGCGTTCCGGGGTCGCCCGGCGCCCCGTGCGGTCCGCCCCGTACGGGGCGGACCGCACGGGGCGGACCGGGCTGACCGGGCTGACCGGGCTGACCGGCGGCGGCTACCGCGCGTGGCCGCGCTTCAGGACCAGCGCCGCGCGGCCCGCGGCGCCCTTGCGCTTCCAGTCCTTGAGCATCTCGGCCCGCAGACGGGCGTCGGTCTTGGCGACGATGCGCTGGTTCTCGCGCAGGAGCTTGCGGTAGCTCTCCAGACGACGGACCGGCAGCGTGCCGTCGTCGACGGCCGCCGTCACCGCGCAGCCCGGTTCGGACTCGTGGGCGCAGTCGTGGAAGCGGCAGTCCTCCGCGAGGCTCTCGATCTCGGAGAAGACCTGGCCGACACCGCTCTCGGCGTCCCAGAGGCCGACTCCGCGCAGCCCCGGGGTGTCGATCAGGACGCCTCCCGCGGGCAACCGGAGCAGATTGCGGGTGGTCGTGGTGTGGCGGCCCTTGCCGTCCACGTCACGGGCGGCCTGGACGGACATGACGTCCTCGCCGAGCAGGGTGTTGGCGAGCGTCGACTTGCCGGCGCCGGAGGTGCCGAGGAGCACGCTCGTCCCGCCCGCCACGACCGAGGCGAGCACGTCCACGCCCTCTCCGGTCGTGGCGCTGACCGGCAGCACCTGTACGCCCGGTGCGGAGGTCTCGACGTCCTGGACGAGATAGGAGAGCCCGACCGGGTCGGGCACCAGGTCGGCCTTGCTGAGCACGACGAGGGGCTGGGCGCCCGACTCCCACGCGAGGGCGAGGAAGCGCTCGACGCGCCCGAGGTCCAGCTCGACGGCGAGCGAGACGGTGATGATCGCGTGGTCGACGTTGGCCGCGAGGATCTGGCCCTCGGACCGCTTGGAGGAGGTGGACCGCGCGAACGCCGTCCGGCGCGGCAGCAACGCCCGTACGTAACGGGGGTGGCCGCCCTCGGGGTCGACGACGGCCCAGTCACCGGTGCAGACGACCCGCAGCGGATCGTGCGGGGTCACGAACGCCGTGTCGGCGCGGACGACCCCGTCGGCGGTGACCAGGTCGCACTGACCCCGGTCGACGCGGACGACGCGGCCGGGCAGCAGGCCCTGGGCGACGTACGGGGCGGAGGCGGCTTCCCAGCCCTCGTCCCAGCCGTAGGCGGAGAGCGGGTGCGCGGAAGAGCAGAGCGATGCCTGGAAAGAGGCGAAAGACAAGGGGGGACCCTTCACAAGGGTGGCCCCGGCACGCGCCGCACAGGACGCGAGGTGAGAAGAGGTCAGCCGGAGACCACGGAGGTGGAGTGGGACAACTGCTGGATGCGGGCAACACCCGTCGTCATGACGGCCATCGGACACACCTCCTGATTCACACCGGGTCTCGGCCACGGACGGCTCACCGAGCCGGTCCGAAGGAACGAGCAGACCTTAACGCGGCCCCCGTCCGCCCCGCCACGCATTTATCGCCCCGCCGAACGGGGCGGGGACGGCACGGTGGAGCCCGCGCCCCGGCGGGCCTTCCGAGCCCGCCCGCCCCCGCCCCGGCGGGCCTCCGAGCGCGCCTTCGCCCGCGCACCACCCGACAAGGGCCGGGTCACCCGGCGCAGGTGTCCTCATAGGGCACACCGGGCACGTCCCTCTTCCAGGCGTCCTCGGAGAGCCCGGAACCGACGATCCGGCAGGCGAGGCCGCTGACGTCGGAGAGGGTTCCGGGCAGATCGCCGAGGTGCCACAGCCGGACGGTGCCGCCCGCCTCGGGGAGCAGGGCCAACGTCCCGCCGCCGGGGTGGAACCGGGCGTCCGTGACCGTCTCCTCCAGCGTCGCCGCGAGGGCGGGCCGGGCCGGGTCGAAGACGTCCCAGAGCTGGACGGCGCCGTGCTCCTCCGCGGTGGCGAGCAGGTGGCCGGCTGGGTGGTGGACGACCCGTACGGGCTTCCGCGCCGGCACGGAACCGACCGGGTCCGAGCCGATGACCGGGCCGACCGGCCACAGCTCGACCCCGTCCTCGCGGAAGTTCTCCGCCGCCAGCCGACGTCCGTCGGGGCTGAAGTCCGCCTGGTCCATCCCCAGCAGCGAAGGGATCGGCGAGCGGCGGTCACCGGGCGGGCGCGCGGCATGGCGCACCCGGACGGGTGCCGCCGGATCCGTCACGTCCCAGAGGGACCCCGAGAGAGCCAGCAGTCGGCCGTCCGGGCTGAAGACGGTGGGGGTGGCGGCGATGACGTGCCGTGGCATGACGGGCGCCGGATCGTCGGTCTCGTCGAGCAGCCGGTTGAGCGACTCCTGCAGGTACGAGCGGCTGGGCACCGTGGTGCTCGTGTCCCACAGGGCGACCCAGGTGCTGCTGAACAGGTTCGTCTTGCCCGAGGCGGCCAGCGTGGCGGTGCGGGGGTTGAAGGCCAGCGAGGTCACACCCGTGGGCGTGGCCAGCACGGCCCGCCGTCGCGGCCGGTCGGGGTCCGACACGTCCCAGAGCACGATCTCGCCGCGGGCGGAGACGGTGTCCGCGATCGTGCCCGCCGCCAGGGCGGTTCCGTCCCGGTTGAAGGCCACCGTCTTCACCGGCTGACCGGACGGGCTCCGCAGGGGCGGCAGTGCGCGGGGACGGGCCGGATCGGTGGTGTCCCAGAGGTGGACGTCACCTCCGAAGCCGCCCGCCGCCAGCCTGCGTCCGTCGGGGCTGAACGCGACGCTGGAGAGGCTCACGTCCCGGGAGGGAAGGGCGGCTCCGCGGCGGAGTCCGGAACGGAGGGCGACGCGCCAGCGGGAGAGCGAACCGGATTCGTCGGCCATGACGACGTGGTCGCCGCTGAACGCGAACGCCACGGGCTCACCCGGACCGGAGAGCCGGGACGGTCCGACGGGCCGCGCCGGATCCGTGACGTCCCACAGTTGCGTCCGCTGCCCGTCGGACAGCGTGACGACGCGGCGTCCGTCGGGCCGGAAGGCGGCCTTGGCGACCCTGGTCGGGTGTTCCAGGACGGCGGTTCTCCTGGGTGAGGCCGGGTCTCTGAAGTCCCACAACGCGAGCTTGTGCCCGCTTCCCACCGCCAGGACCGGGGCCGTCGGGCTGACGGCCAGCGTCCCCTCCGTGAAGCCGCGTTCGTGGAAGACCGCACGGGGGCGGCGCGCGTCCCTGATGTCCCAGAGCTGCCAGCCGGAGAAGTGGGCGATGGAGTCCGGTCCGAAGGAGTGGTCCGCCGTCGCCAGGCCGGCGGCGGTGACCAGGGTGCGTCCGTCGGCGCTGAAGCGGACGGTGCCGGCATCGGTGGCGGCGGTCGGCGCGGAGATCCTGCGCGGCGAGGCCGGGTCGCCGATGTCCCACAGGGTCAGGGTGCCGTCCCCGCCGCCGGCCACGACCGCCAGCGTCCTGCCGTCCGGGCTGAAGGCGCAGTCCGTCACCTGTTCCACGCCCGCCCGGAAGGGCAGTCGGAGGGGGTGCGCGCGGTCCGCCAGGTCCCACAGGGACAGCTCGTGGACGGGCGCTGCGCCGTCGCCGACGGTGACCACCGCGAGACGCCGCCCGTCGGGGCTCAGCGAGACGCCCGACACCTTGTCGCGGAAGCCGGTCAGGGTGGCGAGCCGCCGCGGGCGCAGCGGGTCCACGGTGTCCCACAGGGTGACGGAACCGGCACGGTCGTCGCCGACGACCAGGAGCGTGCCGCTCTGGAAGAAGGTGGCGACGCCGTCCACGGGTCCGAGCGCCGCGTCCGCCGACGCCCCGTCGAAGCGGGTCTGCTGAAGTGTGGTGACGAGTCCCTGCCGGCCCTCCGCCGTCGGGGCGACCCGCTGGGCGGCGAGGCCGAGCCGCAGGGACCGGCGGGGGTCGCTGTCGCGAAGACTCTCCGCCTGCGCCCTGAGCGTCCGGGCGACCGCCGGCAGCCGCTGCGCCTCCGCCGCCGCGCGCTCTTGGTCGGCTCGCCGGCTCTGGGACTGCGCGACGAGCGCGCCGCCGACGGCGAGGAGCGTCGACACGACCACCACGGCCACGGCGCCGCGCAGGAGTACGGCGGTCCGGCGTGCCAGCCGGACCGAGGCGTCCAGGAAGTCCGAGACCGGGGGCCCGAGGCCGTCACGGCCGGGTCCGGCCGCCCAGGCACGGGCCTTCGCCAGCCGGCTGCCCCGGTAGAGGTGGGCGCGGTCCCGGTGCCCGCTCGCCCAGGCTGCCGCGTCGTCCTCGAGCTGCTGGCGCAGCAGGTTGGCGGCCCGGCCGGTGTGCAGCCAGCCGTGCAGGCGGGGCCAGGCCCGGAGGAGGGCCTCATGGGTGAGGGTGACCGTGTCCTGCCACCGGGTGTCCCGCTGACGGACGTCCCGCAGCCGGGTGAGCAGCCGCCGCTCGGTGAAGCCGGCCAGCACGGCCTCGGCCGTCCGCTGCTCCAGCCCTTGCGTCAGCCGAGCCGTGGGGACGGTCCGTCGCGTGTCGTCGTCACCCTTCTCGCCGATCCGGACCAGACGGCGGAGCATCACCTCCGCCGCTGCCCGCCCGAGGGGGTCCAGGGCGTGGAAGGCGGCTTCGGCACTCCGGGCGACGGCTTCGTGGATGCCTCCGGTGGCCGTGTAGCGCTCCACGGTCATGGTGGAGCCCTGCCGCTGCTGCCACGTCAACCGGAGTGCGTGGGCGAGGTGCGGGAGCCGCCCGGCCTCGTAGCCCTCCCGGGCGCCGGTGGTGGCGCCGAGGTCGGTCAGCAGCAGCTCGACCAGCCCTTCCTCCAGTTCGAGCCCGACCGAGCGGGCCGGAAGGATGATCGCCTCGCGCAGCTCCGTCCGGTCCATCGGGCCGACGGCGACCTGACGGCGCTCCAGGGCCTCGCGGAGCGGCCGGTACCCCAGAGCGTGGCCGTAGAAGTCCGCCCGCAGCCCGTAGACGACCAGCGCGGGCCCCTGCGCCCGGGCCAGCCGGTCGAGGGCGTCGGTGAACCGGGTCCGCTCCCGCTCGTCGGTGACGAGGGTGAACAGCTCCTCCGCCTGGTCGACCACGACCACCAGGCGGCCGGCCCCTCGCTCGGTGAGAGCGGCGCTCAGACGGACGGCCAGCGCGTCGGGGTCGTGGGCGAGTTCGCGGCCGATGGCCTCCGGCTCGACGCCGGTCAGCCCCGCGAGGTGGGTCGTCAGCGCCGCCACGGGGTTTGCGGTCGGGGTGAAGATCAGGCAGGGCCAGTGGCGCGAGCCGGGCAGGGCGCCGCGGGCGAGGTCCGGGGCGAGGCCGGCCCGGAGGAGGGACGACTTGCCCGCGCCGGAATCGGCCACCACGGCCAGGGCGCCGCCCTCCCGGAGGCAGTCGTCGAGGCCGGCCGTCAGCCGGGCGCGCAGGGCGTCCCGGCCGAAGTACCACCGTGACTGTTCGATGCCGAAGGCGCTCATGCCCGGGTAGGGGCACTCGTCGCCGGCGGCCTGCCCCGGCTGCACGCGGTCCACCCGGTGGGTGCCGTCCCAGTAGTGCAGGTGCAGGTCCCGGCCGGCGATGTTCTGGTTCCCGGCCGCCAGGTAGATGGTCCCGGACCCGGAGGCGTACGCCTCCATCCGCACCTCGCGCCCGGTCGGCTCGGGGGTCACTGGCCGGTGATGTTCATGGTGCCGCCGGACATGTAGAGCCTGGCGTTGTCCGAGGCGGTGCCGTGCATCTCCACCCGGCCGGGCCGGTCGGCCTCGGGCGTCCCGGGGCCCAGCTTGCCGAGCAGCTCGCGGAGCTGGGACTCCAGTGCCGGATCGGCCGCAAGGATGCCGAGCAACCGGACGCGCCACTGCGTCGTCAGGCCGTCCTCGGTCGTGTCGTCCCCCGCCCGGCGGGCGGTAAGGATCTCGGTGCGGGCCTCGACCAGTTCGGCCTCGACCGTCTCGGCCTCCTCGGGGCGGGCCCGCTGCCACAGGGCGACGACCGCCCTCTTGACGTGCTCCCAGCCGTCCGTCGCCAGCAGACCGACCACCGTGGTCGCGGCCGACGACGCCAGCGTCACCAGTTCGGCTTCCATCCCCCACCCTCTCGCCGTCCGGCTCGTCCTGAACGGTGCGGGGCCGCGCCGGCCGTATGTCCCCGCTCCCCTGTGCGATCACCACTCACCCTACGACGCTTGCGGGCGAGGCGAGTTGGGTTCCCCGGAGCCAGCCGTGCAGGCGGGGCCACGCGGTCCTGGGCCCGCGCGTGGCGCGAGGACGGCGACGTCCGATTCGTACAAGACGGCCCCCTCCGCTGCTGCCTACCGTACGAGCATGAACGCACCACGACTTGACGTGATCGGACTGGTGGTCTCCGACATGGCCGCCTCGCTCGCCTTCTACCGCCGTCTCGGACTCGACGTCCCCGCCGAGGCGGACGCGCAGCCGCATGTGGAGGCCGTCCTGCCCGGAGGGCTGCGGATCGCCTGGGACACCGAGGACGTCATCCGCTCCTTCGACCCGGGCTGGACCAGGCCCGAGGGCGGCGACCGGATCGGGCTCGCCTTCCGCTGCGACGGACCGCGCGAGGTCGACGCGGCGTACGAGGCGCTGACCTCGGCCGGCTACCGCGGGCACCTCGAGCCCTGGGACGCCTTCTGGGGGCAGCGCTACGCGGTGGTCCTCGACCCGGACGGCTGCGGTGTCTCCCTCTTCGCCCCGTCCGAGGTGTGAAGGGCCGGCCCGAGGTCGTGTCCGTGAAGTCTCGTCTGGGCCGCGGGCCGACCCGTATCGGCTCCGCCCGTGAGGGCGGAGAGGGTCGTGCCGGTCAGCGCCCGTGTCTCACGGGCCAGATGGGCCTGGTCGGCGCAGCCGGCGCGGAGGGCCGCCTCCGCGTACGGCAGGCCCGCCCTGGCCAGGGCGAGCGCGCGCTGGAGCCGGAGGATGCGAGCCAGGGTCTTGGGGCCGTAGCCGAAGGCGTCGAGGGAGCGCCGGTGCAGTTGCCGGGCGCCGAGCCCGACCGCCTCGGAGGTCTCGGCCACCGGTCGGCCGGCGTCCAGCCGCCGTACGACCTCCCGGGGCAGCGGGTCCGGGGCGGGGGCGTCCGCGGCCCGGCGCACCGCCAGCGTCTCAAGCGCGGCCGCGGGGTCGGGCGCCGCGGCGATCCGTTCGCCGAGCCGCCGCGCCCGTGCCGCGCCCCACAGCGCGCCGAGCTCGATCCGCCGGTCGCGCAGTTCGCTCGCCGGTACGCCGAACAGGGCGGGCGCGTCACCGGGTGCGAAGCGGATCCCGGCGTAATGGGCGACGGTGGCCTCGGGGACGTACGCCCGGGTGTCGGGCCCGGCCACGAACAGGCGGCCGTCGCACCACAGCAGGTCCATGCACCCGTCGGGCAGCACGGGGTACGGCGCGCCGGGCCCGGCGGTGAGCACGCGGGTCCAGACGACGGCTCCCTCGACCCGCGCCGGACGTTCTTCGTACACACCTCCGAGGGTAGGCGGCCGGACCGGCAGGTTCACCCTCCCGGCGCCGTCAGCCGTCCGTCACTCCTTCTCCCAGCCCGAGTGCAGGCGCGACTTGACGTCGTCGGGGGGCAGGAACCGCGACCAGCGTTCGGGGAACTCCGACGGCATGTCCGGGTCGTCCTCGTCGACGTCCTCCGCCTCGGCGCGCAGCCGGGCGACGAGATCGGCTGCCTGGGCGGCGCGGGCGCGTTCACTGGCCTCGCGGGCGGCGGCGGTGGCGACCGAGGGCCAGACGCGGTCGATGGCCGCGTTCACCGCCGCTCCGACCAGGACCGCGAAGGCGGAGATGCCGATCCAGAGCAGGACGGCGATCGGGGCCGCGAGGGAGCCGTAGATCGTGGGCCCCTCGACCTGGCTGGTGAGGTAGATCCGCAGCAGGAAGCTGCCGAGCACCCACATGCCGAGGGCCATCAGGGCGCCGGGGATGTCCTCGATCCACGGTGAGCGGACGGGTACGGACACGTGGTAGAGCGTGGTGAGGAAGGCGATGGAGAGCAGGATGACGGCCGGCCAGTACAGCACCGAGACGACTTCCGTGCCCCAGGGGATCAGTTCGACCACACGGTCGGGGCCGACGACCGCGAGCGGCAGGACGACCGCGCCGATGAGCAGCGCCACGAGGTAGAGCAGGAAGGCGAGGAGCCTGGTCTTCACGATGCCGCGGTGCCCGTCGAGGCCGTACATCACGGTGATGGTGTCGATGAAGACGTTCACCGCGCGGGAGCCGGACCACAGGGCGATGGCGAAGCCGATCGAGATCAGGTCGGGGCGTTTGCCCTGGGTGACGTCGTCCAGGAGGGGTCGGGCGATGTCACGGACGCCCCGGTCGGACAGGACCGTCCCGGCGGCCCGGAGGATGTTCTCCTCGATGCTGGCGACCGTGTCGGTGTTGGTCCAGTCGTCGGCGTAGCCGAGGAGCGCGATGAGGCCGAGGAGCAGCGGCGGCAGCGACAGCAGGGTGAAGAACGCGGCCTCCGCGGCGAGGCCGAGGATGCGGTACTCGATGCACGAGTTGACGGTGTCCTTCAGGAGCAGCCAGACCATCTTCCGCTTCGACACGTTGCGGTAGAGGACGCGCGCGCGGTGGAGTCTGCTCCCGCGCCGCCGCTCGGGTGTTTCATTTGCTGCCTGCACCTCCTTACCGTATCGGCATGGCAGCCACCACCCATACAGTGACCAACCAGGCTCCGCCCCTGGTGGGATATGACGTCTTCTCGTCGGACCGGGCTCTGGCGGAGGCCGTGGAGCGCCATCTGGCGCCGGACGTCCTCGCGGACGCGCGGGACGAACTGACGACGCTCGGCCGGTCGGCGGGGTCGGCGCAGGTACGGGAGTGGGGGGCGCTCGCCGACGAGTACCCGCCCCGGCTGCGGACGCACGACCGGTACGGCCACCGGATCGACCAGGTCGACTTCCATCCCTCCTGGCACCGGCTGCTGGGGAAGTCGGTCAACGCGGGGTTGACCGCGGCCTGGGGCCGTCCGGGTGGACATGTGCGCCGGGCCGCCGGGTTCCTGGTGCAGACGCAGGTCGAGGCGGGGCACGGCTGTCCGCTGTCGATGACGCACGCCGCGGTGCCGGCGCTGCGCGCCGATCCGGCGCTGGCCTCCGTCTGGGAGCCGCTGCTGACCTCCCTGGTGTACGAGGAGGAGCTGCGGCCGCCCCGGGAGAAGAGCGGGGTGCTCTTCGGGATGGGGATGACGGAGAAGCAGGGCGGGAGCGACGTCCGGGAGAACACGACGCGGGCCCGGCCGCTGGAAGCCGACGGCGAGTACGTCCTGACCGGGCACAAGTGGTTCTGCTCCGCCCCGATGTCGGACGCGTTCCTGGTCCTCGCCCAGGCGGCGGAGGGGCTGACCTGCTTCCTGGTGCCACGGGTGCTGGACGACGGCTCCCGCAACGCGTTCGCGATCCAGCGGCTCAAGGACAAGCTGGGGAACCGGTCGAACGCATCCGCCGAGGTGGAGTTCGACGGGACGACGTGGGCGCGCCGGGTCGGCGAGGAGGGGAGCGGGATCCGGACGATCATCGGGATGGTGGCGGCGACCCGGCTGGACTGCGTCCTGGGGTCGGCCGGTCTGATGCGCCAGGCGGTGGCGCAGGCCGTGCACCACGCCGGGCACCGGCGGGCGTTCGGCGGACTGCTGGCCGACAAGCCGCTGATGCGCAACGTGCTGGCGGATCTGGCGCTGGAGTCGGAGGCGGCGACGGTCCTCGGGATGCGGCTCGCGGCCGCGTACGACGCCGACACGGAGGCGGAGCGGGCGTTCGCGCGGATCGCGGTACCGGTGGCGAAGTACTGGGTGACGAAGCGGTGCACGCCGGCCGTGGCGGAGGCGCTGGAGTGCCTGGGCGGCAACGGCTACGTGGAGGAGTCGGGGATGCCGAGGCTGCTGCGCGAGTCGCCGCTCAACTCGATCTGGGAGGGTTCGGGCAACGTCCAGGCGCTGGATGTGCTGCGGGCGTTGCGGAGGGAGCCGCAGGCGCTGAACGCCTTCCTGACGGAGGTCGGCAGGGCACGGGGCGCGGACCACCGGCTGGACGGGGCGATCAGGGACATGCTCACCGAACTGGCCGACCTCGACGGGATCGAGGGGCGGGCGCGACGGGTGGTGGAGCGGATGGCGCTGGTGCTCCAGGGGTCGCTGCTGGTGCGGTGCGCACCGGCGGAGGTGGCGGACGCGTTCTGCGCCTCGCGGCTCGGCGGGGACTGGGGGTCGGCGTTCGGGACGCTGCCGCCGACCCTGGACCTGGGTGCGGTGGTGGAGCGGGCCCGGGTGGAGGTGGAGGCCTGATTCCGGCCGAGGGAGCGGGGCGGGGCGTGGGGCCCCCAGGGGCCGGCCGCGGGGAGCCGAAAGCCGAGGGTGGTGCTGCGCCGACACGGCACCACCCTCGGCTGACACCAATCTCCTGGACGCGCCCGCCGACTGCCAGAGTTGCAAAGGGTTGCAGCTTTTCGGGAAGCACGCTCCGCCGGGGGGCGCGAGCGGCACGATGGGCACTGTCTCCGCTTCTCCGCGGATCCGCCGCTCCGCTGATCCGCGCCTCTGCAGAACCGATACAGCGCCGGGTGGCGGGAAGGGACCGATGAAGAACACCCAGCTCGACATGAACCGGCTCGCCGCCATGGACGCCGCCCAGGCCACCCGGCTGCTGCACCTGGTCCGCGAGGAGACCCTGGCGGGCCGGACCCCGCCGATCGCGCCGCGCCCGGTCATCGACGCCTCCTGGCGGCGGATGTTCCGGCTCGGCCTCGACCCGGACCAGGGCACCAGCAGTGTGCTGCTGAAACGCGAGGAGCTGGAGGAACGGCGGCGCTCCACGGTCCTGGGCGAGGTCATGCGGACGCTGAGCACCGGCCTGGCCGGGATCGCCGACGCCTCGATGCAGATCATGGTGGTCACCGACGAGCAGGGACGGGTGCTGTGGCGCGAGGGCAATCTGGCGGTGCTGCGGCAGGCCAACGGCATCTGCCTGGAGGAGGGCGCGGCCTGGTCGGAGCACACCACCGGGACGAACGCGGTGGGGACGGCGCTCGCCATGCGCCGGGCGGTCCAGGTGCACTCGGCCGAGCACTACGTCCACACCCTCCACACCTGGACCTGCGCCGCCGCGCCGGTGCACGACCCACGTGACCAGCGGCTGCTGGGGATCGTGGACGTGAGCGGGCCGGCGTCGAGCTTCCATCCGGCGACGCTGGCCCTGGTCGGCTCGGTGGCCCAGCTCGCCGAGGCGGAGATGCGCCAGCGCCATCTGCGCTCGATCGAGCGGTTGCGCTCGGTGGCGGCGCCGATCCTGTGCCGGGTGGGCGGCCGGGCCGTCGCCGTGGACACGCACGGCTGGACGGCGGCGGTGACCGGGATGGTGCCGGTGGACCGGATCGCGCTGCCCACGTCGTTCCGGGCCGGGCGGGTGTGGCTGCCGGCGCTCGGCATGTGCGCGGTGGAGCCGCTGCCAGGCGGCTGGCTGCTGCGGGTGGAGGCGGAGCGGACGGCGGCGGACGACGCGGCGGCGGCCCCGAGCCGGGTGGTGCTCGATCTGAGCCGGCCGCGCCGGTGGTCGGTGACGGTGTCGGGCGCGGCGGGCAGCTGGTCGAGGGAGCTGAGCCCGCGCCACGCGGAGCTGCTGTTCGTCCTCGCGCTGCACCCCGGCGGGCGGACGGCGGCGGAGCTGGCGCAGGACGTGTTCGGGGACCGGACGCGGACGGTGACGGTACGGGCGGAGATGTCCCGGGTCCGCCGCACCCTGGCCGGTGTGCTCGCCCACCGTCCGTACCGCTTCGGCGAGGAGGTCGACGTGGAGGTCGTCCGCCCGCCACGGTCGGAGGATCTGCTGCCGCACTCCACGGCCCCGGCGATCCGCGCGGTCCGCGTACCCGGCCCCTCGGGGGAGCCCGGACCTGCGCGGGAGTAACGCACACGACGCCGGACCCCCATGGGAATCTCGCGCTCCGCATGATGCGATGGGCGTATGAGCATCACTCTCACCACCTGGTCCCTCGAACAGACCTCGGCCTCGGACCTGCGCCCCGCCGCCCCGCCCGTGGGTGACGACGTCAGGATCGTGCGGGCCGAGGTGCCCTCCCCCGAGTTCGCCCGCTTCCTCTATACGGCGGTCGGCGGCGACATCAGCTGGAACGACCGGCTGCACCTGTCGTACAAGGAGTGGCAGGAGATCGTCGAGCGTCCGGGGGCCGAGATCTGGGTGGCGTACGAGAAGGGGACGCCGGCCGGGTACGTGGAGCTGGACCCGCAGGACGACGGGGTCGTGGAGATCATCTACTTCGGGCTGATCCCGGCCTTCCGCGGGCGCCGCATCGGAGGCCATCTGCTGACCGAGGGCGTGCTGCGCGCCTGGGACCTGGCCGAGCGCTGGCCGGACCGGGAGCCGACCCGGCGGGTGTGGCTGCACACCTGCTCGCTGGACGGGCCGCACGCGATGGACAACTACCGGCGGCGCGGCTTCCGGCTCTTCGACACCACGGTGGAGGAGGCCGAGGAGGCGACGACCCCCGGCCCCTGGCCCGGCGCCCACGGCTGACCGGAAGGGCGCACCCTTCCCACCCTGAGCAGCACCCTCTCGGAGTGACCCACGGCACACCGTCTCGCGATGCGGGACGGTGGTGTCCACATAACGGACGAAGCTGGACTGAGTCCAAAGGCCCGTGACACGCTTCCGTCATGTCTGGAACTGGAATTGCCTTGGTGAGTCGGCGGCACGTCGACCTCGGCCGCATGTCCAGCGCCATCTGTCCGGCGCGCTGAGAGAACCAGCGACGCCGCGATCGACTTTCTGCACGACCCTGCTGCGCACCGACGCGCCACCCTCTGACCTGAGCGCGAGTGTGCAGGTCAGAGCCGCCCTCCCGCAGTCCCGAAGGACAAAACGCCATGGCCGCCACCCCGGAAAACCCCACTCCCGTCGCCGCCCGCCGCAAGGCCGGGCGTCACCGTGGCGAGGGTCAGTGGGCCGTGGGGCACTTCACCCCGCTGAACGGCAATGAGCAGTTCAAGAAGGACGACGACGGTCTCAACGTACGGACACGTATTGAGACGATCTACTCCAAGCGCGGATTCGACTCCATCGACCCCAACGACCTGCGCGGACGCATGCGCTGGTGGGGCCTCTACACCCAGCGCAAGCAGGGTCTGGACGGCACCAAGACCGGGGTCCTCGAGCCGGAGGAGCTGGACGACGAGTACTTCATGCTCCGGGTCCGCATCGACGGCGGCCGGCTGACCACCGAGCAGCTGCGCGTCATCGGCGAGATCTCGCAGGAGTTCGCGCGGGGCACCGCCGACATCACCGACCGCCAGAACGTGCAGTACCACTGGATCCGGATCGAGGACGTGCCCGAGATCTGGAACCGCCTGGAGGCGGTCGGTCTCTCCACGACCGAGGCCTGCGGCGACACCCCGCGCGTCATCCTCGGCTCGCCGGTCGCCGGCATCGCCGAGGACGAGATCATCGACGGCACCCCCGCCATCGACGAGATCCAGCGCCGGATCGTCGGCAACAAGGACTTCTCCAACCTGCCCCGCAAGTTCAAGTCGGCAGTCTCCGGCTCGCCGCTGCTCGACGTGGCGCACGAGATCAACGACATCGCCTTCGTCGGCGTGCACCACCCGGAGCACGGCCCCGGCTTCGACGTCTGGGTCGGCGGCGGCCTGTCCACCAACCCCAAGCTGGGCGTCCGCCTGGGCACCTGGGTCTCGCTCGACGAGGTCCCGGACGTCTACGAGGGCGTCATCTCGATCTTCCGCGACTATGGCTACCGCCGGCTGCGCAACCGCGCCCGCCTGAAGTTCCTCGTCGCGGACTGGGGCCCGGAGAAGTTCCGCCAGGTCCTGGAGGACGAGTACCTGAAGCGCAAGCTGACCGACGGCCCGGCTCCGGCCCAGCCCGCCGGCCAGTGGCGTGACCACGTCGGCGTCCACAAGCAGAAGGACGGCCGGTTCTACGTCGGGTTCGCGCCGCGCGTCGGCCGGGTCGACGGCGCCACGCTCACCAAGATCGCCGAGATCGCCGAGTCGCACGGCTCGGGCCGGCTCCGCACCACCGCCGAGCAGAAGATGATCGTCCTCGACGTCGAGGAGGCCCAGGTCGAGCCGCTGGTCTCCGCGCTGGAGTCGCTGGACCTGCGGGTCACGCCCTCGCCCTTCCGCCGCGGCACGATGGCCTGCACGGGCATCGAGTTCTGCAAGCTGGCCATCGTCGAGACCAAGGCGCGCGGCGCCTCGCTCATCGACGAACTCGAGCGCCGCATCCCGGAGTTCGACGAGCCGATCACCATCAACATCAACGGCTGCCCCAACGCCTGCGCCCGTATCCAGGTGGCGGACATCGGTCTCAAGGGCCAGCTGGTCATCGACGACGAGGGAAACCGGGTGGAGGGCTACCAGGTGCACCTCGGCGGCGCGCTCGGCCTGGAGGCCGGCTTCGGCCGCAAGGTCCGCGGCCTGAAGGTCACCGCGGCCGGTCTGCCGGACTACGTCGAGCGGGTCCTCAAGCGCTTCCAGGAGCAGCGCGAGGACGGCGAGCGCTTCGCCACCTGGGCGGCGCGCGCCTCGGAAGAAGCGTTGTCATGAGCGAGCGTGCCGCGCCGTTCCACTGCCCGTACTGCGGCGACGAGGACCTGCGTCCGAACGAGCGGGGTCACGGCGCCTGGGAATGCCGGGCATGCGGTCGAGCCTTCCAGCTGAAGTTCCTGGGGCTCCTCGCCCCGGAACCTCGGAGCTCGCGAAGCGACACCACTGGAGGGGAACAGATATGACGACGACCCAGGTCACCGGGACCACCGACCTCAAGGCCCTCGCCGAGCAGGCCGGACGCGACCTGGAGGACGCCTCCGCGCTGGAGATCCTCCGGTGGGCGACCGACACCTTCGGCAAGGAGTTCTGCGTCACCTCCTCCATGGAGGACGCGGTGGTCGCCCACCTCGCCTCGCGGGCCATGCCCGGCGTGGACGTCGTCTTCCTCGACACCGGCTACCACTTCCCCGAGACCATCGGCACCCGTGACGCGGTCGAGGCGGTGATGGACGTCAACGTCATCACGCTGACCCCCCGCCAGACGGTCGCCGAGCAGGACGCCGAGTACGGCCCCCGGCTGCACGACCGCGACCCCGACCGGTGCTGCGCGCTGCGCAAGGTCAAGCCCCTCGAAGAGGGCCTGACCGCCTACCGCGCCTGGGCGACCGGCCTGCGCCGCGACGAGTCCCCGACCCGGGCCGCCACCCCGGTCGTCGGCTGGGACGAGAAGCGGCAGAAGGTCAAGATCTCGCCCATCGCCCGCTGGACCCAGGACGACGTCGACGCGTACGTCGCCGAGCACGGCGTGCTCACCAACCCGCTGCTGATGGACGGATACGCCTCCGTCGGCTGCGCCCCCTGCACCCGCCGTGTCGAGGAGGGCGAGGACGCCCGCGCCGGCCGCTGGGCCGGGCGTGCCAAGACGGAATGCGGACTGCACGGCTGATGACCACCACCCAGACTTCCCAGGAGAACCACGTGACCGGTGCCACCATCTGGCTCACGGGCCTGCCGAGCGCCGGCAAGACCACCATCGCGTACGAGCTGGCCGGCCGCCTGCGCGGCGAGGGCCACCGCGTCGAGGTCCTCGACGGCGACGAGATCCGCGAGTTCCTCTCCGCGGGCCTCGGCTTCACCCGCGAGGACCGGCACACCAACGTGCAGCGGATCGGCTTCGTCGCCGAGCTGCTCGCCTCGAACGGCGTGAAGGTCCTGGTCCCGGTCATCGCCCCGTACGAGGACAGCCGCGAGGCCGTCCGCAAGCGTCACCAGTCCGAGGGCACCCCCTACGTGGAAGTGCACGTCGCCACTCCGGTCGACGTGTGCTCCGTCCGCGACGTGAAGGGGCTGTACGCCAATCAGGCCGCCGGCGAGATCAGCGGCCTCACCGGGGTCGACGACCCGTACGACGAGCCGGCCGACCCCGACCTGCGGATCGAGTCCCAGAACCAGTCCGTGCAGGAGTCCGCGGCGCAGCTGTACGCGCTGCTCACCGAGAAGGGCCTGCTGTGAGCGACGCACGCGCGGCCGGCCGGCCGCAGACGAATGCCGAAGCAGCACCTCTGCGCCGCGCGGGCGGAGACGGGGGTACCACCCGGGCGTCAGCTCTGGGGGATCACGAGAGGGGTGCAGAGTGACCACCGTTGCCCATGTTCATGAGGAGACCGACAGCCCGTTCGCGCTGTCGCACCTGGACTCGCTCGAGTCCGAGGCCGTCCACATCTTCCGCGAGGTGGCGGGCGAGTTCGAGCGGCCGGTGATCCTCTTCTCCGGTGGCAAGGACTCCATCGTGATGCTGCACCTGGCGCTGAAGGCGTTCGCGCCCGCGCCGGTGCCGTTCACGCTGCTGCACGTCGACACCGGGCACAACTTCCCCGAGGTCCTCGAGTACCGCGACCGCACGGTCGAGAAGCACGGTCTCCGTCTGCACGTGGCCTCCGTCCAGGAGTACATCGACGCCGGGAAGCTGCGCGAGCGTCCCGACGGGACGCGCAACCCGCTCCAGACGGTGCCGCTGACCGAGGCGATCCAGCAGCACCGTTTCGACGCGGTCTTCGGCGGCGGCCGCCGCGACGAGGAGAAGGCGCGCGCCAAGGAGCGGGTGTTCAGCCTCCGCGACGAGTTCTCCCAGTGGGACCCGCGCCGCCAGCGCCCGGAGCTGTGGCAGCTCTACAACGGCCGGCACGCTCCCGGCGAGCACGTCCGCGTCTTCCCGCTCTCCAACTGGACCGAGCTGGACGTCTGGCAGTACATCGCCCGCGAGGGCATCGAGCTGCCGGAGATCTACTTCGCCCACGAGCGTGAGGTCTTCGCCCGCAACGGCATGTGGCTGACCGCCGGCGAGTGGGGCGGCCCCAAGGAGACCGAGACGGTCGAGACGCGGCTCATCCGCTACCGCACCGTCGGTGACATGTCCTGCACGGGCGCCGTCGACTCCGACGCCACCACGCTGGACGCGGTGATCGCCGAGATCGCCGCCTCCCGTCTCACCGAGCGGGGCGCGACCCGCGCCGACGACAAGATGTCCGAGGCCGCGATGGAAGACCGCAAGCGCGAAGGGTACTTCTAGCCATGACGAGCACGAGCACGACCGAGCAGTTCGCCGACGTCTCGGCGACCACCCTGCTGCGCTTCGCCACCGCCGGCTCCGTCGACGACGGCAAGTCCACCCTGGTGGGCCGGCTCCTCCACGACTCCAAGTCGGTCCTCACCGACCAGCTGGAGGCCGTCGAGGCCGCGTCCCTCAAGCGCGGCCAGGAGGCCCCGGACCTCGCGCTGCTCACCGACGGGCTGCGGGCCGAGCGCGAGCAGGGCATCACCATCGACGTGGCCTACCGCTACTTCGCCACGGCACGCCGCCGGTTCATCCTCGCCGACACCCCCGGGCACGTGCAGTACACCCGGAACATGGTGACCGGCGCCTCGACCGCCGAGCTGGCCGTGGTCCTGGTCGACGCCCGCAACGGCGTCGTCGAGCAGACCCGCCGGCACGCCGCGGTCGCCGCGCTGCTGCGCGTGCCGCACGTCGTCCTCGCCGTGAACAAGATGGACCTCGTCGACTACGCCGAGCCCGTCTTCGCCGCGATCGCCGAGGAGTTCACGACGTACGCCTCCGAGCTGGGCGTCCCGGAGATCACCGCGATCCCGATCTCGGCGCTGGCCGGCGACAACGTCGTGGAGCCGTCCGCGAACATGGACTGGTACGGCGGCCCGACCGTCCTGGAGCACCTGGAGACCGTCCCGGTCAGCCATGACCTGACGGCCTGCCACGCCCGCTTCCCGGTGCAGTACGTGATCCGCCCGCAGACCGCCGAGCACCCGGACTACCGCGGGTACGCCGGTCAGATCGCGGCCGGCGCGTTCCGGGTCGGCGAGGAGATCACCGTCCTGCCGTCGGGCAGGACGTCCACGATCACGGCGATCGACGCGCTGGGCGAGCCCGTGGACATCGCGTGGGCCCCGCAGTCGGTCACCATCCGCCTGGCCGACGACATCGACATCTCCCGCGGCGACCTGCTGGCCCCCAGCGGTGACGCCCCGGCGACCAGCCAGGACGTCGAGGCGACCGTCTGCCACGTGGCCGACCAGCCGCTGACGGTGGGCCAGCGGGTGCTCCTGAAGCACACGACCCGCACGGTCAAGGCGATCGTCAAGGAGATCCCGTCCCGGCTGACCCTGGACGACCTCTCCCAGCACCCCGAGCCGGGGCAGCTCGTCGCCAACGACATAGGCCGGGTGAGGGTCCGCACCGCCGAGCCGCTCGCGCTGGACGCGTACGTGGACTCCCGGCGTACCGGCTCGTTCCTGCTGATCGACCCCGCGGACGGCACCACGCTCGCCGCCGGCATGGCGGGCGAGTCCTTCGCCACCGCCAAGGCGCTGCCCGTGGCGGACGCCACCTCCGACGAGGGCTGGGACTTCTGACATGCGACAGGACGTCTACGCCACCTTCGCCAAGGAGGGCGGCCGGGTGGGTTCCGGCGCCCTCGGCGCGGGCCGGGGAGGAGTCGGGCGATGTGCGTGCTGACGTCCACGCCGCGGGTACGCGGCGCTGTCCCGCTCCACCCCGCACGACATAGACGACGAGAACTTCGAAGACCCTGAGGGGAACCGTGCCTGCCTCCCGTACCACCCTGCGCCGCTCGCTCGCCGCCGCCGCGGCCCTGCCGCTGCTGATCGGCGCGCTCGCCTCGTGCGGCTACGGCTCCCAGGCCAAGAACGACCAGAAGAAGGTGGCCGCCGAGGGCGCGAAGCTCTCGGCCGACAAGGTGCGGCTCGGTTACTTCCCGAACCTGACCCACGCCACGGCCCTGGTGGGCGACCAGGAAGGCATCCTGCAGAAGGAGCTGGGCGGCACGCGGCTCGAGGTCTCGACCTTCAACGCCGGCCCGTCCGAGATCGAGGCGCTCAACGCCGACTCGATCGACATCGGGTTCATCGGCCCCTCCCCCGCGATCAACGGCTACACCAAGTCCCAGGGCAAGAACCTGCGCATCGTCGCAGGCTCGGCCTCCGGCGGCGTGAAGCTCGTGGTCAACCCGGACAAGATCAAGACCCTGGACGACCTCAAGGGCAAGAGGATCGCCACCCCGCAGCACGGCAACACCCAGGACGTCGCCTTCCTCAACTGGATCTCCGAGAAGGGCTGGAAGGTCGACGCCCAGAGCGGCAAGGGCGACGTCTCCGTGGTCCGCACGGACAACAAGGTGACCCCGAACGCCTACACCTCCGGCGCCATCGACGGCGCCTGGGTGCCGGAACCGACCGCCTCGAAGCTGGTCACCGAGGGCGCGAAGGTCCTGCTCGACGAGTCGACGCTGTGGCCCGACAAGAAGTTCGTGATCACGAACATCATCGTGTCGCAGAAGTTCCTCACCGAGCACCCGGACGTCGTCGAGGCCGTCCTGCGCGGTTCGGTGAAGACCAACGCGTGGATCAACGCCCACCCGGACAAGGCGAAGGCGTCGGCGAACGCCCGGTTGAAGGACCTCACGGGCAAGCCGCTCGCGGCCGACGTGATCGACGCCGCCTGGCCGTCGATCCGGTTCACCGACGACCCGCTGGCCGCCACGCTCCAGGCCCAGGCGGACCACGCGGTGAAGGCCGGCCTCCTCCAGCGGCCCGACCTGAGCGGCATCTACGACCTGAAGCCGCTCAACGAGGTCCGCAAGGCCGCGGGGCAGCCCGAGTTCGCCGACGCCGGTCTCGGCGTCAAGTAAACCAACCAGCCGAGTTCCCAGGAGGTGACGACCATGGCCACGACCGCGACGCTCGCCAAGGCCGAGGACCGTGCGGCGGTGACCCATGCCGCCCGGATCGCGCATGTATCGAAGTCCTTCGGCGGACCCACGGGTCCGCAGCTCGTCCTCGACGACATCACGCTCGATGTCGCCCCGGGCGAGTTCGTCACCCTCCTGGGGGCCTCGGGCTGCGGGAAGTCCACGCTGCTCAACCTGGTCGCCGGGCTCGACCGGCCGTCGGCGGGGTCGATCGAGACCCCCGGCGGACGGCCGGCCCTGATGTTCCAGGAGCACGCCCTCTTCCCGTGGCTGACCGCGGGCAAGAACATCGAACTGGCGCTTCGGCTGCGCGGCGTCCCGAAGGCCGAGCGCCGCCCGGAGGCGGAGCGCCTGCTGGAGCTGGTCCGGCTCCGCGGCTCGTACGGCAAGCGGGTGCACGAGCTGTCCGGCGGCATGCGCCAGCGGGTGGCCCTGGCCAGGGCGCTCGCCCAGGACAGCGACCTGCTGCTGATGGACGAGCCGTTCGCCGCGCTCGACGCCATCACCCGTGACGTGCTGCACGACGAGCTGACCCGGATCTGGCGCGAGACGAACCTGTCGGTGCTGTTCGTGACGCACAACGTGCGCGAAGCCGTGCGGCTGGCCGAGCGCGTGGTGCTGCTCTCGTCCCGCCCGGGCCGGATCGCCCGGGAGTGGACCATCGACATCCCGCAGCCGCGCCGCATCGAGGACGCCGCCGTGGCGGAGCTTTCCGTCGAGATCACCGAAGAACTGCGTGGGGAGATCCGCCGTCATGGCCAGCACTGACACGACCACCAAGGCCGACGACCTGGCCGGCCTGGAAGCGGGCCTCGACGCGCTCGACGCGGTGCAGGTCAGCCGTACGCCGGTCCGCGAGGTCCTGCTGAAGAAGGTGCTGCCGCCCGTCCTCGCCGTCGCACTGGTGCTTGTGGTGTGGCAGCTTCTGGTGACCGCCAAGGTCACGGACGAGTTCAAGCTGCCGCCGCCGTCCGCCGTCTGGGACAGCCTGACCACGATGTGGCTGGAGGGCACGCTCCTCGACGTCCTCTGGACGAGCGTGTCCCGGGCCCTGCTCGGCTTCCTGATGGCGCTCGCCATCGGTACGCCGCTGGGCCTGCTCGTCGCCCGCGTGAAATTCGTCCGCGCGGCGATCGGCCCGGTCCTGTCCGGTCTGCAGTCGCTGCCCTCGGTCGCCTGGGTCGCCCCCGCGGTGCTCTGGATCGGCCTCAACGACCAGATGATGTACGCGGTGATCCTGCTGGGCGCGGTCCCCTCGATCGCCAACGGTCTGGTGGCCGGTGTCGACCAGGTCCCGCCGCTGTTCCTGCGGGCCGGGCAGACGCTCGGCGCGACGGGACTGAAGGGCGCCTGGCACATCGTGATGCCGGCCGCGCTCCCCGGCTATCTGGCGGGTCTGAAGCAGGGCTGGGCGTTCTCCTGGCGGTCGCTGATGGCCGCCGAGATCATCGCGTCCTCCCCGGAACTGGGCCTGGGACTCGGCCAGTTGCTGGAGAACGGCCGCAACAACATCGACATGCCGGGGATCTTCCTCGCCATCATCCTGATCCTGGTCGTCGGCATCGCCATCGACCTCCTGATCTTCAGCCCGCTGGAGCGCTCGGTCCTGCGCAGCCGCGGTCTGCTGGCCCGGAGCTGAGGGCCCCATGAACCCCGTCCTGCTCGTCGTCGCCCACGGCAGCCGCGATCCGCGGCACGCCGCGACCGTGCACGCGCTGGTGCGCCGCGCGCGGTCGCTGCGGCCGGGGCTGCGGGTGGAGACGGCGTTCCTGGACTTCAACCTCCCGTCGGTGCCGGGGGTCCTCGGGGCCCTGGCCGCCGAAGGGGTCCGGGAGGTGGTGGCGCTGCCGCTGCTGCTGACCCGGGCCTTCCACGCCAAGGCCGACATCCCCGCCGTCCTGCGCCAGGCCCCCGCCGGCCTGCGCATCCGGCAGGCGGAGGTCCTCGGACCGTCCCCGCTGCTGGTGTCGGCGGTGGAACGGCGGCTGTACGAGGCTGGCCTCGGGCCCGCCGACAAGAGCACGACCGGGGTCGTCCTGGCCTCGGCGGGCTCCTCTGACCCGGAGGCGATCGCAGTGATCGCCGAAACAGCGCGGGAGCTGCGGCGCACCGGTTGGTGCTCCGTGCGGCCTGCGTTCGCCTCCGCATCCCTTCCCCGGACCGAGGACGCCGTCCGCGCCCTGCGCGCCGACGGCGTCCGCCGGGTGGCGGTGGCCCCGTACGTCATCGCCCCGGGCCGGCTCCCGGACCGCATCGCGGCGGGTGCGGCCGACGCCGACGTCCTGGCCGGCGTCCTCGGTCCGGCACCGGAGCTGGCACGGCTGCTGACCGCTCGCTACGACGAGGCGCGGACCGCGGCCGGTCTTGTGGCGGCCGGCTGAGGTCCGGGCCCTGGTCGGTCAGCTGAAGTCCAGGCCGCCGGTGCGGGTCCGCTTGATCTCGAACAGGTCGGAGTGGCCGGCGAGCACCCGGAAGCCGTCGAACAGCTCGGCCGCCTTCTCGCCGCGCGGGACGGCCCGGAGGACCGGTCCGAACCAGGCGGTTCCGTCGAGGTGGAGGGTCGGGGTGCCGACGTAGCCGTCCGCCTCGGGGTCCTTGCCCGCGTCGTGGCTGCGGCGGACCGCCTCGTCGTACCCCTCGTCGTGCGCGGCCGCGGCCAGCTCGGCCGGCAGGCCGACCTCGGCCAGCGACTCGGCGATCACGGCGTCGAAGTCGGTCTGCTTCTCGTTGTGGATGCGGGTGCCGTACGCGGTGTAGAGCGGGCGCAGGATCTCCTCGCCGTGCTTCTCGGCCGCCGCGACCGCGACCCGGACCGGGCCTATGGACTTGTCGACGAGCTCCCTGTACCAGTCGGGCAGGTCGTTGCCGACGTTGTGGAAGTACAGGCTCATCACGTGGAACCGCAGGTCGATGTCGCGGTGCCGTTCCACCTCCAGCATCCAGCGGGAGGCGATCCAGGCGAAGGGGCAGGCGGGGTCGAAGTAGAAGTCGACGGCGGTCCTGGGCTGCGTCTCGGTCGTCATGTGACGTGAGCCTAGCCAGCGGGCCCGCCGGATCGGCGGGCCATTCGCGACTCCGTCAACTGGGCCAATCGCGGGCGGTCAGGCGCGCGTCATCTCCACCAGCTTGGCCACGGTGTTCCAGTTGCGCGAGGTGGCGACGATGCCCTTGGTGAGGCCGGGCCGGGAGAGCGCCTCGGCGAGCTTCGACCGGCCGAGGCCGTCGGGGGCGTAGAGGTAGAGGGCGCGGTCGCCGAGCCGGAACTCCTCGGGCAGGAAGGCGGCCTGGTCGATTCCGGCGAGCCGTTCGGGGTCGACCCGCTCGGAGAAGTACGTGACGTGGAGCTGCTTGCCCTCCAGCTCGGCGGCGGGGAAGGGGCAGGCGTCGGCGACGGCGGCGAGGTAGTCCGCGTCGCGCACCAGACAGTCGACACGGAAGCCGAAGTGCCGCTCGACGGCGTCTTCGAGGGCCTGGCGGAGCGCGTCCTCGCTCCGGTCGTCGGCGTCGGTGGTGAAGACGGCGTTGCCGCTCTGCAGATAGGTGCGGACGTCCCGGTGGCCGAGCTCCTCGAGGAGCGAACGGAGTTCGGCCATGGGGACTTTGCGGTGGCCGCTCACGTTGATCCCGCGGAGCAGGGCGGCATAGGTCGTCGTCATGCGCACACCATAAGACGGCCGCCGCGCCCCGTGGGGGAGGGCGCGGCGGCCGCCGGTCACGCGAGGGGAGCCGCTACTCGACGATCTTGAGCAGCTTGTTGGCGGTGCCCTGGCTGGGGTTGGTGATCTTGTCGGCGGTGGCGCCGCCGACCAGGGCCTGGGCCACCTGGTCCGGGGTGGCGTCGGGGTGTCCGGCGAGGTAGACGGCGGCGGCGCCGACCACGTGCGGGGTCGCCATCGACGTGCCGGAGATGGTCTTCGTCCCGGTGTCGCTGTCGTTCCATGCCGAGGCGATCTCGGAGCCCGGGGCGTAGAGGTCGACGACGGAGCCGAAGTTGGAGAAGTCGGACTGCTCGTCGGTCTTCGTCGAGGAGGCCACGGTGATCGCCTCGGGGACGCGGGAGGGGGAGCCCTGACCGGCGTCGGAGGACTCGTTGCCGGCGGCGACGCCGAAGGTGACACCGGAGGCGATGGCCTTCTTGACGGCCTCGTCGAGGGCCGGGTCGGCGCCCCCGCCGAGGCTCATGTTGGCGACGGACGGGCCCTGGTGGTTCTGGGTGACCCAGTCGATGCCGGCGACGACCTGCTCGGTGGTGCCGGATCCGGCGTCGTCGAGGACGCGGACCGCGACGATCTTCGCCTTCTTCGCGATGCCGTAGGTGGATCCGGCGATGGTGCCGGCCACATGCGTGCCGTGGCCGTTGCCGTCCTGGGCCGTGTCGTCGTTGTCGACGGCGTCGAAGCCGTCGGCCGCGCGGCCCTCGAAGTCCTTGTGGGTGATGCGGACTCCGGTGTCGATGACGTAGGCGGTGACGCCCTCACCGGCCTTGTCGGGGTAGGTGTACTTCGCGTCCCCGGCGGTCTCGGCCTGGTCGACCCGGTCGAGGCCCCAGGAAGGCGGGTTCTCCTGGGTGGCGTTGATGGTGAACTTCTTGTTCTGCACGACCTTGGCGACGGCCGGGTCAGCGGCGAGGCGCTTGGCCTCGGTCTCCGACATGCCGTTGACGGAGAAGCCGTTGACGGCCGAGTCGTAGCTGCGGCGCAGGGTGCCGCCGTACTCCTCGGCCAGCTTGCCCTTGTCGGCCTTCTCGTCCAGCAGAACGATGTAGCTTCCGGCGACCGCGCCTTCGACACCGAGCCCGAACACCGTTCCCTCGGCGGGAGCGGGGGCCGCGCCCGCGAACGGGGTGGTGAGGGCGGTGACGCCGGTCGCGGCCGCTATCGCGGTGGCGACGACGACGAGCTTCGTCCTGCGGATGCGCTTGTGTGTTGCCATGAAGAGGGGGCTCCTCGTCAGGATTTGTGGGGGGTTGGGCCACTGGAAGGAAACTCTCCGGTAGCTGGTTCGAAACCCTGACCGATTGACGAGTGCAAATCAAGGCCTTCACACACCTATGACTTATTCAACAAGCTTTCTTAATAACAAGTGCGACACTTCCGCCCAACTCGGGCCATGCGTAAGGCCCCCGGTTCACCCGGGGGCCTTCGTCGCCTTCCCTCTCAGCGGAGTTCGGCCTCGATGAGGTCGGCGGCCCGTCGCGTGCCGCCTTCACCGGCCATGCCCACCTGGATCTCCCGGGCCCGCCGGGCCACTTCGGGGTCGCCGGTCAGGGAGAGCACGGCCTCGCGCAGCGCCTCCGGCGTCACCTCTTCCATCGGCAGGTGCCGGGCCACCCCGAGGGACTGGAGCATGTCGGCGTTGCCGAACTGGTCGACGGCCTGCGGGACCGCGACCATCGGCGTGGCGGTGGCCAGGCCCTCCTGGCTGCCGCCGGCGCCGGCGTGCGTGATGAACGCGTCCGCCTGCCTGAGGACGGCCAGTTGCGGTACCCACGACCGCACCTCGACGTTGGCCGGCAGGTCGCCGAGTTCGGCGGGGTCGACGAACCGGCCGATCTGCAGGACGACGTGCCACTCCGGCAGGCCGGCGAAGGCCTCGGCGCACGCACGGTAGAAGTCCGGCTGCTTGGTGAAGGCGGAGCCCAGGGAGACCAGGAGCACCTTCTCCGCACCGGAAGGGCGCCGCCACTCCCCCGGCTCCGCCCGCTCCCCCTGGCAGGCGCCGACGAACGTGAAGACGGCCGCGTCGACCCGGTCGGCGTGCGGCTGAAGCGCCCGCGGGATGAGCACGAGCGCCTTCCGGGGGCGTGCGACGAGCCGGTCGGGGTGCGTGTCGACGCCGTGTTCGGCGAGCCAGGACGTGAACCGCGCGTAGTACGCCTTGCCCCGCTCGGATGCCTTGAGTCCGGCGAACATGGGCTCGGCGACCTCCTCCTCGTACCCCTCCCAGGGAACGAGATTCGGCCAGAGTCCGACGGCGGGCACGCCCCAGCGGTGGGCGAGGACCGGCGCGGGGTACGACGTGATGTCGTGCAGGACGAGATCGGGACGGTCGGCGTCGAAGACCCCGGCGAGCTGGGGCAGCGCCTGGATCGCGTCGTCCAGGAACGGCTCGATGTTGTCGATCAGCTCGGTTCCCCAGGCGTCCGGGTCGTCGTCGGTGGGCAGCGTGGAGGTGTAGACGACGGGGGTGGCCCCGGTCGCCGCGACCTTCTCGGCGAAGGCCGCGGGGATGGCGTAGCTGACGCGGTACCCACGGTCGACGAGCTCCCGGATCACCTCGAGGCTGGGGTTGACGTGGCCGTGGGCGGCGATGGAGAACATGGCGACATGGGCGCGCGGGGTGGTGGTCATGACCGCGAGCCTAAACGAGACGAGACGTCTCGTCCAGTCGGTTTCAGTCGCGCTGATAGCGGGCCAGCACCAGATTGCCGTCCTTCTCCAGCCGTTCGCGCAGCTCGTCGGCGCCGATCGCCCCGCTGAAGTACTCCTGGAACGCCGGCGTCGCCACCTTGTCCTTCCACTCGGCGTAGCCCCGCACCGACTGCGCCGGCGCCGGCCGCAGCCGCCGCGCCACCGCCGCTCCGGTGGCCCAGCCGTCCTTGGGGGTGTGCAGGGAGGGGTCGGCGAGCGCCGCCGTGCCGGTGGGCAGCATCCAGTCACCCCGTGCGAGGCGGACCATGTTCCGCGGCTGGAGGAAGAAGTCGAGGAAGAGGGCGGCCTCCTTCTTGTGCGGGCTGTCCTCGGCGATCGAGAGCGTCTGCGGACTGACGCCCTGCGCGAGGCCGTCCTTCCCCGCCGGGGCGGGCAGGACGATCCACTCGAAGCCCTTCGGCGCCTGCTGGGTGATCTGCTGCCGGTACGAGAACCCGAGCGGGACCATCGCGTACGTACCGCCGAAGAATCCCGGCAGGGTGTCCGAGCCGCCCGAGCCGAGCGTGGACCGCGAGGCCGTGCGGTCGGTGCCGACCTGGTCGTGGATGGTGCCGGGCACCACGCCGTCGGCCTCGGTGAAGCGGACGGTGACCTTGCCGTCCTCGCCGCGGTGGAACAGCTGCCCGCCGGCCGAGAGGCCCAGGTTGAGGCTGACGGAGACCGGCTCCTTGAGCGGCCACGCGACCGCGTACCTCCCCTTCCCCATGCTCGCCGTCAGGTCCTTGGCGACCTTCCGGAACTCCTCCCAGCTCCACGGCTTCTCCGGGGTCGGGATCCGGACACCGGAGGAGTCGAGGATCTTCTTGTTCGCCATGATCATGCGCGGTTCCTGGAGGAACGGCACGCCGTAGATCCCCTTGCCGAAGGTGGTCGTCCGCCAGCTGTGCGCGGGGATGTCGGCGCGCAGCCGCGCGGGGAGGAGGCCGGTCAGATCGGCGAGGTAGCCGCCGTAGGCGAAGTCGGCCAGGTCGTCGGAGGCGTCGTGGATGATGTCGGGCGCCTCGCCGCCCTCGAAGGAGGTGAGGAGCTGGTCGTGGACCGAGTCCCAGCTGCCCTGGACGTAGTCGACCTGGATGCCGGGGTGGGCGGCGTTCCACTCCGCCACCAGCTCCTTGTTGGCGTCGACGGACTCCTGCTGCCAGGCGAGGGACTGGAAGCGGAGCCGGACCTTCCCGTCCTTCCGGTCCCCCTCCGAGGCGCAGCCGGTCAGCAGCAGGGCCAGCACGGCGGCCGCGGCGGTGACCGCACGCCCGCGCATCAGGACTTCACCGCCCCGGTGAACATCCCGCCGGTGATCCGCTTCTGGATGACCGCGAAGAGGACGAGCGAGGGGATCGTGGCGAGGAAGGCCGCCGCGGCCAGCGGGCCGAGGTCGGCGACGCCCTCGGCGCCGAGGAAGTGGGTGAGGACGACCGGCAAGGTCTGCTTCTCCGGGGTCTTGAGCAGGACGAGCGCGAAGAAGAACTCGTTCCACGCGGTGACGAAGGCGAAGAGCGCGGTGGCGACGATGCCCGGGGCGAGCAGTGGGGCGGTGACCGAGACGAGGGTCCGGAGCCTGCCCGCGCCGTCGACGGCGGCGGCCTCCTCCAGCTCGGCCGGGACCGCCCGGACGTACCCCACCAGCATCCACAGGGCGAACGGCAGCGACCAGACGACGTACACCATGACCAGCCCGGCCAGGCTGTTGATCAGGTGGAGGTTCTTCAGGACGAGGAAGAGCGGAATGATCACGAGGACGAACGGGAACGCCTGGCTGACCACGACCCAGCCCGTGGCGGCGGTGGTGAGCCGGCTCCGGTGGCGCGCCATCACGTAGGCCATCGGCGTGGCGACGACGACGGCGATGAGGGCGGCGCAGACCGCGGCGACGAGGCTGTTCCCGGCGGCCCGCAGCAGGGGCTGTTCGTCGAAGGCCTGCCGGAAGTTGGCCAGGGTGGGGTCCTCGGGGATCCAGGTGGGGTGCAGCGAGGCCAGTTCGGGGGCGGGCTTGAAGGCGGTGGAGACCAGCCACAGGAACGGGAACGCGAGGAAGACGAGATAGGCGAGGAGCGCGAGGTACTGGCCGATGCGCGCGGGCCTGCTGGTGCGGAGGCTCACCGGTCCTCCTCCCCCTTCAGCCGTCCGACGAGGTAGAGGGCGAGGAGCACCGAGATGACGGCCACCATCACGCACCCCATCGCGGCGGCGTAGCCGAACTGGCCGTAGCGGAAGGCCTCTTCGTACGCGAAGAGCATCGGCAGCCGGGTGCGGCCCCCGGGTCCGCCGTTGGTCAGGACGTAGACCAGGGCGAAGGAGTTGAAGTTCCAGATGAAATTGAGGGCGGTGATGGCGAGGGCGACGGGCCTGAGGGCGGGCCAGGTGACGGTACGGAAGCGGCGCCAGGCCCCCGCGCCGTCCAGGGCGGCGGCCTCGTGGAGTTCGTGCGGGGTGTTCTGGAGCCCGGCGAGCAGGGCGACCGTGGTCTGGGGCATGCCCGCCCACACCCCGACGAGGACGACGGCGGGCAGGGCGGTCGCCAGACCGGTGAGCCAGTCCCGTCCGTCGCCGAGGCCCAGATCGCGGAGCGTCTCGTTGAGGATGCCCGCGTCGGGGTTGTAGACCAGCCGCCACATGATGCCGACGACGACCTCGGGCATGGCCCAGGGGATGATCGCGAGCGCCCTGGCCAGCCATCGGAAGCGGAGCTTCTGGTCGAGCAGGAGGGCGAGGCCGAGGGCCAGCAGGAACTGCGGGACGGTGACACCGACGGCCCAGAGGAGGCCGATCCGGAACGACTCCCAGAAGAGTGTGTCGTGCAGCAGGTCCTGGAAGTTGAGGGTGCCCACCCACCGGGTCGGCTGGGTGCGGCCGGACTGGGCGTCGGTGAACGCGAGCGCGATGCCGTAGAGGAGCGGGCCGACGCTCAGGACCAGGATCGGGACGAGGGCCGGCAGCACCAGGAACCAGGCGCCGAAGCCCTGCCTCCGGTCCGGCTCCCTGCCGGCGGTCACCGGTCCGCCGGACCGCTTCGGCGCGGTCACCACACTCACAGATGAGACCCCTTATGAGACGGATACGGCATTTGCGACGTCACAGCGGGCTCCGTCATGGTCCTGACGGGCCGTCGGTTCGTCAAGGCCACCTGCGTCGATGCGAGACTTTGGCTGATTCGCACAGGCATCGGACGGAGACGGAGAGACGCATGGACGAGGCGCGGGCACGGGACATCCTGGCCGCCGCGGGGCTGCCGGCCCGTGAGCCGGAGGCATCGCTGCTCGCGCTGGGCGAGAACGCGGTCTTCGCGGCGGGCGGCCTGGTGATCAAGATCGGCCGGGACGCGGAGCTGCTGGCCCGTGCCGAACGGGAGCTGGCGCTCGCCGACTGGCTCGCGGAGTCGGGCGTCCCGGCGGTACGGGCGGCGGAGCCCGCACCGCTTCTGGTGGACGGCCATCCGGTCACCCTCTGGCACCGGCTGCCCGAGGCCGTGCGGCCCGCCGAGCCACGGGATCTGGCGCCGCTGCTCCGACGGGTCCACGCCCTGGCGGAGCCCTTGTCCTTCGCCCTCCCCCGGCGCGAGCTGCTCGGCGGGGTGGAGCGGTGGCTACGGCTCGCGGGCGACGCCGTCGACCCGGCCGACGCGGCCTTCCTGCGGGAGCGCCGCGACTCCTTCGCGCCGGCGGCGGCGGCCCTCACCCCGCGCCTCACGCCCGGCCCGATCCACGGCGACGCGCTGCCCCGCAACGTCCACGTCGGCCCCGACGGCCCGGTCCTGGTCGACCTGGAGACCTTCTCCTCCGACCTGCGTGAGCACGACCTGGTCGTCCTGGCCCTCTCGCGCGACCGCTACGGCCTCGCCCCCGCCGCCTACGACGCGTTCACCGAGGCGTACGGCTGGGACGTCCGGGAGTGGGAGGGGTGCGCCGTGCTGCGCGGGGCCCGGGAGACCGCGAGCTGCGCCTGGGTGGCCCAGCACGCCCCCGCCGACCCCAAGGCCCTGGCCGAGTTCGAACGCCGGGTGGCCTCGCTGCGCGACGGAGACCCCGAGGTCCGCTGGTACCCGTTCTGACGGAGCCCGGAGCGGGGCCCGAGCCGGGGTCCGGCTGCCTCAGCGCGTCACGGGCACCGGCTCCCGCAGGGGCCATGACGGGTCGACGACCGCCTCGGGGCTGCCCTTGCGGCGCAGGAAGTCCTGGAAGTCCTCCGCCCAGGCGCGGTACCAGCCGATCTGACGCTCATGCAGCTCGGCGGGGGTCAGGGCGGCCACCGACGGGTGCCGGTCGGCTATCGCGACGGCCACCCGCACGGCGGCCAGGGCGTCGGCGGCCGCCTGGTGGGCCGCTTCGAGGACCACGCCGTACTCGCCGCAGACCGCCTCCAGCGTCCGCTTCCCCCGGCGGTACCGGTCGACGGCCCGGTCGATGGTGTACGGGTCGATGACCGGTCCCGTGGCGGCGCCGCCGAGCCGCTCGCCCAGCGAGGGCAGGCCGTGGCGACGCAGCTCTGCGGAGAGCAGCGTCAGGTCGAAGGCCGCGTTGTACGCGACGACCGGGACGCCCTTCGACCAGTACCCGGTCAGCGTCTCGGCGATCTCGTCGGCGACCTCGCGCACCGGTCGCCCCTCGGCCGCGGCCCGTTCACTGCTGATGCCGTGGATCGCCGACGCCTGGGCCGGGATGCGGATGCCGGGATCGGCGAGCCAGTCCCGCTGCCGCACCACCCGTCCGCCGTGGACGCCGACGACCGACGCCGTCACGATCCGCGCCTCCAGCGGCTCCGTACCGGTCGTCTCCAGGTCGAATCCGACCAGCTCTTCCCCATGCCAAGCCATCGGGTCCTCCTTACGTGATCTCCCCCGTGGTGCTGAACACCCTCGCACGCGCCACTGACAACGCCTCCTTCGAGGCCGCTCAGGAGACCGGACGGGAGTCGAGCCACACCGACTCGAACTCCTCCCGGTATGTCTCGAAGAGTCCGTGGTCCGCGTCCCGGCCGTCCTGCCGTCCGGCCCGCACCACGTTCCGTCCGCCCCCGCGCAGCACGAGGACCGGCGCCTCCATCCCCCGGGCCCGGCGCAGATAGGACTGGACGACGGCGACCCCGTCCGCCCCGTCACCGTCCACGAGGTACGCGGTGAAGCGCGGGGTCTCGTCGAAGACGTGGATCTGGAAGGCCCCGGGGTCGCGCAGCTTCGAGCGGACCCGCCTCATGTGGAGGATGTTCATCTCCACCGAGCGGCTGAGCTCGCCCTTCTTCAGGCCGAGTTCGCGCTCGCGCCGCTTCACGGCGCTGCTGGCCGGGTTGAGGAAGAGGAGCCGTATCCGGCAGCCGGACTCGGCCAGGCGGACGAGCCGCCGCCCGGAGAAGTTCTGCACGAGCAGGTTCAGGCCTATGCCGGTGGCGTCGAGGCGCCGGGCCCCGCCGAAGAGGTCCTCGGCCGGCAGCTGCCGCTGGAGCCGTACCCGGTCGGGGTGGACGGAGACGACGTCGGCGTACCGGTCGCCGACGAGGTCCTCGACCGCGTCGACGGGCAGCCGGTCGGCGGACGGCACGCCCGCCCCGCTCCCGAGGATCTCCAGGAGCCGGGCGGAGGCCCGCTCGGACTGGGCGAGCACGGTAAGCGAGAGGGCCCGGTTGCGGGAGACGACGTTGCGCGTCACCTCCAGCTCGTCCAGCGCGAGTTCGACCTCGCGCCGGTCGTCGAAGTACGGCTCGAAGCAGGGCCAGTGCTGCACCACCAGTTCCCGCAGCTGCGGGAGGGTGAGGAAGCTGAGGACGTTGTCGTCGGCCGGGTCGAGGAGGTACCCCTTGCGCCGTGACACCTCCCGGACCGCGACCGCCCGCTGCACCCACTCCTGGCCGGCCGGGCCCGCCGCGGCCACCACCCACTCCTCGCCGTGGACCGGTTCGTACACGGGCCGAAGCACCGCCGCCACGACCGCTCGCAACCGCTGCTCGACGAGATTCAGCCAGATGTAGGCGCGTCCGGCCCGCTGGGCGCGGGTGCGCACCTCGCTCCAGGCTTCGGCGTCCCAGTCCAGCTCCGCCCCGATCTCCATCGGCCTGGCGACGGAGACCGCTCCGGGCGGCACTGCGCCGGGGTCGGGGGAACTCCCCTCGTGACCCGCGTCACCTGGGGGCAGCTCCAGACCTCCCGAGCTCACCCGCGCACCGCCTTCTGCTCCTGGACGCCCGTCTGACCAGTCCGACAAGATCAAGGAAGGGTACTCCGGGAGCGGGAGGCGGTGCAGCAGGATCGTCAGGCTCCTCGCTCAACTCCCCTGGTTCGGAGCGCCGTTCTGGCCGGCGAGATCAGCCGGAGTGAGCGGATTCATAGCGGTTACGTCCCGGGGCGCGAGCTGGAAGCCCTGCCAGTGGACCGGCATCGGCTGCTGGTCCTCGTCCCGGGCGATGTGGTGGAACCCGATGTTGACCCAGACGGCGGGGTCGGTCAGCGTCTCGCCGTTGACCCACTTGTCCACGCTGTCGGGGGCGTTGGTGCCGCACGGCAGGATGTTGTTGCTGGCGAACTGCTCGCAGGCGCGGCTCTGGGTGAAGTAGATGTCGTGCCGGGTGAAGCCGCGGCCGGCATGGGTGTTGGAGGGCCCGGGCACGATCTCGTACGAGCGGGCGTGGCCGTCCTTGTTCTTGCCGTTCGCGCTGACCACCCGCCACCAGCGCATGTTCTTCGCGTCTCCGGCGAGTTCCTTGGTGACCGGGGTGCGGGTCGTCTTCACGGTCGGGCCGCCGCCCTGGGCGCCGGGTGCGGTGACCTTGGAGTCGTACTGCTCGATGCGGTCCCTGACGCTGCCGTCCAGGCCGAAGTCGAGCCGCCAGAAGACGTTGTGCGCGTGGCTGGTGGCGTAGGCGCGGGAGCCCGCCCCGATGGGCCAGCCCCGGCCGTCCGTGGCGTCGTAGTCGAAGGGCGAGAGGCTGCCGGTGGCACCGACGTTGGCGGCGATGGTGCCGTCGGAGGAGAAGCGCCATTCGGTGATGTATTCGTACCAGGCGACCTTGTTCACGGTGTAGACGAGCAGGTCCTTGCCCTGGGACTGCCAGACCTTGGTGCCCTCGTCGTTGGCCATGCGGTACGCGTGGCCGCGGGCCCGGGTGGTGGTGCACAGTCCGTCGACCTTGCCGACCTCTGGCACCTTCACGCTGGTGAGGGTGCCGCCGGGGCACTCGGCGGGCTTCAGGTTCTGCAGGCCCCAGCCGAACCCGGCGCCGGTGAGGTCGTCGTACTCGGCGTTGCCGTCGTCGTACGGCACGTGGATCTGGGCGAGTTTCGCGCTGGTGAGCACGCGGATGGGGGCGCTCGCGCTCTTGGGCTGGTAGGTGACCTTGTCCAGGACGAGGCCGGAGTCGGTGTCGTAGCGCCAGCACATGCGCCAGGTGGTGCCGCCGTCGAGCTTCTGCTCGATGCGGTGGGCGGCGGAGCAGTCGGGCCGGGGCGGGGCGGGCGCGGCGGTGGCGGGCGTCGCGGGGCCGGCGGCGGCCGTGGCGGTGGCGAGCAGACCGGCCGCGGCGAGCGCGGCGCCGTGCCTGCGGGCGCGCGAGAGCGAAGGCGTGGACATGAGGACGAACTCCCTCGTACGGAAGTGCGGAAGGCGGACGGACGCGCGGGGGGTCGGCCCGCGCGGGACGGGCCCGGGCCGAGGAGAGCGGCCGACGGCGGTCGGCGGGCGCCACGGCGCGGGTCAGGTCAGGTCAGGTCAGGTCAGGTCAGGTCGGATCCGAGCGGGTCGGTCGGGCCGGCGCGAGTCGGATCGGTTCAGGTCCCGTCGGATCGGGCCGGATCCGACGGGTCGGTCGGGTCGGGCGACGCGACGGGATCAGCCCACGCGGGTCACGGTCCTGGCGCTGAGGTCGACGACGAGGTTCCGTGTGTCGATCCAGGACCCGTTGTGGATCTTGGTGACCAGGCGGACGCACCGGTGCCCCCCGCAGGCGGCCAGCGGCGCGGGGACCTCGGCCTCGCGGTAGGGGCGGTAGACGTCGCCGTTGAACCAGAGCTGGTCGGCCGAGGTCAGGGCCTTACCGGTGGCGTCCTTGTAGTCCTCGCGGACGCCCTTGCCCAGCGGGCTCCTCAGGATGAGCTCCAGGGCCTCGCGCAGCTCCTCGGGGTGGGCCGAGGGCTGGACCCCGCGCTGGGCGGCGGCGCTCTCGACCTTCCCCGTGGCGAGGTTGACGGTCCGGGTGATCAGCTCGTCGCGTTCGTAGTCGTAGAACCGCACCTCCGCCCGGCGCGGGGCGGCGGGGTCGTCGGCCTCCTCCGGGCGCGGGTCGGCCAGCTCGGTGCCCAGGTGCTGCGGCCCTCGCGCCCCCTCGACGTCGCGCCGCGCGGCCCGGGCCGGCGGGGTCAGTGCCAGCGCCTCCGCCCGCTTCAGCTCGTCGTCGGTGAGCGGGTCGGTGCCCACGCCCTTCTCCCCCTCGGGCGGCGCCACGGCCAAAGTCGCCGGCTCCGGCGCGGTCCCGGCGGACGCGTCCGCGCCGGCTTCCCCGCCCCCGGAGGCTCCCTCGGATCCGGCGCCGCGCGCACCGGACACCCCGGCCCTCGGCGTGTCGTCGGCGCCCGCCGTTCCGGGCAGGGTGATCCCGACCATGACGGCGGTTCCCGTCACCGCCAGGGCCGTGCCCGCCACCATCTTCCCCAGATGGCGGCGCACTGATTCGTACACACTTCCCCCTCTGTTCCCCCACGTGCATGCGGTCACCCGGTAGGACGGGTCGAAGTCCTAGGAGGTTGCCCCTCTTTGAGGCAGCATTTGGCCGGAGTGCACCCCCACCCCCGGATCAGGATGGAAGAGTCTTATCTATGCAGGTCTGGCCGGGACAGGCGTATCCCCTGGGCGCCACCTACGACGGCGCCGGAACGAACTTCGCGGTCTTCTCGGAGACCGCCGACAGAATCGAGCTGTGTCTGATCCATGACGACGGGTCGGAGACGGCCGTCGAGCTACGCGAGACGGACGCCTTCGTCCGCCACGCCTATCTGCCGGGCGTGATGCCCGGCCAGCGCTACGGATTCCGGGTCCACGGTCCGTACGCGCCGGAGCACGGGCAGCGCTGCAACGCGGCGAAGCTGCTCCTGGACCCGTACGCCCGGGCGGTCTCGGGCTCCGTCGACTGGGGCGAGGCGGTGTACGGCTACCACTTCGGGCGGCCGGACTCCCGCAACGACCTCGACTCGGCGCCGCACACGATGACCTCGGTCGTGGTCAATCCGTACTTCGACTGGGGCGACGACCGGCGTCCGAGGACCGACTACCACCGCACGGTGATCTACGAGGCCCATGTGAAGGGCCTGACGATGCTCCACCCGGAGCTTCCGGAGGAACTGCGCGGCACGTACGCGGGTCTCGCCCACCCGTCGGTGATCGGTCACCTCAAGGAACTGGGCGTCACGGCGCTGGAACTGATGCCGGTCCACCAGTTCGTCAACGACCACCGGCTGGTGGACGCGGGTCTGTCGAACTACTGGGGCTACAACACCATCGGGTTCTTCGCCCCGCACAACGCCTACGCCTCCTGGGGCGACCGGGGCCAGCAGGTCCTGGAGTTCAAGTCGGCGGTCAAGGCGCTGCACCAGGCCGGGATCGAGGTCATCCTCGACGTGGTCTACAACCACACGGCGGAGGGCAACCACCTGGGGCCCACGCTCTCCTTCCGGGGCCTGGACAACCCCTCGTACTACCGCCTCGTGGACGACGCACCCCAGCACTACTTCGACACCACGGGCACCGGGAACTCGCTGCTCATGCGGTCCCCGCACGTCCTGCAGATGATCATGGACAGTCTGCGGTACTGGGTGACGGAGATGCACGTCGACGGCTTCCGCTTCGACCTGGCGGCGACCCTCGCCCGTCAGTTCCACGAGGTGGACCGGCTGTCGTCGTTCTTCGACCTGGTGCAGCAGGATCCGGTGGTCAGCCAGGTGAAGCTGATCGCCGAACCCTGGGACGTGGGCGAGGGCGGCTATCAGGTCGGCAACTTCCCGCCCCTGTGGACCGAGTGGAACGGCAAGTACCGCGACTGCGTCCGGGACCTGTGGCGGGGCGAGCCGCGCACGCTCGCCGAGTTCGCGTCCCGGCTCACCGGGTCGTCCGATCTCTATCAGGACGACGGCCGGCGCCCGCTCGCCTCGGTGAACTTCGTGACGTGCCACGACGGGTTCACCCTGCGCGACCTCGTGTCGTACGACGGGAAGCACAACGAGGCGAACGGCGAGGGCAACCGGGACGGGGAGAGCCACAACCGGTCCTGGAACTGCGGCGCCGAGGGCGACACGGACGACATCGGCATCCGGGAGCTGCGCGCCCGCCAGATGCGCAACTTCCTGGCGACGCTCATGCTGTCGCAGGGCGTGCCGATGCTCAGCCACGGCGACGAGTTCGGGCGGACCCAGGGCGGCAACAACAACGCCTACTGCCAGGACAACGAGGTGTCGTGGGTCCGCTGGCCGGAGCCGGGTGCCGAGGAGGAGGGCACCCTGCTGGAGTTCACCCGGGCGATGGTGCGGCTGCGGCGGGACCACCCGGTCTTCCGGCGCCGGCGCTTCTTCCACGGACGGCCGGTGGAGGGCACGCACGACGAGCTGACCGACATCGCCTGGTTCACGCCGGAGGGCGTGGAGATGACCTCGCGGGACTGGCAGGCGGCGCACGCCCAGGCGCTGACGGTCTTCCTGAACGGCAACGCCATCTCCGAGCCGGGGCTCCAGGGTGAGCGGATCGCCGACGACTCCTTCCTGCTGATGTTCAACGCGTCGTCGCAGGAGCTGGAGTTCGAGGTCCCGGTCAACCACGGCCAGACCTGGCGTGTCGTGGTCGACACCTCCCACCCCGAGGGCATCCCGCCCCAGGAGGGTCCCAAGGTGGCGGCGGGTGAACGGGTGACGCTGGCACCGCTCAGCCTGACGGTGCTGCTGCGCCCGGCATAGAGGTCCGCGCCGGAGGGCGGCGCAGGACGGGGCGGGGGCGGTCCACCAGGCCGCTCCCGCCCCGTTCTCGCGGGGTGGCCTGGTACGGCGGTATGGCATCCGACCGCCTCTCCTTGTTCTGCGGCGTGACACCCGCCTCGCCTTGTCCTGCGGCGTGACACCCGCCCGCCCTGGCCGACGTGTCGGTCAGGCGTCCGCCCCTGCGGACGGGAGGCGGACGCGGACCGCCCAGGAGAGCACCGCGCACAGCACCGCCGCGGCGACGGCCACGGCGAAGGCGGCGGGGGCGCCGTGCCCGTCCGCGAGGCGGCCCGACACGGCGAGGGCGAGGGCCTGGCCGCCCACGATCCCGCTGGTCAGGAAGGCCATGGACTCGGCGAGCCGGGCAGCCGGCACCGTCCGCTCGGTCAGCGCGAAGACGGTGATGAGGTGGGGCGCGAAGGCCGCTCCGAGGACGACCACGACCGCGTACAGCGCGCCGAGCGAGTCGACGACGACGAGCGGCACGGAGAGTACGACGAGGGCGGCGGTGGAGACACGCCAGCGGACGGCCGGCCCGATCCGGGCCGGGACGGCCGCCATCGACAGGCCGACGGCCGCGCTCATCACGCCCATCGCGGCATAGACGAGCCCGGCCTGCGCCGGTGCGCCCAGCTTCTCGGTGAGGGCGGTGATCCCGGCCTGCGAGGCTCCGAACATCGCGCCCTGGAGCGCCATTGTGACCCGAAGGGCGTAAGCCGCCCCCGGCAGCCGCCCCTGTCGGGCGGCGCCCGTACGGGTGGTGCCGGATGCGGCCCTTCCGGCCGCCGGGCCGTCGTCGGCCGAGCCGTCGGGACCCGGCACGCCGACGGTGCCGGCGCCTGCTTCCCTCCCGGCCCCGGCTCCGCGCCCGGCCGCGACCGCAGCGGCCCTGGCCTCGACCGACCGGGACTCCGGGCTCTCCACCGGCACCGTGGCGGCCCGCGCCTCGACCGACCGGGACTCCGGCACCCCGACCGGCCGCCACTCCGGCTTCTCCGCCGGCCGGGACTCCGGGCTCTCCACCGGCCGCCGCTCCGGCGCCTCGGCCAGCCGCGCCGACGGGTGCAGGGCGAAGGCCGTGCCGCAGGTCGCGAGCAGGGCGGCGGCGAGCAGCAGCGCGGCCGCCGGGTGGGCGAGGGCCGCGGCGACGCCGACCAGGGCGGGCCCGAGCACGAAGGAGACCTCGTCCAGGGTGCCCTCGAAGGACAGCACCGTCCCCACCCCCCGGTCGTCCGCACCGCTGCGCCGGACCAGCGCCACCGAGCGGGTCCGGGCCAGCGGCCCGACCTGCGGGACGCTCGCCCCGGCGAGCGCGCCGAGGAGCATCAGCCAGCCGGTCGCCGCGTGGGCGAGCGCCGCGGCCACCAGCGCCGTGACGAGCACCGCGTTGGCGAGGGAGGCGGTGAGGACGACCCCGCGCTGTCCCCGCCGGTCGGCGAGCCTGCCGACGACCGGTCCGGCGACCGTCTGCCCGGCCGCGAGCGCTCCGCCCGCGAGCCCCGCCGTCGTCAGGGAGCCGCTCGTCTCGGCGACGAGGAGGAGGCTGCCGAGCTGGCACATCGCGGTGGGCAGTCTGCCGAGGAACGAGACGGCCGGAAGGGCCGGTCCGAGCATCGACAGGGTGTCGCGATACATGCGCAGCATCACGCGAACGTAACGCGATGCACTCGAACGGGCGCATGGGGCGATGACACAGAAGCCGCCCAACGGGGTACGTACGTTCGCATGACGCCCTCGACCACGCCCACCGCCACCTACCGGCTCCAGCTCCAGCCGGAGTTCCCGTTCGCGGCCGCCGAGCGTGCCGTCCCGCACCTGGCCGGCCTCGGGGTCTCCCACGTCCATCTCTCGCCCATCCTGGAGGCCGTGCCCGGCTCCACGCACGGGTACGACGTCACCGACCACCGCGCCGTCCGCGCCGAGCTCGGCGGCGAGGAGGGCCTGCGCTCCCTCGCGTCGACCGCCCGGGCCCACGGCCTCGGCGTCGTCGTCGACCTGGTGCCCAACCACATGGCCGCCGATCCCCGGTACAACCACGCCCTGCGCGAGGTGCTGCGCGAGGGCCCCGACTCCCCGTACGCCCGCTGGTTCGACATCGACTGGCAGGCGGAGGACGGCCGCGTCCTGCTGCCCGTGCTGCCCGCCCGACTGCCCGAGGTGCGGGAGCGGATGCGGGTGGAGGACGGCACGCTCCGCCTGGATGAGCAGGTGTTCCCGCTCCGCGCGGGCACCGAGGACCTGCCGCTCACCGAACTGCTCGACGCCCAGTGGTACCGCCTGGCCTGGTGGCGACTGGCCCGCACGGAGCTCAACTACCGCCGCTTCTTCACCATCTCCGACCTGATCGGGGTGCGCGTCGAGGACCCCGGGGTCTTCGACGCCACCCACGCCACGATCGTGGGGCTGGTACGGGACGGGGTGATCGACGGCCTGCGGATCGACCACCCCGACGGGCTCGCCGACCCCCAGGGCTATCTGGAGCGGCTGCGGGACGCGACCGGCGGCCGGTGCTGGACGGTCGTCGAGAAGATCCTCACCGGCACGGAACCCCTGCCCGCCGACTGGCCCGTCGCCGGGACCACCGGTTACGACGCCCTGCGGCAGGTGGACGGCGTCTTCGTGGACCCGGTCGGAGCCGACGAACTCCTGGACGTGTACCGCGAGTTCGCCGGGCGCGCCGGGGACAGGGGAGGCTGCTGGGAGGCGACGGCGCGCCGGGCCGCGTACAAGGTGGTGACGCACGAGCTGGTGGCGGAGACGGCCGCCCTGACCCGGATCGCGGGCCGCGTCTGCGCGGCGGACCCGGGGCTGCGGGACCACGCGCCCTGGGCGCTGACGACGGCGATCCGTGAACTCCTGGTGCGGGTCCCGGTCTACCGCACGTACAGGACCGGCGGCGAGGAGGTCCTCACGGAGGACGCGGCCCGGGGCGCCAAGGCCGCGTTCGCGGTGGCCGAGGAGGCCGAGGCGGTCGACACCGTGCGGTCCCTGGCGCTCGGGCTGCTCGGGGACGGGCCCGAACACCGCGCCTTCCGGGCGCGGTTCGCCCAGACGTCGTCGGCGCTGCGCGCCAAGTCCGTGGAGGACACGGCCTTCTACCGCTACACCCCGCTGCTCTCGGCGAACGAAGTGGGCGGGGACCCCGGCCGCCCGGCGGTCACGCCCGAGGAGTTCCACGCGTACGCGTCGCGGATCGCCCGGGACTGGCCGGCCACGGGCACGGTGCTGACCACCCACGACACCAAGCGGAGCGCGGACGTCCGGGCGGGGATCGCGGTGCTCGCCCAGTGCCCGTCGGTGTGGGCGTCGCTGCTCGAGGAGGTGGCGGGGGTGCCGGCGGCCGATCCGCACCTCGCGTGGACGGCGTGGCAGACCGCGTTCGGCTTCGGTACGCCCGACGCCGGACGGCTCGGGCCCGCCGTGCTGAAGTCCGTACGGGAGGCGGGGCTGCACACCAGCTGGACGGAGCCCGATCCGGTCTACGAACGGGCGGTGTCGGAGTTCGTGGCGGCGGGCCCCGGCCGCATCCCGCTGCGCTCGGCCTCGGAGGCGGCGTTCGCCCTGGAGCCGCACATCAGGGCGCAGATGCTCGGCGCGGCGCTCGTGCAACTGACGATGCCGGGGGTGCCGGAGCTGTACCAGGGGACGGAGCGGGAGTACCGGGCCCTGGTCGATCCCGACAACCGGCAGCCGTTCGCGGTCGGCCCCGACGACGACAAGACGGCCCTGGTCAGGGCGGTGCTACGGCTCCGCAGGGAGCGCCCGGAGGTCTTCGGCGCGCCGGAGAGCTACCTTCCGCTGACCGCGTCCGGCCCGGCGGCCTCGCACTGCCTGGCCTTCGCCCGCTCGGGCGAGGTCGTCACGGCCGTCACACGGCTCTCCCTGCGCCTCGCCGAGGCAGGCGGCTGGCAGGACACGGAGCTGGTGCTTCCGGAGGGTCGGTGGGGCGATCTGCTGGACGGCGTGCGGGAGTTCACGGGCGGCCCGGACACGGAGGTCAAGCTGGCGGAACTCTTCGACGAGCGTCCGGTGGCGCTGCTCGGCCGCCTGCCGGGGTGACGGGAAGCCTGCCGGGGTGACGGGAAGGGGGCGGGGCGCGCCGGCGGCGGCGCGCCCCGTGCGGCCGCGTGGTCAGCCGCGGGGGCGGACGAAGAGGTTGCGGGGGCCGCGGGTGATGAGGCCGGTGTGTTCGGGGCGGAATCCGTCGGCGAGGCGGAGCCGGGGCATCGTCTCGAACAGGGCGCGCAGCGCGTACTCCGCCTCGAAGCCGGCCAGGAGGACGGCGGGGCAGCCGCCGTAGCCGTAGGTGAGCTGGCCGGGATCGTCGCGGAACGGGTCGAAGCGGTCGGGGGCGCGGTACCGCTCGGGGTCCCGCCCGGCGGAGCCGACCAGCAGGGCCACGGGCGCGCCCTCGGGGATGGTGCCGCCGCTGACCCGCACCTCGGCGCTGGTGCGGCGCACGGCGATCTGCACGGGCGGGTCGCGGCGCAGCGACTCGGTCCAGGCGCGGGCCATCAGGTCCGAGGGCGCGTCGCGGAGCGCGGCCACCTGGTCGGGGTCGGCGAGGACGTTGGCGAGGAAGGAGGCCAGGGCCTTCTCACGTATCGCGATCTGCGCGGTGCACTGACCGGCGAGCGCGGAGGCGGCGCGGCCGCGCACCAGGCGCATCATGTCGCGGTAGGGCACGCCGGTGGCGGCGGCCACGGTGCCGGCGGGAAGCCAGTGGCAGTAGTCGGCGACGAGATCGGCCCGGGGCAGGTCGGCGAGTCGGCGCGCGAGGACGTGCGCCGTGCGTTCGGCGACGGTCCGCAGCTCCGCCGCGTCGACGTCGACGTGGCTGTCGGCGCAGGGCGGGTCGCCCGGGCGGTGGCCGTGGGTGAACCGGGCGTCGGTGAGCGCGCAGGCCACGTCGGCGAACCGGCTGAGCACCCAGGCGCGCAGCAGCGGGTCGAAGGTGAGCGGGAACTCCTTCCGCAGCACCCGGTGCACCCGGTGCGGGTCCCGGCTCGCGCCGGGGGCCAGAGGGCTCGGCGCGACGGTACGGGCGAGGGGCGCGGGGACCTGGGACCGGTCGGCGGCCGGGGCCATGGGCGGCACCTCCGCCCAGCTGTCCTGTCGTATGGCCGGGTTCGACGTCTCGCGCATCGCGCCCCCTGTCGGTTCCGCTGTGGGTGACCGCGGCCGACGGTGCGGGCGCGTCTCCCCACCTCACCACCGGGGGCGGCCCGCCGCAGTCGGCACTCCGCCGAACGGGTGACCCCGGGCGCCCGCGGCCGGAGACCGGGGAGCCGCTGCCGGGCGCCCGCGGCCGAGGCGCGGAAAACGGCTCCCCGCACCCCTGCCGGGCCTCCGCCGGCGGCTCCCCGGCGGGCTCCTCGGCCCCGTGCCCGTGAGGGGGCGGCCCCGGGTACCGCCGATGTCCGGTGGGCGGCTCGGCCCGTGCCGGTGAGCGGGGACAGCCCCGGTCCCGCGAATGGCCGGGGCTCGGCTCGGCCCCGTGTCGGGTGCTGGGGGGACCCGGGCCTCGCCGGCGGGCGGGACTGCCAGCAGCGGTCGACGTCCGCTTCGGTGGGGACTGGCCGCCCTCGCGTCGGCCCGACTCCGAGCCGGACCCGCCGGCATGCCAAGCGCGCCGGCCGTGAGTACGCGACCCGTGAGGGCATCTCGTACACCGCCGCGCGCCGTCGCCTCGCCGAGGCCCCCGAGGAGGCACGGGCGGTGGAGCCGCCCCAGGCAGTGTTGAACGCGTTCAATGGCTCTGGCAGTATGGCTTCCGGTGAACCTGCCGGAGCAGCGGAGTCGGATCCGTCTGCCTTCGCGACGGGTCGCCACGAGACCGGAGGTGGGCACGACATGGGCCTGATCCTGCTACTCCTGGCCCTGATAGTCGGCCTCGCCGTCGCCCTTGTGGCCGTGGCCGTGATCCTCACGGCGAGCGCGGGCCTTGGCCTCGTGACCGCCGCGGTGAGCCGCAGGCTGCCGCTCTGGGCCAGAATCACGCTGCTGTTGACCCTTGCCGCCGCTCCGGCGGCGGCGCTGGTGAGCACCGTGGACGTTGCGGCCGTCTGGCAGCTGACCGCTTGGGCGCTGCCGTTCCTCACGACGGTCGCCTCAGGAGCCGCCTGGCTCGCCTTCGAAGCCCACAGGCGCCGCGCGCCCAGGCTCCCGAAGCCGGCATGGCCGGTCCGCCACGCACCGGCCGCCGGTCGCTGAGCACGCACCACTCAGGTGAGCCCGGCACGTGGTGGGGCGCCTGGTCACCCGGTGGCGTCAGGCGTGGGTCCCGGGGCGCAACGCGCGCTCCGGGCGTGATGTGGATTGCGGTCAAGGGATGGCTCGACGCCCGACTCGTGGAGGAGCACGGAGGGGTCGCTGTTGTGCTGGCGGGCGCTGGGCGAGGCCGTTGCCACGGCGCCGGCGGTACGCGACGGCGTGGCGTCGACCGGCCCTGCACCCACGTACGCGCAGGTGCAGGCCCTCGTCGACGGGCCCGGCGTCACGTGCTGGTGAGCGTGTCGAGGTCGGGGGCGTAGACGGTCATCCAGTGCGGGTTCAGCCGGTAGTAGACGACCTCGCGGTTCCAGTCGAAGGCGTCGTCGCCGTAGAAGTCCTTCAAGTAGGCGAGGAGTTCCTGCCAGTCGGCCGTGGTCGCGGCGTCCTCGGGGTTCAGCTCCTCCACCGTGCCGTGGGTGAACACGCCGAGGTCCTCGCCGCGCATGTGCGCGACGCTGGCGGCCGGACGGGCCGCGAGATGACGGGCCTTGGCGGCGTTGCGCGCCGTGCCGAAGTGCCACCGGCCGTGCAGGAAGTGCCCGTCGGCGCCGCTGATCCGCGGTTCGCCCTTTGCGGTCACCGTGGAGAGGGCGAGCGTGCACATGCCGGTGAGGACCCCGGTGAGCTGCGCCGCCGTGATGGTGCGGCCCTCGACGATCGAGCGGAGGTGTGCGGTCGAGCCGGAGAGGGAGGAGTCGAGGAGGGACTGGAGTGTGTCGAGTTCTTCTGGGGTTTCGCGCATACGTCCATCGTCGGCCGTAAACCCGACACCTTCTGTCGTCATTGATGCAGCAGCGGTGAGGTTGCTCCGCGTGGGTTGCGCTCGCTGCCGAGTCAGCAGAGCTCAGGGGAACTCACGGACGACGATGCGGAGCACTTCGTTCCGAGTGAGGTCGGATTCGCGTCGGAAACCGCGATGGGCTCCTTCGCCGATGCCGTCGGTCGGCAGAGTCTGACGGAGCCGTTCAGGCGATTCTCTACCCCCCGCCGGAGTTCCACTTCGACGCGAGTCAGTACGACGCCGAAGTGGCTCACGCCGGGGCAGCCGCTGGTGGCAGGTGTACGCGTCTCGCCCAGCACGGCGCGACCCCGCCCGGGTGCGGGCCTGTACCGGCTCAATTCCAAGGGCTGAACTTCAAGGAACAGACAAGCTGTCATCAGCCACCACCGTCTCAGCGCACGGAGAGCCGGAAGGACATCTGCCCGAACCCGACCATGTCTCCCGCCCGCACCACCACGGCCCCGGTCACCCGGCGTCCGTTGACGGTCGTGCCGTTGGTCGAGCCGAGGTCGCGCAGCACCCAGAGCTCCCCCTGGAGGGAGAGCTCGGCGTGGGCCCGGGAGACCGTCTCGTGGCTGAGCCGCAGTCCGTTCACCGGGTCGCGGCCGATCCGCAGCGGATACGGCCCCGGTGCCGGCAGGAGCAGCTTCGGCAGCCGCTCGGCCTGCCAGGCGCGTCCGACCTTGGCCGTGAACGCGGACATCTTCTCGACCGCGCCCACCACACGCCGGGTCCAGCCCGACTCCGTCTGCAGATCGGCGGTCAGGAGGGCGAGTTCGTCGGGACGGCGCGCGGCGAGCGCGCGCTCCATCCGGAAGAGGAAGGTGTCGTGCGAGAGCCGGCCCTGCGCGGCACCCTCCCGGAGCAGCACCAGCGCACGGTCCCGCTCGGCGTCGGAGAGCCGCGCGGAGTGCGTGGGGAACTCGAAAGGCGTCGTCACACTCGTGATTGTCGGTCCGAGGAGCCCGGAGTGTCCAGAAGGGGCCCGCACGACAAAGCCGTACCGCCCCGGCGAAGATCGTTGCTACGGTCTGCGGACTCGACTCCCAGGGGGAACCCGGACGTGACCACGTCTCCGCACTCGACGTCCGACGCGACGTCACACCCGACGTCCGACACGGCGTCCGACACAGCCTCCCGGCCGATGTCCGGCACGGCGTCCCGGACCGTCGGACCGGTCTCTTCCCGCGCCACCGACGGTGTGACCCTGCGCCCCCTCTCCGGACCGGAGGAGCTGGCCCTGTTCCGCCGGCTGACCTACGTCCTCGACCACGAGTTGGAGGACGACCTCGCCACCGGCCGCCGTGTGCCGCGGTGGATGTGGGTGGCCCTGCGCGGCGACCGGGTCCTCGCCAGGATCGCCTGGTGGACCAACAAGGAGGGCGGCGAGCCGCTCGCCCTCGACTTCTTCGACCTGGACCCCGGGCTGCCCGCCGACGAGCGCGCCGAGATCGGGCTGCGGCTCCTGGAGACGGCGACCGCGGCCGTCGTGCCGGCGGGCGCGGTACGCCCCGAGTACGGACGGTTCCTGCCGCCGGACTGGCACGACGTCCCCGGGACGCGCGCGCCGCTCGAGACGCTCTTCGGCGTCCTGGAGCGGGCGGGCGCCCGCCCGCTGGTCGAGCGGCTCCGCCTTGAGTGGCGCCCCGGGACCGCCGTACCGGAGCCGAGGGGACGTCTGGAGTTCCGGCCGGTGAAGGACCGCGAGGACCTCGTGACCCTGATGACGCCGGTGCTGGAGGGAACGCTCGACGCCCATGGAAGGGCCGACCTGGCGTCGGGCCTGTCGGCGCGCGAGGCGGCGGAGAAGCACTACGACGAGGAGTTCGCGCACTACGCCTCACCACGGGAGTGGTGGCGGGTCGCGCGGCTGCCGGAGACCGGTGAGCCGGTGGGGTTCGTGATCCCGGCGCGGAACAACTACCACCACACCATCGCCTACATCGGTGTGCTCCCCGCCCACCGCGGCAAGGGCTACATCGACGACATCCTCGTCGAGGGCACCCGCGTCCTGGCCGGTGAGAACGTGCCGCGCATCCGTGCCGCGACCGATCTCGCGAACGTCCCGATGGCGAACGCGTTCGCCCGAGCGGGTTACATCACCTTCGAGCGGGCGATCAACTACGTGTGGGACGCGCCGGGCGGTTCCGACTCCTGACTGCCAGGATGGTCCCCGGTAGTCGTTGGTCCGTCGACGAGGGGATCGGCCAGTGCTGTTCGAGGTGTGGGCCCCGCAGGCCCGTGAACGGGTCACGCTGGAACTGAACGGCTCCGAGCACGCCCTGGAGAGGGATGCCGAGCGGGACGGCTGGTGGACGGGGGTGGCGGAGGCCGCCGACGGCGACCGCTACGGCTACGCCCTGGACGGCGGGCCGCTGCTCCCCGACCCCCGCTCCCGCCGCCAGCCGGACGGGCCGGACGGCCGCAGCGCGGTCGTCGACCACGACACGTACACCTGGCGCCACGCCTCCCCGGGGCTGCGGCTGCGCGCCGGGGTGCTGTACGAGCTGCACGTCGGGACCTTCACCCCCGAGGGCACCCTGGACGCGGCGGCGGAGCGGCTCGGGGAGCTGGCGGGCCTCGGCATCACCCATGTGGAGCTGATGCCGCTGTGCCCTTTCCCGGGCCGCTGGGGCTGGGGGTACGACGGCGTCTCGCTGTGGGCGGTCCACGAGCCGTACGGCGGGCCTGCGGCCCTCAAGCGCTTCGTCGACGCGGCGCACGGGCTCGGGATGGGGGTGGTCCTGGACGTCGTCCACAACCACCTGGGACCTTCCGGGAACCACCTGCCCTCCTTCGGGCCGTACTTCACCGACACCCATCACACGCCGTGGGGCGCCGCGGTGAACCTGGACGCGCCCGGCTCGGACGAGGTCCGCGCGTATCTGATCGGCAGCGCGCTCGCCTGGCTGCGGGACTACCGGATCGACGGTCTCCGTCTCGACGCGGTGCACGCGCTCGCGGACACCCGGGCGCTGCCGTTCCTGGAGGAGCTGTCGGAGGCGGTGGACGAACTGGCCGGGGAGCAGGGCCGGCCGCACTTCCTGATCGCCGAGTCCGACCTCGCCGACCCGCGCATGACCACGCCTCGCACGATGGGCGGGCTCGGCGTCCACGCCCAGTGGAACGACGACTTCCACCACGCGCTGCACACCGCGCTCACGGGGGAGTCCCAGGGGTACTACGCCGACTTCGCGCGCGCCCCGCTGGCGGCGCTGGCCAAGACCCTCACGCACGTCTTCTTCCACGACGGCACCTTCTCCACCTTCCGGGGCCGCCGCCACGGGCGGCCGGTGGACCGGGCCCGTACCCCCGCGCAGCGCTTCCTCGGCTACGCCCAGACCCACGACCAGATCGGCAACCGGGCGACCGGCGACCGTCTGTCGGCGACGCTCTCCCCCGGCCTGCTGGCCTGCGCGGCGACGCTGGTCCTCACCGGCCCCTCGGTGCCGATGCTCTTCATGGGCGAGGAGTGGGGGGCGGGCACGCCCTGGCAGTACTTCACCGACCACACCGACCCGGAGCTGGCCGAGGCGGTACGGCGGGGGCGGCGGCGCGAGTTCGCGGCGCACGGCTGGTCGGAGGAGGACATCCCCGACCCGCAGGACCCGGCGACCCGGGACCGGTCGGTCCTTGACCGCTCGGAGCGCGAGCGGGCACCGCACAACCGGCTCCTCGCCTGGCACCGGGAGCTGATCGCCCTGCGCCGCACCCTCCCCGACCTCACCGATCCGGACCTCGCGGCGGTCCGGGTGGCCTACGACGAGGAGGGCCGCTGGCTGGCGTTCCGGCGCGGGGTGCTCCGCGTCGCGGTCAACCTGGGCAAGGAGACGGCGGAGATCCCCCTGGGGTCGAACGGCCGCGACCGGGTCGTCGCGGCCTGGGAACCGGTCGAGGCCCCGGGCCGGGACGGGGCGCTGCTGCTGCCGGCCGAGTCCGCGGTGATCCTCGTCGACGGCTAGGCCGCGCCGTTCCAGGGTAGGGAGCGGGCGCAGAAGTCTCGTCCTTCGTCAGGTGCCGTGGCCCGTCGTCGCCGACGGGCCACGCCCGCTCAGCGCCCGTCCTTGTCCCTGCGCTTGCCCCTGCCCGTGTCCGGGCCCTGGGCGATGAGCCGTTCGAGCAGGTCCTGGAAGTCGTCACCCACGACGATGCGCAGGTCGCCGTCCTCCCCGTCCCGTTCGCTGAGCTGGGTGAGCGTGCCGTCCCGCCACCAGAAGACGTACGGGCTGATGGCGCCGGGGGTGTCCTCGTAGCCGGAGGCGGCGAAGGAGGCCATCGCGCCGAGCGCGGCGACGATGGTGGTGTCGCGGATGGGGTGGAAGGCGAGCTGGTGGCGGAACGGCATCGCGACCAGTGCCCCGTGCTCCGTGAGCGGCCGGCCGGTGACGCGCCGTACGACCGCGTCCAGGTCGAGGACGCGGCTGGCGGTGTAGAAGGAGTCGCCGAGGACCACCTCGAAGCACATGCCGTCGGCGTCCCGGACCGTCTCGTGTCCTTCGACCGGCAGTCCGCGCAGATTGCTCAGGGCCCGGTCGCGCAGGCGCTGGACGTCGCCGAGCGGCTCCAGGGCCTCGTCGGTGAGCATCATCACGCTCTCCGGCAGGTCGAGGGCGAGGATCTCGTACAGTCCCGGCGCGACGGTCCTGGCGTAGCCGAAGGCCCCCGGGTCGATGCCGTCTCCGCTGACCACCCGCGGGTAGAGCTGGGCGCGGATCTGCTCCGGCGGGAGGGTGTCCAGCGCGGAGGGGCCGTCCATGGTGCGCAGGACGAGGCGGACGTGGCGGCGGATGATGTCCGGCCAGGCGCGCGGCCCGCGCCGGTCGTTGTGGCAGACCGCCGCCAGATTGCCCAGGCCGAACTGCCGGCCGCCGTCGTCGCTCACCAGGTCGGCGTAGACGGTGACTTCGAGCCCGAGTTCGGCGAACGCCTCGCGGACCTGGCCGCGGAACAGCGCGCCCTCACGTTCGGAGAAGTAGGAGAACTCGGGGTCCCTGGGGACCTCGTCGCCGTCCCGTCGGGGTCCTCGCCGGAACAAACCCACGTGCGCCGCCTTCCGTTGCCGTCCGGTCCGTGCCGTCCGGTCCAGCCTAGATGTGTCGTGTGGATCAGGGGGGCGGTCCCCGGGTCAACTGTGCGGTTGCGCACACGGCTTCGGCATCGGCGTGGTGAGCGGGCGGTCCGCCCGCGGGGGCGATCAGGGTCCGGGCCCACCTCCCGCGCGCCGATGGTGCTGGGGTAATGTCCACGACACGCGCAGAGGAGGGCCGTCGCCCCCTCGGGTACGCGGCGTCCCCGCGGACCGGCCTGCGCGGCATTCGTCTCCGTCGGACAGGGACAAGCCCCTATGACCACTGACCGGTCGTGCGTGTTGCTCCGGCATCGTGCCGAGGATGCCCCGGAGGGTGCGCGGCGCCCCGCCGTCTTCCTGGACCGCGACGGCGTCCTCATCGAGAACCGCGACGCCCATGTCCGCCGGCCTTCCGATGTCGCCCTGATCCCGGGGGCGGTCGAGGCCGTGCGGCGTCTGAGCCGGAGCCGGGACGTGGTCATCGTGACCAATCAGGCGGTGATCGAGAGGGACTTGGCGCCGGCGGAGGAGATCCTGGCCATCCACCGGTCGGTCGTCGACCGGTTCGAGGCCGCGGGCGCGAGCATCCTGGGGTCGGTCATCTGCCCGCACGCTCCGGCAGGCCGGTGCGCGTGCCGGAAGCCCGAGCCGGGGATGCTCCTCGCCGCCTCCCGGGCCTGGGGGTGCCGTCCGGAGGGCGCCTGGATGGTCGGGGACGCGATCACCGACATCCAGGCGGGGGTCGCGGCGGGGTGCAGGACCATGCTCGTCCGCACCGGCCGGGGGGCCGCCCACGAGGACAGGACCCTTCGGGCGTACCCGGGTTGTGTGGTGGCGCCCTCCCTGTCCCTCGGGACTGACCGGCTGCTCGCCTGAAGCGGCTTCCGGCGGGTACGGGCATCGAGGCCGGCCCGCCGGGGAACGGTGATTGACTGACCGTGGTGATGATCGGACTGGAGGAGAGGGACACGATGACCCAGCGGGCTCTGGTGACCGGCGCGGCGGGTTCCATAGGCGAGGCCGTCGTCGGCGAACTCGTGGGCCGGGGCTTCGAGGTGGACGCGTGGGACCTCGTCGAACCGCGCGACCGTCCCGGGGTCACCGCCGTCGGCGTCGACCTGCGCCAGCCGGTGGATCCCGCGCTGGTGCGGGACTACCGCCTGGTCGTCCATCTGGCGTCGGTCACCGAGAACCGTGACGACCGGTCGAGCCTTCTCGACCACCTCCACTCCCTCGCCATGACCGCGCACCTCCTCGACGCGCTCGGCGAGCGTCTTCCGGGAGCGGTCGTGACGACGTCGAGCCAGCTGGTGTACGAGGCCGGGACGCAGCATCCGGACGAGCGGGCACCAGTGGCGGCCACGACCGGCTTCGCCGCCGCCAAGATCGCCTCGGAGGCGTTCCTCGAGGCCTACGGGCACCGCAGCGGCGTCCCGACCGCCGTGTTCCGGCTCGCCAACATCGTCGGGCCCGCCACCCGCCGGGGCGTCGTCCACGACTTCGTCCGCCGGGCCGGGGAGGCCGCCGCCGCGGGCGACGCCGTGAAGATCACCGGTTCCACCCACCACCGGCGGTCCTTCCTGAGCCTGGCGGACTGCGCCTCGGCCCTGGTCGACCTCTCCGACGCGCTGCCAGGCTCGCCGACGGGACGGCGGGTCTTCAACGTGGCCAACGTCGACAGCGTCTCCATCGCCGACGTCGCCGATGTCGTCGCGGCGGTCACCGGCGTCGACTTCGTCCTGGAGCGGCACAGCGACGAGCTTGCCTGGCGCGGCGACGCGGGGACGGTGCTGCCCGACACCGCGCGGCTGACCGCCGCCGGCTGGCGCCCGCGGGCATCGTCCCGGGAGGCGGTGCGCCGGGCGGCGGCCGGTCTGTGGGCGTCGCGGGCGGGCCGATGACGGTCCCGCGGCCGGTCGCCGGCGACGTTCGCGGTGTGGTCCTGGCCGCCGGTCGCGGCACGCGCCTGGGCGGCATCACGGCCACCCTGCCCAAGCCGTTGGTGCCGGTGCTCAACCGCCCGCTGGTCGAGTGGATCACCGAGGACCTGGCCGCGAGCGGCATCACGCGGGTGGTCCTCAACCTGCACCATCTGGCACCGGCCGTCGAGGCCTGGACGCGCACGGAGCCGGTCGACGGGGTCCGGCTCTCCTCCGTGACGGAGGACCGCCTGACGGGTCCGGCCGGTGGCCTGGTGGCGGTCCTCGACCGGCTCGCCGGGGCCGATGCCGTCGTGGTGGTCAGCGGCGACGCCTGCACCACAGTCGGCTTCGGCGACGTGCTCCGGGAGCATCGACGGCGCGGTGCGGCGATGACCGTGGTGACCCAGGTCGTCGACGATCCCCGGCCGTTCGGGCAGGTCGACGTCGACGCCGGGGGCCGGATCACCGACATGGTCCGCGACGCCTCCCGCCGTCTGGCCTCCGGCATGATCAGTACGGGCATGTACGTCCTCTCGCCCGACGCTCTCGCCGTGCTGTCCGCGCTGCGGGGCACGGCCCCGGACCTCGACTTCGACCGGCATCTGGTGCCCGAGCTGCTGCGCCGGGGCATGCCCGTGGCGGCGGTCGGGACGTCGGCGTACTGGAGTGACGTCGGCGTCCCCGAGGCCCTGCTGGCGTCGTCGCTGCACCTGCTCGGCACGGACCGGCTGGACCGCGTGGCCCGTCCCTGTCACGGCGGGTCGGCGGCGGGCCCCGGCGCGGACCTCTGGTGCCAGGGCGGCCATCCCCCGGTGGAGGGGACAGTCACCGGGCGGGTCCTCCTCGGTCCGGGCGTCCGGGTGACCGCCGGCAGCCGTGTCGAAGGCCCCGCCGTCCTGGGGGCCGGGACCACCCTGGAGGAAGGGGCGCTGGTGCGGCGCGCCGTCACGATGCCGGGCACCCGCCTGCCGCGCGGCGTCTTCGAGGACGCCGTGCTCTTCGGCGAGGCGAGCGCCGGCGGCGGGTGACCCCCGCCGGGCCGCGACCGCACGGGCACCGGCCTGCGCGGTCGAAGCGGCCCCCACGGACCGTTCCGACGCGACCCACGAAAGATGATCCGTATGCGCGTGGCACTCCTGACATCGAGCTTCGACCCGGTCATCGGCGGCGCCGAGACCTACGCCCTGAACCTGGCCGAAGGGCTGACGGCGTCGGGCCACCAGGTCATGGTGCTGACCGACACCCCGCACGGCATGGAGCCGGGTGCGGCGGACCCCAAGCCCCGGCCCTACCGGCTGGTCCGGCTCTGGCGGTACCGCGACCGGCTGTTCGACCGCCAGAAGCTCCCGTGGGAGGAGATGGCGTTCTCGCTCGCCACCGAACTCAAGGCCCAGGTGGACGACTTCCGGCCGGACGTCCTGGTCTCCAACAGCCTCGACGCCGCCTTCCAGGCGGCGATGATCCGCCGCTCGACGCCGGGACTCGCCTGGGCGGCCGCCTTCCACGAACACGCCCCTCAGGACGAGCCGTTCGGCGACGGACGCATGGCGGTGGTCTACGGCGACCTGCGCCCGGACGCCGTACTCGCCGGCTCGCGGTTCTACGCGGAACGGGCGCGCGCCCACGGACCTGCCGAGGTGGTGCACCTGATCCACCACGGGGTGCCGATGCCGGAGACCGACGCGCACACGACGGCCGCGTGGCGGGCCCGGTACGACGTGGGCGAGCGCGACCTGATGATCGCGTGCGTCGGCCGCCTCAAGGAACGCAAGGGCATGAGGGAGCTCATCGAGGCGTTCGGCGCCCTCCGCCCCCACGAGCGACGGCTGCGGCTCGTCATCGCCGGAACGGTCAGTTCGGCGTCCCAGGAGTACGCCGACGGCCTGAGGTCCCTCGCCGGGCGACTCGGCTGCGACGACCTGGTCTCCTTCGACGCGACCGTGGTGGCGGACCAGGTCCCGGCGCTGTTCTCGGCCGCCGACCTCGTGGCGCAGCCCAGTCACGAGGAGGGCCTTGGACTGGCCGTCCTCGAGGGGATGGCGGCGCGCCGGGCGGTAGTGACCACGCGCGTGAAGGGCATCGACGAGATCGTGACCCGCCCGGACGTGGCCCTCCAGGTCGAGGCGCGCGACGCGCGGTCGCTGGCCGCCGCCCTCGACCGGATGCTCGGCGATCCCGGCCTTCGTCAGGCCTACGCGGACGCGGGGCACGCGCATGTACGGGAGAACTTCAGCCTGCCCGTGATGGTGCGCCGCACGGCCGAGGTGCTCGCCTCCTTGTGACGGCCCCGGCGGCGTCCACCGCGCGGCGGCACCTCCGTCCAGAGGGCGGCGGCCGGCACCTCGGGTGCCGGCCTTCGCCCCAGTCCTACGACAGGGCGCCGAGCCGAGGTGCGGTCGGGCGCTCGCCGGGCGCGGCCCCGGACAGCGCCTCCTTCGCCAGGGTCACGAGGCCCGGCAGCTCGGCGATCCGGTGGACGCCGGGAATGTGCCGGTACAGCTCGAACCGGTCGTAGAGGACGATCTCGCCGATTCCCGCCGCCATGCCCCCGACCACATCGTTGACCACGTGGTCGCCGACGTACCAGCAGTCCTCCGCGTCCAGCCCCAGCCGGTCGACCGCGATGCGGAAGATGCCGGGGTCGGGCTTCTCCACTCCGGCCACGGTCGAGTCGACGACGACGTCGAAGTAGCCGCGGAGCGACCAGCGGTCGAGCTCTTCCAGGAGCGTGCCGTCGGAGTTCGAGACGACGGCGAGCCGGATGCCGAGGTCCCGCAGGGCCTCAAGAGCGGGCGCGGCGCCGGGGTCGAGCTCGCGGTACAGATCACGTTCCACCAGACACGTGCGCAACGCCTCCACGGTGGGCGCGGGTGGGAGTCCGAGCGCGCCGGCGAAGGCGAGTCCGGTCCGGCCGATCGCGTCCTGGCCCGCGGGCAGCCGCATGTGGGACGCGTCGCAGGCCATCTGCAGGGCCGCCACCGCGTCGGCCGCCGTCACGCCCGGGACACCCCGGGCGTCGAGCTCGTGGGCGATCACGCCGCCGTCGGGGTGCACGAGCGTCATGCCGACGTCGAAGAGGACGGCGCGTGGCCTGCGTGCGCGCGCCCCGACGGGGCGCGTGGCCGCGCCCATCAGACGAGCCCGCGCGCGGGAGCCGACACACGGTGGGTGCCCACCTTGCGGACGGACCGGGCGACCATGTGGGTGAAGAGGGACTGAAGGTCCTCGGTCAGTCCGTAGTCCCCGTGGACGTCCAGATGCACCGCCATGTCGCTCAGCTCGGACAGGGGACTGAGCTGTCCTACGAGGCTGAGCACCGCGACCCCCCGCTCCCGCGCGGCCGACGCGGCACGCAGCACGTTCGGGGAGGCGCCGCTGACCGACAGGCACACCAGCAGGTCTCCCGGCTGGCAGCGCTCGGTCAGTTGCTGCTCGAAGATGGCCTCGTAGCTGAAGTCGTTGGCGATGGCCGTAATCCGCGCCGTGTTCTCGGTCAGTGAGCTGATCTCCCGGGTGCGATGGCCGGCGTACCAGGCGGCGGCCTGCCAGTCGCACGCCATGTGGTCGGCCACGGACGAGCTGCCGCCGTTGCCGACGACGAAGACGCCGCGCCCGCCGCGGATCCGTGAGGCGACCATCTCGATGGCACCGTCGAGCTGCTCCGTGTCGAGCCGGTCGAGGGCCAGCGACAGGTCGTCGACGTACCCCCGGGCGCCACGGACGGTGGCCGGGTCGGAGTGGCTACGCACCGGGCTTCACCGCCCCCCACGTTCGGTCGGCCGCGGCGAGCCGGTCGGGCGTCCCGATGTCGAGGAACCGGCCGTCCACCACCTCGGCCTCCACAAGGCCGCGCCGGGCGAGCACCGGCCACAGCTGCTCCAGTTCGCAGCGCCCGGGGGATACGTGGTCGAGGACCTCGCGCGTGAGCGCGTAGAGCCCGGCGTCCACGTGTGTCGCCCCGGCGGCCGCGTGCTTGTCGTAGCCGACGACGCGGCCGTCGGCGACGACGGCGTTCGGCACCACGTCCGGGACCTGCGCCGAGACGGCCATCCGTGCGACGGCCGGCGCGGCGGGCGCCGGGAGCACGGGCCCGGTCAGCTCCGCGGGAGGAAGGGTGTCGGCGAGCCACACCACGAACTCGTCGGCGAGGTGGTCCCGCGCGGACCTCAGCGCTCCGGCCGTCCCGGCACCGCCGGGGACGTCATCGAGGGACCAGGTGAAGGGCACGCCCTGATGGGCGAGGTGCTCGACGATGGGCTCGTACAGATGGTCGAGGGCGAGGTGGAACCGCCCGAAGCCGAGGCGCGTCGCCTCCCCGATCAGATGGTCGAGCAGCGGCACACCGGCGACACGCTGCAACGCCTTGGGAGTGTCCGCGGCGTGGCCCCGCAGGCGGGTCGCCCGCCCTCCGGCGAGGAAGACCACAAGGCGCTCAGACGACATGGAGAGCACACCCTCCACTCCGGCCGTTCAAGGACTCCATCTCGACATCGCCTCGATTCAGCGGTTGGTGACGGTGTGTTGGATGGCTGCGCGGGGGTTGTCCCAGAACATGGTGTCGATCTGGTGGTCGGTGAGGCCGATG
>NZ_JBVJPY010000023.1:0-90801 GCF_055609145.1 Streptomyces sp. NPDC036822
TCGAAAGGGAGAACGCGCACAGGCCGCGAGGAACGAGCGGCCGAGCACGATCGACCGTCGACACCCGCACAAAGCGCCCGGAGGCGAACCGAGCCAGGGAAAGGGGGCGAGTGAGCCGAAGGGCGCGCGGGTGTCGAAAGGGAGAACGCGCACAGGCAGCGAGGAACGAGCGGCCGAGCACGATCGACCGTCGACACCCGCACAAAGCGCCCGGAGGCGAACCGAGCCCCCAAAAAAGGGAAGGCCGCCCCGGACGCGTGTGCGTCCGGGGCGGCCTACGGCACCCGCACGGCCGTACGTTGTCGAGGGTGCCGTGTCCGTATATCGGAGCGGGGTCGGTGGAGTTGCCGCCGCGTTAAGGGTGCTGACGGTGTCTCGTCTACTCCTGGTCGTCCTCCGTCGGCACGACGTGCTTCTCCTCCGCGAAGTGGCAGGCCGAGTCGTGCGCGGCCGGGGAGTCCGTCAGGCGGAAGACCGCTGGTACCGCCAGCGCCGGGACTTCCAGGGCGCAGCGTTCCTGTGCTTTCCAGCAGCGGGTGCGGAAGCGGCAGCCGGACGGGATGTTGGCCGGGGAGGGTACGTCGCCGGTGAGGATGATGCGTTCGCGGTGGGCGCGGGCCTCGGGGTCGGGGACGGGGACGGCGGAGAGCAGGGCCTGGGTGTAGGGGTGGGTGGGGTGGTCGTAGATCTCGGTGTCGGTGCCGATCTCGACGATCCGGCCGAGGTACATGACGCCGACGCGGTCGGAGATGTGGCGCACGATCGACAGGTCGTGGGCGATGAAGACGTACGACAGGGAGAATTCGGTCTGGAGCCGGTCCAGGAGGTTGACGACCTGGGCCTGGACGGAGACGTCGAGCGCCGAGACGGGTTCGTCGGCGACGATGATCTCGGGTTGGAGCGCGAGGCCGCGGGCGATGCCGATGCGCTGCCGTTGGCCGCCGGAGAACTGGTGCGGATAGCGGTTGATGTATTCGGGGTTGAGGCCCACGACGTCGAGGAGGTCCTGGACCTTCTTGCGCCGCGAGCCCTTGGGGGCGACCTCGGGGTGGATCTCGTACGGTTCCCCGATGATGTCGCCGACGGTCATGCGGGGGTTGAGCGAGGTGTACGGGTCCTGGAAGACCATCTGGATGTTGCGGCGGACCGCGCGCAGGGCCTTGGCGGACATGGTGGTGATGTCCTCGCCCTTGTAGGCGATGGATCCGGACGTCGGGCGTTCGAGGTTGACGAGCATCTTGGCCACGGTGGACTTGCCGCAGCCGGACTCGCCGACGATGCCGAGGGTCTCGCCCGCCTTGAGGTCGAAGGAGACCCCGTCGACGGCCTTGACGGCGCCGACCTGTTTCTTGATGACGATGCCCCGGGTCAGCGGGTAGTGCTTGTGCAGGTCCCGGACCTGGAGGATCGCCTCGCCCCGCACCTCAGCCATGGAGGCATTCCTTCCAGTAGTGGCAGGCGCTCGTGCGCGGCACCGGGGACTCGGTCACGGCGTAGAGCGGTGGCACGTCGGTGCGGCACCGGTCGCGGGCCAGGGGGCAGCGCGGGTTGAAGGCGCAGCCGGGCGGGATGGCGAGGAGGTTGGGCGGCAGGCCCTTGATGGCGAAGAGTTCCGAGCCCTTCTGGTCGAGGCGCGGAATCGATTCGAGCAGCCCTTTGGTGTAGGGGTGGGCGGGTGCCTTGTAGATCTCGTGGACGGGGGCGTGTTCGACGATGCGGCCGGCGTACATGACGGCGATCTTGTCGGCGACGTCGGCGACGACCCCGAGGTCGTGGGTGATGAGGATGAGGCCCATGTGGAGTTCGCGCTGGAGCTCGGCGAGGAGGTCCATGACCTGGGCCTGGACGGTGACGTCGAGGGCGGTGGTGGGCTCGTCGGCGATGATGAGTTCGGGTTCGAGGGCGAGGGCCATCGCGATCATGATGCGCTGGCGCATGCCGCCGGAGAACTGGTGCGGGTACTGGCCGACCCTCTCCTTCGCGGCGGGGATGCGGACCCGGTCCATCAGCTCGACGGCCTTGGCGCGGGAGTCCTTTCGCGACATGCCCCGGTGGACCTGGAACATCTCCCCCAGCTGGTCGCCGACGCTGATCACGGGGTTGAGGGAGGAGAGCGCGTCCTGGAAGATCATGGCCATCTTGGCTCCGCGGACCTTGCGCCGCTCCTCCTCCTTGAGCGTGAGCAGGTCCTGGCCCTGGAAGAGGATCTCGCCGCTGGTGATCTTTCCCGGCGGGACGTCGAGGATTCCCATGACGGCCTGCGCGGTGACGGACTTGCCGGAGCCGGACTCGCCGAGCACGGCGAGCGTCTCGCCCGCGTCCACGGAGTAGTCGACGCCGTTGACCGCCTTGGCCACTCCGTCCCGGGTGTGGAACTCCACGTGCAGGTCGCGGACTTCGAGCAGCATGGGCGCCTACCTCAGCTTGGGGTCGAGGGCGTCGCGCACCGCGTCGCCGAGCATGATGAACGCCAGCACGGTGATGGCCAGCGCTCCCGCCGGCCAGAGCAGCATGTGCGGGGCGTTGCGGATGTACTGGGAGGCGGAGGAGATGTCGATGCCCCAGGAGACGGTCGGCGGTTTGAGGCCGACGCCGAGGAAGGACAGGGTCGCCTCCAGTGAGATGTACGTGCCCAGCGCGATGGTGGCGACGACGATGACGGGCGCGAGGGCGTTGGGCGCGATGTGGCGGAGCAGCATGCGGGAGTTGGAGGCGCCGAGCGCGCGGGCCGCCTGGACGTAGTCGTTCTGCTTGGAGGTGATCACGGAGCCCCGGGCGATCCGGGAGAGCTGTGGCCAGCCGAGGAGCACCATGAAGCCGATGACGGGCCAGACGGTGTTGCTGGTGACGACGGACAGCAGGACGAGGCCGCCGAGGACGACCGGGATGGCGAAGAAGACGTCGGTGAGCCGGGAGAGGATCGCGTCCCAGAACCCGCCGAAGAAGCCGGCCAGGCCGCCGAGGACGGAGCCGAGGAGGGCGACGCCGAGGGTGGCGAGGACGCCGACGCTGACGGAGGTCCGGGCGCCGTAGACGGTGCGGGTGTAGACGTCGCAGCCCTGGCCGTTGAAGCCGAAGGGGTGTCCGGGCTGCGAGCCTTCCTGGGCCTTGGCCAGATCGCAGTCGAGGGGGTCGCCCGAGGTGATGAGGGACGGCCAGATGGAGATGACGACGAGGAAGAGGATCACCAGGGCGGAGAGGATGAAGACGGGGTTGCGGCGCAGGTCGAGCCAGGCGTCGGACCACAGGGAGCGCGGTCTGCCCTGGGGGTCTTTCGGTGCCTGTCCCTCGGTGGCGGCCGAGGGGCCGCGTTCCAGGGTCTCGGCCTCGTCCATGGCGAGGTCCGTCCCGCCGCCGGCGCCGGTGTGGGCGATCGCGCGGCCGTGGTCGTACGGCTCGTTCGGCTCGGGTTGCTCGGATGACTCAGGCATAGCGGATCCTCGGGTCAAGGACGGCGTACAGGAGGTCGACGAGCAGGTTGGCCAGCAGGAACACCAGGACGAGGACGGTCACGAAGCCGACGACGGTCTGGGTGTTCTGGCGGACGATGCCCTGGTAGAGCTGGTAGCCGACGCCGTGGATGTTGAAGATCCGTTCGGTGACGATGGCTCCGCCCATGAGGGCGCCGATGTCGGTGCCGATGAAGGTGACCACGGGGATGAGCGAGTTGCGCAGCAGGTGGCGGGTGACGACCCGGCGGCGCGGCAGGCCCTTGGCGACGGCGGTGCGGACGTAGTCGGCGCGCTTGTTCTCGGCGATGGAGGTCCGGGTGAGCCGGGTGACGTAGGCGAGCGAGACGGAGGCGAGGACGAGGCCGGGGACGATGAGTTCGCCGAGGGGGGCCTCGGGGGAGACGGCCGGCTTGATCCAGCCCCATTTGACGCCGAGGAGGAGCTGGAGGAGGAGGCCGGTGACGAAGGTCGGCACGGAGATGACGACGAGGGTCAGCAGCAGCACGCCGGTGTCGACGGGGCGGCCGCGGCGCAGGCCGGTGAGGACTCCGAGGGTGATGCCGATGAGGATCTCGAAGACGATGGCGACGAGGGTGAGGCGGATGGTGATCGGGAAGGCGTTGGCCATCAGCTCGGTGACCGGCTGGCCGTTGAAGGCGGTGCCGAAGTCGCCGGTGAAGACGTTGCCCATGTAGGTCAGGTATTGCTGGACGACCGGCTTGTCGAGGCCGAACTCCGCCCGCAGCTGGGCGGCGGTGGCCGGGTCGCAGGCGCGGTCGCCGCAGAGTCCGGCGATGGGGTCGCCCATCACGTTGACCATCAGGAAGATCAGCAGGGTGGCGCCGAAGAAGACCGGGATCATCTGCAGCAGACGCCGGATCACATAACGACCCATGGGGGGCTCCGGGGGGTGGGGGGAAGGCGTACGGCCCGGCGTGGGGGAAGTCGCCGGGCCGTACGCCGCTGCCCTTGCGTCAGTTGACCTTGATCTCGTTGTAGACGGGCACGCTGAACGGGTCGAGCGCGACGTTGGAGATCCGTTCCGAGTAGCCAGCGCTGCCGTTCTGGTACCAGAGCGGGATCGCGCCCATGTCGTCGCGGAGGACCTCCTCGGCCTGCTGGAACAGCTGGACGGCCTTCGCGGTGTCGGTTTCGGCGTTGGCCTGGTCGACGAGCTTGTCGAACTCCGGGCTCGTGTACTTGCCGTCGTTGGAGGAGGCGTTGGTGTAGTACATCGGCTGGAGGAAGTTCTGGATGAGCGGGTAGTCCATCTGCCAGCCCGCGCGGAAGGGGCCCTTGAGCTTCTGGGTGGTGACCTGGTTGCGGTAGTCGGCGAAGGTGCCGACGGGGTTGCCGACGCAGGCCCGGTTGTTGCCCAGCGCGTTGTTGATGGAGTTGCAGACGGCGTCCACCCACTCCTTGTGGGAGCCGGTGTCGGCGTTGTACGAGATCTTCATCGTGCCGCCGGGGATGCCGCCGCCCTCGGCGACGAGCTGCTTCGCCGCCGCGGCGTCGTACACGCAGAGGTCGCCGCAGATGTTCTTGTAGCCGCCGTCCTCGCCGAGGACCGGGGAGGTCCAGTCGACGGCCGGGGTGCGGGTCTTCTGGAAGATGGTGTCGGTGATCTGCTGCCGGTTGATGGCCCGGGAGATGCCCTGGCGGAGCTTCTCCTGGCCGGGCTTGTTCCAGGCGGGGTCGTAGAACGGGATGGACAGCGTCTGGATGATGCCGGCGGGGACGTTGATGTAGCGGTCGCCCAGGTCGGCCTGGACGTTCTTGAGCTGGGAGGCGGGCACGTCGTCGACGAGGTCGAGGTTCCCGGCCGTCAGGTCGGTGTAGGCGGTGTTGTTGTCGGTGTAGACCTTGAGGGTCACGCCGCCGTTCTGCGCCTTGTCGGTGCCGGGGTAGGCGTCCCACCGCTTGAGGGCCATCTGCGAGCCCTTGGAGTACGAGTCGACGGTGTACGGGCCGTTGCCGACGGGCTTGGCGAGCCAGGCGTCGTGGTCGGTGTAGAACGCCTGGGGCAGCGGGGCGAAGGCGGCGTAGCCGAGGGTCTCGGGGAAGGTGGAGAACTTCTGGGTGAGCTTCACCGTGAACGTCTGGCCGTTCACGACCTTCAGGCCGGACATGGTCTCGGCCGTCGGCTGCCCCTTCTCAGGGTGGACCTGCTCGTAGCCCTCGATGTAGCCGAAGAAGTAGGCGTTCTTCTGGTTGTTCTTCAGGTGGGCGCCGTAGTTCCAGGCGTCGACGAAGGACTTGGCGGTGACCTTCTCGCCGTTGGAGAAGGTCCAGCCGTCCTTGACCGTGATGGTGAAGTTGGTGGAGTCGGTCGTCTCGATCTTCTGGGCGAGCATGTCCTGGGCCTCGCCGGTCTTCGGGTCGTACTTCTTGAGCCCGCGGAAGATCATGTTGAGGACCTTGCCGCCCTGCACCTCGTTGGTGTTGGCGGGTTCGAGCGGGTTCTGCGGGTCTCCCCACGAGGAGCTCACGGTCCCGTCGGCGCCACTGCCGCCGCTGTCGCTTCCGCCGCCGCAGGCTGTCGCCGCGAGGGCGACGGCCGCGGCCAGTGCGGCCCACTTGGCGTGCGTGGCTCCGCGCATGAGGTGCCTCCTGAATGTCCTGGGTCTCACGTAGGCCCCAATATCACCCCATTTGCGCCCCTATGCACGTCTATCGCGTCCGTACGAACACGGCGAGCCCCCGGCGCCGTGAAGGGCACCGGGGGCTCGCTGTCACCTGATCGGCTCAGGCCGCCCTGGTCAGCTGACCAGGATCGCCTTCTCCTCGGCGAAGTGGCACGCGGACTCGTGCGCCGCCGGGGTGTCCTGGCCCTGGAAGCGCTCGGGGACCGCGAGGAGCGGCACCTCGACGGAGCACTTCTCCTCCGCCTTCCAGCAGCGGGTGCGGAAGCGGCAGCCCGACGGCGGGTTGGCCGGCGAGGGGACGTCACCGGTGAGGATGATCCGCTCGCGGTGGGCGCGGGCCTCCGGGTCCGGGACGGGGACCGCCGACAGCAGCGCCTGGGTGTAGGGGTGCGTCGGGTGGTCGTAGATCTGCGTGTCCGTACCGATCTCGGCCATCTTGCCGAGGTACATCACGCCGACCCGGTCGGAGATGTGCCGGACGATCGACAGGTCGTGCGCGATGAAGACGTAGGACAGGTTGAACTCGTCCTGCAGCTTCTCCATCAGGTTGATGACCTGCGCCTGGACGGAGACGTCCAGGGCCGAGACCGGCTCGTCGCAGATGATGATCTCCGGGTTGAGCGCGAGGCCGCGGGCGATGCCGATGCGCTGGCGCTGGCCGCCGGAGAACTGGTGCGGGTAGCGGTTGATGTACTCGGGGTTCAGACCGACCACATCGAGCAGCTCCTGCACCTTGCGGCGCCGGTCGCCCTTCGGGGCCACCTCGGGGTGGATGTCGAAGGGCTCGCCGATGATGTCACCCACGGTCATGCGCGGGTTGAGCGAGGTGTACGGGTCCTGGAACACCATCTGGATGTTCCGGCGCACGGCCTTCAGCGCGCGGCCGGACAGCCGGGTGATGTCCTGGCCCTTGTAGAAGACCTCGCCCGCGGTGGCCCGCTCGAGGTTCATCAGCAGCTTGGCGACGGTGGACTTGCCACAGCCGGACTCGCCGACGATGCCGAGGGTCTCGCCCTGGTAGAGGTCGAAGGAGACCCCGTCCACGGCCTTGACCGCGCCGACCTGCTTCTTGAAGAGGATGCCCTGGGTCAGCGGGAAGTGCTTGACCAGGTTGCGCACCTGGAGGATCGGCTCCCCGCGCTCGACCGGTGCCTCGATGGCGGCTACGGCCTCCGCCTCGGTGGCCGCGTCGACCGTCTCCACGTCGGTGACGTTCGGGGTCGCGTCCACGGCTTCGTCCTTCTTGCCGAGCTCAGCCATGGATCGTCTCCTTCCAGAAGTGGCAGGCGCTGCCGCGGCCGGGCAGCTCCGTGCCGTCCCGCTCGGAGACCGGCGCGAGGGCCGGGATCTCGGTGCGGCAGATGTCGTCGGCCTTGGGGCAGCGCGGGTTGAAGGCGCAGCCGGTGGGCACGCGGAGCAGGTTGGGCGGCAGGCCCTTGATCGCGTAGAGCTCCTGGCCCTTCTGGTCCAGGCGCGGGATCGAGTCGAGCAGGCCCCGGGTGTACGGGTGGGCGGGGCGCTTGTACAGCTCGTGGACCGGGGCGGTCTCGACGATCCGGCCCGCGTACATGACCGCGATCTTGTCCGCGACGTCGGCGACGACGCCGAGGTCGTGGGTGATCAGGATCAGGCCCATGTTGTATTCCCGCTGGAGCTCCGCGAGGAGGTCCATGACCTGGGCCTGGACGGTCACGTCGAGCGCCGTGGTGGGCTCGTCCGCGATGATCAGGTCGGGCTCCAGGGCGAGCGCCATCGCGATCATGATGCGCTGGCGCATACCGCCGGAGAACTGGTGGGGGTAGTCGTTCACCCGCGCCGCGGCGGCGGGGATCTTGACCCGGTCCATCAGCTCGACGGCCTTGGCCTTGGCCTCCTTCTTGGAGAGGCCGTGGTGCACCCGGAACATCTCGCCGAGCTGGTAGCCGACGTTGAGGACCGGGTTGAGGGAGGACAGCGCGTCCTGGAAGATCATGGCGATCTTCCGGCCGCGGATCCGCCGGCGCTCCTCGTAGGACATCTTCAGCATGTCCTCGCCGCGGAACAGGATCTCGCCCTGCGGGATCCGGCCGGGCGGCATGTCGAGGATGCCCATGATGGCCTGCGCGGTGACGGACTTGCCGGAGCCGGACTCGCCGAGCACGGCGAGCGTCTCGCCCGCGTCCACGGAGTAGTTGACACCGTTGACCGCCTTGGCCACACCGTCTCGGGTGTGGAACTCCACGTGCAGGTCGCGGACTTCGAGCAGGGGCCCGTTGTGGTCGTCGCCGTCTCGCGGCGCCGGAACGGTCGCCGTCTTGTCGATGGTCGTCACGTTTTACGCCCTCCTCAGCGCAGCTTGGGGTCGAGGGCGTTGCGGACGGCTTCGCCGAGCATGATGAACGCCAGAACGGTGATGCTGAGCATGATCGAGGGCCACAGCAGGATGTGCTGCGCCACTCGGATCTGCTGGACACCGGCGGAAACGTCGACGCCCCAGGAGACGATGGGCGACGAGAGGCCGAGGCCAAGGTAGGACAGGGTCGCCTCGGCCGAGATGTAGCCGCCGAGCGCGATGGTCGCGACGACGATCACCGGAGCCATGGCGTTGGGCAGGATGTGCCGGAAGAGGATCCGGATCGTGCCGGCGCCGAGGGCCTTGGCGGCGTGGACGTAGTCCGCCTGCTTGACCGTGATCACGGCGCCGCGCATGACGCGGGTGATCTGGGTCCAGCCGAGGAACGCCAGGGCGAAGACGACCACCCAGATCGTGCGCTCGGTGAAGGACTGCAGGACGACCATGGCGCCGAGGAGGAACGGGATACCGAAGAAGATGTCGGTGACCCGGGACAGGATCGCGTCGGTCAGGCCGCCGAAGTAGCCGGCGATCATGCCCATGATGCTGCCGATGATCGTGACGATCAGCGTGACGGCTATGCCGACGATGACCGACGCACGGGTCCCGTGGATCACTCGGGCGTATACCGAGCGTCCCTGACCGTCGTATCCCAGCCAGCCATCGGAACCGATCTTGCTGAGCTCGGGCTGGCCCAGGTAGTGGTGCACGAGGTCGCCCGCGGTGGGCGAGGCGCTGGTGAACAGCGAGGGCACGGCGGCGATCAGCAGCAGGAAGAGGATCAGCACCGACGACACGATGAAGTACGGGTTGCGACGCAGGTCCGCCCAGGCGTCACCCCAGAGCGAGCGCGCCTTCTCCGTCTTCGGTTGCGGGGCCGGCTCCGCCGCGGAGGGAGGTGCGATGGCGTCCTCGACGGCCGTGGCTGCGGTCTTGGTCACGTCAGGCATAACGGATCCTCGGGTCCAGGACCGCGTACAGCAGGTCGATGAGCAGGCTGGTGGCGAGGTAGACCAGCACCAGGATGGTGACGAGGCCGACGATGGTGGTGCCCTCACGCCGGGTGATCGACTCGTAGATGAGACCGCCGACGCCCTTGACGTTGAAGATGCCCTCGGTGACGACCGCGCCGCCCATCAGGGCGCCGATGTCGGTGCCCAGGAAGGTGACGACGGGGATCATCGAGTTGCGCATCAGGTGGACACCGATGACCCGGCGCCTCGGCAGACCCTTGGCGATGGCCGTACGCATGTAGTCGGCGCGCAGGTTCTCCGCCATGGAGGTCCGGGTGAGCCGGGCGACGTAGGCGAGGGACAGACCGCCGAGCACGATGGCGGGGGCGATCAGCTCGGACCACTTCTGCTCGGTGCTGACGTTCGGCGCGATCCAGTCGAGCTGGAAGGCGAAGACCATCTTGATGATGAAGCCGAGGACGAAGACCGGGATCGAGATGATCAGCAGGGTGAAGATCAGCACCGCGTTGTCCGCCAGGCGGCCGGCGCGGAGACCGGCGATGACGCCGAGACCGATGCCGAAGATGAGCTCGAACGCGAAGGCCAGGGCCGCGAGTTGCAGCGTGATGGGGAACGCGTCACCCAGCACCTCGGTGACCGGGCGACCGTTGCGGATCTGGTTGCCGAAGTCGAAGTGCAGGATGATGTTGGTCATGTAGTCCCAGTACTGCTTGAGCAGCGGCTGGTCGAGCCCGAGCTCATGCCTGATCTTCGCCAGGGTCGCCGGATCCGCGCCCTTGTCACCGAACAGACCCGCCACGGGGTCGCCGGGCAGGCTGTAGACCATGAGGAAGATCAGCAGGGTTGTCCCGAAGAAGACCGGGATCATCTGGAGCAGTCGTCGTGCGACATAGCGCCCCATCATGCCTCCGTTGAAATGTCACAGCGGCAGCCGGACGGGCCCTCCCTCGGCTCCGCGCGTCCCTGATCGGGTGCGCGGATGCCGTGGAAGGGCCCCCCAGCCACTGCGTAAGGCACCGGGCGGGGCCGACGGCCGTCGGCCCCGCACCGGCGTGCGGACTACGCTGGGTGGTTACTTCTTGACCTCGATGTCGTGCAGGATCGGGTCACCGGCCTGGTCGTACTTGACGCCGGAAACCTTCTCCCCGTAGCCAGCGTTGACCTTGTAGTACCAGAGCGGGATCGACGGCATGAGGTCGACCAGGTCCTTCTCGACCTCCTGGAACAGCTTCACGGACTCGTCGAGCGTCGGGGCGCTCTCGGCGGCCGTGAGCTTGGCGTCCAGCTCCTTGTTCGAGAAGCCACCCTGGTTGCCCGCAGCGCCCGTACGGAACAGGTCGCTGAGGAAGTTGCCGTTGATCGGGTAGTCCAGCGACCAGGCCGAGCGGTACATCGACTTGACCTGCTTGCTCTTGCGAGCAGCCAGGTCGGCCTGGAAGTCCGGCTTGCTGTCGCCGGTGCACTTGACGCCCACGGACTGGGTGATGCTGTTGCAGACAGCGTCCACCCATTCCTTGTGGCCGCCGTCGGCGTTGAACTGGATGGTGATGGCGTTGTTCGGGACGCCACCGCCGGCCTTGATGAGCTCCTTGGCCTTGGCCGGGTCGAACTTGGTGACGTCGCCCGCGGCGTTCTCCTGGTAGCCCAGAACACCCTTGGCGACCCAGCCGGTCGCCGGCTCACGCGTACCCTGCAGCACCGTCTTGGTGATGGTGGCACGGTCGATGGCCATGGAGAGGCCCTGGATGACCTTGACGTCGACCGGCTTCGGCTTCTTCCACTGGTCGGCGTAGAACGCGACCGCGATGGACTGGATGGCCGAGTGGTCCGCGTCCACGGCACGCTCGCCGAGGTCCTGGTGGTAGACCGGGAGGTCCTTCGGACCGACCTGACGCAGGACGTCGAGGTTGCCCGACTTCAGGTCCTCGTACGCCGCCTCGAGGCCGGTGTAGTTCTTGAAGGTCACGCCGCCGTTCTTGGCCTTGTTGGGGCCCTTGTAGGCGTCGAAACGAACGATCTTGATCTGCTTCTTGTGGTCCCACGACTGGAACTTGTAGGGACCGTTGCCGACCGGCTTCTCGCCGGCGGCCTTCGGGTTCGCGTAGAACGACGCCGGCAGCGGCGCGAACGGGATGTAGGCGAGCTTGTGACCGAAGGCCGGAACGGCGCTCTTCAGCTCGACGACGAAGGTGTTGTCGTCGACGATCTTCAGGCCGGCGAGCTTGTCCCCGGTCGGCTTGGCGCCTTCCTTCTCCGGGTGCAGAGCCTCGAAGCCCTTGATGTCGGAGAACCAGGAGGCAAGGCCCATGGCGTTGTTGACGTTGGCGTTCCAGTTCCACGCGTCCACGTAGGACTTCGAGGTCACCGGGGTGCCGTCGTGGAAGGTCCAGCCCGGCTTGAGCTTGACGGTCCACGTCTTCGAGTCCGTGGTGGTGAGCGACTCGGCGTTGATCATCTCCAGCGAGCCGTCGGCCTTGTAGTCGACCAAGGTCGAGAACAGGCCGGACATGACGAGGGAGCCGTTGGACTCCATCGTGTCGCCGGTGTGGAGAAGCTTCTCCGGCTCGCCCAGTTCGACGGAGTAAATCCCGTTCGGGTCCACAGCGCCCTTGGCGTCACTGCCGCCGTCGCTCTTACCCCCGCCACAGGCGGTCGCTGCCAGGGCGACGACGATCGCGCCCGTTACCCACTTGGCGCTCTTGGCACCGCGCATGGGTTCCTCCTCATGAGTCCACTAGTCACTACAAGAGGGGTACTCCGAGTTCGCCGACACCCCTGACGGCGATGCACTCAAGTACCCCGAGTGTGCTCGTGAGTCGGCACTCCCCACAGTGCGTGACCCATTGACCCGAGCTCGATGGAGCCAACTATTAAGTACGTCAGGGCTGTAAACCACACTTAAGCGGTCTCGTTTTGGCAACATCACCAAGGGCCTTGAGCCCGAAATCCGGACAAAGCGATCACAGACAGACACCCGCGAAACGGACCGTTAACACACGTTCCGGAGAGCGACGGCCGATATCCGGACAGGGCGCCCACGAAAACAACTTGACGAAAGGCCCGGGCCCCCACAGTGTCTGCGGGGGCCCGGGCCTCTCGGTGAGACGGCGTCATCCGGCGTGTTATAAGCGGAAGACGCAGTTCTGTCTCAGTTGTGCTTGGCGCGCGACGCGGTGCGGCCGCGCTCCTTCTGGTCCAGAACGACCTTGCGGATGCGCACGGCCTCCGGGGTCACCTCGACGCACTCGTCGTCGCGGCAGAACTCCAGGGACTGCTCCAGGGACAGCTTGCGCGGCGGGACGATCGCCTCGAAGGAGTCCGCCGAGGAGGAGCGCATGTTGGTGAGCTTCTTCTCCTTGGTGATGTTGACGTCCATGTCGTCGGCGCGCGAGTTCTCGCCGACGATCATGCCCTCGTACACCTCGGTGCCGGGGTCGACGAACAGCACGCCGCGCTCCTGCAGGTTGGTCATCGCGAAGCCCGTGACGGCGCCCGCGCGGTCGGCGACGAGCGAGCCGTTGTTACGGGTCGTCAGGGTGCCGAACCACGGCTCGTGGCCCTCGTGGATCGAGTGCGCGATACCCGTACCGCGGGTGTTGGTGAGGAACTCCGTACGGAAGCCGATGAGGCCGCGGGACGGGACCACGAACTCCATGCGGACCCAGCCGGAGCCGTGGTTCGACATGTTGTCCATGCGGCCCTTGCGGACGCCCATGAGCTGCGTGACCGCGCCCATGTGCTCCTCGGGGACGTCGACCGTCAGACGCTCGACCGGCTCGTGGACCTTGCCGTCGACGAGCTTGGTGACGACCTGCGGCTTGCCGATGGTCAGCTCGAAGCCTTCGCGGCGCATCTGCTCGACCAGGATGGCGAGCGCCAGCTCACCACGGCCCTGGACCTCCCAGGCGTCCGGACGCTCGGTGTCGAGGACGCGGAGCGAGACGTTACCGATCAGCTCACGGTCCAGACGGTCCTTCACCTGGCGGGCGGTGACCTTGCGGTCCTTCACCGCGGACTTGGCGTCCGCGCCCTTGCCGGTGCCACCGCGGCCGACGAGCGGCGAGGTGTTCGTACCGATGGTCATGGAGATCGCCGGCTGGTCGACCGTGATCAGCGGCAGCGCGATCGGGTTCTCCGGGTCGGCCAGGGTCTCGCCGATCATGATGTCGGGGATGCCGGCGACGGCGCAGATGTCACCGGGGCCGGCGACCTCGGCCGGCTTGCGGGTGAGCGCCTCGGTCATCATCAGCTCGGTGATGCGGACGCTGGAGATGGTGCCGTCCCGCTTGATCCACGCGACCGTCTGGCCCTTGCGCAGCTCGCCCTGCTCGACGCGGAGCAGCGCGATACGGCCGAGGAAGTTGTCGGCGTCCAGGTTGGTGACGTGCGCCTGGAGCGGCGCCTCCTCGTCGTACACCGGGGCCGGGACGTGCTCGAGGATCGTGGAGAAGAACGGCTCCAGGTTGGTGGAGTCGGCCGGGACCGTGCCGTCCTCCGGCTTGGTCAGCGACGCGACGCCGTCACGGCCGCAGGCGTAGACGATCGGGAACTCGATCTGGTCCTCGTCCGCGTCCAGGTCGAGGAACAGGTCGTAGGTCTCGTTGACGACCTCGTCGATCCGGGAGTCCGGGCGGTCCGTCTTGTTGATGCAGAGGATGACGGGCAGGCGCTGCTGGAGCGCCTTGCGCAGCACGAAGCGGGTCTGCGGCAGCGGACCCTCGGAGGCGTCCACGAGGAGGACGACCGCGTCGACCATCGACAGACCGCGCTCGACCTCGCCACCGAAGTCGGCGTGGCCGGGGGTGTCGATGATGTTGATCGTGATCGGGGCCCCGCCGTCCTTGGGGTGATACTTCACCGCCGTGTTCTTGGCGAGGATCGTGATGCCCTTCTCACGCTCCAGGTCGTTCGAGTCCATCATGCGGTCGTCGAGGTGCTGGTGGGCGGCGAAGGCACCGGCCTGCTTGAGCATGGCGTCGACGATGGTCGTCTTGCCATGGTCGACGTGGGCGACGATGGCGACGTTACGGATGTCGTGGCGCGTGGGCATGGGTGCTTGCGCTTCTCTCGGATCGTGGGATGCGGCGTCAGTTCCTCTTACGCCCGCCGGGCGGACGCGCCACGGCTACGTCCTATGGTACGGGGCTGCCGCGCAAGGGGCTTCCCCGACCGGATTCGAGAGGTTCTACTGGAGGTTTTGGGTTGCCTCGGTGGTGCCGTTCTGCACTGTTCGGTGGTGCCGTTCTGCACTGCTCGGTGGTGCCCATGCGCGGCTCGGTGGTGCCGAGGCGCTGGTGGTGCCGGTGCACTGGGGGTGCGGAGGTGCGGATACAAACCGCCCGGGTCAAGGGGCCGCAGGTGATCCTGCCCGCCGGGGTCGCCGGCGGGCAAGGAACTTGAGCTGCATCTGAGGTTGTGACCTGCTCTTTCTTCTATTTCTCGGTGTTGCGCTCCGCGCCGTTGGTCGTTTCGCGCTTCTTGAACCCGATGTCCTGGTAGCGCGGTGTGGCGAAGCCCCAGGCGCCCGCGTTCACGACGTTGTTCCTGGCCGCGACGAGCTGGGGGCGCTGGTAGAGGGGAATCGATCCGGCAGCGGCCCAGATCCGGGCGTCGGCCTGGCGGACCAGTTCCCGGGCCTCCTTCTCGTTCAGCGTGGCCACCGCCTGGTCGAACAGCTGGTCGATGCGGTCGGTGCCGACGCGGGAGTAGTTCTGCTCGACCAGGAGCGAGCCGTCCGAGGCCGGCTCGGGCTTGGCGAAGATGGGCCGGGCGTCGGTGGCCGGGAAGGCCGTCGCCGGCCAGGAGTAGAGCGCCAGGTCGTACTCGCCGGAGGCGACGTGGTCCTTGAAGAAGCTGTCGTCGGAGACCTTCGTGACCGTGGTGCGGATGCCCACGACGTCGAGCATCTGGACGATCTTGTCGCCGACCGCCCGGAGCGTCTCCGAGCCCGGCCCGGACGGGAGGACGAAGCGGAGGCTGAGCGCCTTCCCGTCCTTGCCGAGCGGCTGGACGGCGGCCGCGGGCACGGCCGGGGCGGCGGTGCCGCGCGGGGCGTAGGCGCCGGCGACGCCCTTGTCGGTGGTCGCGGCCCGGTCGGACTGTCCGGCCCTGGCCTCGGACGTGAGACCGGCGCCGGTGTCGCGCCGGGGGGAGCCGAGGGAGGCGGCCTGGCGGAGCAGGGCCGTGTTCTGCAGGGCGGCGCCGGGGGCGGGGGCCAGGATGTCCACGCCGCTCCCGGGGCCCGTGGCGGTGAGCGCGGGCGCGCCCGCCTTGCCGTCCGCGGGGGCCGCCGCCGTACCGCCGGGCTTGTCGTCGCCGACGATGTAGAGGCCGTCGTCGGAGGCGACGTCGTCCCCGGGCTTCGCGGCCCCGGACCTGCCCGCCGCGGGCCGCACGCCCTCGACCGGGACCGCCGCCTCCTCCCGCTTCTTCTCCGGGTTCTTCTCCTCCGGCTTCGTCGCCGTCGGCTTCGTCCCGGTGTCCGCCTTCGCGGGGGCCGTCCCCTTCTTCTCCGCCTCGCTGCCGGCCTTGGTCCCCGCGGGCTTCTTGTTCGCACCGCCCGGCACCCAGCCCGCGTCGGCGAGGAGCGCCCGCGCCTCGGCGGTGTCCTGGTCGCCCAGGGCGTCGCTGCTGTCCTTGTAGGCCGCCTGTCCGGCGAGGGCGAGATGGCTGCCGGGAGGGTGGGCCGGCAGCCCGAACGGCTTGAGCACGAATTCGGCCAGCTCCTGGCGGTCGATCGCGCGGGCCACCGCCCGCCGCACCCGCTCGTCGGCGAGCGGGCCCGACTCGCCGTTCAGTGAGAGCTGGGTGTAGACGGGCTCCAGGGACTTGCGCACCTCGAACACGCTCAGGGCCCCTTGCTCCGTCGCGTACCGCGCGATGGCCTGCCGGTTCTTCTCACGGGCCGCCTGGACCGTCGCGGCCCGCTCCTCGTCGGAGCCGTGCGCGAGTGCCCAGGACTTCAGGGCCGCCGACGGGGTGATCGCGGCGCCGGGCCCGTGCAGAAGCGGCTGGCTGCCGCTGCGGCCGGCCCGGGCGTCCTTGCCGGCCAGGGCGATGCGGTCGGCGGCGGACCGGTCGATCTCGGCCAGGTCGAGGTTGCCCGCGGCCATCGCCGTGACCCGGTCGGCGCGGGGTACCGCCCGCAGGACCAGCTTGTCCAGCTTGGCCGGCTGACCCCACCAGCGGGGGTTGCGGGAGAGGGTGACGGTGCCGGCCTCCCGGTCGAGCGGCCCGAGCAGGAACGGTCCTGCGGTCGCCTTGAGGGCGGTCCGGGCGCCGTCGTTGAAGCTGTCGGGGGACCCCATCACCTCCTTCGGATAGAGAGGGGTGAAGAGGGACTGCCAGTCGGCGTACGGCTTGGCGTAGGTGACCCGCACCTCCAGGTCGTCCTTGCCGCGCTCGATCTTCTCGATCCGCTCGTAGCCGGCGTTGCGGGCGGTCCAGTAGGCGGTGTCGCGGCCGCTCAGCGCGCGCCACTGTGCGACGAAGTCGGGCGCGCCGATCTCGCGGCCGTCGCTCCAGACCGCCTGCTGGTTGAGTTTGTAGAGGACGACCTGCTTCGGCTCCGTCTCGACGATCTGCGCCGACTCCAGATAGTCCGGGTTGCGCTGCGGCCGGCCTCGTCCGTCGAGGGTGTAGAGGGAGGGGAGGACGGCTCCGGCGATGCGCGTGGTCGATCCGTCGGCATCCGCCTGGAAGGCGTTGAGCGTGGCCGGCATCGCGTCCACGGCCCAGCGCAGCGTCCCGCCGTCGTCGATCAGGGCGCGGGCGGCGGGCGCGTGGTCCGGGGCGGCGACCGGGTGGGACTCGGCCTCGTCGTCGGAGCTGCATCCCGCCAGCACGGAGACGGCGAGCATCGCACTGGTGAGGGTGGCGACGGAACCGAGCGTGCGCGAGCGGGGGCTCCTGGAGCATGTCCTCCCGCGAGGGGCGCCGACCTGGGACATGACTTGTACCCCTTCGTCCGGTTTTATGGCATTGGGCGATGATCACACCTATTGCCATCCACTGAAGAGGACGGACCCGGGGCGGTGTCGGCGACACGGCGGGGCGGCGACGCAACCCCACCCGTGCGGCCCAATCAGGGCCGGGACGGGACGCGGATCAGTGCCAGCCCTCGCGGTACGCCGCCCAGTCCCCTTCCCGGGCCGCGAAGTCGACGTAGAGCGCGACGCCGAAGCGTGCGCGGTCGCGGTCCGTGCGCCCCAGACCCAGCCGGGTGCCGCGGACCGCGGCCTCGACGGTCTCCGCCGACTCATGGTGACCGAGGTCGTCCTCGTGGAAGAAGGGCAGGCCCATCAGCAGGTCGGTGGTCTCGGGCGTGACCTCCAGGGCGAGGCTGGTCTGCTGGGCGACGTAGCCGCCGTACATCCCCTCCAGCGGCATCCAGGTGTCGTACGACATGACGGCGATCTGGTCGACCCGGCGGGCGACCTCGCCGAAGAACTCCTGCGACCACCACTTCTCGCTGCCGCTGACGGCGCCGTTCACCGAGTGCAGGGCGGGCAGCGGGTCGATCTGGTGGGCGGCGACGGAGAGCGGGGCGTTGCGGGCGCGGGTCAGCTCGCCGAGGTCGTCGAGGAGGGAGAGGTAGTCCCGGTCGTCCGAGAGCAGCGGCTCCAGGTCGAAGTGCACGCCGTCGAAGCCGGCGTCCAGGACCTGCCGGGCCGAGCCGACCACCGCGGCCCGGGACGCGGCGTCCTCCAGGCGCAGCCCCTCGGGGCCCTCGGTGGCGAGGATGTCCCCCAGCCACGCCTGGACGCGTATGCCCGGCATCGTCCGGTGCGCGTTCTCGATCAGCCACTTCGCCCGGGGGTAGCGGTCGGCGGGGAGGGTGCCGTCGTGCTCCAGAGGGCCCGCGTGGACGTAGAGGTCGCGTATCCCCGTCCCCTTGATCCGCTCGGCGAACGCCGCGAGGTCGGCGTCCTTCTTCCGGCCGTCCACCCAGGCGTGTCCCAGCCAGATCGCGTCCTTGCCCCGCGTCTGCGTCCCGGGCTGGAGGTCTCCCGTGTAGTTCAGTCGCAACACGAGCGCGCTGCCGGCCGGGGGGAGGACCAGAAGCAGGACGAGGCCGAGGACGACCCACCGCCCACGTCGCCACCAGCCGCGTAGACGTCCGCTCACCCGTGCCCCCAAGATCGCTGTCCTCTGCTCACCACCGTAGAGGCGGCCACTGACAGTGACGCCCTGCCCAAGGGGCGGGGTTCCGCCCGGTCGCGGGCGAATAGATCGGGACATAACCTCCCCATGTGACGCGAATGGCCACCCGAGCGCTTCTCGCGGTGCTGGTGGCGGCGTGGTGGCTGGTCGTGCCCGCCGTTCCCGGCGCCCGCGCCGACGACCCCGTCGTGCTGTCCCGCGAGGGGCAGGTCACCGACACCGTCGGCGCGCTGGACGACCGCCGGAGCGCGGTGACGCAGGCCCTCGACCGGCTCTACGACGACCGGCGCGTGCAGCTCTTCGTCGTCTACGTACGCGACTTCTCCGGCCGCCCGGCCCAGAGCTGGGCCGACGCCACCGCGGTCCGCAACGGCCTGGGCGTCGACGACGTCCTGCTCGCGGTCGCCACGCACGACCGCCTGTACGGCTACTCGGCCGACCCTGACTCCCGTCTCACCCAGGCTCAGCTCGACGACGTGGCGCGGACGGCCGTCGAGCCCGCACTGCGGCAGAACGACTGGGCGGGGGCGGCGATCGGCGCGGCGGACGGCCTCGACGCCGTGCTCGCCGGACAGCCGGTGCCCACGCCCGCGATCACCCCTGGCGTCGCGGACCCCGGAGGGGCGGACGGCGGAAGCGGCTGGACCGCGGACCTGATCCTCCCGGTCGTGCTCGTCGGCGGCGCGGGGGCCGTCGCGGCGTACGCGTACACCAGGCGCCGACGGCGCACCGCGACCCGTACGACAGCGGCGGGCGGACGCGGCGCGGGCGGGGCCGGCTGGGACGGTCAGGGCTGGGCGGGGAGTACGGGCGGGGCGAAGGAACCGGCCACGCCGTCGCTCCACGACCTCGACGGCCAGACGCGGCGGACCCTGGTGGCCACCGACGACGCCCTGCGCACGAGCCAGGAGGAACTGGGCTTCGCGGCCGCCCAGTTCGGCGAGGAGGCGGTCGCTCCCTTCACCGAGGCGGTGGCCTTCGCCCGGCAGGAGCTGACGGCGGCGTTCCGGCTGCGGCAGCAGCTCGACGACGCGTTCCCGGAGGACGACGCGACCCGTCGTTCCCTGCTGGAGGAGATCGTCCGGCGGTGCGGCGAGGCGAACGCCCGCCTCGACGGGGAGTCCGAGGACTTCGACCGGCTGCGGGACCTGGAGCGCCGTGCCCCCGAGGCCCTGGCGGCGGTCGAGGCCGCGTGCCGCGAGCAGACCGGGCGGGCCGGCACGGCGGAGGCGGCGCTGACCGCGATGCGCGGTCGGTACGCCGAGTCGGCGGCCTCGCCCGTCGCGAGCGGCGTCGAGCAGGCCAAGGACCGCCTGGGGTTCGCGACCGCCAACCTGGAGCGGGCGCGGGAGGCCGTCGAGGTGGGTGACAACGGGGCCGCGGCCGTGCACATCAGGGCCGCGGAGAGCGCCGTGGACCAGGCGGCGCGGCTGAGCGAGGCGGTGGACCGGCGGGCGCGGGAGCTGGCCGAGGCGGTCGGGAAGCTGCCGACGGCGCTGAGCGAGACGGAGGCCGACCTCGCCGACGCCCGGGGCCTGCTCCAGGGCACGGCCGAGGGCGTCTCGACCGCCGATCTGCGGGGCCGTATCGCCCGGGCGGAGTCCGTGGTCGCCGACGTCCGGCGGGTGGTCGAGGCGGGCCGCTACGACCCGATCGAAGCGCTCCGCCGGGTCGAGGAGGCCGACGGGGCGCTCGACGAGGCGCTGGAGGGCGCGCGGGAGCGGGAGTCGGGGTCACGGCGTGCGAGGGCGCTCCTGGACCAGGCGATGCTGACGGCCCGTTCGGCGATCGGCGCGGCCGCCGACTACATCACGACGCACCGCGGTGCGGTGGGCAGCGAGGCCCGTACCCGCCTCGCCGAGTCCCAGCGCCGGCTGGAGGAGGCGGAGGCGCTCGCCGCCGCCGAGGATCCGCAGCGCGCGCTGGCGGAGGCCCGGCAGGCGGACGCGCTGGCGCGACGGGCCCAGGACGCGGCCGAGCAGGACGTCCGTACGTACGGGAACCCGGACGGCCTGGGCGGCGCGGTGGGCGGCGGTGTCGCCGGTCCGGGAGGGGCGGGCGGCGGGCTCGGCGGCGCGGTGCTCGGCGGGATCATCCTCGGCGGACTGTTCGGCGGCGGACGCGGGGGCGGAGGGTTCGGCGGGGGTTTCGGCGGAGGACTCGGAGGCGGGGGCTTCGGCGGGGGCAGCGGGGGCGGGCCCGGCAGCTTCGGCGGCGGGGGAACCCGGGGCCGGCGGGGCGGCGGCGGCCGTTTCTGACCTGTCGACCTCATCGCGCAAGGAGAAGGAAGATGACCAAGCAGACGATCCTCGGCCGTGTCGCCCAGCTGGCGAAGGCCAACATCAACGCCCTCCTCGACCAGGCCGAGGACCCGCAGAAGATGCTCGACCAGCTCATCCGCGACTACACGAGCAACATCGCGGAGGCGGAGGAGGCCGTCGCGGCGACCATCGGCAATCTGCGGCTGATGGAGCAGGACCACCAGGAGGACGTCGACGCGGCGAAGGAGTGGGGAGAGAAGGCGCTGGCCGCGAGCCGCAAGGCGGACGGACTGCGGGCCGACGGGCGGACGGCGGACGCGGACAGGTTCGACAACCTGGCGAAGGTGGCGCTGGGCCGCCAGCTGCAGGCGGAGAAGGAGGCGCGGACGGCCGAGCCGACGATCGCCTCCCAGACCGAGGTGGTGGAGAAGCTCAAGGCCGGCCTGGACCAGATGGGGAAGAAGCTCGGCGAGCTGAAGGCCAAGCGCGACGAGCTGGTGGCCCGGGCCGCGTCCGCCCAGGCGCAGAACCGGATGATGGACGCGGTGAAGAGCATCGACGTCCTGGACCCGACGAGCGAACTGAGCCGCTTCGAGGACAAGGTGCGCCGCGAGGAGGCGAAGGCGATGGGCAAGCAGGAGCTGGCCGCGTCCTCGCTGGACGCGCAGTTCGAGCAGCTCGACGCGCTGGGCGACAGCGCGGAGATCGAGGCCCGGCTCGCGGCGCTCAAGGGCTGACGTGCCGCCGCGCGCGGGGGCCTGCGGGCGCGTCGTCGGCTGCCGCGGGCGGGAGGCCCGGCGCGGGCACGGCTGGGGCGCCGGCCCCGGGTGAGGCGGTCGGCACGGCGGAAGCGCCGGCCCGGGAGCCAGGGTGGCGCGTCGTCGGCTGCCGCGAGCCGCGCGGACGGTCAGAACATGCTCAGAAGCTGCTCCACCGTCGGCTCGGCCGCTCCGTCGCCGTCCGGCAGGGGCAGTTCGAACCACACCGTCTTGCCCCGGGGGGTGCGGCGCGAGCCCCAGGCGGCGCTGAGCAGCCCGACGAGCTGCAGCCCCCGGCCCCCTTCGTCGGTGTCCCGGGCCCGGCGGCGCCTCGGCTGGACCAGGCCGGCGTCCCAGACCTCGCAGACCAGGGTGCGGTCGCGCAGCAGCCGCAGCCTGATCTCGCCCTCGCCGTACCGCAGGGCGTTGGTGACCAGCTCGCTGACGAGCAGCTCGACGGTGTCCACGAGGGCGTCGAGGTCCCACGCGGTGAGCTGGGCGCGGGCCAGCTCACGGGCCCGGCCGACCGAGCGGGGCTCCCTCGGCAGCCGCCAGTCGCCGACCGCCTCGGTGGGAAGCCCCTGGATCCGCGCCATGAGGAGCGCGATGTCGTCCTCGCCGTGCGAGGTGTCCAGCGTGGTCAGGACGTGGTCGCAGACGTCCTCGAGCGGGCGCGCCGGGTCGGCGAGCGCGCTGCGGAAGGCCTTGAGGCCGTCGTCGAGGGTCTGGTCGCGGGACTCGACGAGCCCGTCGGTGTAGAGGGCGAGCAGCGAGCCTTCCGGGATGTCGACCTCCACCTCCTCGAAGGGTTCGCCGCCGACCCCGAGCGGCATGCCCGGGGGCACGTCCAGCAGGAGCGCCTGCTCGCCGGGTTCGACGAGGACCGGGGGCAGGTGGCCGGCGTTGGCGAAGGTGCAGCGCCGGGTGACCGGGTCGTAGACGGCGTAGACGCAGGTCGCGAGGTAGACCTCGGAGAGTTCGGGCCCGCGGGCCTTGTGGGCGCGGCCGCTCTGCTGGGCGCCGGCCGGGGCGCCCAGGCCGCGGGCGATCTCGTCGAGGTGCGAGAGGACCTCGGCGGGTTCGAGGTCGAGCTGGGCCAGAGTGCGCACGGCGGTGCGCAGTTCTCCCATGGCGACGGCGGCGCGCAGACCGCGGCCCATGACGTCGCCGATGACCAGGGCGGTGCGGTGCCCGGGGAGTTCGATGACGTCGAACCAGTCGCCGCCGACCTCGGTGGCGGCGGTGCCGGGGAGGTAGCGGCAGGCGATGTCGAGGCCCGCTGCCTCCGGGTCGCCGGGCGGGAGCAGGCTGCGCTGGAGGATCAGGGCGCGTTCGTGTTCACGGCGGTAGAGGCGGGCGTTGTCGATGCACACCGCGGCGCGCGCGGCCAGTTCGACGGCGAGGGCCCGGTCGCGCTCGCCGAACGGCTCACTGCCCTTGGTCCGGGAGAACTGCACGAGGCCGACGACGGTGTCGTGCGCGACCATCGGCACGACGAGGGTGGACTGGACGAGGCCGCCCTCCTGGCCGGGCATGGTCCGCAGGCGTCCGGTGCGCAGGGCGCCCGCGCAGGGCGAGTTGAAGGGGTAGCGGTGGACGGATCCGACCTCGACGGTGTCGGTGCCGCAACAGCCGCCGCTGGACCCGGGCGCCCCCAGCGGAGCCCGGGTGGGGGTGTCGGAGACGGCGCTGGCGAAGGCGACCCGCCGCAGTTCGGCGCTGCCCGCTCCGTAGCCCACGTCGTGGGAGCTCCCCCACCGTCCGGGCGGGGCCTCGTCGCCGGTCAGCAGCCCCTGGTAGAGGTCGACGGAGGCAAGGTCGCAGAAGCCGGGCACGGCGACGTCGAGGAGTTCGCGGGCCGTGGCCTCCAGGTCCAGGGAGTTGCCGATGCGGGCGCCGGCCTCGTTGAGGAGGGCCAGGTTGCGGCGGGCGTTGGCGGCCTCGCGGGCGGCGTTGTGCCGACGGGTCACGTCGATGCCGAGCCCGGCGACGCCGATGGGGCGGCCGGTGCCGCTGTGGACGCGGTAGAGGTTGATGGCCCAGTGCCGCCGGTCGGTGGATCCGGGGGCCGCGCCGACGATCTGCAGTTCGGTGACGGACTCGCCGGTTTCCAGCACGCGTTGGAGGGCGGCGGTCATCCGCTCGGCCTCGGGGCGTGAGAGGTAGTCGTGGACGGTACGGCCCCGGTGGTCGTCGGCCGAGCCCCCGAAGACGGTGGCGAAGCGCTGGTTGGCGCGCTGCACGGTGAGGTCGGTACCGAACAGGAGGAAACCGAAAGGCGATTGGCCGAAAATGGCCTGCGAGGCGGCGAGGTCCGTCTCGATGCGCCGCAGGGCCCGCACATCGACGACGATGCACAGCGCGGCCCGCTCCCCGGCGGACGTCTCGCTGGGCATGACGTACATCTCGGCGATTCCCTCGGAGCGCTGCCGGCCGGGGATACGGAACGGGACGAGGCCCGTCCACTCCTTGCCGTCGAGGACCTCCGCGACCCGGCGCCGACCGCGTTCCCGCAGGCCGGCGGGCATGAAGGCCTCCACCGGGTCCTTGCCCATCGCCTCCTGGGCGGGCACGCCGAAGAGGTCGACGGCCCGTCGGCTCCACTGGTCGACGAGCCCGTCGGGCCCTATCGAGAAGGAGGCGACCCGGATGTAGTCATAGATCGAGCCGGGCGGGCTGCTCTGCCACACGACGCCGCTCGCCGACTCAGGTATCTCGCTCACGCGACCGTCCCCTCCAGCTCACCGCACCGGACCGGCCATGCCCGCAGTATTCAGCACTACGGCCCCCGACGGCACGACGTTCACGATCACAGGGTGGTCTCGTTCATTTCGAGCCGAGCCCCCGTTGATCGTCGTCCCACCCGTCTTCTAACCAGGCAGAGCCAGCTCGAACCACACTGTCTTGCCCGTCCTGCCCTTGCGGGTCCCCCAACGGCGAGCGGAACAGGCCACGAGCTGGAGGCCGCGGCCGCCCTCGTCGTCGGGTCCGGCGGAACGTTCGGTGGGCGGATCCGGAAGCGGATCGGAGACTTCCACGAGGAGCCCGGAGTGGTGGGCGGCGCCGTCGCCGTCGGCGTGGAGCAGGACCAGCCGCACCCCGATGGGCCCGGAGGCGTAGCGCAGTGAATTGGTCACCAGCTCGCTCACCAGCAGGACCGTGACATCACCGATCACCGAGTCCAGCCGCCAGACCCGGAGCGTGTCGCGCACCGCGTGGCGGGCGGTGCGCACGGCATTGGCCTCCGCCGGAAAGCTCCACTCGGCGCAGTCGCCTTCGGTGTCGATCACGCCCGATCACTTCCCCAACCCAGCATCAGCAGGAAGGCCCACGTCCTATTTCAGGGGGTTAATCAGCACATACCCGATATTCGGGGCGAGCTATCGCGGGATGGTACCCGGGGGCGCATGGTGGCACGAACGGCGTACGGAAGGTCGCGCGGCGGCGCGGGATCCCGGCCGTGCGAGCCGGCCCCTGAGCCGGGGTGCGCCCCCGGACCCTCGGCGTCCCGGCCTCTCAGCCGCACACACCGTCCGCCGGGGCGGCCGGGAGCCGCAGCCCTGCCTCGGCGACGGCGGGCCGGTCCTGGTCGAGCCAGTCGACGGAGTCGAGTTCGTACCGTGCGAGCCAGCGCAGTTCGTCGTGGTCCTCCAGAGGGCGCGGCTCGCCGGAGAGCAGCCGGGCGGTCCACACCTGGAGGACGTAGCCGGGCTTCAGGGGCCATTCGCCCGGGATGCGCTCGCCGGCCTCGGTCTCGACGCCGAGCTCTTCCCGCAGCTCCCGGACGAGGGCCTCCTCGGCGCTCTCCCCCGGCTCCAGCTTGCCGCCGGGCAGTTCCCAGCGGCCGGCGAGTTCGGCGGGGGCGCTGCGGCGCGCGGCCAGCAGCCGCCCCCGGTCGTACACGGCTCCGGCGACGACGATCACGCGGTCCGCGCTGTCCTGTGTCATGGGCGGGAGCGTATCCCGGCGGGTCAGAGGGCGGGCTGGCCGATGCGCTCCACCCAGTAGAGCTGCTTGTGTCCGCTGGCGTCGAGGCTGTCGGCGATCTTCCGGGCCTCGTCCTGAGTGGCGTACCGGCCGACGCGGTAGCGGTTGCCGTTGTCGTCCTGCCGTATGACCAGCCAAGGAAGGACAGGACCACTGTCGGTCATCGGGCTTCTCCCTCCGCCGGTACGGATGTCTCGAAGGATCTCCAGGAAACCGCAATCCGCATATGCCTGAGCTTACGCCTGACCTTTACACAGCGGATACGGGTTTTCACGAAGAGGTACGAATCCGGCCGGGAACCGACGAAAGGGCGACTCGGGGCGTTCTGAGGGGGCGGGGCGGGGGAACGCGCGGCTCCGTCGGCGGGAAAGCCGCGCGGCCTCGGGTTTTCCGAGGAGGGCGAGGGGCGGCCGGCTCCCTGGCGCAGCGTGACGAACGGACCGGCGCGGGCAGGAGGGAGCGGGCGGCGATGTCCGGATTTCATGCGAGGGGTCGGAAAGATGCGAGGCCGCGGAGAGGGGACGGCCGCCCCCGGGGAGGAGCGCCGTCGCGGTCGGCCCATGACCGGTGGTCGGTCCGTCGGCGGAGAGCGGCACGCCGGCGGAGGGAGCGGCCCCCGGACGCCAGGAGCGAGGCGCCCCTGCCACGAGCGGCCCCGCGACCCGGAGGGCGGCGCGCCGACGGGAGGAGCGGCTCCGGGCGGTGGCCAGGAGCGGGACACCCACAAACAGCCCCGCACCCGGCGGCCGCGCAGCGGCGCCCCGCCAGAGGCGGCCACCACGACGGAGCCCCGGAGCAAGGGCGCCGCCGAGGGGCGCCCCTCGGTGAGTCGGTCAGCGCACCGGCAGGTGGTAGGCGACGCGGTAGCGGTCGGCCGGGACGACCACGTCGGCGGTCTCGACCGCCCGGCCCGAGGCGTAGTACGTCCGCTCGACGACCATCACCACATGGCCGGGCACGCCGCCGAGCGCCGCGAGCTCCTCGGCCAGGCCGGGGCGGGCCCCGACCTCCTCCACGACGTTGTCGACGACCACGTCGATCGCGGCCATGCGCTCGACGACCCCGCAGCCGCCCAGCGGACCCTCTTCGGGAAGCATCACGGGCGTCCGGCCGGTGACCGCGAGCGGCTCCCAGGAGGTGGAGAGCATCATCGGCTCGCCCCCGTCGCGGTAGACGTACCGCGTGCGCATCACGCGCTCCCCCGGCTCGATGCCGAGCCGGGCGGCCACGCCCGCACTCGCCGGCTCCTGCTCGCTGCTGGACTCCCAGGTCCCGCGCGCCCCTTCGGCGGCCTGCTCCTGACGGAAGGGGCTGGCGCCCGACGGCGGGCGGTATCCGGACCGGGCGATCCGGCGCGGCACCGGCCGCTCCCGCACATATGTCCCCGACCCGGAGCGGCCCTCCACCAGACCCTCGGCCATCAGCACCTTGCGGGCCTCCAGCGCGACCGTGTCCGAGACGCCGTACTCCTCGCGGATGCGCGCCTGCGAGGGCAGTCGGGTGTGCGGCGGCAGCGAGCCATTGGCGATCTTCTGTCGGAGATCGCTCGCCACGCGGAGATAGGCGGGCTGCTCACCGAACGTCACTGGACACTCCCCTCAGGTTGACGGACAGCTACAGACTGACAACCGTGGGTGTCCACCCGCAAGCATGGGCCAAAGTTTCACTCGAAGTGATGATTTGCCTTTACGGACGCCCTTACCCCAGGTATAGCCGCGGGATCCGCCGAACCTCTTGACCCCATTGGTCCAGACCAATACTTTCCTGTGAGCACAGCTCCCTTCCGGCACACGCACAGGAACGAGCCTCATGCGTCGAACTCCCCTTGCCCGGCTGACGATCGCCGCCGTCTCCCTCGGTCTGGTGGCCGCCTTCGCGCCCGCCGCGGGCGCGGCCCCGGGCGGCCGGGCCCCCGCCTCCTCCGGATCCCTCACCTCCCAGGCGCCCCGGGCCGCCCAGGCCGACGACCGCGGCCACGGCGGCACGTCGTACAAGCGCGTCGGGTACTTCACCCAGTGGGGCGTCTACGGACGCGACTTCCAGGTGAAGGATCTGGAGACCAGCGGTACGGCGGCCAAGCTGAGCCACATCAACTACGCCTTCGGCAACGTGAGTCCCGAGGGCCGGTGCTTCACCGGAAACACCCCCGGCGAGGCCGACGCCTGGGCCGACTACGTACGCCCGCTCGACGCGGCCGGTTCCGTCGACGGCGTCGCCGACACCGCCGACCAGCCCCTGGCCGGCAACTTCAACCAGCTGCGCGAGCTGAAGGCCAAGCATCCCGGCCTCAAGGTCATGATCTCGCTGGGCGGCTGGAGCTGGTCCACGCACTTCTCGGACGCCGCCCGCACCCCCGCCTCACGCAAGGCGTTCGTCTCCTCCTGCATCGACCTCTACATCAAGGGCGACCTGCCCGTCGACGGCGCCCGGGGCGGCGCCGGAGCCGCCGCCGGTCTCTTCGACGGCATCGACCTCGACTGGGAGTGGCCAGGATCGGCCGGTGACGTCGACACCGTCTTCCGCCCGGAGGACAAGCAGAACTTCACCGCTCTCGTACGGGAGTTCCGCACCCAGCTCGACGCGTACGCGAAGGCCGAGCGGCGCGGCGCGAAGCGGAAGCACTACGAGCTGACCGCGTTCGTCCCCACCGCGCCCGCCAAGATCGACGCGGGCTTCGAGGTCCGCAAGATCATGCGCGACCTGGACTTCGTCAACCTCCAGGGATACGACTTCCACGGCCCTTGGGAGTCCACCACGGCGCAGCAGTCGGCCCTCTTCGCCAGGAACGACTTCAGCGTCGACCAGACCGTCGGCGACTGGCTGCGGCGCGGCGCGCCCGCACGCAAGCTCGTCGTCGGCATGCCGTTCTACGGCCAGGGCTGGACGGGCGTCACCGGCGGCGGGAACGGGCTCGGCCAGCCGGCCACCGGCCCGGCCCCCGCGACCTGGGCGAACGGCTACGAGGACTACAAGGCCCTGAAGAAGCTCGCCGATTCGGGGACGTACACCGTGCACCGCGACGCGCGGAACGGCCACGCGTGGCTGTTCGACGGGACGACGCTGTGGACGTACGACGACCCGCAGGTGCTGCGCACCAAGGCCGCCTACGTACGCGCCAAGGGGCTCGGAGGCGCCATGTTCTGGTCCCTGGACGGCGACACACCGGACGGTGAGCTGATCACGTCCGTGGACCGGGGGCTGAACCGCCGCTAAGGCGCGTGACGCACGGCAGGGGGTCGGGTCTCCCGGGGGGATGCCCGGCCCCCTCGCGCGTCCGCGACCGGGCCACGCCTCAGACGGACTCGCCCGACTCGGAGCCGCCCTCGCCGTCCCCGGAGCCGCCCTCGTCGGCCAGCCCGAGGGCCGTGCGCGCGTCCACCTCCGACCCCCAGATGGTCAGGTCGTAGGCCGTGTCGTAGCGCTCACCGAAGGCGTCGGCGTCGGCCGCCGCCGCCAGCTCGCCCCACTCCGCGGCGGCCTTGTCCAGTTCCTTGGCCAGGTCGGCCACCGGGGCGGCCGAGCCCCGCGGCCAGCGATGGCCCTTCAGGTCGGCGCTCGCGGCGGTGAGGGCGGTGCGCACCCCGGCCGCCCAGGCGGTGTTGGCCGCCAGGTCCTCGTCCGCGTCCGCGTCCGGCTCGTCGAACAGGGCGAGGTCGACCGCGTTGAGGGCCTTGAGGAAGTGGACCTGGTCGGCGTCGAGCATCGTCTCGTCGTTGCGCAGCGACCCCTCGACCGGCGCGCCGTCGGTGATGAGCGCGCAGGTCACGTTCCGGTCGCCGGTCCGCCAACTGGCCCTGGTGGGGACGTAGTAGTACGTCCAGACGTCCTCCGGAAGGGCCCAGGAGTCCATGGCGTACGCGTGACCGATCCGCTCGCAGCGGTCCCACGCGATCCCGTCGACCGGCGTGTCGCCCGGCCAGGACGTGTATCCGGCGATCAGGAAGGTGCCGGTGACCTCGCCCTCGTGCGCGCCGGCGCAGTCCACCACCTCGACCTCCGTGTCGAGGGCTTCGAGGTCGCCGTCGACGTCGAAGCAGTCGCCGGGGCGCAGGGTGAACGTGGACGGGGAGCGGGACGCTCCCTCCATGCCCTCCACGCCCTCCTCGACGCTCCTCCATGCCTTGCCGAAGCCGCCCGTCACGAGGCCGAGGGTCAGGAGCAGGCAGCTGGTCACGGAGAGGGCGATACCGGCGATCGCGAGGCCCCTGCCCGTCTGGTTCCTCTTCCTGATCCGCGGAAGGGCGAGCAGTCCGAGGATGAGGCCGAGGGGCGGGAGGCAGCAGAGGATGCCGGAGACCAGGGAGCCGATGGCCAGTCCGCTGGTGACGGCCGGCGGCGCGGCGTGGGGCCCGGGGCCGGCCGGGAAGGGAGCGCCGTGGAGACCGGGCGGGAACGGACCGGGACCGTGCGGACCGGGACCGTGCGGACCGGGGCCGTACGGTCCCGGGTGGACCGGACCGGTGCCGGGCGCGGGCCAGTCCTGCCGCGGGGGCGGGGAATCCTGGGGCGGAGGAAGGGACTCCACGAGTACGGCACTCCTGTTGGACCGGCGATACGAACACACGAACGGGCGGGCGCATCGTACGTGGTCCGGGCGGCGGGGCCGAAGGGCGGGTGGCGGGTCCCGGCATGACGAGGAGGCGGCCGCCCGGTGGGCGACCGCCTCTTCGTCATGCGCTGTGTCGTTCTGTCGTGCGCCGTGCGTCAGACGCCGTGTCGTACGGTCCCGCCCCCTGCGTCGGCGCCGTGTCGTACGGTCGTGCGCCGCCGCTCAGAACTGCAGCGCCCAGGAGTCGATCTTCCCGGTGTCGTAGTTCGCGTTGTCGCTGACCCGCAGCTTCCACGTGCCGTTGGCGACCTCGGAGGAGGCGTTGACGGTGTAGGTGGTGTTGATGTTGTCCGCGCTGCCGCCGGTGCCGTAGCCCTTCAGGGTGTAGGCCGTGCCGTCGGGGGCGATCAGCTGGACCTGGAGGTCACCGATGTAGGTGTGGACGATGTTCACCGGCACCTGCAGGGCGGCCGGCGCGTTGCCGGTGACACCGCTGACGGTGACGGGGGACTCGACGGTCGCGTTGTCGGCGATGGCGTAGTCCGCGGTGTTCTCGAACTTCTTGCCGGGGGGCGGGGTGGTGCCGCCGCCTCCGACGAAGAGAAGCCTGTTCGGCGAGCCGGTGCCGGGGTTGGTCACCACGTTCGGGGTGGCGGCGCCGGTCAGCGCGGTCGAGACCTGCGCCGGGGTCGCCGTCGGGTTGTCCGCCAGGTAGACGGCGGCGGCGCCGGCCACGTGCGGGGTCGCCATCGACGTACCGGAGATGGTGTTGGTGGCGCTGTCGCTGCTGTTCCAGGCCGAGGTGATGGAGGATCCCGGGGCGAACAGGTCGAGCACGGTGCCGTAGTTGGAGAAGCTGGAGCGGGCGTCGGTGTTTGTCGTGGAGCCGACGGTGATCGCCTCCGTGACACGCGCCGGCGAGTAGTTGGACGCGTTGGAGCTGTCGTTGCCCGCCGCGACCGCGTACGTGACGCCCGAGGCGATCGAGTTGCGCACGGCCGTGTCGAGGGCCGAGTCGATGCCACCGCCGAGGCTCATGTTGGCGACGGCCGGCTTCACGGCGTTCCGGGTCACCCAGTCGATGCCGGCGACGACCTGCGCGGTCGTGCCGGAGCCCTGGTTGTCGAGCACGCGGACGCCGACGATCTTCGCCTTCTTGGCCACGCCGTAGGCGTTGCCCCCGACGGTGCCGGCGACGTGCGTGCCGTGGCCGTGGCCGTCCTGGGCGACGTTGTCGTTGTCGATGGCGTCGTAGCCGTTGGCGGCACGGCCGCCGAAGTCGCTGTGGGAGATGCGGACGCCGGTGTCGATGATGTACGCCGTGACGCCCTGGCCCGCGGTGTCCGGGTAGGTGTAGCTCTGGTTCAGCGGGAGAGCCCGCTGGTCGACCCGGTCCAGGCCCCAGGACGGCGGGGACGGCTGCGTACCGCTGACCTTGAAGACACGGTTCTGCACGACGGACTTCACGGCCGGGTCCGCGGCGAGCTTCTTCGCCTGGGCCTCGGAGAGTTCGACGTGGTAGCCGTTCAGCGCCGAGGTGTACGTCTTCTTGATCGTGGCGCCGTACTCGGCCGCGACCGCGCGGCCCTTCGCCGTCTCCGCCTGCGCGGACTCGTCGAGGGTGACGATGTAGCTGCCGGTCACCGTGCCGGGGGCTCCGGCGTTCTGGATGACACCTTCCGGGGCGGCCGCGGCCGCGGAGGCCGGGAGGGCGGAAGCGGTGCCGAGGGCCAGAGCGGCGACGGCTATGGCGCTGGCGGCGGCGAGTCTGCGCCGCGAGTCACGCATCACGGACATGTGAGGGGTCCTCCTCATTGGTGGTGCGCTGCTGTGGGGGTACGGCAGGTGCATGACAACACGGCATGCGGGGGCACCGGGACGTGTCCTCGCCGTGTCGTACATCCGGCTGCCGAGCGAAAGATTGACGGATCCATAGGAATCCCACAAGGCCTCCGAGCGCCCCGTCACACAGGGATCACGCGGCTGTCATGCTGCGCCCATGACGGCCTATGTGTGCCCCCGCTGCCAGGTTCACGCCCCCGCCGACGCCCTCACCTGGTGTTGTCCGCGGTGCCGCGGTCCCTGGGATCTCTCGTTCACGAGCGGGCCGGTCTCACTCACGTCCCTGGCGTCACGCGTGAATTCACTGTGGCGTTACGAAGAGGCACTGCCGCTCGCGACGCACGCGCCCGCCGTCACCCTCGGCGAGGGCCGCACCCCCCTCGTCCCGCTCACCGACGGTGTTTCGGCCAAAGTCGACTTCCTCATGCCGACGCTCTCCTTCAAGGACCGCGGCGCGGTCATGCTCGCCGAGCTCGCCCTCCGTCTCGCCGGGGGCGGCGGTCTCGGCCATGTCGTGGCGGACAGCAGCGGGAACGCGGGCACGGCGATCGCCGCGTACTGCGCGCGGGCCGGGCTCGACTGCCGCGTCCTCGTGCCGCAGGGCACGTCACCCAAGAAGCTGGAGCAGATCAGGGCCCACGGGGCGCGCCTCACACTGGTGCCCGGCGACCGCGAGGCCACGGCGCGGGCCGCCCGCGCGGCGGCGGACGAGCCCGGCGCCTTCTACGCCTCGCACGTCTACAACCCGCACTTCCTGCACGGCACCAAGACGTACGTGTACGAACTCTGGGAGGACCTCGGCGGCAGACTCCCGGACACGCTCGTCCTCCCGGTCGGCAACGGCACCCTGCTCCTGGGCGCCGCGCTCGCGGTGGACGAGCTGCACGGGCACGGTCTCGTCGACCGCCGCCCGGCCCTGGTCGCCGTCCAGGCCGAGGCGGTCGCCCCGCTCGCCACGGCCTTCCACGCGGGCGACGAGGAGCCGGCCGCCCCGGCGCCCGCCCGGCCCACCCTCGCGGAGGGGATCGCCATCACCGCCCCGCCCCGCGGCCGCGCCGTCCTGCGGGCGGTACGCGCGTCGGGCGGGACCTTCCTGACCGTGACGGAGGAGCAGATCAGGTCGGCGCAGCGGGACCTGGCGCGGCGCGGGCTCTTCGTCGAGGCCACCGGGGTCGCCTGCTGGGCGGCGGTACGGGCTGCGCCGCGCGCGGGGGAGAGCGTCGTGCCGCTGTGCGGAGCGGGCGCCAAGACGGGCCTCGCGGCGGGCGCCCCGGCTCCGCCGGTCCGGTAGGCGCACCAGCTCGGTCGGTCCGGACGGTCCAGCAGGCGCACCGGCTCAGTCGGTCCAGTAGGTGTCGTGCTTGGCGAAGAACTCCGCCCGCTCCTCGTCCGTCATGTGCGCGACCGTTCCGACCTTCTCGAAGTACTCCTCGCGAGGCGCGCCCGGCGCGAAGAGGATCAGGAAGGAGGCGGGGTCGTCGGACTCGTTGCGGAAGGCGTGCAGCCCCCCGGTGGGCACGTAGAGGAAGTCGCCCCTCCGCGCGTCCACCCACCGGTCGCCGTCGAAGAGGCGGACGGTCCCGTCCAGGATGAAGAAGCTCTCGGAGATCGTCTTGTGGAAGTGGGTGCCGGGCCCGCCGGCCTTGGGCGTCATGACGACGCGGTAGAGGCCGAACTCCCCGCCGGTGGAGGCGGTGGTGGCCAGATAGCGGGTCTCCGTGCCGTTGGCGACGGTGAGTTCGGCCGGGGCGTCGGCGGGGCGGAAGGAGGCGCTGACCTCCCCCGTCTCGCCGTGGTACCGGGGCTCGGGGTACGACATGGGTGGTCTCCGTTCGTCGTCGCGACGCGGTCACGTCGTCGCCATGCGGTCACGCCGTCACGGGGGCCGCCTCACACATGGCCGGGCCGCCGCGATGCCGTCAAGATCCAGAATGCCTCCGCCTCCACCTCACGGCACCCGGCTTTCGGTGGGAAAATGGGAGGACGGACCACGGACCACCCGGATCCCCACCAGGGAGGTGGATCATGGGAGAGGCACGCACCTTGATGGAGCGCCTCACCGCCGCCATCACCACCAAGCCGGACCTGGACGCGCTCGCCGACCTCTTCGCCGAGGACGCCGTGGCGTACACACCGGACGGCGGCGAGATGCGGGGGCGCGAGGCGATCGTCGCGTACTGGCGCACGGTGACGGACGCCATGCCGGAGGCGACGTACACGTCCCTGCACGTCTACGAGGCCGGCGACACCGCCATTGACGAGGGCATCTTCAGCGGCCGGAACACCGGCCCCATCGCCCTCCCCACGGGAGAGACACTGCCGGCGACGGACAAACACGTCACGATGCGCGGCGTCGACCTGGCCACGGTCAGGGACGGCCGCATCGTGAGCTACCGGCTCTACTTCGACCAGATGGAGTTCATGGACCAGCTCGGCCTGCTGCCGGCGACCTGACGCCGCCGCAGGGGCAAAGGCCCTCCGCTTGCCCCACATGGGCGGGGCCGGGGGATGAAGAAGCGTTTTGCCCTTGTTTGCGCTCCTCCTCCCTCCATAGTGCGAGGCATGACACGCACCCCCCTCCAAGCACGCCCGCGCATGCGCCCGGGCACGCGCGCCCGCAGGGCCCTGCTCTCCGCCGCTCTCCTCTCGGTCCTCGCCGTCACGCTCCAGGCCACCTCGGCCGCGCCCACGTTCGCCGGAAGCGGCGGCACGGACGGCGGTCGCGGCGGCGACCGCGACTGCGTGCGGACCAAGGGCCCCCTCGGCGCCGAGGCCCGCGAGATCCTGGACATCACCCGCCGGGCCAAGGACGAGTTCCGACTGAAGGCCGTGGAACTGCGGGTCACCGTCGACGGGCGCGATGTGGTCACCGACGCGCTCGGCGAGTCCATGACCGGCGTGCCGGCGGAGCCGGACATGCACTTCCGCGCCGGTTCGGTCGCCTTCTCGTACGTCGGCGCGATCCTGCTCCAGCTGGTCGAGGAGGGGAAGGTCGGTCTCGACGACACCGTCGAGCGCTGGCTGCCCGATCTGCCCAAGGCCGACCGGATCACCCTGCGGATGCTGGCCACGAACACCAGCGGCCTCCACGACTACGTCACCGACCCGGCGTTCCTCGCCGAGCTGGAGGCGCACCCGTTCCGCCAGTGGACCCCGAAGGAGCTGGTCGGCTACTCCCTCAGCCACCCCTTCTGGTACGAGCCGGGCACCAACTGGAGCTACTCGCACGCCAACTACGTGCTGCTGGTCGACGCGCTCGAGAAGATCACCGGCACCCGCTTCGACCTCCTCATGAAGCAGCGGGTCACCGGCCCGCTCGGCCTGCGCGACACCCGGAACAACTTCACCCCCGAGATCCCGCGGCCGGCGCTGCACGCCTTCACCGCCGAACGCGGCCTCTACGAGGAGTCCACCTTCTGGAACCCGTCGTGGACCACGGCTCCGGGCGCGGTCATCACCACCCACATCTGCGACCTGGCCCGCTCGGCGCAGGCCGTCGGCAGCGGCGAGCTCCTCTCTCCCCGCTCCTACCGCACCCTGCTCGACCCGGGCACGGTGGGCCTCGGCCACACGACACCCACCTGCCCGGCCACGGTCTGCCTGCCGCAGACACCGGCCGTGCACTTCGGCCTGGGCGTCCTGGTGGTCAACGGCTGGATCATCCAGAACCCCTCCTTCTCGGGGTACGCGGCCATCCAGGCCTACCTCCCGTCCAAGCGCCTCGCGCTCGCGGTGTCCGTCACGAAGACGGCCACCACCCCCGACGGGAACAAGGCCGAGATCATCGCCCAGCGACTGGCGGCGGCCCTCACCCCGGACACCCCGATGACGTCCACCTGACCGACGGCCCTCACGGCGGGCACGCCGATGCCGGGCGCTCCCCCGCGGCCGTCGGCACCGCGCGACTTGACGGAAGCGGGGCGAGGAGATGACGGACCCTGGACCGGGCGGGGCCGGGACCATGGGCGAGGCGGCGGAGCGCGGCGAGAATCCGGAGCATGCGTGCCGCCCACATCGAAGAGCTCGGTTCACCGGATCTCATCAAGCTCGGTGAACTGCCCCCGCCTCAGCCCGGTCCCGGTGACGTGCTCGTCGACGTCGAGGTGACCGCCGTCAACCACGTGGACACCTTCGTACGGTCAGGGGCCTGGCGTACGCCCCTGACCTTCCCGTTCGTGGTGGGCCGTGACGCCGTCGGCAGGGTCGCCGCGGCCCGGCCCGGCGCGCCCGGGTTCCGGCCCGGCGACCGGGTCTGGTGCAGCAGTCTCGGCCACGCCGGGCGCCAGGGCGCCGCCGCCGAGCAGGTCGTGGTACCGGCTGACCGGCTGTACCACCTGCCCGACGGCGTCGACCCGGTCGACGCCGTGGCCCTCTCCCACCCCGCCTCCACGGCCTACCTGGCCGTGTTCACCCACGGCCGGGTCCGGGCCGGCGAGACCGTGCTCGTGCTGGGCGCCGCCGGCAACGTCGGCAGCGCCGCCGTGGTGATGGCGGCCCAGGCCGGTGCCCGGGTCGTCGCCGTCGCCTCGGCCCGGGACGCGGAGTACTGCCGCGACCTCGGCGCCCGGCACGTGATCGACTACCGGGACCCCGACGTGCCCGGCCGGATCCGGGAGGCCGCCCCGCACGGCGTCGACCTGTCCATCGACACCTCCGGCCGCAACGACCTGGAGACGGCGGTCGACCTGCTCGCCTCGCGCGGCCGGATCGTCGTCCTCGCCGGGCTGCGGACCCGGCCCGTGCTGCCCGCTGGGCCCCTGTACCTGATGGACCGCTCGGTCCACGGCTTCGCCATCTCGCACGCCCTCGCCGGTGAACTCACCGAGGCGGCCACCCACATCGGCCGCCTGCTCGCCGACGGGCTGCTGCGGCCCCGCGCCGTGGAGGTGCTCCCCCTGGAGGCCGCCGCCGAGGCCCATCGCCGGCTCGAGGAGGGCAAGGTCCGCGGAAAGCTGGTGCTGCGCGTCGCGGACCTGGCGGCCTGACCGCGTGACGGCCTGAGCGCGTGAGCGCGTGAGCACGTGAGCACGTGACCGCCTGACGGCCTCCGGCCGGACTCGGACAACGGCCCGGACGAAAGCGTCCGTACGGCCGAAAAAAGCGGCTGTCCGCGCGCGGGACGAGCCCGCCGGAGTAATTCCTCGACGGAGGAGCTCCGGCGGGCATATCCGCTGTCCACCCTCCGATATCGAGCCCCGTATTCATGTCGGCGAGAATCGATTGCCGCTATCCACAGGACTTGACGGATCATTTTCCCGTCGTTGACCCCGTCCGCGGCCACCGGTCAGGATATTTGGCATGACGAATTCCATCATCGAAAAGTCCCCCCTGTTCGAGCTTCGCGCCGACATCGGGATTTCCGCGACCCCCGAGCAGGTGTACGCGGTCGTCAGCGACCTGCCCCGCAGCGCCGAGTGGAGCCCCGAGTGCAAGGGCGGCGAGTGGGTGTCCGGGGAGCCGTCCACGGTCGGCGCGATCTTCCGCGGCGAGAACCTGCGCGCCGAGGAAGTGGTGGCCTGGGCCCCGCTGATCCGCGGCACCTGGTACACCGAGGCCCGGATCACCGCCGCGGAGCCCGGGCGGACCTTCCGCTGGATGATGCTCACGCACGCCCGTGAGGACCAGGAGTCGATCTGGGGCTTCGACATCGCCGCCGACGGCGACGGTTCCGTGCTCACCCACCATTTCCGGATGGGTAAAGCCACCGCCGGAATTCACAAGATCGTCGCCGATCTCGACGAAGCCGGGCGCGAGAAGTTCATCATCGACTGGGGCGCCAAGCTGGAGGAGGACCTCGCCGTGACCCTCGGCCTGATCAAGAACATCATCGAAAAGCAGTGAAGTAAGCGGGGCCGGAATATCGGCCCCCACTCCTTCCACTCCAGGACGAGAGAGCGGGTAGATGTTTCTCCAGCGCATAGGAAACAAGGGAATTCGCCTGGGCACGCTGTTCGACCGTGCGGCCGCCCGGCACCCGGCGAACTTCGTGATCCTCGACCACGACCTCGACATCGCGCCCGGCCTCGGCCGTCGCGCCTCGCTGACCGAGATCGCGGGCCTGATCGACGACTTCGCCTCCCGGCTGTGGTCGGTGCAGGTCCGCCCGGGCGACCACGTCGTCGTGCACAAGAGCGACAACTTCGACATCTCCCTCCTCGCCTGCGCCGTGGCGCGGATCGGCGCCATCCCGGTCCTGCTGTCGCCGAAGCTCGACGGCGAGACCGTCGCCGAGCTGCTGCGCCGGGTGGGCCGTCCCTTCCTGGTGACCGACCAGGAGAAGCTGGACACGTCCCTGCCGGCCGAGGTGCACGAGCTCTCACGGCAGGTGCTGCTGGCCTCCGGCGAGTACCCCGGCACCACGACGTTCGCCTCGCTGGCCGGAGTCCCGCGCGTGCCGGCGGTCTCCATGCCCGCCGAGCACCCCACGCTGATCACGCACACCTCGGGCACCACCGGCACCCCGAAGCTGGCCGTGCACACCGGCAAGAGCTTCCAGGCCCGCTACCGCCCGCAGGCCACCATCGTCGCTGCCGGCGTCCGCCGCAGCGAACCCGTCGCGGTCCACGTCTCGTTCGTGCACTCGCGGATGTTCACCGCGATGCCGATCTCGATCCTGCAGGGCCACCCCCTGATCGTGCTCCGCGAGGACGACCCCGAGACCGTCGGCGATCTCTTCGCCCAGGTGCCGCCCGGCTTCATCGAGGCCCACCCGAACACCTTCCTGCGCTGGGAGGTGCTCGCCGACGACCCGCGCGGACCGCTCGCCAACGTCAAGTACTTCTCCAGCACCTTCGACGCCATCCACCCCCGGACCGTCAACCGGCTGCTCCAGGGGTCCCACCGCTCGGGCCGCCGCTTCGCGCAGGCGTACGGGCAGAGCGAGGTCGGCCCGATCGCGGCCCGTACGTACTCCCTCAAGGACGGCGCCGACTTCAACGGGCGCTGTGTGGGCATGCCCTTCCCCGGCATGACCGGAGTGCGGGTCGTCAGCCGCGACGGCAACCAGCCCACCAAGGAGAACCCCGGCTTCATCGAGGTCAGGAGCGACGGCCGGATCGTCACCTACCTCGGCGAGCACCACCGCTGGGAGAAGCAGGTCAACAACGGCTGGTGGCGCATGGGCGACGTCGGCTACCGCACCAAGTACGGCTGTCTGCACCTGCTCGACCGCGAGGTCGACGAGATCCCCGGTGTGCAGAGCACCCTCGAGATCGAGGACAAGCTCTTCACCCGGCTGCCGGACCTCGTCGAGGTCATCATCATCCCCGGCGCGGACGGCACTCCCGTCCCGGTGGTGTGCACCCGCGACAACAAGCCGCTGGACCAGGTCACCTGGAAGTCGGCCGTGGCGGGCCTGCCCCCGATGGGCGACCCCGTGCAGTGGCGTCTGGAGGACCTGCCCCAGACCGCCACGACCAAGATCAAGCGCCTTGAGCTGGCCCGTCTCCTCACCGCCGAGGGACCCGCCGCGCAGTAGGGCGACGGTCCGCACCGGAGCGGCGGCGCCCGCCGCCGCCCGGTCGGCCGCCGCACCCCCCTTCCCCGGCGGCGCACCGGAACCCGTGGACCGGGAACCACGCCGCCGACCCCGAGGAGACCGATCAGACATGACGACCCGACTGTCCGTTTCCGGGCGGTGGATCGAGGGCTGGGACCCGGAGAACACGGAGTTCTGGGAAAGCACCGGCAAGAAGATCGCCCGCCGCAACCTGCTGATGTCCGTCCTCTCCGAGCACATCGGCTTCTCCGTGTGGAGCCTGTGGTCGGTCCTCGTCCTCTTCATGTCGCCCGACATCGGCATGGACTTCGCCCCCGGCGAGAAGTTCCTCCTCGTGGTGGTGCCCACTCTCGTCGGCGCCCTGCTGCGACTGCCGTACAGCTACGCGGTGACCCGATTCGGAGGCCGCAACTGGACCGTCTTCGCCTCCGCCGTGCTGCTCGTGCCGGCCGGGCTCGCGTTCGTCTTCATCCAGCGCCCGGGCACACCCCTGTGGGTCTTCCTGCTCATCGGCGCCACGGCCGGCGTCGGCGGGGCCAACTTCGCCTCGTCGATGACCAACATCACCACCTTCTACCCCCAGCGGCACCAGGGCTGGGCCCTCGGGATCAACGCGGGCGGCGGCAACCTCGGCGTCGCCGCGGTCCAGCTGCTCGGCCTGCTGGTCATCGTCACCGTCGGCGACACCCACCCGTCGTACGTGGTGGGCACCTATCTGCCGCTCATCGTCCTCGTGGCCCTGCTCGCCGCCGTGAAGATGGACAACGTCGACGCCGTCCGCGCCGAACCCGGCGCCCTGAAGGAGGCCGCCGCCCACCGTCACACCTGGTGGATCTCCCTGCTGTACGTCGGCACCTTCGGCTCCTTCATCGGGTACGGCTTCGCCTTCGGCCTCGTCCTCCAGAACGAGTTCGGGACCACTCCCCAACAGGCCGCGTCCGTCACCTTCCTCGGCCCGCTGCTCGGCTCCTTCGCCCGCCCGCTCGGCGGCCGCCTGGCCGACCGCTGGGGAGGCGCCCGCGTCACGCTCTGGAACTTCCTGGGACTCGCCGCCGGGACGCTCGTGCTGCTGGTCGCCTCCCGCTCCGGGTCCGCCGGCCTGTTCATCGCCGGGTTCACCGCCCTGTTCGTCCTCAGCGGCATGGGCAACGGCTCGACGTACAAGATGATCCCCGCCGTGTTCGCCCGGGAGGCGGAGGACGCCATCACCTCCGGCGCCGACGCCCAGCCGGCCTTCGCCCGCGCGCGCCGCGTCTCCGGCGCGGTGATCGGCATCGCGGGCGCCGTCGGCGGACTCGGCGGAGTCGCCATCAACCTCGCCTTCCGCTCGTCGTACCAAGGAGCCTCGGGGAACGCCGAGATCGCGTTCCTCTGCTTCGTCGGCTTCTACGCCCTGTGCGTGCTCGTGCTGCTCACGGTGTACGGACGGCGGGGGCGCGCCCAGGAGGCCACCGCCCGTACGGCCCGGCCGCGGGCCACCCACGTGCGCTGAGCACGCCCCACGTCACGGCCGCGCGTGCGCCGGGACGGCGCCTGCCCCTGCCCCGGGGGCGGGGTGCCGTCCCGGCGCGCGTTCTCGTTCCCGGCGGGAACGGGTGCCCGCCCTGGTCGGCGCCGGCCGCGTCGTGGCCGGTCAGCGGCCCGACGGACGGTCCCGCGCCCGCGCGCCCGACCGCCCGGTCAACGGCGCTGGGCTGTGCATATGCCGATCCTTGTCCCCCTCTTGGTCCGCCCGTGTGACGCTCCACGCCGACCACAGCGCCACGAACAGGGGGAAGTCCATGAATGGCACGATGCTGCTGCACGCCGACCCCATCGGGGAAGACGCGAGACTCGGGGGTGGGGGGCGCGCCAGGGCCGGTGACGCGGTCCTCGCGGAGCTGGGAGCGGAGCTGTTCTCCTCGATGCCGCGCAGCGACCAGCGGGTCAAGGGGATGCGCTACGTGCGCGGCCTGCTGGAGGCCGAGGGGCGCAAGTCCATCCGCAACATCGCCACGCTCTTCGGCGGCGACGCCGAGGAACAGAGCCTGCACCACTTCATCGCCGGTTCCACATGGGACTGGGTGCCGGTACGGCGCGCCCTGGCCCAGCACGTGGAACGGGTCGCGCAGCCCGAGGCGTACGTCGTCCACCCGCTGATCATCCCCAAGGCCGGGGAGACGTCCGTGGGCGTGGAACGGCGCTTCGTACCGACGCTCGGGCAGGTCGTCAACGCCCAGCAGGCGGTCGGCGTCTGGGCCGCGTCGGCCGACTGGAGCACCCCGCTGAACTGGCGGCTGTACCTGCCCCACGCCTGGCTCGCGGACCGGCGCAGGCGCCGTCAGGCGTCCATACCGGACAGCGAGGAGCCCGAGACGCTCGGCCAGTGCTCGATCAGGGCGTACCTGGGTCTGATCAACAGCTCCCGGCTGCCGGTGCGGCCCGTCGTCATGGACGCCCGGCACACCGACGTGACCGCCGTCGTCCAGCGGCTGCGCGCCGCCGACACCCCGATGCTGCTGCGCGTCGACGGCAACCTCCGGCTCACCGTGGACGAGCCCGCCTTCCCGCGCCGGGGCGCCGCCATGACGGCGCAGCAGATCATGTCCGCCGTCTGGCACATGTGGCACCCCGGTGCGCGCCCCGGCGAGGACAGGGCCGGCCGCAGCCTCGTCATCACCCTGCGCACCTCCCTGGTCCCCGACGGCCGCCGGACCGGGCACACGGGTCCCCTCCTTCTCATGGGGGTCTCCGAGCACGGCAGGTGGCCCGCGGAGCTCTGGCTCACCGACCTCACCTCCCACACCTCCGGCGAGCTGCTCCGGCTCGCCCGGCTGACCCGCCAGGTCGACCGGGACCTCGAGGAGGTCGCCGACGGCGTGGGGATCCGGGACTTCTCCGGCCGCTCGTTCACCGGCTGGCACCGGCACGCCACCCTCGCCTCCGCCGCCCACGCCGTGACCGTCCTGAGCGGCGGACCGGGCCGCGCCAGACCGTGGCGCGCGCCCCTGACCGGCGGACCTGATGGACCCGTCCGCATGATCTGACGTACTTGTCCCACCAGTTGACGGATCGTCCCGCCGGCTGTTGGCCGGGGTACGCGTCGCGTCCAAGGATCGAGCCGTCCGAGCCGAACCCCGAGGGAGCACCCGCACATGACCAACGTCGCCGTCATCTACTACTCGTCCCAGGGCAACGTCCACCAGCTCGCCGTGGCGGCCGCGGCGGCCGCCGAGAAGGCGGGCGCCGAGGTGCGCCTGCGCAGGACCGCCGAGCTGACCACCACGTCCGTCGTCCCCGAGAACGACACCTGGAACCAGGCGTGGGCCGAGCACCTCGCCTCCGTCCAGGACATCCCGGAGGCGACCCTCGACGACCTGGAGTGGGCCGACGCCGTGCTGTGGGGCACGCCGGGCCGCTACGGCCTGCCCGCCGCGTCGCTCAAGCAGTTCATCGACCAGACGCTTCCGCTGCACATCCGGCGCGGCCTGGTGAACAAGGTCATGTCCTCGTTCACCTCCACCGCCACCCTGCACGGCGGCCAGGAGAGCACCCTGCTCGCCCTCAACAACGCCTTCTACCACTGGGGCGCGATCATCGTCCCGCCCGGCGTCGCCGACCCGATCCAGCTGACCGCCACCAACGGCAACCCGTACGGCGTCAGCAGCGTCTCGCGCAACGAGCCGGGCAACGTCGACGAGGACAACCTCGCGGCCATCGAGTACCAGGCGCGCCGCACCGTGGAGATCGCCACCGCGATCCGCGCGGTCCCGCGCCCCGCGTGACCCCGGGCAGGGCCGCGGGCCGCCTCCGCGACCCCCACGGGGCCGCCTGCTCACCGGTGCGTTCGAGCCGGGCGGCCCGCGACCTGCCCGGCTCCCCCGAGGCGTCGGATCTCCGGATCTCCGCCGGCCCGGTCGCCGGTATCCGCGACCTGACGGAAAAGCGGAAGGGGGACGGATATCTGACGGATACCTCCGGGCTCTCTTCAACTCCCTCCCGCCATTCTGAAGAATTCATTGCAGTGCATCCGTCGGTGTAATGGGAAAACGACCTGAGGGGCGATACATATGCTTCCCGTCAAGGCCAGTGACAAGGGTCTTTACATGGGCCTGGTGGCCGAGCGGGCCGCTGTCGAACACGGCGACCAGCTCATCATCCTCGACCACGACATGGATCTTCTCCCGGACGCCGGGCGGAAGCTGACATTCGCGCAGCTCGCCGAACACATCGACGACATGGCCGCCCGGCTGTACGCGGCGGGAATTCGCCGGAGCGAGCACGTCGCCCTGCACAAGTCCAACGGATTCGACATCAACATTCTCTCCAGCGCCGTCGCCCGGATAGGCGCCGTGCCCGTGCAGCTCTCGCCGGCGCTGGACGCGCAGAGCGTGATCGCGCTGCTGCGACGCCTGGGCAGCCCGTATCTCGTCACGGACGCCGCGAAGCTGGACGGCGCCTTCGCCGACGCCCCGCTCGCCGAGATCACCAGCAAGGTGATCCTCGTCGCCGGCTCCCGCCCCGGCGCGGTCTCCCTGGACGACTTCGCCGGCGCGCCCCGGCAGGAGCCGGTCGTGCCGCACGCCGACCTGCCCGCGCTCATGACGCACACCTCGGGCACGACCGGGCTGCCCAAGCTGGTCGTCCACTCCGCCCGGACCCTGCACGGCCGCTACCGCCCGCAGGCCAAGCTCTTCGACATGATCCGCGAGCGGGAGACCGTCGCCCTGCACGTCTCGTACGTCCACTCCCGGATGCCGCTCGCGCTCGCCGTGCTGCTGCCGCGCGGACACCGCATGGTCGTCATGAACGACGCCGACCCGCAGAAGGCCGCCGAGCTGTGGGCCGAGACCCGGCCGGGGTTCATCGAGTCCCACCCCAACTCCTTCATGGAGTGGGAGGAGTTGGTGGACCACCCGCTCCGGCCGCTCGCCAACGTCAAGTATTTCAGCACCACGTTCGACGCGATCCACCCCAGCACCATGCACAAGCTGCTGCACGCCACCGACCGCAGCTCGCCGCTCTTCTACCAGATCTACGGGCAGAGCGAGACGGGCCCGCTCGTCGGACGCGGCTTCACCCGCGCCACCGCCCAGGGCGCCGACGGCCGCTGCCAGGGCTACGCCTTCCCGAGCGACACCAAGTTCCGTCTGGTGAGCCGCAACGGCAAGGAGGTGACCCGGGACAACCCCGGCTACATCGACGTGCAGGCCGCCGGCCGGGCGCTGGGCTACTTCGGCGAGCGGGAGCGTTACGACACCCAGGTGCACGGCGGCTGGTGGCGAGGCATGGACCTCGGGTACCGCACCGACGAGGGCTGTCTGCACCTGCTCGACCGCGAGGTCGACTCCATCCCCGGCATCCACTCCACCCTGGAGATCGAGGACACCGTCCTCGGCCGCCTGGACGAACTGACCGAACTGGTCGTCGTCCCCGGCCCCGGCGAGAAGGGCGTGCCGGTGGTCTCCACCCGCGACGACCTGCCGCTGGACCTCGACCGCTGGCGCTCCGCGATCGCCGAGTGGCCGCAGCTCGCCGAGCCCGTCCAGATGAAGCTCTCGGAGCTGCCCCGCACCGCCACGATGAAGGTGCAGCGCATCGAGCTCTCGGCCCGGCTGCGCCGGCGCGCCGAACAGCGCCCGGCATGACCCGGAACGGCCCGGGGACAGGAAGGAGGACCCGCTCGTGACTGCCGGCGACGCCGACGTCCTGATCGTCGGAGGCGGCCCCACCGGACTGCTCACCGCGTGCGAACTGCTGCGCCGGGGCGTCCGCGTCCGCATCGTCGACCGCGCCGCCGAGCCCGCGACGGTGCCCAAGGCCCTGTCGCTGTGGCCGAGGGTGCGGGACATCCTGACCGACCTCGGCGTGGGCGAGGAGGTGCACCGCGTCTCCGTCCCCGTCCACGCGTTCCGCTACTTCTCGGACCGGCGGCCGGTCGCCTCCCTCACCTTCACCGAGGACCTGGCGGCCCGCCAGCTGCCCCAGCCCGAAACGGAGCGCATCCTCACCGAGCGGCTCCACACGCTGGGCGGCAAGGTCGAGCGCGGTGTACGGCTGCTCTGCCTGGACGACGTCGACTTCTCGGGGCGGATCGAGCCCGGCGGCACCGTCACGGCGGTCCTGGAGCACGGGGACGGCGCCGTGGAGCGGTTCGCCGTGCCGTTCGTGGTCGGCGCCGACGGCGCCGGCAGCGCGGTGCGGGGGCAGTTGGGCATCGGCTTCGAGGGCAACACGTACGAGATGGCGTTCGCGCTCATCGACACGTACGTGGACGGCCATCTGCCGCCGGACGAGATCGCGTACTACCAGACCATGAACGGCACCCTGGTCGTCGTGCCCCAGCCCGGCGGGGTGTTCCGCTTCCTGTCGGTCATGCCGGACGGCGGCACCATGTCCCGCGCGGCCATGCAGGAGATCGTCGACACCCGGGGGCCCCGGGGCGTCACCCTCACCGAGCCGGTCTGGGAGACCGTCTTCCGGGTCCACGCGCGGCGCGCCACCGACTTCCGCCGGGGCAGGGTCTTCCTGGCCGGGGACGCGGCGCACGTGCACAGCCCGGCCGGCGGCCAGGGCATGAACAACGGCCTCCAGGACGCGCACAACCTGGCCTGGAAGCTGGCGGCCGTGCTGCGCGGCCACTCTCCGGCGGCGCTGCTCGACACCTACGCCACGGAGCGGGCGGAGGCGACCCGGCGCATCGTGCGGGACACCGATCTGCACACCCGCGCCCTGACGGCGCGGACGCCCCGGTGGGCGAACCTCCGCGACACGGCGTTCACCCTGCTCGACCGCTCCGGGGCCGCCGCCCGGCTGTTCGCCCCGGTGCTCGCCGGCCGGCGGCTCGCCTACACCGCGGAGCGGGCCGGCCAGCACCCCTCCGGAGGGAGCTGCCGGTGGCGCGGCCGTCTCCCGGGGGTGGCGGCGCCGGGCGCGGTCCTGCCGCGCCGGGCGGCCCTCGCGCTGGGCATCGCGGGCCCGGAGGCGGACCCGGCGGCCTGGACGCTGCTGGTCCGGCCGCCCACGGGTGACGCCCGCTGGTCGACGGAGACGGGCCACATCACGGCCCGCCACCCGCGCCTGCGCCTGCTGCGCCCGTCGCCGGGCACGGCCGCGGGCGAGGGCCTGTGCACCCGCCCCGGCTACTACCTGATCCGCCCCGACGGCCACATCGCCGCCCACGGCCACGTCCACGACCTGGACCGCCTGGAGTCGGAACTTGCGCTGGCACTGACACCGGGCGGGGAGTAGCAGCGGCAGGTGCCCGGCACCTCCCCTCGCGGGACCCACGGCGCCGCCGGGGCTTCGGCCCCGGCGGCGCCTTCGGCGTGCTCGCGGGCGGGCCGGCGGGGGGCGGAATCGCGAAGGGGGGACCGGCCGCGGGCAGACCGGCGGGGGGCGGACCGGCCAGGGGCCGACAGACGGCCGGCGAACGGACGGCGAGCGGACCGGCGGTGGGCCGACCGGCCACGGGCCGACCAACGGCCGGCGGACCAGCCGCGCACAGACCGGCGCGGTGGGCGGACCGGCCAGGGGCCGACAGACGGCCGGCGAACGGCCGGCAAGCGGACCCGCGCAGGACGGACCGAAGGCGGCCGTGCCCGCGGGCGCCCCGCCCCCGCCCCCTCGGGGATCACCCCCCGCGCACCGGCGGGGGCCCCGGGCGGTCCTCCTGCACGGGGTCCGGGAGGGCGAGGCACAGGGCGTCCAGGGCGGCGGCGAAAGCGTGGTCAGGCGGGGTTCCGTAGCCGATCACCAGGCCGTCGCGCGGCGGCATCGTGCTGTCGGGATGGCGGTAGGCACGCAGCCCGTCGAGGGCGAGGCCCTGCCGCTTGGCCGCCCGCATCGCCTCCTCCTCGGTGTTCTCGGGCAGTTCGAGCACCGCGTGGAGGCCGGCCGCGATGCCGCTCACCCGGATGTGCGGCGCGCGTTCGGCGAGGGTGCTCGCGAGCAGGTCGCGCCGACGCCGGTAGCTCTGCCGCATCCGCCGCAGGTGCCGGTCGTACGCCCCGCAGGCGATGAAGTCGGCGAGCGTCAGCTGGTCGACGACCCCCGACCACATCTCGCGGGAGCCCTTCGCGGCCAGCACGTCGTCGACCATCCAGCCCGGCAGCACCATCCACCCGAGCCGCAGCGCCGGCGACAGGCTCTTGCTCGCCGAACCGAGGTAGACCACCCGGTCGGGGTCGAGGCCCTGCACCGCGCCGACCGGCTGCCGGTCGTAGCGGAATTCGCCGTCGTAGTCGTCCTCCACGATCAGGCCGCCGGACGCGCGCGCCCAGTCGACGACCGCCGCCCGCCGCTCGGGGTGCAGCGGCCCGCCGGTGGGGAACTGGTGGGCCGGCGTGAGCAGCACCGTCCGCGCCCCGGTCCCCGGCAGCTCCTCGATCCGGGCCCCGTGCGAGTCGACGGTCAGCGGGACCGTGCGGGGCTCCGGCTCGTCGAGGACGTCCCGGTGGAAGTCGAGGCCGTAGGACTCCACCCCGACCCTGCCCTCGCGCAGGGAGCCGACGAGCCGCAGCCCGTGCGCGAAACCGGCGCAGATGACGATCCGGTCGGGCTCGGTGCGCACCCCGCGCGCCCGCGCCAGGTACTCCGCGAGCGCCTCGCGCAACTCGGGCCGGCCGCGCGGGTCGCCGACGCCGAAGGCGCTGTTGGGGGCCGCCGCGACGGCCCGCCGGGTGGACGTGAGCCAGGCGGCACGCGGGAAGGCGGCCGCGTCGGGCGAGCTGGGCAGCAGGTCGTGCACGTTCCGCCGCCGGGTGGGGCGCTGCGGGCGGCGGGCGAGTTTCGGCTCGGAGGGGACGGCCCGTCGCGCCACCCGGGTGCCGGAGCCCTGCCGGGCGGAGAGCCAGCCCTCCTCGACCAGCTCGGCGTAGGCGTCGGCCACGGTGTTGCGGGCGATCCCCAGGTCGACGGCGAGGCTGCGGTAGGGCGGCAGCCGGGTCCCGGGGAGGAGCCGGCCGGAGCGTACGGCCTCACGCAGCGCGTGCATGAGCTGGGTGCGCAGACTTCCCTCACCGGTGAGCTCCAGATGGAGATCGGCCCCGGCGGGCGGCCCCGTGCCCGCGGCCGTGTCACCGACGTCCGCCCCACTGTCGCTGAGGCCCGCCGCGTCGGGAGCACCCGCCGTGTCGGCGGGGCCCGCCGCCGGTTCGCCGACGCCCGCCGCACTGTCGGTGGGGCCCGCCGTCGTGTCCATGGTGCCCGGCTCCGAGGAATTGACCCACGAGTCTTCCATGAGAATGCACCATACCTTGGGCCGTTTCCGCTCCTAGATTCATGGCATGACAACTTTTCAGGTGCCTGAGCGCATGAACTTCTCCGCCGTCGCCCCCAAGGTCTTCAAGGCCGTCCTCGCCCTGGACGCCGCCGCCCGCGACGGCATCGACCCCGTCCTCCTGGAGCTGGTGCAGATCCGCGCTTCCCAGGTCAACCGCTGTGCGTACTGCATCGACTACCACACCTCCGACGCCCGTAAGGCGGGCGAGACCGAGGAGCGGATCTACCAGCTCTCCGCGTGGGAGGAGTCGAGCCTGTTCACCGAGCAGGAGCGGGCCGCCCTCGCCCTGACCGAGTCCGTGACCCGTCTCCCCGAGGGCGTGCCGGACTCGGTCTGGGACGAGGCCGCGAAGCACTTCGGCGAGAAGGAGCTCGCCCAGCTGATCGCTCTGATCTTCACCGTCAACGCGTGGAACCGCATGAACGTCGCCACGCGCAAGACCCCCGGCACCGAGTAAGAGCGCAGTTCCCTCCCAGGGGGCGGGGGCCGACCCCGCGGCTCCCGCCCCCTGGCACGCCGTGGACCACCATCCTCATGAAGGGCTGTTGCAGCCGTGACCTCCGTCGACACCCCAGCGCCCGCCACCCGCGGGGACCGCTCGCCCGTGAAGGGCTGGCTCGCCGTCCTCGCCGTGACCCTGGGCATCTTCTCCCTGATGACCTCCGAGCTGCTCCCCGTGGGCCTGCTCACCCCCGTCGGTACGGCCCTCGACGTGTCGGAAGGCACCGCGGGCCTGATGGTGACCGTCCCCGGCATCGTCGCCGCCATCTCGGCGCCGCTGGTCACCGTGGCCACCGGCCGCATCGACCGCCGTCTCGTCCTCGCCGTCCTGATCGGACTGGTCGGCGCGGCCAACCTCGCCTCCGCGTTCGCGGACACCTTCGCCGTCGTCCTCGTCGCCCGGTTCCTCGTCGGCATCAGCGTCGGCGGTTTCTGGTCGATCGCCGGCGGCATCGCCCTGCGGCTGGTGCCCGAGAAGCACGTCCCCCGTGCCACGGCCGTCATCTTCGGCGGTGTCGAGACCGCCTCCGTCCTCGGCGTGCCGACCGGTACGTTCATCGGCGACCTCAGCAGCTGGCGGACCGCCTTCGCGGTCGTCGGCATCCTCGGCCTGGTCTCGCTGGTCTGCATGGTGATCCTGATGCCGAAGGTCCCGGCCGAGCGGACCATCACCTTCGCCGACCTGCCCAAGGTGTTCAAGGGCAACGCGGGCGTCCGGATCGGCATCGCCATGACGTTCCTCGTCATCACGGGCCACTTCCTGGCCTACACCTTCGTCCGGCCGATCCTCCAGGACGACGGCATCGACGACAACATGGTCGGCGTCCTGCTGCTGACCTTCGGCATCGCCGGCATCTGCGGCAACTTCATCGCCGGAGCGCTCATCGCCAAGCGGCTGCGCCAGACCGTCATGGGGATCTCCGTGGTCCTCACCGTGGCCATGGCCGTCCTGGCACTCGCGGACACCTCCGTCCTCACGGCCGGCGCGATCCTGGTCCTGTGGGGCCTGGGATACGGCGCGGTGCCGGTCACCTTCCAGACCTGGATCCTCGACGCCGCCCCGGACGCCACCGAGGCCGCCTCCTCGCTGTACGTCTCCACCTTCAACCTCTCGATCGCGCTCGGCGCGCTCTTCGGAGGCCTCGCCGTCGACGGCATCTCCACCACCAGCGTGCTGTGGATCGGTGCCGCGCTCGCCGTCCTCACGCTCTTCGTCGTGGGCGGCTCCCGGCGCCAGGCGGCCGTCGCCGCCGAGTGAGACCAGGGGCCGCCCGCCCGGCCCCGACGAACGGCCGGCTCCCCGTGCTTCTCATCCCCCGCGCACGGGGAGCCGGCTTCCCTCCCCCTGTTCTCCATGGGCGTCACGGACCTCCGGTCCGTGACGCTCCCCGACCCCGCGACGCAAGGACCGTCATGACAGAGACCTTCTCCTCCTCCGCCGTCCGCCCGGGCGACGACGCCTACGAGGCGCTGTCCCGGAGGGGACTGAACAAGCGCTTCACCGCGCGGCCCGAGACCTTCCACGTCGTCACCTCCACCGACGAGGTCGTCCGCGTGGTGCGCCAGGCCGTCCGCGACGGCCGCCGCATCGCCGTCCGCAGCGGCGGTCACGGGTACGAGAACGTGGCCGGCGACCCCTCCGTCCAGGTGGTCGTCGACCTGGGCGAGATGCGTGGCGTGTCCTACGACACCGAGCGCGGGGCGTTCGCCGTCGAGCCCGGTGTCCGGATCGCCGACCTCTACCGCCACCTGTACGAGAACTGGGGCGTGGCGCTCCCGGCGGGCGACAGCGCGACCGTCGGCGTCGGCGGCCATGTCGCCGGCGGCGGCTTCGGTTCGCTGAGCCGCGCCCACGGCCTGGCGGCCGACCATCTGCTGGCCGTGGAGGTCGTCGTGGTCGACGCCTCCGGCGAGGCCCGCGCGGTGGTCGCCACCCGCGACCCCGAGGACCCGCACCACGACCTGTGGTGGGCCCACACCGGCGGTGGCGGCGGCAACTTCGGCATCGTCACGCGCTACTGGTTCCGCTCGCCGGCCGCCCGCGGCGGCGAGCCGGGCGACGCGCTGCCCCGCCCCTGGGACTCCGTGCTGACCGGCACCGTCCTCTTCCCCCGCGAGTCGCTGGACCGGGCGGCGCTGCGCACCCTCGTCGGCAACTTCGGCCGCTGGCACGAGGAGAACAGCGGGCCGGACTCCCCGTACACCTCCCTCTTCGGCGGTCTGATCCTGAACGGGCGGCCCGGTCCCGGCAGCGAGGCCCCCCTGGGCGCCGTCGCCTTCGCGCACGTGGACGCCACCCGTCCCGACGCCGACCGGCTGCTGGCCGCGCACACCGCCGACATCATCCGCGGCCTCGGCGACTTCCCGGTCGTCCTGCCCACCGAGGTGCTGCCCTGGCTCGACGCCAAGAAGGCCCTCGCCGCGGCCCAGGACGCCGAGGTCGGGCGCCAGAAGGTGAAGTCGTCCTTCCTGCGCCGCCGGTGGACCGACGAGCAGGTCGACACGCTCTTCGACCACCTCGACGCCGAGAACCCGCCGCACGACAGCAGCCTGATCGCCCTGCAGTCCTACGGTGGCCGGATCAACGCGGTCGCGGGCGACGTCACGGCCTCGGTCCAGCGCGACTCCGTGCTCCAGGCGTTCTTCATGAACACCTGGCAGGACCCGGAGCGCGACGAGGCCGCCGTCGACTGGATGCGCCGTCTCTACCGGGACCTGTACGCCAAGACGGGCGGCGTCCCGGTCCCGGGCGACGAGCACGCCGGCTGTTACGTCAACTTCCCCGACGCCGACCTGGCCGATCCCGAGTGGAACACCTCGGAGACGGGCTGGGAGGAGCTGTTCTACGGGCAGAACGCCGACCGCCTGCGCGCGGTCAAGGCGACCTGGGACCCGCGCGGAGTCTTCCGCCACCACCTGTCGATCCGTGGCGAGCACTGACCCTCTTCGGCGCCGCCCCCTTCCGGGGCCGCCACCATGGGCGACATTTCGCCATCATGACAGATTCGTACGGCGGTGTTCGTACGGAACGTGACCGTGCGCGACGGTCGGCCGGAAGGGCACGGAGTGGGGCAGAAACGTGCCTGCCAGGGCGTGGGGCGACCGCCGTCACCGGCGGCGCCCCCGCCCGCCCCGGCGAAGTGACGTCGCGCGACCGCAGTCTTAGACCGGTGAGGACGTTGTGATGCTGCACTTTGCCCTGCTGGGACCGATGGAGATACGAGTGAAGGGGGAGCTGAGAACGCCGAGCGCGCCGATGGCCCGCAGGGTCCTCGCCGTCCTGCTGACCCACGCGGACCGCGTCGTCCCCATGGAGTTGCTGATCGACGAGCTGTGGGGCGAGAGCCCGCCCAAGCGTGCCCGCAAGACCGTCCAGACCTACGTCTACCAACTGCGCAAGGCGCTCGGCGAGCCGCACGACGACGGGAGCCCCGAAAGGGGGCAGGAGTTACTGGAGACCCACCCGTACGGGTACCGGCTTCCCCTGCGGGACGGCCAGCTCGACATCTCGGACTTCCAGGGACGGCTGCGCGAGGGCCAGACGGCCCTCGGCCGCGGCGACTCGCGCGAGGGCGCCTCCGCCCTGCGCCGCGGCCTCGAACTGTGGCGCGGCTCCGCCCTGGAGGGCATCGAGACCGGCCCCGTCCTCGCCGCGCAGGCCGCCCGTCTCGAGGACCTCCGGCTCCGCGCCCTGGAACAGCGCATCAGCGCGGACCTCTCCCGGGGCCGGCATCAGGCCATCCTGGAGGAGATCAGGGAGCTGACCTACCTCCACCCGCTGCACGAGGAGTTCTGCGCCCAGTTCATGACGGCCGCCCAGCGCTGCGGCCAGCGCGGCGAGGCGCTCTCCGCGTACGCGAAGCTCCGCGGCGCCATGTCCGAACAACTGGGGCTCGAACCCTCCGGCCGGCTGCGCGAACTCCAGCGCGAGGTGCTCGACGGCGAGGGAGAGCGGGCGCCCCAGCCCTACCGGCCGCAGCCGTACCGCCCCCAGCCCTCCGGGCCCCGCCCCGAAGGCCCCGCTCCCGCCGCCGGCGCCCCCTTCCTGCTGCCCGCCGCCGTCGACGGCTTCGTCGGGCGCCACCACGAACTGACCGCCATCGAGCGCGCCGTGACCGGCCCCGGATCCGCGTCGGGCCCCCGGATCGTCACCGTCACCGGGGCGCCCGGGATCGGCAAGACCGAGACCGCGCTCCAGGTCGCGCACCGGCTGCGCGAGCGCTTCCCCGACGGGCAGCTGCACGCCACCCTCCACCAGGAGGACGGCACACCGCAGGCGCCCGCCGAAGCCCTCAAAGGGCTGCTCACCGCCGTCGGACACGACCGGCGCACCCTGCCCGACCGTACCGAGGACCTGGCCCGGGTGTTCCGCGGCTGGGCCGTCGGCCGCCGCCTCCTGTTGCTGCTCGACGACGCGGCCGGCACCAGCCAGGTGCTGCCGCTGCTGCCCGCGGACCCCGGCGCCGTCGTCGTGGTCACCTCCCGCTGCCGCACGACCGGACTGCCGGGCAGCGTCACCACCGTCACCCTCGGACCACTGCCCGAGGCCGAGGCGAGCCAGCTCCTCGCCCAGACCGCGGGCGCGGGCGGGGCCCCGGGCGAATCCGCGCCCCTGGCCCGGCTCGCCTCCTACTGCGAGGGGCTGCCGTTCGCCCTGCGCGCCCTCGGCAGCCGCATCGCCCCGTGGCAGGGGCGCAGCCTCGCCGACTTCGCCGTCCGGCTCGCCGACCGGCAGCACCGGCTCCAGGAACTCAGCGGCCCGCACCTGGACGTCGAACGCTTCCTGCTCCGGGCGGCCGCCCGCCTTCCGTACGGCGCCCGGGAGGTCCTCGCCGAGCTGAGCCGGGCCTACTGGACCGACGTGCCGGTCGAGTACCTCTCCCTGCGCCTGCAACGCTCGCTCCCCTTCGTCGAGCGCTCGGTGGAGCTCCTCGCCGACCATCACCTCCTCATCCCGGCGACGCTGTACGGCAACCCGGCCCTGCGGGTGGCACCGCTGTTCCACCTCGCCCTGTCGGGCGCCCGGCCGCCCCGTACGGGCGGCCCCGAGCGGCACGCCACGCCGGTCCGCTGCGGTTGGCGCGCCCTGCCCCCGCGCGGAGCGGGCGCGCCGTACCCCACCGTTGCGCTGCGGGCGGGTCAGTCCACGGACTGGGGGAACCGGAAGAAGCGGTACGGGTCGTAGGACCGCTTCACGGCGCGCAGGCGCGGGTAGTTCTGCCCGTAGTACGCCTGCCTCCAGTTCGTCAGGGCGGGGTCCATGTAGTTCTGGTACGACCGTCCGCCGGAGGCCGCGGCGAGCGTCGCGTACCCGGCGTCCACCCAGGACTGGGCGCGCTCCCGCTGCTCCGGGGCCGGCTCCGCGTCGGCGAGGCCGACCTGGAAGCCCGCTTCGAAGAGCGAGTCCCGGTGGACGAACGCCGTGTCGGTGGGGGCGGGGTCGTTGACCCGGCCTCCGTAGGCGAAGAGCCCCAGGAAGCGGAACTGGCCCGGGGCCGGGTCCGAGACCAGGGCGGAGACCGCCGCCTCGGCGGTCGCGCGGGTCCAGGGCCGGGAGAAGAAGGTGTTGCGGTAGGTCGCCCAGTTCTCCCGGGGCAGCCGGGCGTGGGGCGAGTACCCCACCCGGTGGCACTCGGCCACCGTACGGTCCGCGCAGCCGAAGACGGTCATCAGCGCCTGCTGGTAGGGCAGTTCGTCGACCTCGCGGCTCGCCGGCCGCAGGCCGAGGCCGTCGGCGAGCCGGTCGAGGACCTGGTCGCAGGCGCCGCGCGAGCCCAGGTACCCGCCGGAGACGACCACGGTCGGCGGTGTGCCGGCGGGGGAGTCCTCCGGCAGCAGCAGGAAGAGTTCACCCGCGAGTTCGCGGGGCCCCTGGGCTATCCACTCCTGCCACGCCCTGACCACCTCGACGGCCTGGCCGCCGTCGAAGGTGAGGTTGTAGAGGACGACCGACGGCACCTGGACCGGCCGCACCTCGTACTCCGTCACCACACCGAAGTTGCCGCCCCCGCCGCCGCGGAGCGCCCAGTACAGGTCGGGGTGCTCGGTGGCCGAGCAGCACACAGCGGAGCCGTTCGCGAGGACCACCCGCGCGGAGACCAGCCGGTCGGCCCCCATGCCGAACTTGCGGGCGGTCAGGCCGAAGCCGCCTCCCTGGAGCCAGCCGCCGACGGCGACGGTCGGGCACGTCCCGGACGAGACCTGGATGCCGTACCGGGCGAGGGAGTTGATGATGTCGACGCTCTGGCCACCGGCCCCGACCCGCACGGTGCCGTCGCCGGGCCGCACGCCGTTCAGCCGGGAGACGTCGATGACGAGCCCGGTCGAGGTGGAGTAGCCGGCCTGACTGTGGCCACCGCTGCGGACGGCCGTCGCAAGGCCGTGGTCCTGCGCGAAGCGCACGCAGGACGTGACATCGGCGACGCTCGCGCAGTACGCGATGCCCCTCGGCAGCACGGAGTCGTACCGCGCCATCTGCAACTGCTTCGCCGTCGCGTACGACGGGTCCCCCGGCAGCACCAGCTCACCCCCGAGCCGCGCCCGCAGGCTCCCCCACGGCGTCCGGGCCTCGGCGGCCCCCGCGGCCCACGGCGCGGCGGCGGCCCCGAGGCCGGCGACCGCACCGGCCGTGGCGCCGGCGCGCAGGAGTGTACGTCGGTGAATCATGGTTCCCCCCTGGAATCGGCCGAAGACGGCGAAGGGACCCGGCGGCCCGCGTCATGTCAGCGACCACCGCCCGACGGTTCACCCGGTCGGCGCTCCCTCCCCCGGCCGGGAAGACTATGCGCGCGACCCCCACGACCCCCGCCGCCCGGCCCCGAACCGGGGCGAATCCGTCAGGTGTGTTTCGGCCACTTCGGGGGGGGCGGAACGTTGATCGCATCTCCCCGCCGACTCCATTGCGACCGGTCTGCCCATGGGGCCGTTCACCTCACGAATGGCTACCACCACTGGTAGGATCGACATCATGAGTGGTAGCAGGAAGTACTCGATCAGCCTGCCCGAGGACCTCGCCGAGGCCGTACGCGCCCACGTCGGACCCGGCGGTTTCTCCGCCTACGTAGCCGAAGCCCTCGAACAACGGGTCGCCATGGACAAGCTCCGGGAGATCGTCGCCGACTTCGAGACCGACAATGACGAACTCACCCGCGAGGAAGTCGAAGCCGCCCGCACCCTGCTACGCCATGACCACCGACAGGTCGGCGGGGCCGCCGCCTGATGTCCGGCACCCTGCTGCTCGACAGCGAAGGCCTCTCGAAGCTCTACCTCAAGGACCGTATCGTCGTGGCCCTGGTCCAAGCAGCCTCCGAAGAGGGCATCCGCGTCGCCACCAGCGCCATGACCACGCTTGAGGCCGACTACGAGCGCATCCACCCGGCCCGTATCAAGTGGATCCTCTCCCGCGTCGACGTTCACGACGTCACCAAGGAGATCACCGACCAGGCCGCCGCGCTTCTGCGCGCCCATCACCTCCACGGCCACAAGTACGCCATCGATGCCGCCTTCGCCGTCATCGCCCGCAACGCACCCCGGCCGGTCACGGTCCTCACGTCCGACCCCGAGGATCTGACACTCCTGTGCGGCCCTTCCGTCGAGGTCGTCAAGGTCTGAGGCGGTCTCACGCCGACCAGACCTGTCACTGCCCCTCATTACGAGGGCGAGGACTCCTGCGGACAAAGGCTTGTGCCCGACCCACCAACAAGCGGGTCGGGCACAGTTCTTGACGAGACGTCACACGTTGAAGCGGAACTCCACCACGTCGCCGTCCTGCATCACGTACTCCTTGCCCTCCATGCGGGCCTTGCCCGCCGCGCGGGCGTCCGCGACCGAGCCGGTTTCGACCAGGTCGGCGAAGGAGATGACCTCGGCCTTGATGAAGCCCTTCTGGAAGTCCGTGTGGATCACGCCGGCCGCCTCGGGGGCCGTGGCGCCCTTCTTGATCGTCCAGGCGCGGGATTCCTTCGGGCCGGCCGTGAGGTAGGTCTGGAGGCCCAGGGTGTCGAAGCCCACGCGGGCGAGGGTCGCCAGGCCCGGCTCCTCGGCGCCGACGGACTGGAGGAGCTCCATGGCGTCCTCCTCGTCGAGCTCCGCCAGGTCCTGCTCCAGCTTGGCGTTGAGGAAGATCGCCTCGGCCGGGGCGACCAGCGCGCGCTGCTCGTCCTTGAAGGCGTCGTCGGTCAGCTCCTCCTCGTCCACGTTGAAGACGTAGAGGAAGGGCTTCGTCGTCAGCAGGTGCAGGTCGTGCAGGAGCTCGGCCTTCTCCGAGCCCTGGAGGATGCCCTGCGAGAAGAGGGTGTCGCCCCTCTCCAGGATCTCCTTCGCCGCCTCGACCGCCGCGACCTTCGGCGCCACGTCCTTCTTGATCCGCGCCTCCTTCGACAGGCGCGGCAGGACCTTCTCGATCGTCTGGAGGTCGGCCAGGATCAGCTCGGTGTTGATCGTCTCGATGTCGTCCTTCGGCGAGACCTTGCCGTCGACGTGCACGACGTTCTCGTCCTTGAAGGCGCGGATGACCTGGCAGATCGCGTCCGACTCGCGGATGTTCGCGAGGAACTTGTTGCCCAGGCCCTCGCCCTCGCTCGCGCCCCGGACGATGCCCGCGATGTCGACGAAGTCGACCGTCGCCGGCAGGACCCGCTGCGAGCTGAAGATCTCGGCCAGCTTCGTCAGGCGGGCGTCGGGGACCCCGACGACGCCGACGTTGGGCTCGATCGTGGCGAACGGGTAGTTGGCCGCCAGCACGTCGTTCTTGGTCAGGGCGTTGAACAGGGTCGACTTGCCGACATTCGGCAGGCCGACGATTCCGATCGTGAGCGACACGGTGGCGACTTCCCTAGCGGTGGATGCGGTGTGGGCGCGGTGTGGCCAGTGGGCCGATCCCCCAGTTTACGGGCGCGGCGAACCGGCCGACGACGGACGTTCCCCGTCGACTCTCGGTCGATATCGGCCGAGAGGTCACCCAAAGGGCGTGTCTCACGGCGGTGAGCGACCCCTACCCGACCTACGTTGGTGGAGTGGAGCAGCACAGGACCAGTCAGCCCCAGGGCCGCCGGCGGCCGCAGACCCCTCTGACCCCGCCCGGCGCGCTCGTCGAGGGCGCCGCCGTCTACCGCGTCGCCGCCCGCCCCGGGCCGTCCGGCCGCGGCCGGGTGGAGCGCGCCGCCGTGCCCGCGCGCGCCAAGCCGCTACCGCCCGCCACCGCCGCCCAGGGGCGGCTGCCCCACCCCCGGCTGACCGGCCTCGGCGCCGGGCTCTTCGCCTCCGCCGTCATGCTGGTGCTCGGTCTCCTCGACCGGCTTCTCTTCGACGGGTCCCCGGTCGTCTTCGGGGTCCTGTTCCTGCCGGTCAGCGCCCTCACCGCGCTCTGGGTGCGCCCCGCCGACCTCGTGACGGCCCCCATCAGCGTCCCCATCGCCTTCGCCGTCGGGGTCGTGCCCATCGCCGGCGGTTCCGGTGGTTTCGGCGGCCAGGCGATGGCCGTGGTGACCGCCCTCGCCGTCCACGCCGGCTGGCTGTACGGCGGCACGCTCGTCGCCGGGCTGATCAGCAGCGTCCGGAAGGTACGGGACATGGGGCGCCGGCAGCGCGCCGGCGCCCGCCCGCTTCCGGGCCGCCGCCCGACCCCGTAGAGAAGCCTGCGGCGGCCCCACACGCCCTAATGGACCTTCGAGGCCATCGCCGCGCCCACGATGCCGGCGTCGTTCTGCAGGCCCGCCGGGACGATCTCCGCCCTGATCCCCTCGATCAGCGGCAGGAACTTGTCCGCCTTCCGGCTCACTCCCCCGCCGATGATGAACAGGTCCGGCGAGAAGAGCATCTCCACGTGCGCGAGGTACTTCTGCACCCGCCGCGTCGCCCAGTGCTCCCAGGTGAGGTCCTCGTCCTCCTTCGCCTTCGTCGAGGCGCGCTTCTCCGCGTCGTGCCCCTTCAGCTCCAGGTGCCCCAACTCCGTGTTCGGCACGAGCCGCCCGTCGACGAAGAGGGCCGAGCCGATGCCCGTACCGAGCGTCAGGAGGATCACGGTGCCCTTGCGGCCCCGGCCCGCGCCGAAGGTCATCTCGGCGACCCCCGCCGCGTCGGCGTCGTTGAGGACCGTCACCGGGAGGCCCCCGAGGCGCTCGCCGAGCAGTCTGCCCGCGTCGACGCCGACCCACTTCTTGTCGACGTTGGCCGCCGTGCGGATCGTCGAGTCGGTCACCACGCCGGGGAAGGTGACGCCCACCGGCCCCGACCAGCCGAAGTTCTCCACGACCTCCGCGACACATCCCGCGACGTCGTCCGGTGTCGCGGGATGTGGGGTGAGTACCTTGTGGCGCGGTTCCGTGAGCGCTCCCCGCTCCAGGTCCACGGGGGCGCCCTTGATGCCCGAGCCGCCGATGTCCACTCCGAAGACGTTCATGGAATCAACGGTAGGGGAAACACCCCCTGGTGTTCACTCCTCGAGGAGCGCGGCGGCCTCGGCACGCAGGTCCTTGTTGCGGAGCTCCTTGGGGAGCGAGAACGTCAGGGACTCGTCGGCGGTCTTCACGACCTCCACGTCGGCGTAGCCGCGCTCGGAGAGCCACACCAGGACCTCCTCGACCAGGACGTCCGGCACCGAGGCGCCGGAGGAGAGGCCGACGGTCGTGACGCCTTCCAGCCAGGCCTCGTCGATCTCGTCGGCGAAGTCGACGAGGTACGCCTCCGGCACGCCGGCCTGCTTGGCGACCTCGACCATGCGGATGGAGTTCGAGGAGTTCTTCGAGCCGACCACGATCACCAGCTCCGCCTGACCGGCGAGCTCCTTGATGGCGGTCTGCCGGTTCTGCGTGGCGTAGCAGATGTCGCTGGACGGCGGGGAGATCAGCTGCGGGAACTTGTTCTGCAGGGCGTCGACCGTCTCCATCGTCTCGTCGACCGAGAGCGTGGTCTGGGAGAGCCAGACGACCTTGGAGGGGTCGCGCACCTCCACCTTGGCCACGTCCTCCGGGCCGTCGACCAGCTGGATGTGGTCGGGCGCCTCGCCGGAGGTGCCGATGACCTCCTCGTGGCCCTCGTGGCCGATCAGCAGGATGTCGAAGTCGGCCTCGGCGTACCGGACGGCCTCCTTGTGCACCTTGGTGACCAGCGGGCAGGTCGCGTCGATGGTCGCGAGCCGGCCCTGCCGGGCCTCCTCGTGGACGGTCGGCGCCACGCCGTGCGCGGAGAACATGACGATGTTGCCCGGGGGCACCTCGGTCGCCTGGTCGACGAAGATCGCGCCCTTCCGCTCCAGCGTCTGGACGACGTACTTGTTGTGGACGATCTCGTGACGGACGTAGATCGGCGACCCGTACTGCTCCAGGGCCTTCTCCACGGCGATCACGGCACGGTCCACACCCGCGCAATAGCCGCGGGGAGCGGCGAGCAGGACACGCTTCGGGCGGTTGGTCGCGGGCGTAGCAGTCATGCGCCCATCGTAAGGCCGCGCCTCGAGGGCCCTGCTCACAGCCACTCGTACGGACGACGGAGGGCGGAGCGCAGGACGGGCCGCGGGCCGGCCGGGGAAACGACCGCGGGGCCGGCCGGCGGGGGCGTCCTTCACCCCGCCCGCCCCGTCGGCGTACGTGAGTCCCTTCGGCCGCGTCGGTCAGGCGGATGATCGACTCGGTGGCCGAGACTGGCCGCATGGCGCAGGAATCACAGCAGGAGCCGCCGGTCGCGGCGCACACCGGACTGCGGCGGACCCTCGGCTTCCGCGACCTCGTCGTCTACGGCCTGCTCTTCATCGCGCCCATGGCCCCGGTCGGTGTCTTCGGCACGCTCGACGCGAAGTCGCACGGCGCGGTGGCGCTGGTGTACCTCGTCGCGACGGTCGCCATGGCGTTCACCGCGTTCAGCTACGCGCAGATGGTGCGGGTCGCCCCGCAGGCGGGATCGGTCTTCACCTACGCCCGCAAGGGTCTGGGCGAGGGCCCCGGCTTCGTCGCCGGGTGGATGGCGATGCTCGACTACCTGCTGATCCCCGCGGTGGCCTACCTGTTCGCGGGGATCGCCATGGAGGCACTGGTCCCCGAGGTCGACCGGTGGGTCTGGACCGGGATCGCGGTGGTGATCACGACCCTGCTCAACCTGTGGGGCGTGCGCGCGGCGGCGCGGGTCGGCTTCGCGGTGCTCGCGATGGAGATCGTGGTGCTGCTGGTCTTCGTCGTCTCGGCCGTGGTCGTTCTCGTACGGGACGGGGCGCGGCGCGACTGGTGGTCGCCGCTGACGGGCGACGTGTCGTTCTCGCTCGCCGCCGTGCTGGGCGCGGTGTCGGTGGCCGTGCTGTCGTACCTCGGCTTCGACGCGATCGCCTCCTTCGCCGAGGAGGTCACGGGCGGTTCGGCGAAGGTCGCGCGGGCGGTGCTGTTCTGTCTGGCGCTCGCCGGCGTGCTGTTCATCGCCCAGACGTATCTGGTGGCGCTCCTCGAACCGGTGTCGTCGGCGGAGCTGGCGGCCGAGCCGGTGAAGCAGGGGTCGGCCTTCTACGACGCCGTGGAAGTGTCCGTGGGCGGCTGGCTGCACGACCTGGTGGCGGTCTCCAAGGCGATCGGCGCGGCGTTCGCCGCGCTGGCGGGGCAGGCCGCGGGGGGCAGGCTCCTCTTCGCGATGGGCCGCGACCGGCGGCTGCCGCGGGCGCTCGCGCGGACGGACTCGGGGGTGCCGCGGGTGGCGCTCCTGGTCGCGGCGACCGTGACGATGGTGGCGGCGGTGTGGGCGGCGCGGCGGGACGACGGGCTGGACCACCTGGTGTCGGTCGTCGACATCGGGGCGCTGACGGCGTTCGTGCTGCTGCACGCGAGCGTGGTGGGCTGGTTCGCGGTACGGCGGGCGGAGGGGCCCCCGCATGTGCTCAAGCACGTGGTGGCGCCGGTGGTGGGCGCGGCGATCCTGGTGGCGGTGATCGCGGAGGCGGCGACATCGGCGCAGCTGGTGGGTGTGGTGTGGCTGGGCGTGGGGCTGGTGGTCCTCGCCGTGCAGGGGACGACGCGGCGGACGTGACGGACGAGCCGGGGAGCGACAAGGCGGACGTGACGGACGAGCCGGGGAGCGACAGGGCGGACGTGACGAGCGGGCCGGGGAGCGACAGGGGGATGTGACGAGCAGGCCGGGGGGAACGACACGGCGACGAGCGTGACGCTCAGGCCGGGCGAACGACACGTCGATCGTGGCGGGCGGGCGGGGCCCGTTCGGATGTCCGAGCGGGCCACTAGTCTCGGCGCATGGCTCTCACTACGTCCGCCGAAGCGCCGATTCCCGTCGGGGAGGTCTCCCGGCTCATCGGGCGCTGGATCGACCGGCTCGGAGCCGTGTGGGTCGAGGGGCAGATCACGCAGCTGTCGCGGCGCCCCGGCGCGGGCGTCGTCTTCCTGACCCTGCGGGACCCGTCGCACGACATCTCCATCGGCGTCACCTGCTACCGCCAGGTGTTCGACGCCGTCGCCGACATCGTCTCCGAGGGCGCGCGGGTCGTCGTGCACGCCAAGCCCGAGTGGTACGCGCCGCGCGGGCAGCTCTCGCTGCGGGCCGTGGAGATCAAGCCGGTCGGCATCGGGGAGCTGCTGGCCCGCCTGGAGCAGCTGAAGCGGAGCCTGGGCGCCGAGGGGTTGTTCGCGCTCGACCGCAAGAAGCCGCTGCCGTTCCTCCCTCAGCTCGTCGGCCTCGTCTCGGGCCGCGCCTCCGCCGCCGAGCGGGACGTCCTGGAGAACGCCCGGCGGCGCTGGCCCGCCGTCCGGTTCGAGGTGCGCAACGTCGCCGTCCAGGGCGTGAAGGCCGTGCCGCAGGTCGTCCAGGCCGTCAAGGAGCTCGACGCCCACGAGGGTGTGGACGTGATCATCGTGGCCCGGGGCGGCGGCAGCGTGGAGGACCTGCTGCCGTTCTCCGACGAGCAGCTGATCCGGGCGGTCGCCGACTGCCGTACGCCGGTGGTCTCCGCGATCGGCCACGAACCCGACTCGCCCCTGCTCGACCTGGTCGCCGACCTGCGGGCCTCCACGCCGACGGACGCGGCCAAGAAGGTCGTACCGGACGTCGGGGAGGAGCTGGAGCGGGTGCGGGGACTGCGGGACCGGGCGCTGCGGACGGTGCGGGGGCTGCTCGAACGCGAGGAGCGGGGGCTGGCCCACGCGCTGACGCGGCCCGTCATGGAGCATCCGCAGCGGATGGTGGAGCTGCGCGAGGACGAGCTGGACGCCCTCCTCGCGCGCAGCCGGCGGACGCTCGGGCACCTCCTCGACCGGGCCGACTCCGAGCTGTCGCACACCCGCGCGCGGGTACGGGCCCTGTCGCCGGCCGCGACGATGGAGCGCGGGTACGCGGTGCTCCAGCGGGCGGACGGCTCGGTGGTGCGCAGCCCGGAGGAGGTCGCGGCGGACGAGGAGCTGCGGGCCAGGGTGGCGGCCGGCGACTTCGCGGTGCGCCGTGTCGGCGCGCCGCGGGGTTCAGAGCCCCTCGCCGCCGGCGGTGCACAGGAGACTCACGCGGACGGGTCCTGATCCCTTGTCCGACCCCACGCATAGGGTGGTGCGCATGGCAGGCACGGTGGAAGAGGCAGCGCTCGGGTACGAGCAGGCGCGGGACGAGCTGATCGAGGTCGTCCGGCGGCTGGAGGCGGGCGGGACGACCCTGGAGGAGTCCCTGGCCCTCTGGGAGCGCGGCGAGGAGCTGGCGAAGGTGTGCCGGCGGTGGCTGGAAGGGGCCAGGGCGCGGCTCGACGCCTCGCTGGCGGCGGAGGCCGCGGACGACGAGGGGTGACCCGGCCGGGGTACGAATCTCCCGTACGCCTGTGAACCGGACCACTATCCGGTTCGTTTAGTTGAAAATTAACCAAACGTCGACGTACGGTCGAGGCATCGCTTGACCCCCTTGCTTGTCCGGAAGGTACGCAGATGTCTCTCGTTCTTGACCCCGCCGCCCAGGACCTCCTCTTCCGCGAGGCCCGCACCGCCAACACGTTCACCGACGAGCCGGTGACGGACGAGCAGGTCCAGGCGATCTACGACCTGGTGAAGTTCGGCCCGACCGCCTTCAACCAGACCCCGCTGCGCATCACCCTGGTCCGCTCCCCCGAGGCCCGCGAGCGTCTGATCAAGCACATGGCCGAGGGCAACCAGCCCAAGACCGCCGCCGCCCCGCTCGTCGCGATCCTGTCCGCCGACAACGAGTTCCACGAGGACCTGCCGGCCCTGCTCCCGCACTTCCCGCAGGCCAAGGACATGTTCTTCGCCGAGCGCCCGGTCCGCGAGGGTTCGGCCCTGCTGAACGCCGCCCTCCAGGCCGCCTACTTCATCATCGGCGTCCGCGCCGCCGGCCTCGCCGCCGGCCCGATGACCGGCCTCGACTTCGCCGGCGTCCAGAAGGAGTTCCTGGACGACGACCACACTCCGCTGATGGTCGTCAACATCGGCAAGCCGGGCGAGGACGCCTGGTTCCCCCGCTCCCCGCGCCTGGCCTACGACGAGGTCATCACCACCGTCTGAGCCCGACGGGATCCGACGCGGATCCCCCGCGGACCCCACCCGGATCCCCGCGATCCGGCCCGGATTCCGCCCCGGATTCCGACGTGAAAAGGCCCCCAGCGCATCGCGCCCGGGGGCCTTTCCCGTACCGGCGGATCGCGTCTACGCCGCCTTGCCCGCCCGCAGCGAGCCGGCCATCTCCGCCAGCCGCTCGAACGAGGCCGTGCCGGTCACCACGGTCGTCGCCTTGCCGTCCGTGCGCACGAGGGCGTCGTAGTGGGGGCCCTCCCAGCGCTGCCAGACCTGACCGGCCACCGTCTGCGTCTTCCCGGAGTCCTTGGCCCGCTGCGTCACGTCCGGGACGAACTTCCTCGGCTCCGACGTCGACTGGTAGAGGGCCACGTACTGCGTGTCCGGGTCGAGGAAGCCCAGCCGCCACGTGTCGCCCTGCTCGCGGTTGTACGAGACGACCGTCGCCTTCCAGTCGCCACCGAGGCCCTCGGGGGCCAGCACCGGATAAGGCGCCGCCCGCTGGGCCGTCAGGAGCTCCACCCGGTAGTCCTTCACCTGGACCGGGTTCGCGTCCTCGTCGTGCGGGATGAAGTAATACATCACGCCCGCGGCCACCAAGATCACCGCAAGGGACTGAATCATCCCGCGGACCGTCTGTCTGCCTCGCATACCTGCCACGCCCCCCATGGTCGCATCACGATGCCGCGCTCATACGTGGGCCCCTCTGCTCAATATGTCGACGTACCGATAGAGTCGCAGCACCCTCCATTCCGGCCGTCGCCGTACAGAAAGGTGCGCTCCGATGACCGAGCATCATCTGCCGTCCGAGCTCGAGGTCTCGCCCGAGGCCCCCGACCGCAACCTCGCCCTCGAACTGGTACGTGTCACCGAGGCCGCCGCCATGGCCGCCGGCCGCTGGGTCGGCCGCGGGGACAAGATCGGCGCCGACGGCGCCGCGGTCAACGCCATGCGGACCCTCGTCTCCACCGTCTCGATGAACGGCGTCGTCGTCATCGGCGAAGGCGAGAAGGACGAAGCCCCCATGCTCTACAACGGGGAGCGCATCGGCGACGGCACCGGCGCCGAGGTGGACATCGCCGTCGACCCGATCGACGGCACCACACTCAACGCCAAGGGCATGCCGAACGCGATCGCCGTCCTGGCCGCCGCCGACCGCGGCACCATGTTCGACCCGTCCGCGGTCTTCTACATGGACAAGCTGGTCACCGGCCCCGAGGCCGCCGACTTCGTCGACATCAACGCCCCCGTCTCGGTCAACATCCGCCGGGTCGCCAAGGCCAAGCGGATGGCGCCCGAGGACGTCACGGTCGTCATCCTGGACCGTCCCCGCCACGAGGGGATCGTCAAGGAGATCCGCGAGACCGGCGCCCGGATCAAGTTCATCTCCGACGGCGATGTCGCCGGCTCGATCATGGCCGTCCGCGAGGGCACCGGCGTCGACCTGCTGCTCGGCATCGGCGGCACGCCCGAGGGCATCATCTCGGCCTGCGCCATCAAGTGCCTGGGCGGTGTGATCCAGGGCAAGCTGTGGCCGAAGGACGACGCCGAGCGCCAGAAGGCGATCGACGCCGGCCACGACCTCGACCGGGTGCTGTCCACGAACGACCTGGTCAGCGGCGAGAACGTGTTCTTCGTGGCCACCGGCATCACCGACGGCGAGCTGCTGCGGGGAGTCCGCTACCGCTCCGAGACGGCGACCACGTCGTCTCTCGTGATGCGCTCGAAGTCGGGCACGATCCGCCAGATCGACTCGACGCACCGGCTCTCGAAGCTGCGCGCCTACAGCAAGATCGACTTCGACCGCGCGAAGTAGCGCCGGACGCAGGGCACGGACACACGAAGAGGGGCGCCCCCATGTGCGGTGGGGGCGCCCCTTCTCGTACGGCCGGGCCGCCGGAGCCGTCAGCCCGCGGCGGCGATCCGGTCCGTCGCGGCGTTTCTGAGCTCCACCTCGCGCCGCCGGCGCCGGGCGAGCACCACGCGGCGCTCGGCCGCGGTCAGCCCGCCCCACACGCCGTACGGCTCCGGCTGGAGCAGCGCGTGCTCGCGGCACTCGACCATCACCGGGCAGCGGGCGCAGACCCGCTTGGCGGCCTCCTCCCGCGAGAGCCGGGCGGCGGTCGGCTCCTTGGAGGGGGCGAAGAATAGTCCGGCTTCGTCCCGGCGGCACACCGCCTCCGAATGCCAGGGGCCTGCCTCGTCCTCCCGTGCGGGGGCAGCCTGGGAAGGGACGGCGGCGACCTGGAGGGGCTGATGCGGCGGATGCAGCACGGTCTACTCCTGACGACGGCTTCGCGAGCGAGAGACGATGCAGCAGCCTTACCCGCTGTGCGTACGCCTATGCACCGCGTGCCAGGGAGTTCCGGAGTGCGGAATCCGAGGGTCGGAATCCGGTCACCCGGATCGGCGTCCGCGGGGCTCCCCGACCCGGCGACCGGTCAGGGGCCGGCACGGCCCCGGTCAGCTCCGTCACCGCGCCCGCTCGGTGACCGACGCCGGGCCGGCGCGGAACGGCCGCGGCCCCCGGTCAGTGGCCGAGGTGCTTGCGCAGCTGGTTCTGGAGGTCGGTGATCCACTTGCCGCGCTTGGGCTTGGCCTCGACGTTTCCGAAGACCGAATAGCCGTTGATCACGACGACCGGGGCCTGCGGGTCGGCGGCCTCCAGGTTCACGACCTCGAAGTTGCCGAAGATTCCGGTGCCGTTGCCCCGCAGGCTGATGTTCTCCGGGACCCGCACCTCGACGTTGCCGAAGATGGAGGTGGCGTTGATGGTGGTGAGCCGCTGGGCGAAGAGCGCCTCGGTCAGGTCGATCTCGATGTTCCCGAAGAGGGAGAAGGCGTTGGTCCGGCGGCTCACGCGCCAGCGGCCCTTGCGGGTGGTGCTGGAGAAGACGGCGACGAGATTGTCCGCGGGGCCCGAGGTGTCGTCGGGACCGTAGGCGTACGCCGACGCCGGCTCCGGGCGGGGGCGGGCACCGGCGGGCAGGTCGCGGACGATGGGCTCCAACTCGCCCACGGTCTTCGCGCGGTAGACCGCGTCGATCCGCTCGGAATGCTCCTCGGCGTCGATCCGCCCCTCCGCCAGGGCGTCCCGGAGGATGTCCGCGATCCGGTCCCGGTCGGCGTCCGAGGCCCTCAGGGAGTCGCCGACGGCGGCGGGCGCCGGGGCGGGCTCGGCGGGGGCGACCGGCTTCTGGGGCTGCTTGTCGAGGTCCACGACACCACCTTAGCGAAACGCGATAGATCGCGACTAGCCCACCGCGCGGGCCGTGTGGAAAGGGCCGCCGGAGCGCGGGAAAGGCCCCTCCCGTCGCCGGGTGCGGCGGGAGGGGCCTCGCGGGGCTCCGGCAGGAGCGGGACGGGCGGTGGGGGCAGGGGGTGTGACGGGCCCTCAGCCCACCGTCGTGAGGAGTGACGCGGTGTTGTCACCCGGGTTCGGGTCGGGCGTGCCGATCCCGGCTGTCGCCGTGTCGGGGATCGCGGTCCTCGCCGTCGCCCTGACCGCGACCCTGATGGTCGCGGTCGCCTGGGCGTTGCGCCCGATGCGGCCGAACGCGCAGGTCACGGTGTCCGACGACCCGGTGGGCGGCAGGACGGCGCACGTCCCCCTGCTCGGCGTGGCACTGACGAACCGCCCCTCGCCGGGGAGGCTGTCGTCGAGCACCACGTTGTCGGCGGCGGTCGGCCCGTTGTCGCGGACCGTGACCGCGTACGTCAGGTCCTCCCCGTTCGCCACGGGCGCGTCCGAGGTGATCGTGACCCGCAGATCGGCGGGGGCAGGACGACGGCCAGGCTGTGTCCGAAGCCCGCCGCCACCGCGCCGACCCCGTCGAGCGGCCGGTCGCAGGTCGGGGCCCGCACAGAGGCGCAGACATGGTTCGGGGTGGTCCTGCGGCGCGAAACCGCCCCACAGCAGCGCCGCCGCGGCCACGGCCACGGCCCGTCTCCACCCAGATCTCATCGGTCGTGCTCCCGTACGCGATCGAGGTCTCCCCGGCGGCACGGAAGAGGCGGCCGGTGCACAGGCCACGTACGGACACGATGTGGACTCCCCGCCCGAGGCGAGGTGAAGGACACGCAGCGTGAGCATCACTTGGCCGACACGGACATCACCCGCCCGGAACTGAGCCTTACCTCACAGACGCCGCCGCCGGGCCGCGCTCTACGCTGGAGGACGCGCCGCCAATGGAGGCGGCGCTGCTGTCTGCCGAGTGAGGAATGGCTGCCGTCATGCCAGAGTTTGCGTACTCCGATCTGCTCCCCCTGGGAGAGGACACCACGCCCTACCGCCTGGTGACCGCCGATGGTGTCTCCACCGTCGAGGCCGACGGCCGTACGTTCCTCAAGGTCGAGCCGGAGGCCCTGCGCCGGCTGGCCGCCGAGGCGATCCACGACATCCAGCACTACCTGCGCCCGGCCCACCTGGCCCAGCTGCGCCGGATCATCGACGACCCGGAGGCGTCGAGCAACGACAAGTTCGTCGCGCTCGACCTCCTGAAGAACGCGAACATCGCCGCCGCCGGCGTGCTGCCCATGTGCCAGGACACCGGCACCGCCATCGTCATGGGCAAGCGCGGCCAGAACGTGCTGACCCGGGGCGGCGACGAGGAAGCCCTCTCGCGCGGCATCTACGACGCGTACACCAAGCTCAACCTGCGGTACTCGCAGATGGCCCCGCTGACCATGTGGGACGAGAAGAACACCGGCTCGAACCTGCCCGCGCAGATCGAGCTGTACGCGACCGACGGCGGCGCCTACAAGTTCCTCTTCATGGCCAAGGGCGGCGGCTCCGCCAACAAGTCCTTCCTCTACCAGGAGACGAAGGCCGTGCTCAACGAGGCGAGCATGATGAAGTTCCTGGAGGAGAAGATCCGCTCGCTCGGCACGGCCGCCTGCCCGCCGTACCACCTGGCGATCGTCGTCGGCGGCACCTCGGCCGAGTTCGCCCTGAAGACCGCGAAGTACGCCTCCGCGCACTACCTGGACGAGCTGCCCGCCGAGGGTTCGGAGCTGGGTCACGGCTTCCGGGACAAGGAGCTGGAGGAGAAGGTCTTCGAGCTGACCCAGAAGATCGGCATCGGCGCGCAGTTCGGCGGCAAGTACTTCTGCCACGACGTCCGCGTGGTCCGCCTCCCCCGGCACGGCGCCTCGCTGCCCGTCGCGATCGCCGTGTCCTGCTCGGCCGACCGTCAGGCCGTCGCGAAGATCACCGCCGAGGGCGTCTTCCTGGAGCAGCTGGAGACCGACCCGGCGCGCTTCCTGCCGGAGACCACCGACGAGCACCTGTCCACGGAGGGTGACGTCGTGAAGATCGACCTGAACCAGCCCATGGACGAGATCCTCGCCGAGCTGACGAAGTACCCCGTCAAGACCCGCCTCTCGCTGACCGGCCCGCTGGTCGTGGCGCGCGACATCGCGCACGCCAAGATCAAGGAGCGCCTCGACGCCGGCGAGGAGATGCCGCAGTACCTGAAGGACCACCCGGTCTACTACGCCGGCCCGGCGAAGACCCCCGAGGGTTACGCCTCCGGCTCCTTCGGCCCGACGACGGCCGGCCGCATGGACTCGTACGTCGAGCAGTTCCAGGCGGCGGGCGGCTCCAAGGTCATGCTGGCGAAGGGCAACCGGAGCAAGCAGGTCACGGACGCGTGCGGCAGCCACGGCGGCTTCTACCTGGGCTCGATCGGCGGCCCGGCGGCGCGCCTGGCGCAGGACTGCATCAAGAAGGTCGAGGTCGTCGAGTACGAGGAGCTCGGCATGGAGGCGGTCTGGAAGATCGAGGTCGAGGACTTCCCGGCGTTCATCGTGGTGGACGACAAGGGCAACGACTTCTTCCAGAACCCGGCGCCGGAGCCGACGTTCACGCACATCCCGGTGCGGGGCCCCGGCCTCGCCTGAGACGCCCCTGCGCCCTTCGGAGCCCCCGGCCCGCGCCGGGGGCTCTCCCCTTGCCCGCGGCCGTGGACGACGCCCGGCACACCCTGGCGACGGCCCACGATCGTGAGACCGCCTCACCGGTCTCCCCGCTCCTTCCCCAGGCGGCTCAGCGCCTGCATAGCCTCGCGCTCTACACGTGAGAGATCGCCAAGGACCGAGCCGGCCTGGACGAGGCACTGTGCGTCACCCGCTTCACCAGCCTTCTTGATCAGTGCCGCTACCTCCGTCCACAGGATGGCTGCCTCGGTGTACAGCGTGTGGCCGGTGCGCAGGTGGCCGCTGCTGAGCAGATCGGTGCATTCGGCGAGGAAGTCGCGGTAGAGGTTGCGGAACAGAGCGCCGCCGGTGCCGGCCTTCTCCATCAGCAGGGCGGCCTGCGGCAGGTCCCGCTGCGGGTTGTCGGTGCGCTGGAGCCATGTGCGTACCAGCTTGCCGGCCTTCTCGATGCCGCGGTATCCGAGGTTGGCGATGGGCGGGCTGAGGAAGGCATCGGCGCAGGCGGTGATAGCGGGGACGATCTGCTCATGTGGGGCGGGCGGGTCGTTCGGAGCGGTGAGAGTGAAGGACCGGTGCCTGGCTGTCATCGGGCCTCGCGCGGCCCTGGCCTGGGCGAGGCTGGTCAGGCTGGTGGAGACCGCGCCGCCTTGCTGGTCGGTGTCCACCAGGTAGGCCCTGTGATCGTCGTAGCCGTACATGGCGACGACGTGACCACCGAAGTGGACCTTCGAGCCGAAGTAGTCCAGGTAGTAGCTGTCGACCTGGAGTCCGACGGGGTGGCCGGCGTCGATGGCGGTCGCCACGTTGTCCCACGCCCTGCGCGGTGAAGTGGTCTCCTGCGTCAGGAGTTCCAGCCCGAGCCTGAGGGCCAGGTTGCCGGTCAGGTCGAAGGGCTTGACCCGTCCCCCGAGAAAGGGGAAGTCCATGTTCTTGCTGTCCCAGTAGACGAAGGACAGACCGGAGCCAAGGCCGAAGAGCATGGGCTCGGACAGATCAAGTCCTTGGTGCCGCAACAACACGCCCAGGGCCGTCGTCTCACAGTGCTGCGTGCCGCGGGCGTCGATGTCTCTTACGGTGGTCATGCCGTGCCCTCCTGGACGGGGATGACAGTCGGGTCATCATTGTTCTTGCGGTGCCCCCGCCGGTCCGACGAGATGCGCCTCGCGTACGGGGGCTTGTGGGCACATAGTCCGCGCCCATGGATAGCGGCGAAGAGCGCGTTGCGGGCCAAGGGAAGTTGCCCGTGGGACCCGATATGCAGGGTCTCGGCAACGCGTCCCCCGGGCAGCACCTCGCATTCCAGGCCGGGCATGCCTTCCCCCCTCAGGGCGCCGCGTGGCACAAGCACCCGCACACCAGGTGCCGTACCCCCGGGACCCCGCTCTCGCGGGGAACGTGATCCCGGCACCGGTCGTGGCGGCCGACGACACAGCGCGGCGAACGGAACTCCGGTTCGGCCGCCCGCTCCGGCGGCTCGCCCTCACCCATGAACGTACGCGCGAACAGGGACACACTCACCGCATCGGCGATCTCCGGCGTCACCCACCACGCATCCCCCGCCCGGTCGCGGTGCGGCCCTTCGTGTCCCACCACGAGGACGCAGACCGACCCGGCACACACCGGCCGCACCACGGCCGCCACGGCGAACACCGAACGACGCGCTCCGCAGCGGGAGCCCGTACCCCCGCTCATCGGGCACCCGCGTGGATGTTCCGGTGGTCCACGTCGAGCCCCACCGTCGCCAGCCACAGCACCCGCCGCCGCTTCCTCTGCGCCGCCCGGCCGGCGGCAGCCGCCACGTACGGACGGACGAGCGGCGAACGCGCCCCGTCGAGAGGCGCGGCCTGTTCGCGGCTGTACGGCGAGCGCCGGGCGGCGACGCGGGGCGCCCGCGACGGACGCGGCGCGGCGGCGTGCCGGGCGCGCGGCGGGGCCTCGCGGTGGCGGCCGGTGGGCGGCAGGGTCCTCATCAACAGCCAGAGCATGACAGGGATCAGGGCCCCGCCGAGGGTACGCGCGATAGGGTTCCGCACGTCATCAACTCCTGTGAGGTTGGTGGCCATGCCCCGGGAGGTCTAGCCACCTCGCCGGGGTTCTTCGTGCCTGATGACCCTACAAGCCATGTATAGCTCTGCATAGCTCACTAATGGTTCGCACAGGTCTTCGGTGCTTACGTTGGTCGTGTGACTGACCGCGCCCCGATTCCCGAGTTCGATCCGCAAGGTCCGCAACTGGTGTACGTCGCCGTGGCGGAGCACATCGCCGCGCGCATCGCGGCCGGAGAGCTGACCCCCGGGGCCCGCCTGCCCGCCGAGCGGGATCTCGCCGAGGAGTACGGCGTCGCCTACCTGACGGTCCGGCGCGCGGCGCGGGTGCTCCGTGAGCGGGGGCTGATCCTGACCGTCCACGGCAAGGGCACCTTCGTCGCCGATCCCCTACCGACCAGCCCCTCCCCCGACGCCTGACCCACCCTCATTAGGCTGACGCCCATGAGACATCACATACGGGCACGGGCCCTCGCGCCCGCCCTCGCCGTCGTCGCCGCCGTCGGCGTGCTCGCCGGGTGCGGCACCGAGAAGGCGCCGACCCAGGACGTCAAGGAGGCGCCCGCCGCCGGGACCGAGGCCGCCGGGATCAAGGCCGCCGCGTCCCTCGGCGAGCCCGGCACCGCGTGCGTTCTGCCCGTGTCCTTCGGCCTCGCGGCCGACTGGAAGCCGAAGGCCGTCCGGATCGACGAGGGCGACGAGCTCGCCGCCGCCCTCGGCAAGCAGGGTCCGGCGACGATGGTCTGCGAGATCGACGCCAAGCCCGCCGGGAACATCGGCTACCTGCGCGTCTGGACCGCCCCCGGCGCTGCGGCCCGTACGGCCCTCGAAGGGTTCGTGAAGGCCGAGGAGAACAGCACCAAGGTCGCGTACAAGGAGACGAAGGCGGGCGCGCTGCCCGTCGTCGAGGTCACGTACACCGTCTACAACGAGATGATGGAGGAGTCCAAGGAGGAGAGCGCCTTCGCGGTCTCCACCCCGAAGGGCACGGTCATCGTGCACCTCGGCGGACTCGACACCGAGGAGCACCGCGAGATGCTCCCCGCGTACGAACTGGCCCGCTCCAGCGTCAAGGCCCTCTGACCGGGCGCCCGCGCCGAGGCCCCCGTCCCGCACCGGACGGGGGCCTCGGCTCGCGAGCCACGCGCCCCGCGAGCCACGCGCCCCGCACGGGACCCACGCCCCGCACGAGCCGCGCCCCCCGTACGACCTACGCGAACCGCTGGTTCGCCGAGCCGTCGCAGTCCCGGAGCCGCAGCGGCTCCTTCGCGGCCGACTGGGTCAGGCACAGCCCCGTCGCGGCCGCCGGACGGATCGTGGCCCCGTCCCGTACGAACCGCTGGTTCGCCGCGCCCGAGCAGTTCCAGAGGACGACCGCCGTGCCGGCCTGGTACTTCGCGCCCGGTACGTCCAGGCAGCGGTCCTGGGTCAGTTCCGTGTGGAAGGTGGAGCGTGCGGAGTCGTACCACCACCCCTGGTTGCGTCCGCCGTGGCAGTCCCAGCCGAGGACTCCGGTGCCATTGGCGCTGGTCGAGGCGTTGACGTCGGCGCAGTTGCCCGTGGCGGCGTTCCGCAGCGGCTTGTAGACGTCGTCCCAGGCGTACGGGAAGAGGGTGGCCTTCCCGGTCGAGGACACGTCCGCGCATCCGGCTTCGCGCAGGCCGGAGTGGTACAGCTGCGTGAGGCAGGAGGCGAAGGCGGCGTGACCGCGGGCGTTGGGGTGGAAGGACTGCCGGACGGAGTTCTCGTCCGGGGTGCCGGGCTTGGAGAGGTCGATGTAGAGGCCGCGGGCCCAGGGGTCCTCCGTGCAGACCTCGTGGCCGTGGAAGAGCCGGGAGTTGTCGAGGTAGGTGGCGCCGGTGTTCGCGGCGGCCTTGCGCATGCCGCGCTGGAAGGCGGGCACGGCGGTGTTGCGGCCCCAGACGGTGTCGGAGTCGTAGCCGAGTCCTCCGCAGGCGAGCTTGCCGGGGAAGTTCGGGTTGTCGCGGAAGTCGGGGCCGATGGGGCTGGGGTAGCCCATGACGACGAGCTTGTAGTCGCCGTCGGTGTATCCGGCGTCGCGCATCACGGTCCTCAGGTCGCGCACGGTCTGCTCGACCTTGGGGACGAGCGCGTCGACGCGGGCCTGCCATCCGGGGGCGTACGTGGGTTCACAGGCGCCCTGGAGCGTCAGGTACCGCGTGACGCAGTCCGTCATCACCGGGCCGAACTGCAGGTCGTCGTTGGCCCCGGCGACGAGGAGCACCATCTTGACGCGGGTGTTGCGGGCCTTGATGGCGAGGTTGTCGCTCTGGACGAGTTCGTCGGCGTACTGCTTCGAGCCGCCGATCCTGATGTTGCCGCTGTAGGCGCCGGAGCAGGACACGTTGAACGTGAGGTCCGCGGGGATGCCGGTGCGGTGGATGGCGGCGTCGGGCGAGCGGTGGCACCAGTTGGTGGGGCCGTTGGTCGGCGGTTCGTAGGTGCCGACGCCCTCCCCGGAGATCTCGCTGTCGCCGAGGGAGATCAGGCCGGTCCTGCGGTCGGCGAGGGGGCGCTCGGCGGGGTCGCCGTAGATCCTGGTGGCCTCGGCGGCGCGGATGGCCTCCAGTTCGGGCGGGAGCGGTACGGATGCGACGCGGGCGGTGCCGTCGGTCGTGTCGGCCGCGCCGGCGGGTGCCGCGGCTGCCATGGTTCCGAAGGCCGCGGCGGCCACGGCCGTGGCGGCGATCGTCCGGCGGAGTCTGAGCCTGGTGCGCCTCATTGCGCCTCCTGGAGGTGGGGTTACCCACGGTTTCTACTGGTCGGTACGCGCGTTGGGAATAGGCGGAACAAGACAAGTGCTCAGCTTTTACAGGAGGTTGGGAAACATGAGTGACACGAGTGACAACCGGGAAAACTTCCGGGACGACGTCCGGGACGACCCCCGGGCGGGCTTCCGGATCGAGCACGACTCCATGGGCGAGGTGCGGGTCCCCGCCCACGCCAAGTGGCGCGCCCAGACCCAGCGGGCGGTGGAGAACTTCCCCATCTCCGGGCAGCGCCTCGAACGCACCCACATCGAGGCCCTCGCCCGGATCAAGGCGGCCGCCGCCAAGGTGAACGCCGAACTCGGCGTGATCGACGAGGACATCGCGCGGGCCGTCCAGGACGCCGCGGCCGAGGTGGCCGAGGGGCGGTGGGACGACCACTTCCCGGTCGACGTCTTCCAGACCGGCTCGGGCACCTCCTCCAACATGAACACCAACGAGGTGCTCGCCACCCTGGCCGGCGAGCGCCTCCCGGAGGGCCGGGCCGTCCATCCCAACGACCACGTGAACGCGTCCCAGTCGTCCAACGACGTCTTCCCCTCCTCGATCCACATTGCCGCGACCGCCGCCGTCACCCGCGATCTGATCCCGGCCCTCGGTCATCTGGCCGCCTCCCTGGAGCGGAAATCGGCCGAATTCGCGGACGTGGTGAAGTCCGGCCGCACCCACCTGATGGACGCCACCCCGGTGACCCTGGGTCAGGAGTTCGGGGGCTACGCCGCCCAGGTCAGGTACGGGATCGAGCGGCTGGAGTCCGCCCTGCCGCGCCTCGCCGAACTGCCCCTCGGCGGTACGGCCGTGGGCACCGGCATCAACACGCCACCCGGCTTCTCGGCCGCGGTCATCGCCGAGGTCGCCCGCGCCACCGGCCTCCCCCTCACCGAGGCCCGCGACCACTTCGAGGCGCAGGGCGCCCGGGACGGCCTGGTGGAGACGTCCGGCCAGCTCAGGACGATCGCCGTCTCCCTCACCAAGATCTCCAACGATCTGCGCTGGATGGCGTCCGGGCCGCGCACCGGCCTGGCGGAGATCAATCTGCCCGACCTCCAGCCCGGCTCCTCGATCATGCCGGGCAAGGTGAATCCGGTCATTCCCGAGGCGGTCCTGATGGTCGCCGCGCAGGTGACCGGAAACGACACCACGGTGGCGGTGGCGGGCGCGGCCGGGAACTTCGAGCTCAACGTGATGCTCCCGGTGATCGCGAAGAACCTCCTGGAGTCGGTCCGGCTCCTGTCCAACGCCGCCCGGCTGCTGGCGGACCGTACGGTCGACGGCATCACCGCCAACGTCGAGCGGGCCAGGGAGTACGCCGAGTCCTCGCCCTCCGTCGTCACGCCGCTGAACAAGTACATCGGCTACGAGGAGGCGGCCAAGGTCGCCAAGAAGTCCCTGGCCGAGCGGAGGACGATCCGCGAGGTCGTCCTGGCCGGCGGGTACGTCGAGCGCGGCGACCTGACCGTCGAGCAGCTCGACGAGGCCCTCGACGTCCTGCGCATGACGCGCCCCTAGGCCGTGTCCGGGCAGGTCCGCGGATCCGTTGAAACCGGCCCAGCCGTATCTGACTCATCCGTGACCTGTGCCGCAGCGGTGCCGGGGGCTCGCCCCTAAGATCTGCGCATGACAGGATCGGGCGGCCCCCAGCACTGGGCGCCGGGGGAGCACATCCTCTGGCGCTACCGCGGCAACGGCTCCGGCGCTGTGCACATCTGCCGGCCGGTGACCGTCGTCCAGGACACCTCCGAGCTGCTCGCCGTCTGGATGGCGCCCGGCACGGAGTGCGTCAAACCGGTGCTCACCGACGGGACCCCCGTCCACGAGGAGCCCCTCGCCACCCGCTACACCGCCCCGCGCACCACCACCCGCTCGCGCTGGTTCGGCACGGGCGTGCTGAAGCTGGCCAGACCCGCCGACCCGTGGTCGGTCTGGCTGTTCTGGGACCGCGGCTGGCAGTTCCGCAGCTGGTACGTGAACCTCGAGGAGCCCCGCACCCGCTGGTCCGGCGGCATCGACTCCGAGGACCACTTCCTCGACATCTCCGTCTATCCGGACCGCAGCTGGCTGTGGCGGGACGAGGACGAGTTCGCCCAGGCCCAGCGGGCCGGTCTGATGGACGCCGCGCAGGCCGCGCGGGTCCGCGAGGCGGGCCGGGCCGCCGTCGACCTGATCCGGGCGTGGGGCGCGCCGTTCTCGGACGGCTGGGAGGACTGGCGTCCGGATCCGCGCTGGCAGGTGCCCGAGCTTCCGTCGGACTGGGATCGCACCCCGGCGCACACCGCACCGTGAGACCCTTGATGCGCCCCCGGGGTGCAAACGTAGGATCGTCCTCCGCAAGACGTGATCAACCGAACGCCGTGTCAACCACTGAGCACAGCGCAGGACCTGACCGTAAGTCATCCAGGAGGGGGAGAGCCGTGCCGGACGTGCGCCCGGGTGACGCGACCCCTGCCGCGGCCGCTGCTCGCGGGGTCTTCGGATCCAGTACCCGCCAGGGGTTTATCCCCGGTGAAGGCGCGGCATCGGCGAGAAGAGCGAGTGCATCGCACCACCGGCCCGGACGGACGGAATCCCACGCGTGACGGAGCATCCCACCTCCCACGAAGGCCGCCAGCCGCTGGCTGCCCGGTCGCAGGAACGCACCCGCCCCCGCCAGGAAGCGGCGACGGCGGCCGCGGCCGTCGCGGTGCCCGCGCCCGGCGGCGGCGGAGGGGCGCAGGACGGTGCCGCCTCGCGGCGCGAGGGTGACCGGCTGCGGTTCGTGGGCGCGGCGACCCGGCGGATCGCGCGCGGCATAGACCTGGACGAGATCGTGCTCGGCCTGTGCCGGGCCACCGTGCCGACCTTCTCCGACGTGATCCTGGTCTATCTGCGCGACCCTCTCCCGGTGGGCGACGAGCGGCCGGTCGCGCCGTTCGTGCTGCGGCTGCGCCGCACCGACCGGCTGCGCTTAACGGACCTGGAGGGCGAGGAGCTGGTCCTCGTCCCCGATCCGGACCCGACCCCCGCGGCGGAGCTGTGCGAGGTGCGCTCCGGCGGCGCCCTCGCCGAGGTGCTGCGCGGGGTCCGGCCGGTCTTCGGCGACTCCGCGGCCGCCCGGGCCGCGCTGCCCGAGCTGCTCGGCTCCGACCACCCGGTGCCCGGCGGGCACCGGGCGATCCTCGCGCCCTTGCGCGGCCGGCGCCGGGTCATCGGGGCCGCGGTCTTCCTGCGCCGCCCCGAGCGTCCGGGCTTCGAGCCGAACGACCTCCTGGTCGCCGCCCAGTTGGCGACGCACACGGCGCTCGGCATCGACAAGGCCGTGCTCTACGGCCGTGAGGCGTACATCGCGGACGAGCTCCAGCGCACGATGCTGCCGGACTCGCTGCCGCAGCCGACCGGTGTGAAGCTCGCCTCCCGCTACCTCCCCGCCGCCGAGACGGCCCGGGTGGGCGGTGACTGGTACGACGCGATCCCGCTGCCCGGCAGCCGGGTGGCGCTGGTCGTGGGCGACGTCATGGGGCACTCCATGACCTCCGCCGCGATCATGGGGCAGCTGCGCACGACCGCGCAGACCCTGGCGGGTCTCGATCTGCCGCCGCAGGAGGTTCTGCACCACCTGGACGAGCAGGCCCAGCGGCTCGGCCAGGACCGGATGGCGACCTGCATGTACGCGGTGTACGACCCGGTCTCGCACCGGATCACGATCGCCAACGCGGGCCATCCGCCGCCCATACTGCTCCACCTCGGCGGCCGCGCGGAGGTGCTCCGGGTTCCCCCGGGCGCTCCGATCGGCGTGGGCGGGGTGGACTTCGAGGCGGTCGAGCTGGACGCCCCGGCGGGCGCGACGCTGCTGCTGTACACGGACGGGCTGGTGGAGTCCCGGCTGCGGGACGTGTGGACCGGGATCGAGCAGCTGCGCGAGCGGCTGGCGGCGACGGCGCAGTTGACCGGGCCCGACCATTCGCCTCCGCTGGAGGCGCTCTGCGACGACGTCCTCGACATGCTCGGCCCGGGCGACCGGGACGACGACATCGCGCTGCTCGCGGCCCGTTTCGACGGGATCGCGCCCAGCGACGTGGCGTACTGGTTCCTGGAGCCGGAGGACGCGGCTCCGGGGCGGGCCAGGCGGCTCGCGCGGCGGGCGCTGGCGCGCTGGGACCTGGAGGAGCTCTCGGACTCGGTGGAGCTGCTGATCAGTGAGGTCGTGACGAACGCGGTGCGGTACGCGGAGCGGCCGGTGACCCTGCGGCTGCTGCGGACCGACGTGCTGCGCTGCGAGGTCGGCGACGACTCGCCGCAGCTGCCCCGGCAGCGGCGGGCGCGGGACACCGACGAGGGCGGCCGGGGGCTGTTCCTGGTGAACCGGCTGGCCCGGCGGTGGGGGGCGACGCGGCTCTCGGGCGGCAAGGTCGTCTGGTTCGAGCTGGCCACGCGCCCGTAGGACCGCGAGGTCCGCGGCGCGGTGCGTGCGGGGCTCTCGCACGCGGTGCTCCCGTACACGGGGCTCGTACATGACGAAGGCCGGGCCCCCGGGGGTCCGGCCTTCGTCATGTCGTCACCCGGTCACTGGAACTGGAACGGGCGCTCGGCGTCCTCCCCGCCCCCGTCCGGCGGTTCGATCGTCGCGTCCGTCGTCGACGGCGTCGGCTTCGGCGGCGTCGTGGTCGTCCGGGTCGGCTGCGGCGGGGTCGTCGCGGTCGGCGTCGGCGGCGGGGTCGGGTCCGGGGTGTCGGTGTCCGGCGTGGCGGGCGGCGTCGGCGTCGGGGACTCGGTCGTCCGGGACGGCGTGGGCTCCGGGGCGACGACGCCCGAGTCGCCGGTCTCCAGATCGAACGGGGTGTCCGAGCCGCCGCCGAGCGCGCCGGTGGTGTAGGCGCCCCAGATCTGGGCGGGGGTGCGGCCGCCGTTGGCGCGGCCGGGGTTGATCGTGTCGGTCAGGGTGACCTGGCCGCCCTTGGGGTCCTCGCCGAAGAGGCCGACGGCGGTGACCAGTTCGGGGGTGTAGCCGACGAACCAGGCGGAGCGGTTGTTCTCCGAGGTGCCGGTCTTGCCGGCCGCCGCGTAGTCGCCGGCGGCGCGGAAGCCGGAGCCGCTGGAGACGACGCCGGTCATCGCCTTGGTGACGGTGTCGGCGGCCTCGCGGCTGAGGATCCGCTCGCCGATCGCCTTGACCGGCTCGGCCTCGCGGTCCTTGTGCGCGGCGGACTTCACGATGGTCGGGGTGACCTTCACGCCGTGGTTGTCGAGGGTCGCGTAGGCGGCGGCCATGTCCCAGGTGGAGGCGCCCATGGTGCCGAGCGACATCGCGGGGCTCTCGACGAAGTCGGGGCTGTCGCGCAGGCCGAGGTCGAGCGCGGTCTTCTTCACGTTGCCGGGGCCGACGTCGACGATCATCTGGGCGTACACCGAGTTGATCGAGCTGTTGGTGGCCTTCTGGACGGTGACGGGGCCGTAGCTCCTGTTGTCCTCGTTCTCCGGGTTGAACGGCACGTCGCTGCCCTCGACGGGCCGCTTGCTGGTGCCGTCGTAGACGGTGCCGAGGCCGATCTTCCGGCCGTCCTGGGTCTCGGCGCCGTTCTCCAGGGCGGAGGCGAGCACGATCGGCTTGAACGTGGAGGCGGGCTGGTAGTCGCGCCGGGTGGCGTTGGACATCCAGTGCTCGGTGGCGCCGACGCCGCCGTAGAGGGCGAGGACCTTGCCGGTCTTCGGGTCGACCGAGGTGGCGCCGGCCTGGACGGTGGCGTCCTTCTTGTCGTCCTTGCGGTCGAGCTTGTCCTCCAGCTGCCGCTCGACCGCCTTGACCAGCGACTTCTGCTTCTTCTCGTCGATGTTGAGGGTGATCGTCCAGCCGCCGGCCCTGATGTCGCCCTCGCTGATGCCCTGGCGCATCAGCTCCTGGTTGGCGGCCTCGACGAGGTAGCCGGTCTGGCCCTCCATGCCGGGGGCGGGCTTGGGCTTCTGGGGGACGGGGAACGTCAGGCCCGCGCGCTCGGTCTGCGGCAGCCAGCCCTCCTCGACCATGTTGTCGAGGGTGTAGTTCCAGCGCTCCTCGACCAGCTTGCGGCCGGTGGGGGTGGCGGAGGTCCAGTCGTACTGGTTGGGGGCCTGGAGCAGGGAGGCGAGGTAGGCGCCCTGGGCGACGGTCAGCTTGGAGGCGTCGACACCGTAGTACGACTGGGCGGCGGCCTGGATGCCGTAGGCGCCGCGTCCGTAGTAGCTGGTGTTCATGTAGCCGGCGAGGATCTCGCTCTTCTCCATGCGCTGGTCGACCTTGAGGGCGATCACCATCTCCTTGAGCTTGCGGGTGACCGTCTGGTCCTGGTCCAGGTAGTAGTTCTTGACGTACTGCTGGGTGATGGTCGAGCCACCCTGCTTGCCCTTGCCGGTGACGGTGTTCAGGGCGGCGCGGGCGGTGCCCTTGATGTCGACCCCGAGGTCCTTGTAGAAGGTCTTGTTCTCCGCGGCGACGAAGGCCTTCTGGACGCCTGTCGGGATCTTCTCCAGGCCGACGATCTCCCGGTTGACCTCACCGGTACGGGCGAGGACCTTGCCGTTGGCGTACTTGTAGACGTTGCTCTGCATGGTGGCCTGGGCGTTGGCGACGGGCACCGGGACCAGCAGATAGACGGCGTAGAAGGCTCCCAGGACGAGCAGGCAGCCGACGAGGAACGTGCCCAGGAGTTTCCTCCAGGTGAAGAGACGGCGTATCCGCCCGCTCTTTCCCTGGCGTTTGTCCGCTCGGCCCATGTGCGTCGTCGCTCCGCTCGTCGTCGTTCCGGTCCCGGCGTCCGCGCCGAATCAGCTCAGCAAGCTAACACCGCTCATGCAGACAAAGGGCAATCGATCCGGTCTTTCCGGACGTGAGAATCAGCACCTGTCTCCACGGGAACCGACGCGCCAGAGACGGCGATGGTTGTGCGACACCGGTCACACGCTGCCCCGTTGGCGGTATACACCGTGCGTATACACCGGGTGTACAGTGACCGGCATGTCCATCGGTCACACCCTTCTGGGGCTCCTGGAGTCCGGTCCGCGCCACGGCTACGACCTCAAGCGCGCCTTCGACGAGAGATTCGGCCACGACCGGCCCCTCCACTACGGGCAGGTCTACTCGACCATGTCCCGATTGCTGAGGAACGGGCTGGTCGTGGTGGACGGCGTCGAGGCCGGCGGCGGCCCGGAGCGGAAGCGGTACGCCATCACGGAGGCCGGCATCACCGATGTCGAGCGCTGGCTGGCGCAGCCCGAGAAGCCGGAGCCGTACCTCCAGTCCACGCTCTACACCAAGGTCGTCCTCGCCCTGCTGACCGGGCGCGGCGCGGCCGGCCTCCTCGACGTGCAGCGGGCCGAGCACCTGCGGCTGATGCGCGACCTCACCCGGCGCAAGAAGGGCGGCGACCTCGCCGACCAGCTGATCTGCGACCACGCGCTGTTCCACCTCGAAGCCGACCTGCGCTGGCTGGAGCTGACCGCCGCCCGTCTCGACCGGCTCGCCGAGGAGATCCGCCGATGACCACCGCTCCCCTGCTCCGCGCCGAGGGCCTCGACAAGGCCTACGGTCCGACCCCCGCGCTCTCCGGAGCGGACTTCGCCGTCCGGGCCGGCGAGGTCGTCGCCGTGATGGGTCCCTCCGGCTCCGGCAAGTCGACCCTGCTGCACTGCCTCGCGGGGATCGTCCGGCCGGACGCCGGCACCGTCACCTACGACGGGCGCGAACTCACCACCCTCTCCGACGCCGAACGCAGCCGCCTGCGGCGCACCGACTTCGGCTTCGTCTTCCAGTTCGGGCAGCTGGTGCCCGAGCTGAGCTGCGTCGAGAACGTCGCCCTCCCGCTGCGGCTGAACGGCGAGCGACGCCGGGCCGCCGAGGCCAGGGCCCGGGAGTGGCTGACCCGTCTGGAGGTCGACGACGTCGCCGCCAAGCGTCCCGGCGAGATATCCGGCGGCCAGGGCCAGCGGGTCGCGGTCGCCCGCGCCCTCGTCGGCTCCCCGCGCGTCGTCTTCGCCGACGAGCCGACCGGCGCCCTCGACTCGCTCAACGGCGAACGCGTCATGGAACTGCTCACCGACGCGGCCCGGGACACCGGCACCGCCGTCGTCCTCGTCACCCACGAGGCCCGCGTCGCGGCCTACTCCGACCGCGAGGTCGTCGTCCGCGACGGCGCGGTGCGGGACACGGAGTGGGCGGTATGAGTCCGCGCACGTGGGCCCACGACCTGGCCCTCGGCGCGCGGTTCGCGGTCACCGGGGGCCGCTCGGGCCTGTTCCGCACCCTCCTGACCGCGCTCGGTGTCGGCTTCGGCGTGGCCCTGCTGCTCACCGCCGCCTCCCTGCCGGGCATGCTCTTCCAGCGGGAGGTGCGCGAGGCGACCCGTTCCGTCGACGGCAGCGAGCAGGAGACCGGCCCCCGCCCCGACACCTTCCTCCACCTCGGGCAGACCACGCTCTACCGGGGCGACACCGTCACCGGGCTCCTGCTGCGCCCCGAGGGCACGAGGACCCCTCTGCCGCCCGGCACGGCGAAGCTGCCCGCGCGGGGCGAGATGCTGGTCTCGCCCGCGCTGCGCGAGCTGCTCGACTCCCCCGAGGGGGCCCTCCTCAAGGAACGGGTCCCCTACCGGGCCGTCGGGACGATCGGCGACCCCGGCCTGATCGGCCCGGCCGAACTGCGCTACGTCGCCCACGTCGGCTTCCTCACCACCGACAACTACGACGGACGCGGGTCGCGCTACGGCTGGTCGGTGCCCGCGGAACCGTTCAACGCGTTCCTGATCCTCCTCGTCCTCGTCGCCTGCGTCGTCCTGCTGCTCCCGGTGCTCGTCTTCATCGCGACCGCCGTCCGCTTCGGCGGCGAACAGCGCGACCGCCGGCTCGCGGCGCTCCGCCTCGTCGGCGCGGACACGGCCATGACCCGGCGGATCGCCGCCGGGGAGTCCCTCGCCGGGGCGCTCCTGGGCCTCGCGGTCGGCGCCGGGCTCTTTGCGGTGGCCCGGCAGTTCGCGGGGACGGTCACCATCTGGGACGTCAACGCCTTCCCGTCCGACGTCGTGCCGATGCCGGCCCTGGCCGCGCTCGTCCTCGCCGTGGTGCCGGCGGCCTCGGTCGCGGTCACCCTCGTCGCCCTGCGCGGGGTGGGGATCGAGCCGCTCGGCGTCGTCCGGTCGGCCGCGCCGCGCCGCCGCCGGCTGTGGTGGCGGCTGCTGCTCGTGGCGGCGGGCGCGGCCCTGCTCGTCCCGCTCTTCGGAGAGGTCGACGCGGCGCGGACCGCGGTCGACACCGTCGGGGTCACGACCGGTGTCACCCTCTGCCTGACCGGCCTGACCACTCTGCTGCCATGGCTCGTCGAGGCGGGCGTGAAGCGGCTGCGCGGAGGGCCCGTCTCCTGGCAGCTGGCCGTCCGCAGGCTTCAGCTGAGCAGCGGTACGGCCGCCCGCGCCGTCAGCGGCATCGTCGTCGCGGCGGCCGGCGCGATCGCGCTCCAGATGCTCTTCCAGGCGATGGAGGACGACTTCACGCTGGCCACGGGCGAGGACGTCACGCGGGCCCAGATCGTGGCCGAGACCGAGGCGAGCGACGGCGACGAGGCCGGGGAGATGATCGCCCGCTTCTCGCGGACCGAGGGCGTCAGCGGTGTCTCCGGCACGATCACGTCGTACGTGTGGCGGCCGGGACCCCTGGAGGCGGGCGAGTCGTACGCCCCGCTGACCTCGGTCAAGGTCGGCGACTGCGCCTCCCTGCGCGAGTACGCGACGCTGCCCTCCTGCACGGACGGCGACGTCTTCATCGCCCTCGCGCACGGCGCCCAGGGAGCGCCGCCCGACAGCCGGGTCACCCGGATCGCGAGGCCGGGCGCCACGGTCGTCCTGCGGGATCCGGAGGTACACAAGGGCACGCTCCCCCGGTGGCGGATCCCGACCACCGCGCGGACCGTCGACTCCCGGCCCGACCCGACGGGCAGGTACGAGTTCGGGCTCCTCGTCACCCCGTCCGCGGTCGACGCGTCCCGGCTCGACGAACCCGCCGCGCTGGCGATGGTGCGGCTCGACCCGGGCGTGCCGGACGCCGCCGAGTACGTACGGAACACGGCCGCGGCGCTCGACCCGACGTCGTGGGTCCGCACACTGAAGGACACCGAGCGGAACGCGCAGTTCGCCAGCGTCCGCACCGGCATCCTCGTCGGCTCGACGCTGACGATGCTCCTGGTGGCGGCCTCGCTTCTGGTGACGACGCTCGAACAGCTCAGGGACCGCAAGCGGCTGCTGTCCTCGCTGGTCGCCTTCGGCACCCGGCGCACCACGCTGAGCTGGTCGGTGCTGTGGCAGACGGCGGTGCCGATCACCCTCGGTCTCGTCCTCGCCGTGGCCGGCGGGCTCGGCCTCGGAGCCGTCCTGCTGAGGATGACGGGCCAGGAGGTCCTGGACTGGTGGGTCTTCCTGCCCTTCGCCGGCGTCGGGATCGGGCTGATCGCGGCCGTGACGCTGCTGAGCATGCCGGTCCTGTGGCGTCTGATGCGGGCGGACGGGCTGCGGACGGAGTAACCCGTCGACCGTGCGTGCGAGGCGTGGGCGTCGGTTCCGGGTCGGGATTCAGGAACCGGCGCCCCCCACGCGTACCGCAGGTGTCACGACCCGGCGCCCAGCACCCGTACCGGAAGGCGCCTCATCGCACCCCGCAGCGAGCGCGCCAGCTCCTCGAACTCCTCGTGCCGGGCCGCCCCCGTCCGCATGGCGAGGGCGACCCGCCGCGCGGGCGCCGGGTCGGTGAAGCGGCCGGTGCACAGGGCGGTGTCCCGGGCGGTCTCCACCTTCACCGCGGTGCGCGGGAGCAGGGTCACGCCGAGGCCGCCCGCGACCAACTGGACGAGGGTGGACAGGCCCGCGGCGGTGGTGGTGACGGGCGCCCCCTCCGTACGGCCGGCCTCCCGGCAGATGTCGAGGGCCTGGTCGCGCAGGCAGTGGCCCTCGTCGAGAAGCAGCAGGTTGAGCTCCTTCAGGGCCTCGCGCGGGATGTCCTCGCGGCCGGCCAGCGGGTGCCCCTGCGGGGTGACGAGCACGAAGTCCTCGTCGAAGAGCGGGAGCTCGGTGACGCCGGGCACCCCGAGCGGCACCGCGAGCAGCAGCAGATCGAGGCGCCCCGCCGCGAGGCCCTCCAGGAGCGAGGACGTCTGCTCCTCGTGGACCTGGAGGTCGAGCTCCGGATAGCGCTCGTGGACCAGGCGCAGGACGGTGGGCAGCAGATACGGCGCGACGGTCGGGATCACGCCGAGCCGCAGCACCCCGGTGAACGGCGCCTGGGCCGCCTCCGCCTCCTCCATCAGCTCCGACACCGCGTCCAGGACGGCCCTGGCGCGCACCGCGAGCCGCTCCCCGGCGGGCGAGAGCAGCACCTTCCGTGTCGTACGCTCGAGGAGCTGGACACCGAGTGCCTCTTCGAGAGCCGAAACCGCGCCCGAAAGCGCGGGCTGGCTCATCCCGATCGCCGCCGCCGCGTCACGGAAGTGCAGATGCTCGGCGACCGCCGAGAACGCCCTGAGCTGGGAAAGGCTGGGCTGCTTGCCTCGGTACGGGGTGTACGGGAATCCCACTGATAACCACCTTCAATCAACACGCCGCAGTCTAGCTATTTCACTGATCAATGCACTGCGTGCCATGCTGTGACTCGTCCAACCCCCACGGAAGGCCCCAAAAGGGACTTCCACCCCCTCTACGAGGAGAGCGCGTGCTCACTGTCGGTGACCAGTTCCCCACCTACGACCTGACCGCCTGCGTGTCGCTGGAGAGCGGCAAGGAGTTCGCTCAGATCGACCACAAGACCTACGAGGGCAAGTGGCGTGTGGTGTTCTTCTGGCCGAAGGACTTCACCTTCGTCTGCCCCACCGAGATCGCCGCGTTCGGCAAGCTGAACGAGGAGTTCGCCGACCGCGACGCGCAGATCCTCGGCGTCTCCGGCGACTCCGAGTTCGTGCACCACGCCTGGCGCAAGGACCACGACGACCTGCGTGACCTGCCCTTCCCGATGCTCGCGGACTCCAAGCACGAGCTGATGCGCGACTGCGGCGTCGAGGGCGAGGACGGCTTCGCCCAGCGCGCCGTCTTCATCGTGGACCAGAACAACGAGATCCAGTTCACGATGGTGACCGCCGGCTCCGTGGGCCGTAACCCCAAGGAGGTCCTGCGGGTGCTCGACGCCCTGCAGACCGACGAGCTGTGCCCGTGTAACTGGACCAAGGGCGAGACCACCCTTGACCCGGTCGCGCTCCTCTCCGGCGAGTAAGGACGGGTGAACTGACATGGCTCTCGACGAACTCAAGTCCGCCATACCGGACTTCGCCAAGGACCTGAAGCTGAACCTCGGTTCGGTGATCGGCAACAGCGAGCTGCCGCAGCAGCAGCTCTGGGGCACCGTCCTGGCCTGCGCGATCGCCTCGCGCTCGCCGAAGGTGCTGACCGAGCTGGAGCCGGAGGCCAAGGCCAACCTCAAGCCCGAGGCGTACCAGGCCGCCAAGTCCGCCGCCGCGATCATGGCGATGAACAACGTCTTCTACCGGACCCGGCACCTGCTGTCGGACCCCGAGTACGGGACGCTGCGCGCCGGTCTGCGGATGAACGTCATCGGCAACCCGGGCGTGGAGAAGGTCGACTTCGAGCTGTGGTCGCTGGCCGTCTCCGCGATCAACGGCTGCGGCCAGTGCCTCGACTCGCACGAGCAGGTACTCCGCAAGGCCGGTGTCGACCGCGAGACGATCCAGGAGGCCGTCAAGATCGCCTCGGTGATCCAGGCGGTCGGCGTGACGCTGGACGCGGAAGCGGTGCTGGCCGAGTAAGGCCGCACGACGCGAGGAAGGGCCCGGGGCGCGGTGCGCACCCCGGGCCCTTCCGTCGTCGCCCCTCACTCCTTCAGGGCGGCCATCAGCGCCTTCATGTCCTGGACGAGCAGGGCCTCGACACCCGACAGGTCGGCCTTGGGTGTGCTCTCCACCGCCTCGTTCTTCTCCAGGTCCCAGCTCTGCTGCGGGGTGAGCCAGATGTTCAGCTCCGCCTGACCGTCGAGGACGGCGATCCAGGCGCCGGAGAACTCCGCCGGCTGCTTCTGGACGAACGCCTGTTCCCCCAGGCCCTCCACGGCCTCGGCCTGCTTCGCGAGGTCACCGAGGCCGGGCTCGAACTCCGGCCCCGGGTCGGTCGTCCTGTGCAGGTCGTACTGGACGTCGACGGAGTAGCCGGTGTCGGGCGAGTCCAGGATGACGGTGCACCGCGCCCTGTCGAGGGCGGGGTGACGCGCCGTCGGGGCGTTCGACGTAGGATCCACCGACCTCTTGCCGAGCTCCGTCGAGAGCGCCTTGAGCTCGGCCTTCTCGCAGAGGTTCTCGACCGCCCGGTATCCGCCGAGGTCGGGCCCGTCCTCCTGGGACCGGTCGTACGCGTAGAGGCCGCCGGCCCACACCGCCGAGGCGAGCAGCGCACCGCCCAGCGCCCACGGCCAGCGCCGCCGGGGCCCCGGCACGCCCGGTTCGGGCGTACGGGCCGTCGGCGCACCGCCCGCGGGGGCGCCGGCCGGGGGCGCCAGGCGGATGGGTTCCCCGGCGGGGAAGGCCGTCCCGCCCACCAGCTCCGGTTCGGAGATCACGCGTCACCCCGGTCGCGCGCGCCCGGCGCCGGCGTGGGCGCCACGGCGTACGCCGTCGCGCCGCGCGGTTCCGGCGTGCTGAGCAGGGCCCGTTCGGTGCTGTACGCGCGGAGGTAGCCGACCGCCGTGTTGGTGACCGCGACCAGCGGCACCGCCACGACCGCGCCGCCGATGCCCGCGGTCAGCCCGCCGGCCGCGACCGCGAGGACGACGCCGAGCGGATGGACGCGGACCGCACGGCCCAGGATGAAGGGCTGCAGGACGTGGCCCTCGATCTGCTGCACGGCCAGGACGACGACCAGGACCATCAGGGCGGTGAAGACCCCGTTGGTGACGAGCGCGACGACGCACGCGAGGGCTCCGGAGATGACGGCGCCGACGAGCGGGATGAAGGCGAAGAGGAAGATGAAGACGGCGAGCGGCACCGCCATCGGGACGTCGAGGAAGTACAGCCCGAGGCCGATGAAAACGGCGTCGATCAGGGCGACGATGACCGTGCCCCGGACGTAGGCGGTCAGTGTCCGCCAGGCGCGCGGCCCGGCGCCCGCGACTCCGGGGCGGGCCTGGGCGGGCAGCAGCCTCAGTGTCCAGTTCCAGACCTTCTTCCCGTCGTAGAGGAGGAAGAGGGTCGAGAACATGGCGAGCAGTATCCCGGTGATCGCCTCGACGAGCACGGTCACGCCCTGGAGTCCGGCGGTGGTGATCTGCTCGGTGTTGGCGCCGATGGTGTCGCTGAGGTTCTTCGCGATCTCGTTGATCTGCTGCTCGGTCACATGGAAGGGGGAGTCGAGCAGCCAGCGCTTGAGCTCCTCGATGCCGTCCCTGACCCGGTCGGAGAGGTTGTCGATGTTGTCCATGACCTGCCAGACCACGAACCAGCCGACCAGCCCCATGACCACGAATCCGGAGACGGCGGTGACGGCGGTGGCCACTCCGCGCGGCAGGCCCGCTTTGCGCAGACGGGCCACGGTGGGCTGGAGCAGGGCGGTGATGAGGAGCGCGGCGACGAAGGCGAGGACGACAAGCCGGACGGAGCTGATCACCTTCATCAGCACCCACAGCGTGCCGGCGAGCACGAGCAGCCGCCAGCCGGCCTCGGCCGCGACCCGCATGCCCCACGGGATGGCGTCGGCGGGCTCGGGCCGCGCGGCGACGGCGGGCGCGTAGGCGGGAGGCGCGGGGACGGCGGGCGGGGCGGGCGCGCGCCGGCCCGGCCACCGGCCGGAGTCGGCGCCGTCGGCGGACTTCGGTCCGGCCGTGTCGTCGTCGCCCGGCGGAATCGGTGCCTTCGGGCCGGCGTCCTCGCCTGGGGCGGCGGAGCCGGCGGGGATGGGGGGGCCATACGGGCGGTCGGGGTCGTGGTCGTGGTCGCGGTCGCCCAAGTCGTCGTCGTCCGCCTCGGCCCGCGCCCGGCGTTCGTCAAGGCGTTCGCCCATGCGGCTCAGGCTCTCGCCCAGCCGGCCCAGCCATCCTGGCAGTCTCGACATGACCTTCCCTCTTCCCCCCGCTCACTCCCCCACTCACCCCCGGCGAGCCCGACGAACCCCGAACCTACACGCCCGCACGCACGGAGCCCCTCACCGTAGGACGGTGAGGGGCTCCACGAGGTTGCGACGCCGGTTCTAGGGCCTGTGTGATGTCGTGATCATTGGGTGCTCTTGAGCAGGTCGTCGATCCAGATCATTGCGGCGCGGAGGTGGAGACCGGCGAGGTAGCT
>NZ_JBVJPY010000024.1:0-88971 GCF_055609145.1 Streptomyces sp. NPDC036822
GCCTGCCTCACCAGAGAGATCCTTGTCCTGGCGGACCGTGCCTACCAGGGGGCCGGCGCCACCGTCCGCACCCCGTACAAGAACCACCGCGAACAACCCGAGCACTACCAGCAGTTCAACCGCGACCACGCCCGCCTGAGAGCTCCCGGCGAACGCGCCTTCGCACAGCTGAAGTCCTGGCGGATCCTTCGCCGAGCCCGATGCTCCACACGCCGCATCGGCACCATCGTCCAAGCCGTCCACACGCTCCTGACCTGCAACTATTCAGGATGAAAAAGGCTCAGTGATGCGGTGAGACGGCGCAGCGTTTCTGGCCCGGGGCGCTACAGCCTGCTGACCAGGCAGCACCTCGTGGCGACGGATTGGGGACCACTGTGAGCGTCAGCGAGATGTACGGAACGCACCCGGAGCAGATCGCAGCGCTGTTGAAAGTCGCCGGCGAAGGGACGATGGTGTTGTCGTTCCAGGAGGACCGTGCTTTCGCTGCAATGAGCGTGGGACGCTTCAGGGCTGTGGGATCCACACGCTTGGACTGGTCCGGGGCCGGAGTGATCGAGCGCAGTGAGTCGTTCGACGCCCACGAACTGCGCAGACTGATGGCCTCCTGCACTGGAGCGAAGGAACTCGCGGTCGTGTTCTGGAGCAATCTCGCAACGCCCTCCGTCGCTCTGGAGGCCGCGTTGGTAGCGGAGCATGCAGAGACAGTGTTGGAGTGCTCTCCTGAGAGCTGGATCTATCTCACCGACAGTGAAGTGCTGATCGAGTTCCAGGACGGCGAGGGGTTCACAGCGGGAAGGGTTCCTCACTGACCGGGTCGCCGTACCACCGTCCCGATCCCACCACGTCGCCCACGCCCTTGCCACGCACCACCTGACCAATCCGCCGCGCGCCGCCGCATCGGTCGCCTGCTGCTCCCCGCCACCGCTCCTGCCCTACCGAACATGACACAGATCGACAGTGTCCGACGAAGGCGTCACCCCGGTGGCCGCCGAACAGCGTCTACCGCGTCTACGTCGACATGCCGCCCGGGCGCGACCTGTAGGTCATGGCGGACCGGGTGGGTCACTTTCTGCTGCCGGCTGTCAGGATGGTGCCACCGTGGAAGCGTCCGTAGACGGGAGTGCCCCCAGGCCACCTCGGGTGGCGGCCGAACGGAACGCTCGTACGCCCGGTCGCCCCGCGCAGGTCGGCCACGAGAGCACCCTCGGGCAGCCGGGAGCCGAGGCCCGCGAGCGCCGGGTCACCCGAGGCACGCGCTTCCATGACGGTGACGGGCGCCACGCTCGCGGGCGCGGCCGCGCAGGCCAAAGCTTCCGGTGAGTCCTCGGGGAAGTCGTCGCCGGCATCGGCGAAGTCTCCGGAGAACCAGTTGAGGAACGCGGTGGAGAAGCTGTCGAAGTGCTCCGCGTCCCTCGCGGCGTACGTCACCAACCCGGCCACGGTCACCAGCCAGTGCTGGAGCGAGGGCGCGACCAGTTCGGCGCCGTGGGTCTCCCAGAATGCGAAGACCGGGCCCCACGCGCCCGTCACGGGATCCACATCCGCGTAATAGGTCTCCGCGCCTGCGTTGGTGTGGACGATGCGGAACGAGCCGGGCTCGCCGCACCGCCACGCGGCCCCACCGCTCACGGCCGCAGAACGGTACGGGGCCCCGAACTCGCCGTGGCCGCCTACGTGCAGAACTCCGACCCGGCGACAGATCTCCCGGACCGGCTCGGGCACCGGAACCCCCCAGCCGTCCATCTCCGCATCGCTCACCCCTGCACCCAGCCACACACTCTCCTCGGCGTCCGAGGCCTCCTGCAACGCCTGCACCACGTCTTGCCACGAGGGGACTTCACTGCTCCACGACATGCACGCAGCCTCACATACCGCACCGACACTCCCGGCACCGCGGTCACCCTGATTCCGTCAGCCGCCCACGGACTGCGAAGCCCACGCAGTCGACCTCGCCCTGGTCGCGGCCCTGGCCGTCGACGACCGGATTCCCGCCCGGCACCGGTTCCAAGCGGCCAGCCTGCTGTTCGGCGCTGCCACTGTCGCCGAGCGCCGCCTCGCCGAGACGTGGCCGGCCACCCCGCGACATGCCGATCCCGACAGCGAGGCCCGAACCCGCGGCGTTGTCCAGGCTCGCACTCCAGATCTGCTGAACCGCTGGTCGGCCGAATGCCCTGCGGTTCGTCTCGCCCTCGCCGGACTTGCCGTCGTCTTCCCGACGGACCGCACCCTTCCCGCCCTGACACCGCGCCTGCGGTGCTTCACGCACCAGCATGCCCGGGGAACCGACATCGGCGACTACGTGCGGTTCGTCCTCGTGCCGGCTGCCCAGGACGACGAGACCATGGCAGAGGCTCTCACCGACTCCCCCTGGACGGGAACCGCGCGCGGAGGGCCGACGCGGGCACGAGCCCTCCCCCTCCTCGGCCAGACGCTGACCAAGGTCGGCGCCGGGCTCACCAGGACACGTCCCGGGCAGTGAGAGCCCTCCGGCGCCGAGCCTGCGACGAGGCAGGAGAAGGCCATTCTCGGGGCGCGGCTCGTCAGTCCTCCGACGCCAGGCGCCGTACCTCCGTCAGGGCCTCGCCCACCGCTGCCGGGATGTCCGTCACCGGGAAGCGCGCGTGCCGCACCACGCGGTGGCGGTCCACGACCAGGACGACTCGCTTCAGCCGCAGCAGTTGCCCGGCGCGGAAGGTGGGCAGCCGCAGGGCGGCTGCGAGGCGCAGGTCGACGTCCGAGAGAAGAGTGAAGGGAAGGCCCTCCTCGACCGCGAACACCCGCTGTTCGTCCGAGCGTTGGGTGCTCACGCCGCGCACCTCCGCGCCCGCCGCGCGGAAGTCCTCGTACGCGTCCCGGAAGAGCTGGTTCTCCAGCGTGCAGCCGAGGGCGCCGGGGATGACCGACCAGCCGTCCGGCAGGGGGGTGGGGCTCCCGGTCGCCGGATAGCAGAACAGGACGGTGGCCACGCCGCCGGCCACCGGGTCCACCGGTGCGCCGTCCCGGTGGCCCGGCAGCTCCAGGTGCGGCAGCCGCTCGCCCGACAGGCCCGCGACGCGCCGCGCCTCCGCGCTCGCCTCGTCGGCGGTGCCGCTGAGCGAGCCGTCGCCGAAGATCCAGCGGTCCGCCCAGTCCTGCATCGACAGCAGTACCGGCAGCAGCCCCCGGCCGCTCTCCGTCAGCCGGTACTCGTGCCGCACCGGCCTGTCCTGGTACGGGACCTTCTCCAGGACCCCCGTCTCCACGAGGTGCGCCAGGCGCTCGGTGAGCACCTTCCGGGAGATGCCCAGCTCCTCCTGGAGCGCGTCGAACCGGTGGTGCCCGCGCGCGGTCTCCCGGATCAGGAGCAGACTCCACCAGTCGCCGACCACCGACGCGGCCTGCGCGATCGCGCAGGCCGCGTCCCGCTCGGGCACCGACCTCATCACAGCGTCTCCACTTCTCCGCGCGCCGCGGCCGCTCGTCACATCCATCTTGCGCCATGCCGTCGGTTCCCGATAGAAACTCACTCGGAAGAACTGAGTTCCCAAAAGAGACTGACTAGACCCAGGGGGTGGGCGCCGTATGAGCGGGACACGAGCGATCCCGGAGCACGACCGACGCGACGACGTGCGGGAGACCTCGCCGCCGGGTGTCTTCTGGCGCTTCTGGGCCGCCGCCACGGTCAGCGGCGCGGGCACCGCCGTCACCGCCCTCGCCCTGCCGCTCGTCGCCCTCACCGTCCTCGACGCCAGCGCCTTCGAGGTCGCCCTGCTCGCCGCCGCCGGACAGGTCTCGTGGCTGCTGCTCAGCCTCCCGGCAGGTGTCGTCGCGCAGCGCGTACCGCTTCGCCGGCTCCAAGTCGCGCTCGACCTCGTACGGTTCGCCGCGCTCGGATCTCTGCCGCTCGCCTGGTGGCTCGGCACCCTCACCTATCCGCACCTGCTGTTCGCGGCGCTCGTCACCGGCGCGGCGACGGTGCTGTTCGACATCGGCAACTCCACCTTCCTGCCCGCCGTCGTCCCGGCCCGGCAACTGGCCGCCCGCAACAGCGTCATGTCCGGCACGCACGCCGTCACCGACACCGGCGGCCCCTCCCTCGGCGGCGTCCTGATCGCAACGACCGGCCCGGTCGGCGCGCTCGTCGTGGACGCCGCCAGCTACCTGGCCTCCGCGGTGCTCCTGTGCACCCTCCCCGAGAGCCGCCCCGCGCCCCGTACCGGCGAGAGCGTGCTCCGGCTGATGCGCGAGGGATGGAGGTACGTCACCGGGCACCCGGTCATGCGGCCGTGCATGATCTGGGCGACCGCCGCGAACTTCCTCAACGCGGCCCTCGTTGCCCTCACCCCCCTCTACCTGGTCCGCGAGGCCGGCCTCGATCCCGTACAACTCGGTCTCGTCCTCGCCATGGACGGGGTCGGCGCGCTCGCCGGCGCCGCCGTCGCGGTCCGGGTCACCACACGCATGGGCACCGCGTGGGGCATCATCGCGGCCGACCTGGCCGGCGGCGCGCTGCTCCTGCTCGCCCCGCTGACCACGTCGGCGGGCAACGCGTACTGGTTCGCCCTGGGCAACGCCGGCTTCGCCTTCGGCACCGTCATCGGCTCGATCACCACCCGCACCTACCGGCAGACCCAGTCGCCCCCCGAGCTGCTGTCCCGGGTGATGGCCACGGTCCGCTTCGTCTCCTGGGGCGCGCTGCCGCTCGGCGCGCTGACCGCCGGCCTCCTCGCCACGTGGGTCGGCGCCCACACGGCCCTGTGGACCGTCTGCGCCGCAGCCCTCCTGCCCCCGCTCTACCTCTTCTCCACCGGGGTAGGCCGCCACCGCGACCTCGTCTGACGCCCGGACTTCACGGGATGAGCGGTGCCGCGGCCCCGGCTGCGATGTGCCCGAGCAGGTCGCGCAGGCGGTGTGCCGGTCGGGCGTAGAGCACGGCGCGGACGACGCCCAAGGCGTTTCCGTGCGCGTACGCGATGGCCCTCTCGTGACAACGCCGCGACGGCTCCGGCGCCCGGACTTCCGGGCGCCGGAGCCGTCGCACGTTCCCGGCACCGTTCAGCGCCGGGCGGTCACTCCTTGCGGGAGCCACAGGTCGCACTTGTGGTTCTCGGGGAACGTCGTCGACGCCGTGATCGCCTCGGGCGCGAGCACCTGCACCTTCGGATACTGGTTCCAGCGGGGGGCGTCGGCCGCGTACGGGACGCCCGTGTGGGCGAAGGCGGTCCAGTAGCCGAGCATCTTGGAGGCCAGGGCGTTCTGGGCGGGGGTGCCCGCGACGCCGCCGAAGACGTACCGGATCTCGGAGCCGTGGGGGGCGCCCAAGGGGAAGCCGACCGGCAGGTCGAGGTAGTCCACGGCGCCGCGGTCGGCGAACTCGTACTGGTAGGAGCGGGTGTAGCCGGCCATCAGCCGCGCCGCGCGGGACTGGAGGCAGGCGAACTGCGAGTCGGTGAGGATCGCGCCGAGTGCCTCGGCGGGGGAGCCGTGGTCCGACAGCGGGTAGCGGGCCAGGATCGCGTCGGAACGGTCGCCGTACAGGGCGCGGACGGCCACCGGGTACCCGGCCGGGGTGAGCTGGCGGCCTGCCAGGTCGTAGGTGGATGCCACGGTGAGCCGGCCCTCGTCGGCGGTGGTGCCCTGCAGGACGGGCACACGGTGGAACCTGCCGCTTGCCAGCGCGTCGGCGATCTGGAGCGGGACGACCCGGCCGTCGACGTTCGGAAGCCAGCGGGCGGTGGGGCTCGTCGAGGCCGTGAGCAGCTCGCCGGCCGGCTTGCCGCGCAGGCAGGCGACATCGGCGCAGCCCACGGAGTCGGCCCAGGTCGCACCGGTGCGCTGCTGCGACTCCTGGGTGGGCAGCGGGAAGGCACAGCCCGACTGGGCGATGGCACGGTCGAAGAGGCCGGCCGCGCGGGGGGAGACGAGGTGCTGGCAGACGCTGCCGCCGCCCGCCGACTCGCCGAAGACCGTGACGTTGCCGGGATCACCGCCGAAGGAGGCGATGTTCTGCCGCACCCAGCGCAGGGCCGCCTGCTGGTCGAGGAGGCCGTAGTTGCCGGAGATGCCCTCCGCCGACTCTCCCGTCAGACCCGGGTGGGCGAGGTAACCGAAGGCGCCGAGACGGTAGTTCAGGGTGACGACGACCACGTCGCCCCGGGCGGCCAGTTCTCCGCCGTCGTAGAAGGCCCCGGAACCGATGGTGAAGCCGCCGCCGTGGATCCAGACCATCACGGGCCTGTCGCGCAGGGAGCGCTCGGCAGGCCTGTGGACGTTGAGGTAGAGGCAGTCCTCGCTGGGGGTGCCCGGCCCGGCCAGATCACCCCAGGGGGTCGACGAGCCCGTCTGCATACAGGGGTTGCCGGGGGCCGTGGCGTCCCGGACGCCCGTCCAGCGCGCGGGTGCGGCGGGCGGCTTCCAGCGCAGGCCGCCGACGGGCGGCGCGGCGTAGGGGATGCCGAGGTAGTCGTCGGCCCTCTCGCCCGCCGTTCCCCGCACCTGCCCGTAGCGGGTGGTGACGGTCGTGTCGTCGGTAGCCGCAGTGGCCGCGGCGGGCACGGCGCCCAGCCCGGCCGCCGACAGCAGGAGCGCGCTCGCCAGCACGCCCCGTAAGCGGCGCCTCCACGACGGCGATCGTCGCGTCGTCCTTGCCTTGTGCCTCGTGTACGGACCGGGCATCGGTACCTCCGTGCGGGAGTCGGTGACAGGGGCACCGCAGTCTCGGCGCCCGCGGCGCCTTTCGCATCGCGCGAATCACCAGTCATGCCCACGAGCGGCCCGGCACCGGAGGGGTTCTCACCGGGTGTGCGCGGCCCGCGACCGTGGACGAAACCAGGGCCGGGCCCCGCATGACGGCGAGACCAGAACCTGCCGGCGGCGACGGATACCGGCGGGACGCCGGCCACGACCTTGTGCCTCGCCGCACGCCGCGGCTCGTCCGCCGGCCGCCACGGGGGAGCGCCCACAGGGCGGCAGCGGTTGAGCTGTGCAGGTGCAAGGCGTGGACCGCGCCCCTGCTGTTTGTCGCCCCGGGCCCCCGGGCCACCGAGCCGTCGGGGGAGGGGACGACGGCGGAAGGCCGCCAGGGTGCCCCCGAGCGGCCCTCCGTCGCGGTGTCATCGCACGGGATCAGACCAGAGGCACGGCGTCGATCACCCGCTGCGGAACCGTCCACACCTTGGTGGCCGTGTCCGTCGGACTCCGGCGTCCCTCGGTGATCAGCCAGACAGCCGGGGAGTCCGGGGACTTCAGCCGGGTGCCGTCGGCGAACTCCGTGGACAGCGACTGCCAGACCCGGTTCGGCACCACCTGCATGGGCACGTTCGCGTACCCGCTCGCCGTCAGCTCCTCCATGCTCTGGAACGGAACCTTCGCCCCGCCCACGACCGCCGCCTGGCTCAGCGAGCCGGCGTCCTTGATGCGGGTGCCGTCGGCGATCTTGGTGGTCATGGCGTCCCAGACGCGGGCGGGGACGACCAGGCGGGTCTTGGCGCCGTAGCCGGCTTGCTGGAGTTCGTCCATGGTGTGGAAGTCGACGCGGGCGCCGCCGATCACCGCCGCTTCCGAGGTGGCTCCGCTCTTGGCGATGCGGGTGCCGTCGGCGATCTTCGTCGTCATGGCGTCCCACACGCGGACGGGGACGACCTCGCGCGGCTTGCCGCCGTACCCGGCGTCGTTGCGCTCCGCCTCGGTGTGGAAGTCGACGCGGGCGCCGCCGACCACCGCCGCCTCCGACGACCAGCCGCTCTTCGCGATCCGGGTGCCGTCGGCGATCTTCGTCGTCATGGCGTCCCACACGCGGGCGGGGACGACCTCGCGCGGCTTGCCCCCGTACCCGGCGTCGTTGCGCTCCGCCTCGGTGTGGAAGTCGACGCGGGCACCGCCGACCACCGCGGCCTCCGACGACCAGCCGCTCTTCGCGATGCGGGTGCCGTCGGCGATCTTCGTCGTCATGGCGTCCCACACGCGGACGGGGACGACCTCACGCGCCTTGCCGCCGTACCCGGCGTCGTTGCGCTCCGCCTCGGTGTGGAAGTCGACGCGGGCGCCGCCGACCACCGCCGCCTCCGATGTCGACCCGCTCTTCGCGATCCGGGTACCGTCCGCGATCTTGGTCGGGAGGGCGTCCCACACACGGTCGGGAATGGTCCACATCCGCTTCTCGCCGAACCCGCAGGCGATCAGCTCGTCCATCGACACGAACGCCACCTTCGCCCGGCCGACGATGCCGGCCTGCGAGCTGCTGCCCGCCTTCTTCACGCGCGTGCCGTCCGCGATCCGGTCCGGGATGAGGCTGAACGCCCGGCCCGGCAGCGAGCGGACCTTCGACGCCCAGTCCGTACCGAAGCCGGAGTCGATGACCTCCTGGGGGGAGGCGAAGTTGACCCGTGCGCCGCCGATGATCGCCGCCACGGGAGTGCTTCCGCCGGTGCCCTGGATCAGGATGCCGTCGTCGGGCACGTCGGCCCGGATCATGTTGAACGCGCGCGTCGGGACCGTGCGGACCTTGTTCGCCCAGTCGGTGCCGAACCCCGCGTCGACGACCTCCTGCGGGGAGGCGAAGTTGACCCGTGCGCCGCCGAGCATCATCGCCACAGGCGTCGGTACGCCGTTCGCGATGCCCTGGATGAGCGAGCCGTCCGGCGGGATGTCGGCGTGGAACTCGTTGAAGGCGCGGCTGGGGATCGCGCGCACCTTCTCGCGCCAGTTCGTTCCGTATCCGGTCTCGACGACTTCCTCGGGCGAGGCGAAGTTGATGCGCGACCCGGCCACGAACATCGCCACCGGCGTCGAAGAACCGCCACCCGTGCCCTGGACGAGCGTGCCGTCCGCCGGGACGGTGCCGAGGTTGTTGAACGAGAAGTCCGACACGATGACGACCTTGGAGGGCCAGTCCGTACCGTGGCCGGTGTCGACGACCTCCTGGGGTGAGGTGAAGTTGATGCGCGCCCCGCCGACGACCTGCGCGACGGGCGTGCCGTTGCCGCCGTTCCAGCCCTGCACCAGCGTCCCGTCGGAGGGCACCCGGTTCATGTGGTCGCGGGCGTCGACCGACCAGTCCGAGATCTTGGGCGGACGGCCGCAGTTCACAGGGGAGTTGCAGTGCGACTGGTGCAGGGGCGCGCCTCCGGCGAAGATGTACACCCGGCCGCGCTGGTCGATGGCCGACGAGCCGTTGCGCGGTGTCTTCGGACCCGCGTCGATGACCGACTGGTACGTAGGACGTGGCGGGGAGTCGCAGATCCCACCGTCGCACGTGGCCTGCCAGACCGGCGCGCCGCCGACCATCTTGTAGATGCGCCGGGTGTCCGTGGTGTGCAGGAGCGTGCCGTCGGCCAGGCCGTGGACCGACGTCACCGGCTGCGGCTGCGGCGGAGCGGGCGGGTTGGTCGGACCGGGCGCCGTGCCGCCGCCCCGCCCCGTGCCCTGCGTGACCTTCTTGAACCCCTCGCTCTTGGGCAGGTTCACCCAGAGCGCGGACTCGTGGCCCACGAAGTGTTCCATGCCGGAGTTGCATCCGGCCGGCAGCCACTCGCGCGTCAGGAAGACGCGCTCGGTGAAGATGCCGTACGAGACATAGGTGATCTCGTGGGACGGGGAGACGGTGTTGGTCTTCAGGCCCACCGAACTCGTCCAGGAGGCCTTCGCCCCGATCTGGAGCTCGACGTTGACCTTGGCCACGACGTAGTCGACCGACATGCCGGCCGTGAACTGGGTGCTGAGTTCGACGGTGTCGGACTTCGTGACGGTCACCTCGAGGTTGTCCCCGGGCGCCACCCGCCACGGCCCGTCGGACGCCTTGAAGTCCTCGTAGTGCTTGCTCACCTTCCAGGCGGTCGGCCCGCAGGACACCGGGAGCGGCAGGGGTGGTGGATCGGCCTGCGCGACCTGGGGCGTCGTCGCCACCAGCCCGCCGGCCAGCAAGACGCCGGTCAGCGCGGTGAGCGCCGGCCGCAGCCTGTGTCTGAACATCGTGCCTTCTCTCGACAAGGGAAAGCCCGCTCTCCCCCATGGGGCCGGGCTCGGAAAGGAATGACTGACCAGTGGGGAGGTGACGTGACGCGCATCAGGCCGGACCGGACCCGGCGCTGCTCCCGCGCGGTACCGCATTCCTTCGAAGGCATGCCGCGGCTGCGGTTTGGACAGCACAGATCGCCATACGCACGTTCCCCCCGTGGACAGCCGCATCCGTGCATCGCACGGGCGGCGGCTCCTTGGCGCAGTACAGCTCGGAGGTTAGACGCAGCCGCCGCGGGTCTGTCAAGATCCACCGGCGGAACGCTTATCCGTGTCCGGCCGCCACCCCGCGCGCTCTCGCGCCCGCGACAGGTTCCGGATCGGCGGTACGAGCAGCGGCCGAGCCCGCCCGCCTGTTGCGAGGTGAGGAGTGGATGCCGCGCGCTTGGCGGCGCCGTTCCCCTGCGGCCCCTCCACACGCCGCCACCGTCCGCTTCATCCTCTTCGAAGCATGGCTGTCCTGGCCTTCAACCAGTTGCCCAGGTCGCGTGAGCATTCCGCTCGGCGGATCCGGATGGCTGGGATCGGCCGCCGCCGAGCGTGGTCGTCCCCCCGCCGTGCATTGCATGGGGCCGGCCGCGCACCGTCCGGTGGCACCCCTCGCACGTTCCGCATAGCGCGGCCCGCTGACAGCGCCTCAGGATGAGGGCCCGTCCAGCGGCCGCTCCAACCGCACCTCGGTCACGCTGACGCCGTCCGGAGCGCCGAACGCCTCGACCATCACGCCGTAGCCGATGTCGGTGACCTCCAGGGCCAAGCGCTCGGCCCCCACGCGCAGATCGAGCCTTGCCACGGGCTCGCCGTTGAAGTCCGGCATGCGGTGGATCCGCGCCGCCGGGTAGTTCAGGGCCGCCAGCTTGTTCCGCAGTTCCTCGTACGTGGCCGTGTCCGTCTTCGAGAACGCGCTGCTGATGCGCAGTCGGTGCCTTTCGGCGATGCACTCCTCTGTGGGATCGAGCGGCACCGCGTCGACCAGGACGGGCAGGGTGGAGTCAGGAGTGGGCTCCGCTGTCGTGGTGTCGGCCGCAAAGGCCGATGCCACGCCATCGAAGTTGTCGGACACGTCCGGGGCACAGCCCTGCCAGATGAGGTCCGCCATCTCGAGGAACCGCACCTCCGCTTCGTCGTCGCTCGCCACGACGGCGCTGACCGCGGAGGTCTGAGCGGCGGTGGCGTTCTGCGCGCCGAACCCGGTCAGGACGACGACGCCGCCGAGCGCGGCCGCCAGCAAGGACTTCGGGAGGAAGATTGATCGCATGTCCGTACGATGCAGGCTGCGGATCACCGCCCACATGAGTAGCCGTACCTATCCCACCGGAGCATCAGCTCATCAGCGACACAGGGGGCACCAGATCCGCCGCCATCAGCAGCCGCGCAGGACCTGCTGACTGCTGACCGCCTGGCTGCCCACCACCCGGCCGCCGTGCCGGACGTCGACGGCGGCAGTGGGTCACTCTTTGAACTGATCGCTAGTGGGCCGGGCGCCTGCGCCCCGGCGGCCTGCTGATCCTCATCGAGGGCCGTACCCGCCACGCATGTCTGATCACCGCCCAGACCGGTGATGTGACCGGCCCTCGGCCGGGGCGGGGGAGTGCGCGCGGGGCATCATGGGGTCATGAGAACGCACCCGGTGCTCGTCTACGACGGAGACTGCGGCTTCTGCACGGCATCGGCCCCGGTCGCACAGCGCCTGCTCCACGCCGCCTGTGAGATCACCGCGTGGCAGAGGGCCGACCTGGACTCCCTCGGCGTCACTCGGGAGCGCGCCGCGTACGAAGCGCTTTGGGTGACCCCCGACGGCGCCGTGTACGGCGGAGCCCAGGCCGTGGCGAAACTGCTGCTTCGGGCCGGCAGAGGGTGGGCGGTCCTGGGAGCGGTCCTCCAACTGGCACCGGTGCGCTGGATCGCACACGCCGTCTACCGGATCGTCGCGAACAACCGAGGACGGCTGCCGGGCGGGACGCGGGCATGCGCCGCCCCCGCCCCACGGTCCTCCTGATCTGCCCCTGCCGGGCGGCACCGGTCCACGACCAGGACCAGGATGCCGACGGGCCGCGCCAGGAGCAGCCACAGCCCTCCGCCGGTGTCGAGACACAGTGCCGCGAAGGCCTGGGCCGCTGACAGATACCGCTCGCCACGTCCCGGCGAAGCAGGTGAAGGGGCTCTCGTGGCGCGGTCGCCCAGTTCCGGCACTCCGAAGCCCGCCAGGATGGTTTCCGCCCGCGCGCCCCCTGCGGGCGTCCGGGCCGCTACCGTGGTCGTATGGCACGGGAGATCCGCATCGAGATCAGTGACGAGGCATACGAGGCGCTGCAGCGTGCTGCCGCCGCACGGCACGTGGCTGCCGAGGCGTACGCGGGCCAGGTGCTGGACGCCGATCTCACCCGCGCCCGTTTCCTCGAGGGCGCTCGGCTGTTCGTCGCCGAGCACGGGGCCGCGTTCGCCGAGCGTTTCGGCCGCCCGGGGCGCGGCGCCGACGCGGCCTGAACCGGGGGCTGAGCCGTGTTCTTGCAGATTGATCTGACCTGGCTGCTCGACATCGCGCAGCGGGAGTTCCCCGGTGACCCGGAGATCGTGGACTTCGGCTCCCTCGAAGCGGCGCGGGCCCGTCATGCCTTCCGTGTCATGGACGCCCCTGTCTATGGCCAGCCGCACCACCGTGCTGCCGCACTGCTGGAACAGCTCGCGCGTGTACCGGCGCTGGAGCACTCCAACGAGCTCTACGCCCTGGCCGTGGCCGCGGCCTACCTGCATGCCTCGGGGCATCCGGTCAGCGTGACGTCGAAGGAGGCCGGCGACCTCGTCGAGCAGGTCGCGGACGGACGTACCGGCGTGCGCGAGATCGCGGCTGTCCTGAAGGACTGGACCCGATGAGCGCCAGGACCGCGGCCGAGGCCAGGAAACGGACGTAGTCGGCGACGATTTCGGCCGCAATACGCGGAGGGGTGCCGCGGGGCCGGCTCTCCGGTGGGGCGCAGCGCTCGCCGCCTTCGGCCATGGTCATCTCCCGACAGCGCCGGTGGAGCCGCCCCAGCGGTCGTCCACGAACGAAGAGAGACGGCGGATCAGTCCGTGGTCTCGCGGACGTCCCTTCCCTGCTCGGCGAACGCCTTGAAGTCCTGCATGTGCTGGTGTGACTGCCTGCGGAAGGCGCCGGGCATCAGGAGTCCCAGCAGCTTCATCAGAAAGCCGCTGAACCGGTATTCGTTCTCGCTCTCCCAGAGCGTGGTTTCCGGGCCGGCCTCGGTCAGCCGGTCGCGCACGGCACTCCACATGCCCTCGCCGACGATTTCGCGCTCGAAATGGACGACGCTTGTATGCGGGATCTCGCGCAGGTCTGCCGGCTCCCGGCGTGTGATGGTCTCGGTGCACTCGACCTGCCGCCGGCCCATCTGCATCACGACCCGCGACGTGGTGCCGAGCTGTCCGTGCTCCCCACTCAGCGGCTCGTGCAGCACCAGGCCCCGCAGCCATTTCGGCAGGTGCGCCGGGTCGGCGAGCAGCCGGGCCGCCTTCTCTCGTGGCAGGGCGAGCTCGATGGCCACGGTGTATGTCATGGGGCGCATCATCTATTCCTTGGTGGGGGGACGACGTGTTTTCGTACTGCTGGTCGTGCTCCTCGGCTGAGGGCACTGCATTCTGTGTCCGTGAAGCAGAGCGCGCCTGCCGCCACGCCGTCGTGCTGCCGTCGTCCCGCCGATGGGCCGCGCGCCACCGCCGGCCGCTCGTCACACTGCGGCCGGGTCCGGGGGCACGCCGGGCGCTCCGAGCCCGGTCCGCTCGCCGTTCGGCGCCACCGTCGTGCCGCCCGACGGCGCCTCGGCGGCGGCCGTTCACACCCTGTCGGTCACGCCCTACCGGACGGGCCGGGGAGAGTGGCGAGTTCGCTCAGGACGCGGGCCGCCGGTGCCGGGTCGACCAGCCACTTCAGGTGGCTGCCTTCCAGTGTGCGGACGTCGTAGGGGTTGTCGGGCGTCAGCTCGTCGCCCTCGCGGATCAGGCGGTCCTGGAGGGCGAGAGGCAGGCTCGCGTCGTCGGCCAGGCGGATGTAGGTCTTCGGGATGCGGCCCCAGGTCGCGGCCTGCGCCCGGTCCGCGGAGCCGCCGACGTCCAGGTTCTCGTCGGGCTGGAAGGTGTTCAGGAAGGTGAGGAACTGCTCGTCGGTGCCGTCGGCGAAGAACGCCGCCCTGAACGCCGCGAGCGCGCCCGGGTCCGCGGTGCGGAAGTTGACCCGGAGCAAGCCGAGTTCGGCAGGATTACCGGCCAGTGCCGAGGCGAAGGCGGCGGGGTCGACCGTGGCCATCTCCGGTTCGCTGTAGTAGTCGTTGACGTCGAGACGGACCGGGCACCAGGCCGCGACGTAGACGATGCGGTCGATCAGGTCCGGGCGTGCGTTGGCCGCGGCCGTGACCGTGGCGCCGCCCCGGCTGTGGGCGACGAGGATCACCGGGCCGTTGCGCTTGGCCCGCTCGAGGATCCCTATGAGATGCGCGACGTTGTCGGCGAGGGTGACGCCCTTGATCGTGCCGGGCGCCGTGGCGAGCCCCTCCGGGTCCTGCGGTGACTGGTAGGCGTGGGTGAACGTCGCCTGGAACCCGTGGCCCGGCAGGTCGACGGCGACCGAACGGTGTCCCAGGAGGCCGAGTTCGGCCTGGAGGGCGCGAAGGAGAAGGAGTTCGCGAAGGCTCCGTGCACCAGTACGTACGTAGGTTGCATCTCTGTACTCACTTTCCGGCCCCGCCGCGGTTCGGCGTCGGCCATGGTGTGCCCCGGCGCAAGCGGCCGGCTCAGGGAAGGGAACAGCCCCCCCGCCCGCGGCACGCCGTTGTTCCCTGCGCGGGCCGTGTCGCGCGGCCGGCTGCGGTGAACCGCTGCGCGTGGCGGGCAGGGGTGCGTTCGTCGGAGGTCCCAGGATTCACATGATCCGGCCGAAGATCAACCTCTGCGCCCTCTGCCGCCTACCGGGTCTCGGCGGCAGCGTTGAGCCCCACTCCCTGCACGGCTCATCCGTACGACCGGAAGAGTGATCACGCCACTGTTGGCCTGATTGGCTGCGCCGCGGAGGCCGCGCAGCGGGGGCTCCGCGGCCCTGGAGGCTGACAAGCTCGACGCGCCCGTCAGTGGGACGGCTCCGGGACGGATGGCGCTTCGGTCGCGTGCTCGTGCGTCGGTTGCCAGGCTGCCGCGCAGAGGGACTCGGCGACGGCGGCCGTGTATCGGGCGGCGGTGAGCCAGTGGGTGGCGAAGCCGTCGGTGTCGGCAGGGAGGAGGCGGCCGAAGTGGTCGCGATCGCGCTGGGCCGCCGAGGCGCACAGGGCGGTGAGGAGTCCGCCGGCCGTGGGGAGGCCCGCGCGGCGGAGGCGGCGGGACTCGGCGGTGACGTCGCCGAGCATGCCGAGGGCGGCGCGGCCTGCCGGGACCGTCTGTTCGACCCGGCGCTCCAGGAGGTACAGGGGCGAGTGCGCGCCGGACCCCCCGGGCTGTGGCGGGGCGAGATGCACGGGCGCAGCCGGATCCGGGAGGTCGGCACGGCGCAGGCGGTCGAGACCGAGGTCGATCGTGCCCTCGCCGGCGGGGTGCGAGCAGGCGAGGAGGGTGAGCCGGGGGTGGAGGGCGGGCACCAGGCGGCCGATGATCCTCAGCCGTGTTCCCGGCGCCGTGGCCAGCAGCATCAGGTTGTCGCGGTGAGCGAGCGCGGGGTCGTCGTCGGCGACGGTGAGCCGAACGCGGATGCCTCCGTCGCACTGTGCGACCAGGCAGGTGCCGCCCGACTCCCGAACCGCGCCGAGGAGTTCGACGTCCAGGAAGAGCAGATCGCTGCCACCGCCGTCCGGGTCGGCGTAGCGGGAGGTGACCCGCAGGGCACGGGCGGCCTGTTCGGTCGGTGGCGTCTCCCACAGGGCGGCGAGCGGCGGCTCCGTCCACGCCGCGCCCCGGGCGGTGACGGCCTTGACGCCCTTCCCGGCGCCCAGTCTGCCGTCCGGCGAGACCGTCGCTCCCGAGACCGCCAGGCCGGCCCGGCCCAGCTCCCGGTGGGTGAGCGCGCTGTCGCCCAGGCGTACGGCCCGGTCGGCCACGCCCAGGGCGCGCCCGACGCCGCCGGGTGCCACGTCGCCGACCGTGAACAGCCGGCCGTCGGGTCCGGCGACCCAGGTGCGGACGCCGCCGTGCCCCGAGTCGGTGACCACGGGTTCGGTGAACAGGCCGTACAGGCGCAGCGAGCCGTCCGGGCTGTACGGGCGGCGCGCGCGGCCCTTGACCGCTTCCAGCTCCGTCCCGGACGCCGTCCCCACCCGGTGGGCGGTGCCCAGGAGTTCGGCCAGGGCCGTGACGAGGTCGGCGGTGCGGTAGGACGGGTCCCCGGCGCGGGCCGCGCGCAGCAGTGTGACGACGGACAGCGCGGCGCCCGCGGCGCGTGGCAGGTGCCGCAGCCGGGCTGTGTGCGAGGCGCGGAGGAGGGCCGACTGGGTGACGGCGCCGGCCCCGTCGACGCCGGCCTCCAGCACGGCGGCACCCGCCGACCACAGGGCGTGGGCCGCGGCACGCTGGTCCGGGCTCGCGACTTCGGGAGAGGCGGCGGTGTCCGGGGCGGTGTCCGTGGCGGCGGCAGAATCGGGGACCGCGCGGGTGGGCTGGTCGGCGGGCTCCGGCGCCGGGTCCGCCGCGGGGGCGGCGCAGGCGGCGGCAGCGCGGTGGACGCACGCCGGGGCGAGGAGGCAGCCGCAGGTGATGGCGTCAGCCGTCGCCACCACGCCGCCCGGGGCGTGCAGGCGCAGGGCGGTCTCGTCGTCGACCGCGATCGTCACCGTGTCCCCGTCGCGGTGCGTCGGGCGGGCGCCGAGCTTGGTGACCGCGGCGTCCAGCCTCTTACGTAGCCGCGGTGAGAGGTCCTCCACCAGCGTGGCCGTGACCTCCGGCGCGACGGGTGGCAACTGGGCGGCGGTCATGCGGTCTTCTCCCCTATCCAGCGGGCCAGTTCGAGTGGGCTGAGGGCCGCCACGGGCATGCCGGCGGCCACGAGCTGCCCGGCGACGCCCGTCGAGTAGCGCGCCCGGCCGGCGTCGTCGAGGCTCGCGCATCCGAGGACGTGGCAACCGGTGGTCACCAGGGCCCGTACTTCGGCCAGGAGTCCGCCGAGCGGCGCGCCCTCCTCGAAGTCGCTGATGACGACGACGAGGGTGCGGGTGGGCACCGTGATCAGGCTGCGGGCGTGCCGCAGCCCGGCGGCGATGTGAGTACCCCCGCCCACGCTCACCTCCAGCAGGAGGGACAGAGGGTCGTGCACATGGCCGGTGAGGTCGACGACCTCCGTCGAGAAGGCCAGGAAATGGGTGCTCAGGGTCGGCACCCCGGCGAGCACGGAGGCGGTCAGCGCGGACCAGATCGTGGACGCCTCCATGGATCCGGAGACGTCGGTGACCAGGATCAGGCGCCAGTCGGCCGACCGGCGGGCGCGACTGCGGAACACCGGCCTCTCGGGGATCACCTGGACCGTGCCGTCGGCCGTCCGGCGGGCGGTGGCCAGGTTGGCGCGCAGGGTACGCGGCAGGTCCAGCCGGGCACCGGGGCGGCGGGTGGGCCGGGCCAGCATCGTGCCGGTGAGGGCGGGGCGCAGCCGGGTGGCGAGCTGCCGGGTCAGTTCGTCGACCAGGCGGCGGACCAGGGGCCGCAGCGCCGCGAGGCGGGCCTCGGGGAGGCCGCCGGCATACCGCAGGACCGTCCGGAGAAGTTCCACGGACGGAGTGGCGGCCGCCGGGTCGAGTTCGGCGAGGACGTCCTGCCGGCCGGTCGCGGCCGCGGCGGCGAGGACCTCCTCGCGGACGCCGGGGCCGAACAGCGCCGCCAGTTCCTCGGACCACTCGCGGACGCCTGGGAACGACGGTTCCCGGCCGCCGCGCGGTCCGGAACCACCCCCGTGGCCGCCGGGCAGGCCGCCGCGGGACCCCTCGCCGCGCCCCGTGCCGTAGAGCTCGTCCAGGGCGGTCGCCAGGCGGGCGGCGTCGGACGGCAGTTGGTCGGGACGCCGGCCGAGTACGAGCCGCCACCGGTCGGCGGGCGCGAGGATCCGCGCGGGTGCGGCCCCGGTGGAGGGCGTGGCGGCCGGGGCGGCGGTGGGGTGCGTTGCGGCGGGGTGTCCGGACGGCGGAGGGAACCGGTCGTCCTGCGCGGGCGGCGGGACGGGCAGGCCGAGGCCGGTCAGGAGCTCGCGGGCCGCGAGGTCGGCGGCCGTTCGCCGGGCCGCGTCGGCCGGGTCGTCCGCGTCGAGGGTGTCCACCCGTTCGCCCAGCCGCTCCTCGATGGTGTCCAGCAGTCGCTCCCGGGCGGCCGGGCTCAGGGTGTCGAAGCCACCGCGCAGGGCCGGAAGCCGGGTCAGGAACGCGGTGTCGTCCAGCTCGACGACCCGGTGCAGCAACGGGTCCAGGGCCTCGACACCGACGGTCAGGAGCGGGCCCGCCACCGTCAGGACGCCGGTGAGGCGGGCGGTGAGCGCGGCCCGGGAGGTGCTGTCCACGGCTCCGTCCACCCAGGAGGCGACGCGCACCCCGAAGGCCTCGGAATCCTCGTGGCCCGTGAGCACCCTGACCGCTCCGGCGGCCGCGGCGATCAGCGGCGTACCGCCGGCGGCCAGGCGGGCGAGGGCGTCGGTGAGCCGGATGCCGCCCACCCGGTCGGCGCGCTGGGCCAGTTCGAGCAGCGCCCGGGCGTCCTCGGGCTCCTCGGAGCCGGCCAGGCCGTCGACCTGGCGGACCGCGGCCGAGGTCAGGAGTTCGGCCGCTCGCGCGGTGCGGGCGGCACGGGCGGAGACGCCGGCGGTGCCATTCGGGGCTTCGGGCGCCGAGGGGCCGTCGGGCGCGGCGAGGCCCGGCAGGTGGCCGGCGTCGATGCGGTCCAGCAGGTCGAGCCCGGCGAGGAGCTCGGGAAGGGTGCCGCTCGCGGGGAGTACGGCCGCCAGCTCCGTCAGCCGTTCGTCGGCCAAGGCGGGCAGTCCGCACTCGGCGGCCGCCGTGAGGCCCCGGACGACCTGGGCGGCCGTCGGGCCGCCCTCCGCGCGCTCGGCCCCGTGCCGCTGTCTCAGCACGCCCTCGGCCGCCTGGGCCGGAGTGACGCCGCGGGCGCCCGCAGCGGTGAGCATCGCGGCCGTCGCCGGGGTCCACCGCACCTGCCAGCGCGTGGTCAGTCCTTCCGTGCCCGCAGTGCCGGTCACCTGCTGTTCCTGCGCGTAAGGGATGCCGCACACCGTCAGCCTGCGCAGCAGCAGTTCGCGGCGCCGGTCCAGGGTGGAGCGCGCCGGGTCGAGCCGGAGGTCGCGCGGTGTCTTCTCGTGCGCGTCCTCCGGACCGGGGAGGGCGAGCGCAGCGGTCTCGGCCTCGACGGCGGGGCCGAGACCGCTGCGCGGAGCGGCGGGCGCGGGCCGTCCGGTCCGGGCTCCGACGAGCACGCCTTCGAGGGCGCGGGCGACGGCGCGGCCCGTGCCGTAGGTCTCGCCGCGCCCCAGCACCGTCTGCACGGCCTCCAGGAGTTCACCGCGGCCGGGGGCGGGCAGGTCGCGCAAGCGGGCCAGGTCACCGGCCACCCTGACGACCTCCCGGCCGTCCGCCGGGCCGTAGGGATGGCCCTGCTCGCGCAGGGCGGCGCAGACGCGGACCGCGGTGCGGATCAGCGCCTCGTGCAGCGCGGCCGGGTCCCCGGCTGCGTCCAGGACGGTGTGCTGCCACTCCGGGTCCCGGATACCGGCCGGGTAGCCGGACCGCGAGTCGAGCAGCGGGTACGTGTACGGGACCAGGGAGACCGTGCACGCCGCCGTCCCGGCTGCACCGTTCGCCTGGCCGCCCGCGCCCGGCCCGGAGGCGTCCGGTGCGTCTGCCGCATCCGGCGCGGGACTCCCGACGGCTTGGGCTGCGGACGGCAGCAGCGCCGGGGTGTGGAAGGCACCCACCACCACGGCGGGCCGCCGACCGCTCGCCAGGGCCTCGGCGACATGGCGGCGCATACAGGCCTCGCGCAGCAGGTCCGTGCCGGTCACCTCGCCCCGTGCCTCGGTTTCGTACCGCAGCGCCCAGCCGGTGAGCAGGGCGGCGCGGCGGAGTGCCTCGGGTGTCGAACCGGGTGCGGGAGCCTCCACCAGCCGGTCCCACAGGTCGTCGCCGTCCCGGCCGGTGAGCCGGGACCGGAGCGCGGCGGACAGCCCGTGCCCGTCGCCCGGCACGGGCCCGGAGTCGGCGCCCGGGGCGGGGGCGGGGATGCCCGGACCGCCCCCCGCCCACGCCCGGTCGGCCAGCGGCAGATCGCAGGCCACGGCCGGGACACCGTTGCGGGCCGCCCAGCGCAGGGCGACCAACTCGGGCGAGAAGTCCGCGAACGGGTAGAACGCGGGGCCCCGTTCGCCTGCCGGGCCGGGACCTGGCCCGTCGGCGGGTACGGCGGCCAGGGCCACCGGGGCCTCGGTCTCCTCGTGGGCGAGCCAGCCCAGCCAGGGCTGGAACTCGGCGGGCAGTTCCACGAGGAGGACGTCGGGGGCGGCCTCGTCCAGCAGTGCCGGGAGGGCGGCCGCGAGCGAGGGCGCGTGGTGGCGCACCCCGATCAGGAACGGCAGCCCGGGTCCCGTTGCCGCGAGGGCCGCCACCGCCGCTTCCGGGGTGGCGGGCCCGGCCGCCGGGCCTCGCGCTTCGTCGGCGGCCGGCGGCCCCGCGGTGGGCGAGACCTCGGCGGCGGACCGAGTCTCGGGAGTGGTCGACTCGCTCATCCGTCAGTTCTCCAGCACCGCGCGCAGGTCCCACAGGGCACGCCAGGTGGCCGACCCCTGCTCCGCGCGCCTGCGCACCGGACCGTCCCAGTACCCCAGCAGCCGTGCCGCGTCGGCGGGGTCGTCCTTGCGGACGACGCCGAGCAGATGGCCGGGCAGGAGGGAGAGCACGTCCCGGTCGCCGGGGAAGTAGGCGGCGGCGAGGGCCAGGGAGCCCGCGACGGAGACCGCCTCGGCCGTACTCATCACCGTGGAGGGGCGCTCGACCTCCCAGCCCTCCACGGAGCGACCCTCCCGCAGGTCCCGGAAGGCGGTGACGAGGGCTTCGAGGACCGCGTCGTCCACCTGGTAGGCGGCGCCCGCGCGTTCGACGGCCGCCCGCGACTGGCGCCGGACGAGCGCGGTCTCGGCGTCCACGTTCCCGATGGGGCCCACGGTCTCGAAGTTGAAGCGCCGCTTCAGCGCGGCGGACATCTCCGAGACGCCCTTGTCCCGCAGGTTGGCGGTGGCGATGAGGGTGAACCCGGGGGCCGCGTGCACCTGGGCGCCGTCACCTCCCGCGAGCTCGGGGACAGCGATCCGCCGGTCGGAGAGCAGGGACACGAGGGCGTCCTGGACCTCCGGCAGGCAACGGGTGACCTCCTCGACCCGGGCGACCGCCCCCCGGGTCATGGCGGTGAGCACCGGGGAGGGCACCAGGGCCTGCTCGGTGGGGCCCTGGGCGAGCAGCAGAGCGTAGTTCCAGCCGTACTTGAGCTGGTCCTCGGTGGTGCCCGCAGTGCCCTGCACGGTGAGCGCGCTGGTCCCGCAGACGGCGGCCGACAGCAGCTCGGAGAGCATGGACTTGGCGGTACCGGGCTCGCCCACCAGGAGAAGCCCGCGCTCCCCGGCGAGGGTGACCACGCACCGTTCGACGAGGGCGCGGTCGCCGACGAACTTCTGCTCGATCACCAGGCGGCGCGGCACCCCGGCCGCGGGCCGGGCCCCCTTCGGCAGGCCCAGTGCCTCGCCCGCGCTGCCCATGACGAAGGTGACGACGGCGCGCGGGGTGAGGAGCCAGCCGGGTGGGCGCGGCCCCGCGTCGTGGGCGGCGAGGAAGGCCAGCTCCGTGGCGTACCGGTCCTCGGGCGGGGTGACCTGGCGGTGCTCCCCGCCGGGCGCCGTCGCCTGGCCCGGGACGCCGCCCGTGGTGGTGCTGTCCATGGTGGTCGTGGTGTCGCTCGTCATCGGCGGCGGCCCTTCCGGGGTGCGCGGGTGTCCAGTTCTTCGAAGGCGGGGGCGTCGCCGCCCCGGACCCGTGCCCAGGCGGCTGCGAACAGCGCGGGCACGGGGAGGTGGGGCAGTGTCCGGGCGTATCCCTCCACGGGATAGAGGCGTTCCTTCCAGGTCTCCAGCGGCAGTCCGGGTGCGCCGCGTTCGAGCCAGCCGCAGGGGAGGAACAGGGTGCGGCCGGCGCGGGAGCGCTTCGCCTCCACGACGAGGTCGGTGGCGGCGAGTTCCGCGCGGGCCTTCTTGATCCGTGCCGGCTTCCATTCGGTCCAGCGGACGCAGTTGCGGTCCGTCGGGTCGGGCAGGGCGAGCAGCATCAGGTACAGGGCGGCGGCGTCCGCGCTCAGGCCGAGGGTCTCGGCGGCCTCGGCCACCAGCTCCGGCACCGCACGCGCCGGGTCCTGGACCGGGTGGTGCGGGGAGCCGTCGGGGGCCCCCGCCGTCGCCAGCGCGGCCGTCTCCTCGCCCAGCAGTGCGCGCAGGGCGAGTAGATCGCCGGTGCTGTGACGGCTGACGGTGCCCTCGGCGAGGCCGAACGCAGGATCGTCGGGGCCGGTCAGGCCGGCGGGGCGAATCAGCAGCTTCTCGTTGGTGCCGTAGCCGGGGGCGAGGAGCAGCGAGGTGCCGGCCCTGACCAGGCCGTCGGCGTCGGCGCCGCCGGACTCGGGCAGTCCGTGGGCGGCGCGGACCGCATCGCCGATCGAGCCGCCCGATTCGGCCCAGTCCAGACCGAGGTCGAGCACCAGGGCGGGGTCGGCGAGGCGGTCACGCAGGGCCGCGAGTCCGACCGGCAGGTGCGCCCGGAGGGGATGCCCGTACGGCAGTGCGTAGGCGAGGGTGCGCAAGGCGGTCAGGGCGGAGGAGACCGCACCGCGCGCGCCCACCCGGCGCAGGCCCGGGCGGCCGGTGCCGTCCTGGACATCGGTGCCGTGGGCGAGCCAGGTCCGGGAGCCCGTGTTGAGGATCAGGTCGACGGCGTCAGGGGTGGTGCCCGACAGGTCGAGGTCGAGGTCCTCGGGGACGCGGACGAGGGAGGCCAGGCGCTCCTGCCATACCTCGACGGCGGCCCGTACGTCCGGACCCGTCGACCACAGCTCGGCGGGGTCCTCGGGCAGCAGTGCTTGGACCAGGGCGTGCCGGTCGTCGCGGGGCAGGGCGTCCAGCCTGGCCTGGGCCGCCTCGAAGGCGCGGGTCTTCACCCCCAGCAGTGCGAGCGCCTCGGCGCCGGGCTCGCGCACGGCGGCCGACAGCAGGGCGACGGACTGGAGCGGACCGATTCCGGTGGCCGCGTGGAACGCCTCGGTCGCCTCCGGCCGCCAGGGTGCCGGGCCCTGCTTCCGCACCAGGGCGGTGAGCCGCGTGAGCCGGTCGTGGGCGATGCCCTGCCGGTGCACGTGGTCGTGGGCGAGGGTGAAACCGGGGACGGGGCCGAAGGCGCCGGTCGGGTCGTGGTCCAGGGCGAGCCAGCGTGCCGCGTCGTTCCGCGAGTTCCGGCCGCGGTCGGCGATGACCACGACGGTACGGGCGCCCCTGCGCAGCACCTGTCCGAGGCGGTGCACGGCCTCGTGCTGTCCCTGCCCGGCAGTCCCGCCGGCGAACGGCTCGACGAGCACCACCTGCCGGACGGTGCCTGCCGGATCGACCAGCGGGCCTGCCGCGAGCGTGTCAAGGAGGACGAGGAGCCCTGTGCGGTGCTCGGGGGAGGTGGTCGCCGACGCCGCCCGGTAGGCCAGCTCGGGCAGCATGTCGAGCAGGAAGGTCCAGTTCGGGGAGTCGCCGGGCACGGTGTATTCGTCCCGCTGCCAGCCGTCCCCGGTGGCGAACGGGACCTTGGACGGGACGGGTGGGCCGAACGCCGGCTCGCCGGCGAGGACGTGGTTGACGGCGAGGATCTGCCGGATCGCGGTCCACCGGCTCACGGTTCCCCACCAGCCGCCGTGCATCTGCTCGGAGCCCCAGGCGGAGGCGTGCCGCAGGGTCGCGTCGTCGGCGTGTTCGGGCGCGTGATCGAAGAACATGCCCTGGGTACGGGCGGTGGTGCGGGGCGTGGCCGGCTGTACGGGCTTGGGTGGTTCCAGGTACCGGGCGGCCGCGGCCGCCCGGTCCACCGCGTTCCGGACGAGCGCGGTCACGCCCGCGAGGAGCCGTGCGTCGGACACCTCGGGCAGGACCCGGGCGACGGCTTCCTGGCTCAGCTCCCGAGACGAGGGCCCGGTGTACTCCTTGACGGCCCGGAACGCCTCCAGGTGCCGGGCGACCGCAGCGGCCACCTCCTTGACCAGCTCTCCCGCCCGGGAGTCCGTGAGGGTCCGCAGGGCGGCGGAGCCTTGCTCGTCCCTCGGGCGCAGGGCGTGCCAGTAGGCGACGGGAGGCACGTAGGGGGTGCCCGCGGCGTCGTTCCCCCCGGAGGAGCCGGGAGTGACGGACCACAGGCTGCCACCGGTGCCGTCCGTGTCCGCCGGGTGCGCTTCGACGGAGCGGTGGTGCAGGGCCGCGACCGGCCGTGACCCGCCGGGCAGGGTGAGGGCGCCGAGCGGCACCGGGGAGCCGCCGTCGGGCAGCCGGTGCGGCAGGGTCACCGTGTGGCCGTCGGGGGTGCCGGCGACGATCCGGTGCCCGTCCGCGGGGGCGGCGGTGCCGGGCTCGCCGACCGTGCGGCGGACCCAGCGGCCGAGGACCGTACCGTCCGTGCCGAAGGGGGTGGTCTCCAGACCGGGCTGCAGCGGCAGCACCTGGCAGTGCTCGGCGAGCAGCCGGGTGCCGTCCTGCACCCCGGCGCGCAGGAAGGCGGGGAGCGACGCGCGGCCGTGGGTGCCGCCCACCGGGTCGTACTCCAGCCACACGCGCTGCGTGCCCTGGCGGCCTTCCCGCCAGTGACCGGTGCCGTCGGAGATGACGGCGCGCTGAGGCGGGAGCGAGGTGTCGCCCGCGTGGAGGGCCTTGGCGCCGGTGGCGCGGCCGCCGCCGGGCAGAGGCAGGCAGACCTCGTCGGAGGGGCCGGAGCGGCCCCAGCGCGGGATCTGCTCGCCGCCGACGGTGAACACCTCGGTGGGGCGGTGAGACCAGTAGCCGCGCTGCTTGCCGTCCTCCCACCAGATGACGAGCAACTCGTCGTCGACGTAACGGAAGGCGAGCGTCCGCCAGTGGTCGACGGTGACGGGGACCCGCAGGGTGTGCCGCAGCAGGACGCCCTCCGGGCCGACGACGACGACCCGTTCGAGGGTGCTCAGGATCAGCGCGGGCCACGCACCGGTGACACCGACGCTCTCCGACCGGTGGCGCTGTTGACGCGAGGCGGCGGCGGCCTCGGCGGCCAGTTCGGCGTAGGTCTCGTCGAGCGCGGGCCAGCCCAGCTCGTCGAGGACGCCGGTGCGCAGGGTGGAGGCCAGCACCGGCACGACATCGTGGGCCTTGAGGAGACGCACGGCGTCCGGGGCGACGTCCGCGATCACGGTGCGGAACGCCGAGAGCCTGTTGAGGGTGGTGTGCAGCGCGGGGAGTCCTCGCGCGGCCGTGTACTCCTCGGCGCGGGCGGTCAGCCACTCCCGCAGGACCCCGGAGAGCACCGGGTGCGCCGCCAGCTTCGCCATGCCGGCGTCGCTCAGGCGCTGGCCGTGTCCGTAGCCGAGGTCGCCGACGTTCCGGCTCAGCAGAGCGCGGAAGGCCGGCCGTTCGGCGACGGCGGCGAGATCCCGCGCACCGGGGGCGGTGTCCGTCAGCCACGGGCCGACCGCCACACCGGGGGCCTGCGCGGTGCCCGTGTCCTGGTCGTCCGGCTCGGCGACGGGGACGCCGGAGGCGAGGCAGAGGTCGAGAAGATCCAGGTCGGCGGTGGGCTGCCAGCGGCCCTGGAACAGCTCGACGGGGCGCCCGTCGGCGCGCAGCCGGTCCGCCATCCGGGCGGCCAGGTCGAGGGTCTGCGGGCTGCGGCCCGAGGTGACCCGGCTGCGCCGGCGGTGTGCCTCCCAGCGGGACAGCCAGTCCGCAGGGGAGACGACCGGGTCGGCAGGGGACGTGGAGTCGGAAGGGACGTCGCCGGAGGCGTCCGGGAGGGCGGTCAGCAGGTCCTCGGCTCCGGACTCGGCCAGCAACGCGAGCCAGCCGCATTCGCCGTCCGTGTCCTCGCCGCTTTCGCTGAAGCTCTCCGGGAAGAAGCCGAGGAGGCGGGCCCGCACGGCCGCGTCCCCCCGGGCGAGGGCGACGAGCGCGGAGCGGTAGGTCGCCCAGAACGAGACGGGAGCACGGACGACTCCCGGAGAGCCGATCAGATCGGCCACCAGCTCGCGTTCGGCGGCGTCGCGGTCCAGCCCCGCAGCCTTGACCAGCGCGCGCACGTCCTGCGGCAGCGCCGCGTACGGCGGCATGCCGGCCGCACACCGCTCGACCAGCAGACGGCGGAACTGCGCCCAGGCGTCCGCCGGGGCGAGCCGGGCCACCAGGTCCCGCACGTACTGCCGCAGCGCCTTGACGGTCAGCGCGCCGGCGAAGGCGAATTCGAGGAAGACGGCCCGCTGCCGGTCCTCGTCCACGACCAGCCCGTGCACCCGCTCGGCCTCGCGCGCCTTGCCGAAGAAGGAGGCGGCGTAAGTGGTGTTCTCGGCCTGGAGGAAGAGGCGTGCCACCTGCTCGTAGTACGTGGGGAGGAAGTGGGGCACGGCCCGGCCGAGCCGCGTACCGAGTGCGTCGAAGCCCTCCTTGGCCGCTCCCGCGCGGGTTTTGGCCTGACGGCCCAGTCGCTCGATGTCCTTGACCAGGGCCAGGGCGTGGTGCCCGTTGGCCGGGTCGTTGACCAGTGCCCAGGCGGGGAATCCCAGCGTCTCGCGGCGCACCTGGCCCACGACGGGAGCCCCGCCCGTCCGGGCCAGCCCAAGGAACTCCAGGGCCAGGTCCTCGGCCTCGCCGAGCGTGCCGGGCACCAGCCGGACCACAGGGCGGTCACCGAGGGCGGTGTGCGTGTAGGTGCGGGCGGTCAGCGCGTCGGCATCGTCCCGGTCGGTGGTGCCGACCGGGAGGATCCCGCCCGCGTCGAGCAGAGCCGCCGCGCGGGCTTCGGTGGCGGAGGTGCCCTCGCCCGGCGCCTGGGCGGGGAGGAACGCCGGGCCCGCTGCCGTCGTCTTCATGGGGGTGTTCGTCGTCGTGATGCTCATGCCGCCCGCTCCTCGTCCTCCACGTCGCGGCCGGCATAGAGCGCCGCCGCCATGCGCATACCCTCGGACCACGCGACGGGGCCGACCTCGGCGGCCGTCAGCGCGCGCCCCGCGGGGTCGGTCCAGCCCAGGGGGCCCGTCTCGGTGCCGTACTCGTCGTAACCGTCGTGCTCGCCGATGTAGATGCGCGCCTCGGCGGTGGCACCGTCCTCCACCACCGGGCAGACCGCGTAGCCGCCGCGCGACCGGTACCCGAGCTGGGTGACGCGGCCGTGCAGGAAGCGCAGTTCCTTGAACGTGCCGCCGGCGTAGGTGTCCACGGACGTCGTGTCCGGGGCGAGGCCCGGCGGGCGGCGCCACACCTCGCGGAACAGCTGCTCCACGTTCTGGCTCACCCCCAGTTCGACCGCGAACTCCCTCAGGTCGTCGAGGTCGTCGAGGAGGACGGGGTGGGGCACCCTCACGACGTCCGGGGTGATGCGGACCGTGTCGCCGTCGAGGTCGACCAGGCCGAGGCCGCGGTCGGGGTCGACATCGCGCAGGAACCCGGCGACCCCACCGTCCGCACCGGTGACCACCACGTCCCGCAGCGCGGCCTGCCACGCCGGGTCGGGCCAGACCCGGGCCAGCACAGCGGTGGGGACGGGCAGCGAACGCACCATCCACTGCTCGACGTCGGTCAGGCACCGGCGTTCGTGCCGCTCCAGCCACTCGACCAACTGCCGGAGCCCGACGACCGCCGGGTCGTCCTTCAGTGCGGCCGGGACGGACTTCAGCCGTCGGCCCTTCCCGTTGCGGCAGACCACCTTGCCCGCCTCCAGGGCGACTTCATAGTCGCCCGCCGAAACCCACTCCATGCGCTGTTCTCCCCGTCGTCCCGGACGGCCGCCGAACCGGCGGCACGCTGATGAAACCCGTCCGTGGCAACGCACCGTGACGAGTGGGAGAGACTCTAGGCGCCCCCAGTGACAATGGGTCCGGGCCCCCTCCGCCGAGGGCTTGTCGCACGGCTCCTTCCCCCCCCCGCAGCGGCCGCCCGCCGTGCCCACCTTCCCGCCGAGGTCCGCGACGCCAGGTATCCGCCGACGGCTGACAGCCGACCGAAAGTCAGGAGCGAGAGGGCGGCCGGTGACCAGTGCCGCTCCCGGGAGAGCGGGCGGGCCGTCAGGTGGCTCGCGGCGCACCGGCGATGGCAGGGACCACGGCTGCGGTGTCAGCCCGCTGACGTATCGTTCCCGCCACCGCGCACCGACGACGAGGATCCAGAGAATTGACCAGCCTGTCTGCTTTCCCGCTGCCCTTCCACGCTTCCCGCTCCCTCTCGTTCGCGACTCACCGAACGCTGAGGGAACTGCAGATGATGCAGTGCAGCGCACACATTCGGGCCAAGCCGGAATGGTTCGAGAAGATGAACGATGCCGACATCGTCGCCAGGTGGACGCAAGAAGCGGTCGACCAGGGCCTCACCGAAGCACAGGTTCGCTACGTGCTTGCCGAACTCGTGCATTATGCCGCGCTCCGGGACGCACGAACCGGCGTCGAGGTCTCCTCCGTCGACGGGGTGTGGCAGTCGGACGCACTGATCGACGAGAAGCTCCGATCCCGGCTGCGCGAGGCGGTTCGGGATTTGGAACAGGTCCCCGAAGCAGAGCGGGACTGGCATCCCGGATCCGACGGCCAAGTGCTGGATCTGGTGCATCCCTCACTGTTCTGTCTGGTGAGAGAGGTGAGCGGTGCGCCCGAGCGCGTGTGGCAGAACCCGACGAACCGCTACTCGAAGTACGAATTCTCGGAGAAGTTCCAGTGGCTCCCCACGGACGTCGACGTCAGTGAGGTCGGCGATGTCGTGTTCCGTTCGTACGTCAACAACGTCCACCCCGAGAAGCATCACGCACTGACCTCCGTCCTGCCGGACGTGTTCGCGCGCATGCGCCCGCTGCTGGAGAACGTGCTCACCGATCTGCGCCATCCGAGGCCCCCGCGGATCGAGGCCGATCCCTACGGATGGTACGACTCGGAACCCGAGTATCCGGACGAAGACTCCTACAGTGAGGACGAGGCCTACAAGGAAGCCCTCCGTGCATGGGAAGAGGCCCACGACAACTGGTGGGAGAACCGCCGCCCGGTCGTCCCGGACGCCCCTGTCTTCACACCGCCCGAGTTGCCCGACGAGTCCACCCGCGTCGACCTGCGAGGCCGCGGTCTCCAGGTCATCGTCAAGCTCGCCACTATTCACCTCACCCCGGAAAAGCCCGAGTACGCCGGCGGTTCCTGGCATATCGAGGGAATGCTGAACGAGCGGATCGTCTCGACCGGTATCTACTATTGGGACAGCGAGAACATCACCGAAAGCCGACTGAGTTTCCGGGCGGCACTCGACGATCCGAACTACGAACAGAACGACGACAACGGTCTGCGTGAGGTCTACGGCCTGGAGGACGAAGACGCGCTGAACCAGCTGCTGGGGTCGACGTCGACGCCGGCCGGCCGCTGCCTGGCGTGGCCGAACATCCTGCAGCACCGTGTCGGCTCCTTCCGCCTCGCGGACCCCACCCGCCCCGGACATCGCAAGATAGTGGCGTTCTTCCTGGTCGACCCGTCGGAAAAGATCGTTTCGACCTCGGATGTTCCTCCGCAGCAACCATGGGCCGTAACCTCGACCATGACGCTGGAACAGGCCAAGGAATACCGCGAACAGCTCATGCGGGAACGCAAGTTCTTCGTCGACGAACACAACGAGCAGCTTTACGAGCGAGAATTCTCCCTCTGCGAGCACTGATCGTCTTCTCTCGGCGCGTACGCGCCCGATCAGGAGGGTGTGGTCGGCCTGCGTGAGGGTGAGGCGCCCTGTTCCGGACAGGGCGCCTCCTTGCAACGAGAAGGCGGGACGGCGCCCTGCTCACCCGTGGCGGCGTTGAAGAGGTCGAGGGCGCTGTGCTGGCAGCGGTAGTGGGTGGTCCCGCTGCCCCCGCTCCAGTGCGGGCCGTACTGGTCGAGCGCGTTGCGGTCGCGGTCGTAGGCGCTGTTCGCCCACCGGGTGAGGGCGGGGGAGCAGGGGCGATCGGACAGCCGGCGGTCGAGGGCGCCGAGGCCACGTCACAACGACCGTGGCACCAGTGCGAACACCGGCTGGGCCACCGCTCCGTCCTCCGCACCCCCGTCCTGCGGTGGGCTCGAAGTGCCTCACTTCAGGTGCCGGTCCAGGAACCGGCACCCGTCCTCCAGCTCGAACCACGGCGTTCCGGTGTGACCTCCCAGATTGGCGTGCAGCGTCTTCTCCTTGCTGCCGAAGGCGTCGAACAGATCCAGGGCCCGTTGCCGGGGGTTGCCCTCGTCGTCCCACTGCAACAGGAACAGCACCGGAAGGGTGAGCTGCCGGGCCTCGTCGCGCTGGGCACGGGGCACGTAACCCCCGGCGAAGAAGCCCGCGGCCGCGATGCGCGGCTCGACCACCGCCAGCCGAATGCCGAGGGCGGTCCACCCTCCGGAGTAGCCGACCGGGCCACCGATCCCGGGCAGCTCAAGAAGGGCGTCCAGCGCGGTCTGCCACTCCGGGACCGCGTTCTCGACCAGCGGGCCGATGAAGGACTCGAAGACCTCGTCGACCGGCCCACCGGCCTGCATCGCCCGCCGGAACTCGGCGCGGGCCCGCTCCTCCGCCGTGGAACGGGGGCGGTCACCGCATCCGACGGCATCGATGGTGGCCACCGCGTACCCGCGCGCCGCGGTGTACCGGGCCCGGGCCACGAGCCGGGGATCCGCCTTCGGCAGGCCGTTGTTGTGAGCCATAAGGATCAGCGGCACCGGTGCGGCGGATTCCGGTGCCGGTCTCCACAAGGTGCCGGGGGTGTCGCCGAGGGTGAATTCGCGCTCGATGACGCCGTCGTCGAGGCGCTGTTCGGAGGTGAAGAGCATGGTCGTGCCTTTCGGAAGTGCCCTGGAAGGGCGCTCCCGGACGACCTATCGCCCGACCGTGACCCCGGAGGGGAGCACCCATGTCGATGGAGCGTTCACGGGTACCACCTCCTTGTTCTCTCGCACGGCCTCGGGGAGATTAGCAACGGTCGCCGTGCTCCGCCAACGGGTTTTCCGGAGGCTCCTTGGGCGTCGTTTCACTAGGTGAGTCGTCGGTAGACGGAGGAGTGGTCTGGCTTGTGTTCAAAGCGTCGGTGGAGTCGGCAGGGAGCCTCGTGGGGTGACGTGAGTTCAGCTGGCCTCGCCGAGGCAGGCCAGGGCTTGACGGAAGTCATCGAGGGCGCGTCCGTGCTCGCCGGTGGCGGTGTGGAAGGTCGATCGGTCGATCAGGATCCTCGCCAGTGTTCGCGTTCCGTGTGCCGGGTCGTGTCGAGCCAGCCCGAGGGCCAGGTCCACCCCGTCGTCGAACCGGGAGCGCACGTGTCCCGCGAACAGGTGGGTGCAGTTCTCCCAGTAGACCGCGGAGCGGACGGTGAGGAGGCGATGCAGGCGGACCAGTTCGGCGAGGTGCTGGTCCGGATCCTCGGTGGCCAGCGGAAGAAGTGCATCGACCTCTGTACGGAGAGCATGGCGGCTGTCGAAGCAGCGCAGCTTGGCATCGGGCGACCATTGTGTAGGTGCCGTCCCCGAAGGTGGACGCGGCCCATCGGGCGCCGGCCGGTCGCTTTCGGCGCCCGACAAGGACAGCAGCACCGCCCAGAACGACGTGTCATGACTACCGCACGACTTCCCCTCACCGTGAGCGGCCGCATGCGTCAGAACGGCGAGCGCCTCTTGCCGCACGAGGGCCGCCTGCTTGCCTCGGCCATGGATGTCGAGCATGTGTGCGTACCCGACGAGCGAGTAGAGATGGCCGGCACTCAGACAACGGTCGTGAGCGGCTGCGGCCCCTTTTCCGCCGACGAGGCTCTCGTAGCCGGCGAGTGCTTCGTCGGACCGGCCGGCGTCATGGAGAGCGGCGATCCACTCCACGAGTGACCACGTACGACCGTAACTGCCGGGCCCGTCGGGCGGGATCGCTGCGACGAGCTCGGTCATGGCATCGGCAGCCTCGGCATACCTGCCTTCCTCGGAGAGACCGGCAGCCCACTCGTGAAGGCCTTTGACCTCAAGGTCTCCGGACAGTTCGGCCTGTGCACGGCCGATGGCGAGCATCTCGGCGCGCATGGCGAGTCCTTCGGCGCGTCGCCCCAGGCCGTACAGCGCTCTCTGACACGTGTTGAGGGCCTCGTACAGAACATCGCCACGGGCCGTTTCAGCCGGATCGATGGACCGCGCTGCGGCCACCGCCTCCTCGCGCAGCGGGAGAGAGGCCGCATGATCCTTGGCGAAACTTCCCTCGTAGCTGAGACGTTGCAGCGCCCTGGCCAGCAGCGGCAGGTACGAGGTGGGGCTGACCTGGGCGAGCACCCGGTAGGCGTCGACTTCCTCGCGCGGCGTGCGGCGTCCGGACGCGAGCAGCACGGTCCGGGCCCGCGCGATGTCGTCCTGATCGACTTTCCTCGAGTGATTCATGTCGCTGATTCTGAGTGTTCCGGAGTGGACCGAACAAGGCTGGTCACCTGTGCCGTTCCTCCTACGAAAACCCCCTCTGACCTGTCATGATGGATGTGACATCACTTCCAGGGTGGCCCCTCGGCAACAGGCGGGACGAGGCCGTCCACCTCAACTTCCTCGCCTGGTCTCCCAACCACCGCGCCTACGACGACACCGCGGCGCTCACCACCGCCCGCGCCGCCCTGGAAGGGGCACGCGAGGCGAGAGGCGCTCTTCAGGTGGGATGGACGCTCGGGGCTCGGCTACGAGGGATCGCTGCGCCGGCTCGGGGTGCCTCCCCCCGCCTGTCGAAGCGTTCCAGGTGGCGGGGGTCGTCGCGCTCTCTCAGAAGCGCTTTGAGCTGCTCGAGCGGGAAGCGGCCCGCGGCCAAGTGCGTACACCGGCCGCCACCCCGTCACCGCGCTCGGGCCCGGAACCGGCAGCCTCGTGACCCCGTCCCTTTGTATGATCATTCTCCATCGGGACGGGGGCAGGCAGTGGCGCGAAGCGATGTGCGCGGTCGGGGGAAGAACGAAGACGGCGAGGGCTGCTGCGCGAGCACGCTCGACACGCTGATGCACCCCTGCTGCTGCGGCGGCGTGGGGACGCAGGCAGCTCTGCTGCTGGCCCTTCTGCGCCCCTCGCTCACGGCTGCCGGCCACGGCACGGATCCCGCTGCGCCGCCTCCGGCCGGGCGGGTGGCCGCCGTGATGTACCGGTCCGTACGCCACTACCGTGTCGCGGTCAGCCCGACCCGGCCGGCGTGTTGCCCGTACACCCCGACCTGCTCCACCTTCGCGGTGCAGGCGCTCCACCGCCACGGCGCCCTGCGCGGCGCCCGGCTGATCCTGGGGCGCCTGCTGCGCTGCCGGCCCGGTGCGGCCCGCCGCCGGGGCTTTCGCGACCCGGTGCCGCCGGGCCGCGGCTGACCGCCCGCGCCGGCGCCGTTCGCTCGCCGCAGCGGCGCGCCTGCCCGAAGCGGACGGTCGGTCGGCGCCCTCAGATGTACGGTCCCCGCCCTGTCGTGCCGGGCCGGTCCTCACACCATCGCGATGACGACCTTGCCGGCCTTGGGCCGGCCCTTCTCGGCGTACTCCATCGCCTCGCGGGTTTGGGCGAAGGGGAAGACGCGGTCGACGACGGGCCGGATCTCCCCGGCGTCGACGAGCCGGGTGATCTCGCGCAACTGGTCGCCGTGAGCCTTCATGAACAGGAAGGAGTACGTGACGCCCCGGCGCCGGGCGCGGCGCCGGGTCCGGAAGCTCAGCGCGTTCATGGCCTGGCGCAGAACGGGGTGGGCGCCCAGCTCGCGGGCGAAGGCCGCGTCGGGGGGCCCGGCGATGCTGATGACCTTCCCGCCGGGCCTGAGGACCCGCAGGGACTTCTCGAGCGTCTCGCCGCCCAGGGAATCCAGGACGACGTCGTAGCCCTCCAGGACCTCCGCGAAGTCCTGGGTGCGGTAGTCGACGACGACGTCCGCACCCAGATCCCTGACCAGGTCGGCGTTGGCCGCACTCGCGGTGGTGGCCACCTGTGCACCCAGGTGCCTGGCCAGCTGCAGGGCGATGGTGCCCACCCCGCCGGAGCCCGCGTGCACCAGGACCTTCTGTCCCGGCCGGACCTGCGCCCTGTCGACCAGGGCCTGCCAGGAGGTCAGTGCGACCAGGGGGAGGGAGGCGGCCTCGGCCATGGAGAGGGTGGCCGGCTTGGGGGCCAGGTCGTCCTGGTGGACGACGATGAGTTCGGCGAAGGTACCGATCCGGTCCTTGTCGGGCCGGGCGTAGACCTCGTCGCCCACCGTGAACCGGGTGACGGCCGAGCCCACCCGGACCACCACGCCGGCGAGGTCGTTGCCCAGGACGAGGGGGAGGCGGTAGGGCAGGATCCTTTTGAAGTCACCGTCGCGGATCCTGAAGTCGAGCGGGTTGACGCTCGCCGCGTGGATCCTGACGAGGACCTCGTCGGCGCCCGGCTCCGGGTCGGGCATCTCGGCGGCGCGCACCGCGGACAGGTCGCCGTACTTCTCGATCAGATAGGTCTTCATCGCCTTCACTCCGCTTCTCGTCCCCAGGGGACGGGATCTCCGCCCGGTCCGGGCTCGGCCGGGGTGTGAGCACTTCTGGCCCCGACCACTGGTCCATGGCGTGCGACGCGGATGCGATGACGACACACCAGGGGAGGGCCGGGCGCACTCACGCCGCGTTCGGCGGGGTCGCCAGACTCCGCTTCACGTACCGGGTGATCTCGTCGGCGAGGACTTCGGGCAGGCCCGTCTCGATGGCGGACAGCGCCTGGGCGGCGACCTCGGCGGGGTCGGCCTTCTGCTCGGCGGGGACGCCGGAGGCCATGTCGGTGTCCATGTATCCGACGTGCAGAGCTGTCACGGTGATGCCACGGGGTGCCAGTTCCTCGCGGGCCGCGTCGGTCAGCGCCCATGCCGCGGCCTTCGACGCGGCGTAGGAACCGAGGCCGGCCGGGTGCATCCAGGAGAGGACCGACAGCACGTTGAGCACGGCGCCCCCGCCGTTGGCCTCGATGGCCGGGGTGAAGGCCCGCGTCACGGCCAGCGGGCCGAAGAAGTTCACCTCCATCTCCTGGCGCACCGCGTCCGGGCTGCCCGCGATCAGGGGCGCTCCGGTGGAGATGCCCGCGTTGTTGATCAGGAGTGTCGCGTCGGAGGCCGTGCGGGCCGCCGCCCGGATCGACTCCGCGTCCGTCACGTCCAGCCGCAGCGGGACGGCACCCGGGACGTCCACCGTCTCGGGGCGGCGGGCCGCCGCGTACACCCTGGCCCCACGCTCCACGAGCTGAGCGGCCAGATGCCGCCCGAGCCCCCTGTTGGCGCCGGTGACCACCGCGACCGCGTCCTTCAGCTCCATGAGTACTCCCTCCGTTGCGGGCAGCACTTCGGCCGCCGCAATAGATTATGTCCATCATCTAAGTGGGAGTCTAGAATAGATTTCACTCGACATCCAAACGGGAGGGCGACCGATGGGCCGCGTATCGCAGGCACAGGCACAGGAGAACCGCCGACGGGTCGTGGAAACCGCCTCCCGGCTGCTCCGGGAACAGGGAATCCACCTGAGCGTCGCCGACCTCATGAAGGCAGCCGGTCTGACCCACGGCGGCTTCTACAAGCAGTTCGCGTCCAAGGAGGAGCTCGTCGACGAAGCCACCGCCCACGCGTTCGCCGAACTCACCCGGCACCACCAGGCCGGGCTCGACCGGTACGCCGGGCAGCGCGACGCCGCCCAGCGGGCGGTGATCGACACCTACCTCTCCACCGAGCACCGCGACAGTCCCGCCGACGGCTGCCCCGTCGCCGCACTCGCCACCGACATCGCTCGCACCGGCGCCGGCGACGAGGCGCGCCGCGTCTACACCCAGGGAGTGGGCGACTTCGCCGACTGGCTCACCACCGAGGAGCAAGACGGCATGACCCGCCTGTGCACCATGCTCGGCGCTCTCATCCTGTCCCGGGCCACCAAGGGCTCCCCGCTCTCCGAGGAGATCCTCACCACCGCGCGCGCAGCACTCACGGCCACCGACTGACCGGACGCATGGGGCGGGCCGGCTTCACCGCCCATCCGGTCCCCACACCCGGGCCGTTATCCGCGACTGACGCCGGAAAATGGGCAGCGCCGCGCGGGTGCCGCTGTACAGGGTGGTGTCACCGACGCGGGGTGGAGCAGCTCGGTAGCTCGCTGGGCTCATAACCCAGAGGTCGCGTGGTTCGAATCCCGCCCCCGCTACGAAGAAATGGGGCCCCGGCTGTTGGGGGGCCCATGCGCATTCCGTAGCTGGAGAGTCCACCGCGGTGGCGTACCGGCGTACCGGTGTCCCGGTGTCCTGAACCCGGTACGGGCCGCGGCTGCGTTGGGGGCTGGTCGAGTCACCTGCGAACAGCGGCGAAAGCAGACGCCCCCTGATCGGCCGCTCCCTCGTACGGACATCCCGTCGCGTGCGTGCGTCGATCCCGCCCTCTCGGCGGCCTCTCTCCCGGGAGCCGTTCGCCGACCCGCGTCGTCACCGGGCGAACGTGAACCTCCGCACCGACGCGAGGTCGGTGTCCCAGAAGGTCACCCCCGGGGCGGGGCCGATGTTCAGGAAGGGGCTCCCCTCGGGCAGCGGGACGTCGATCGGCGAGCCGATCTCGTCGGCGGATTCACGCCCCTGGAAGCCCAGGGTCAGCGTCTCCACCGCGCGGGTCTCCTCGCCGGCGATGAAGAGCCGCATGCCCGCGTACGCCTTCCCGCCCGGTGCGAGCGTGGCTACGGCCTTCGCGTGGGATTCGAGCGGACCGACCTCGTCGTAGGAGCCGTCGTCGAAGCGGACGAGCGCGTACTTGTAGAGGGTGCAGGTCTTGTCGCCGATGTTGGTCGCGGTGAGCGTGAGGTGCCTGAGCGAGTCGTGCGGCTCGGCCTTCGCGGTGACCGAGATGTTCTCGTCGGTGCAGGCCGTGCTCTTGTCGCCGGATACGGTCCCGGAGCCGTTGCCGGCTGCGGGCGATGTGTCGGCAGGGGGTCGGGTGGTCTCGGTCCCTTCCTTACCGGTCTCGCCGTCGGCGGGGGTGCCGGTGCTGGACCTGCCCGGGCCGGCCGAGGCGCTCGTGGCGGTCGGCGCGGGTGTCCCCGCCCCCTCGGACGCGTCGCTCGCCTGGCAGCCCGTGGACGACAGAAGCGCCCAGGCGGCGACGCTTCCAAGGACGTAGGTCTTCCAGGTGGTGCGGGCGATGTGCATGGTGCTCCCCGTTGGATTCTCGTGGTGCCAGTGGCCGGAATGGCCCTGTGTTGCGGCAGAGGGGCGCAGAAGATGCCTGCCCGCGCCCCTCGACACGGGCCCGTGCCGTTGGAAGAGCGCCGGGCCCGGCCGCTGTCCGCGTCAGGCGACGGCCGGAGCCCAACCGCTGCAGGTGGCGGGGTAGTAGATCGCGGAGCTGTAGTCGCCGAGGCAGACCCTGAAGGAGAAGCTGAAGCCCTCGGCGAGATCTCCGTAGGAGCGGTCGGTGCACTTGCCGGCTCCGCTGGTGTGCCACTTCAAGGTGCTCGTGAAGCTTACCTGCACGACCACGGACTTCCCGTCCGAGGCGTTGTCGCAGATGGTGAGCTTGTCCCCGTTGGAGTACCAGGTGGCGCTGCCCGCCCCGCCCGGTACGCCCGCGGCCCCGGCGGAGGGCGCGGCCAGGACGAGGGCCGAGGCGGCCGCGGCCGTGACGAGGAGGGCGTTGCGGACCGTCCTGCTGCCGGACCGAGTGCGGTTCGGTTGACGCGCGTTGATCATCAGTCTCCTTCTGGTTGGGGTGCCGAAGCCGGCGTGGCGGCCGCTGTGCCGACCAGGCTCGGGGCCGACACCACCGACTGCTTGTCGGAGGCTGCCAAGCGATGCCGTGACGCTACGCGCGAGCCGTGGTCCCCGGCGTCAACCCGCCGGTGGACCCGGGGTAAACCCTGGCGGTAGGCCCCGCGCGGCAGGGCGCGAAGGAGCAGCTGACCCTGCCTTCCGTCCTACCGCGCACGGTTGACGCCGCCCCGGCGGTCCGCCGGTAGGCTGCGCCGATGCAGCGTCCGCGGGTGCCGATAGCCCGACCCTCCCTGGCCCTGGACACCGGCATCGCCGCGGCCGTCCTGGGCTGCGCGCTCCTGCTGGGCCGCCAGGACACCGGCGAGGGCTACCCTCCCCTCGACGCGTCCGGATGCCTGCTGACGCTCGCCGTCCACCTGCTGCTGTGCTGGCGGCACCGGTACCCGGAGGCGGTGACAGGAGGCGTCTTCGCCCTGTGGACGGTGTACATCACGCTCGGCTACTGGCCGGTGGTGAACAGCCTCGCCGCCCAACTGGCCCTCTATACCGTCGCGTCCACCCGACCACTGCGCACGGCCGTCACCGCCGGCGCGGGACTCGGCGCCATCTGGGTGTACGCGGGGTTCGCGGCCCCCGCCGGCTCGGTGGCCGCCGCCGCGGCGCTGGGAGTCGTCGTCCCGGCGGTGCTGGTGAGATTCGGCCAGTCCGCGCGCGAGTCCGAACGCCGCGGGGAGCGACTGGCCGAACTCGCCGCCCAACTCCAGGAGAAACGCGACGCCAAGGCGCTCCGCGCGGTGGCCGAGGAGCAGGCGCGGATCGCCCGCGAACTCCACGACGTGATCGCCCACCACATCTCGGTGATCGCCGTGCAGTCGGGGCTGGCCGACTACGTGTTCGACACCGATCCCCGCACCGCTCGCACCGCGCTCGGCACCATCGCCGACACCTCCAGCGAGGCACTGGAGGAGATGCGGCGGATGCTGACCCTGCTCCGGGCGGGGGACAACGCCCCCGAGTCGTACGCTCCCATGCCCACGCTGGGCGGGCTGGCGGACATGGCCGCCCGGATGCACGCCGGGGGAGTACCCGTCGAACTCATCGTGGAGGGAAAACCCCGGACGCTTCCGCCCGGAATGGAGCTCTGCGCGTACCGGGTCGTACAGGAAGCCCTCACCAACGTGCTCAAACACGCCCGGCCGGCCGGTGCCGTGGTGAGGGTGCGCTACCAGCCGGACCGTCTCCTGGTGAGCATCACGGACGACGGGCCAGGCATGAATCCGGCCATAGTTGACGCCAGAGGTGGCCATGGCTTGATCGGGATGCACGAACGCGCCAAGCTCTACGGCGGTGCCGTGACGACGGGCCCGGGCCCCGAAGGGGGCTTTCACGTACGGCTGACACTGCCGACCTCCACCACCACAGGGGGAGAGGCGCCGGCCGACAGCTGAGGGGGGCGGTCGGCCATCACGACCCGCGTACTCGTGGTCGACGACCAGTACCTGATACGCGCCGGCATCGTCGGGCTGCTGCGGGCAGCCGACGGCATGGGCGTCGCCGGAGAGGCGGCAGACGGCGACGAAGCCATCGCCCAGGCGGCCCTGCTGCGGCCCGACGTGATCCTGATGGACATTCGGATGCCCCGCATGAACGGCATCGACGCGGCACAGCGGATCCTGGCCGACGCCTCGCAAGGAGCCGAACCGCCGCCACGCATTCTGATGCTCACCACCTTCGACCTCGACGAATACGTCTACCGCGCCCTACGCGCGGGCGCGAGCGGCTTCATCCTCAAGGACACGGGCCCCAAGCGACTGCTCGCCGCGGTGGCGGCGGTCGCCGGAGGGGACGCCCTCTTCCCACCGAGCGTGACGCGGCGACTGGTGGAGGCCTTCACCGGCACGGCAGCACCCCGCGAACCCGTCGCCCGGCGACCGGAGCTCGAGCAGCTCACAGCCCGCGAGACGCAGGTGCTGCGCCTGGCCGGCACCGGCAGATCGAACGCAGAGATCGCGCGGAGTCTGTTCATCTCCGAGGCCACGGTCAAAACACACCTCAACCGCACGATGGCGAAACTGGACCTGACCAGCAGGGCCCAGGTCGTGGTACTGGCCTATGAGACGGGTCTGGTGGCACCAAGAGGAGCAGGATCCCGCACCCCCTGACCACAAGCACCCCCCACCCTCGCGCGACCGCACGACCACGGCCCCGACCGTCGGCCCCGCCGCCCGGCCCAGCACGCCGGGATACTGGCGGCCATGACGAACACCCCTGCGGCACCCGTCCCGTTCTCCCGGATCAAGATCCGGACCGGAGCGCTGGTCTTCTGCGGCGCCGACGTCGCCCTCATCCGCCGCGACCGCGCCGACTCCACCCACTACACACCGCCCGGCGGCAACGTCGAGGACGGCGAGGACCTCGACGCCGCCCTCGCCCGTGAACTCTCCGAGGAGCTCCGTCTGGACACCGCCCTGGCCGAGGGCGGGGACCTCTTGTGGGTCATCGACCAGCGCGTCACCCGGCCCGGCCCCACCCCACCTCCGCGCAAGCTCCACCTGATCTACCGCTTCCACATCAGCCCTCAAGTCCGCGCGACACTCGCCGAACGGGAGCTGGACGAGCTTCCGGACGGAAGTCACGAGGTCGGCGTGATCGAGTGGATCGACCACCGCAAGACCGCCGAACTGCCGCTCTTCCCACCCATCGGCCCCGCCCTCGCCGCCCTCGCCGACCCCCGCGCCGCCGTCACCGACGCGGCCCTGGGCCCCGTCACCGACGCGAACTACACCTGGGTCTGACCTGAGGCGGGCCGACAGGTGCGAGCCGACACGCGGCGCCGGGCCCGCACAGGAGAAGCGCACCCACGACGACCGCCGCCGCGCGCACCTCGTACAGCCTCACGCGCTGGAATCGCGTCCTCTGGTCCGTGTCGAGATCGCCCCGGCCCCGACAGCACCTCGTAGCGGCAGCGCGTACGGCCAGGCTTACGGCAAGGCTCCGACTGGGGCGAATCCTTTCCGGGCCTCCCCGCCTCTTGTGTGTGTACCGGCCGAACGGCCGGCAGAACCAGGAGGAAACGCGAATGATGGTCACCGGCCTCGTAGTGATCGGAGCCCTGCTCGTGGGCGCGTGCAGCTGGCACCTGGTGCGGCGCTACAAGAGCCGAGGCTGACCGGCCGTGGGCGGGGGAGCCTTCCGAGGATGGAGAGCAGATGAACCGACGCTACGCCTGGCCGGACGAGCGGCTGATCAAGGCCGCACAGAACGGCGACGTCACCTCGCTCGCCACCGTCGTCATGGAATCGCAGCCGCACGTGCGCAAGTTCGCCCTGTCGCTGTGCGCCTCCCCGCAGGACGCGGAGGACGCGGCGCAGGAGGCGCTGATCATCCTCTACCGGAAGATCGGCACCCTGCGGGCCACCGGCGCGCTCGCCTCGTGGATGTTCCGGATCGTGCGCAACGAATGCCTGCGGCAGGTCCGGCTGCTCGTCTCACGCGGCGACGAGGCGCCCACCGGACAGGAGCCCCCCGCGGAACCGTCCGCCGAGGACGCGGTGCTCCACAGGCTGGAGGCGGAGCGGATCGCGGCCGCGGTCGGCTCCCTCCCCCCGGACCAGCGGCGGGTCCTGATCATGCGGGACGTACAGGGCCTGCCCGGCAGGACCGTCGCGCATGCGCTCGGTCTGAGCAACGCCGCGATGAAATCGCGGCTGCACAGAGCACGTGCGGCACTGCGCGACGCGCTGGACGCGACCGACCGACCGCCGGTCCATGCACTCGACCGATCCGACGACCCACCCGCCGGAGGGGACTCAGCACCGTGAAGACCGTGAAGAGCACGCAGGACGGGAAGGGCGGCGCCACCACGCCGCCCCCGGCGGCCGGCAGTAACCCCGCCGCCGCGTCCGTCCCACGCCACCTGGCGCGCGGAGCCATCGGCTTCGGGCTGATCATCGGCTCGATCGCCCTGATACCCGTCCTCGGCCCGGCCGCCCTGCTGGCGGCCCCCTTGGCCCTGATCCCCTTCCGCGGCTGCCCGACCTGCTGGATGGTGGGCCTCGCGCAGGCCATCTCTCGCGGCCGACTGGAGCGCCAGTGCGCGGACGGCGTCTGCACCCTCACCAAGGCGCGTCCGCCGCAGGCGACGAGCGTGCGACGGCCGTAGGGCGCTCGTCGGATGCGCGCCTGTGCTCTGCCCGAGGGCCTGGGCCTCGGGTGGACACGGGGCCGTGCGACTGGGCAGGGCGAACAGAGCGCGGGGACCTCCGTCGCGAAGGCAGCGGCCAATCGCCGCGTCTGGCATGCCCGTCAGGCCGTTGTCAGTGCTCGCCGGCAGAATCACCGGTATGACGCCGTTGCTTCTGACCGACATCGAACGAGCCGTTCGCAGCAGCTGGAGTGCCGAGACGTGCACGCCTGAGTTCCGGTCCCGCTGGACCGAGGACAACCCTGCGCGGGACCAGTGCGGGGTGACCGCGATGGTGCTCCATGACCTGCTGGGAGGTGAGTTGATCCGGGGTGAGGTCCACGTCGACGGAGAGCGTGTGGACTACCACTGGTGGAACCGCCTGGGCATGGGCATCGAGATCGACCTCACCCGCGAACAGTTCGGGCCGCACGAGATCGTCACCGGTGGCATCGTCATACCCCGCCCACCCGCGAGCGACTGGCAGAGGCTCCGCGAGGAGTACGAGCTTCTCCGCGACCGCGTCGCGGAGAAGCTCGACCGTCAGCGCACGTCTACCCCCGCCGTCACGCCCTGTTAAACGGCTTGAGCCCGTGCCGTGGGGCGGCCCAGGTACCAGACCGGCCCCGGGTCCGGCACGTTCAGCTGCGTGAACCCCAGCCGGTCGTAGAAGGCCCGGGCCGGGGTGTTCGACCTCACCATGCACAGGTGCACCGCAGGCACGCCGTGCTCGTGCAGCGCCGCGAGGAGAGTACGTATGAGGGCACGTCCGTATCCCCGGCCCTGCCAGACGGGCAGCAGGTCGATGTGCAGATGTGCGGGGTGCTCGGCCAGCTCCTCTTGGACTATGCGCTCCGGCGTGTGCAGGAGGATCGCCATCGACTCGGCGGGCGTAGCGGCCTCTCCTGCGGGCGCCGGGAACCGCTCCGCCACCCGGGGCAGCCACTCCGCGCGGAACCGGGCGGCGAAGCCGACGGTGTCCGGTGTCCCGAGGACATAGCCGACGGCCTGGCCGGTGCCGTCGTCCAGGACGAAGGCGAAGTCCGGCTCCAGCTCCACATAGGGATAGGCGAAGATGACGGGCATCAGCTCGGGATCGGGGTAGAGCCCGGAGGCGTCGCCGCCCTCGTGGGCCGTGCGGACGCAGATGTCGGCGAGCCGGCCACGGTCCGACGGCCGATAGCGGCGGATGAAAGGTTCTGTCTCCATCCCTGTCACGATCCCAGAATGGGAGCGCTCCCGCACGGGGGTTCGGGTCACCACTGCGCAGCGCCATGCGGCAGACCGGCTCATGCGTCGACGCACGCCCGTTGGGGACCGCAGACACGACCCGTCGGTGTCGCATCCCCGGCCCGGCCCGTCCCGCCCGAGCCACCGACTTCGAGTAGCGGATACACCGGGCGCTCGCCGCGTCGCGCGGTTCGTGCCCTCGTGTCTCACGCGTTTGTCCGTGTGGCGCAGTGGAAGAGTTGAGTCCGATGGCTGGTCGGCCGAGTCGCGATCGGCCGCGGCCGGACCTCCTGGCCGCCCAGACCCGAACGGGAGGGCTCCCTTGCGCTTCTACGCCCAGACACCCGCACGTCGGAACGGCCAGGTTCTCGTGGACCTGATCGCGGTGGCTCTGATCGCCGCTGCGGTGTGGGCAGCCCTTGCAGTCCGCGAGACGATCATGTTGCTGGCCGAACCTGGGCGCAGGGTGGAGAGTTCCGGCGACCGTCTCGCCGAGGAGCTGGGCAAGGCCGGAGACGCGGCGTCGGACGTGCCGCTCATCGGCGGCGTCCTGGAGAAGCCGCTTCAGTCTGCGGCCGACGCCGGCTCCGGCTTCGCCGATGCGGGAGTGTCACTTCAGGAGACCGTCGATCAGGTCGCCGACGTGACCACCACGGCTCTCATCGCCATTCCGGTGCTCTTCGTCTTGCTGCTGTGGCTCCCACCGCGCCTGCTCTGGATGCGGCGCAGCAGCACCCTGCGGCGCCTCGCCGAGGCTCCCGGAGGTACCGACCTGCTCGCCCTGCGCGCCCTCACCGGTCCTCCTGCCGCGTTCGCCGGACTGCCGGTGCCTCCCGGCGGGTGGGGCGACGCCTGGCGCCAGGGGGACCGGCAAGCCATCACCGACCTCAGCACCGCCGCTCTCGAACACGCCGGGCTTCGGCTGTGACGAGCCGTGGACCCTGAGGCAGGCGCGCGGACCCCGGCCTTCTTCGCGCCACCCCGCACGAGGCTTCGCTCAAGCGGCCCTCGGCGTTGACCCGGTCGAGGAAGGTCACAGGCGGACCCGGTTCTCGCGGGCCCGCCGAGGAGCGACCCGACCGAGCGTTCTCGGGGCAGACCGTCACACTGCCGTAGACAACCGCCGTCCGGCGAGGGGGGAGTAGCCGCCGAGCGCTCATCAGGGATGGTCGGGTCCGTCGTTGTGGTGGCAGCAGCTCAGCTCCGACGACCACTCTGGCGCGCGCCCTCAAGCTGGTGTCGGCCCCGGTCCGCCCGGACTGCCCCCGCCCCCCGAGCCGGGCGCTAACGTGAGGGGCCATGTCCGCAGAGTCCAGGAGTTCCGGATGAGCCACCAGCCGGCCCCCGCGCTCGCCCGCACCCATGCGGCCGAGCTACGCGCGAAGGTCGACCTCCTCGCCTCCCTACCGCGGGACACCGCACCGAACGGTCACCCTGCCACCGAGTCCGGAGTTCTGTCGGAGGACGCCCGCGACGCCTGCCTGGAGCGCCTCGCCGCGGAGCGGCCCCGTGTCGCCTGACCGCGGCCCGCGCCGGGCCCAAGTCGTCATGGTCGAGCCCGCGCTGAGCCAGCTGGCGAAACTCACGGCCTCCGAGACGCACCGCCTCGACCGCGCGATCGTCGCCATCAGCGTCAACCCGGACCTGGGTGCCCCCGTGCCCGACACCCTTCTGCGCGACTACGCGGACGACATCGACGCGGTACGGGTCATCTACTACGTCACCGCGCTGCGCAGCATCACGATCGTGGCGTACGTCGAGGCCTGAGCGGCACCAGGGCCTCGCCCGCGATGAGCGCGCCGAGAGCCGTGCGCTGGTGGGTGACCGAGCGACCCGTGCGGGTTGTCGTCGCCATGCCCGCCGCTCGGAGCGCCGCCGCGTGGGACGAGGCCGTCGCGTCGCTGGCCCGGAGGACGCGGGCAGGCGGCACGGCGGCGATGTACGCGGCCCATGGCGACCGCCGGGTCGGCGCGGTGGCGAACCTCGAGGGCTGTCTCGACCTGTACCCGACACCGGACGGGATCGAGCAACCCCTGCTGCTGTTCCGCACCGACGGATTCGACGGCGCTGCCCGTATCGACTCCTCCTGGTCCCACCTCCCCGGCCGCCGCGCACTGCTCGCCGATGCCCACCACGGGTCGTTCACCGACTACGGCCCCCTCGTCGCGCAGCTTCAGGCCGCCGGGCTCGTGACACCGACGGCGCGGGACGCGCTCGTCGGCACGTGCGACCCGATGGTGACACTCGCCGAGGTACGGCGCAGGGTGGGGACCTTCTTCGCCCGCCATCTGCGGCAGCGGGGCCATTCGCTGGGCCCGCCGGACAGCCCTGAGGTGATTTCCGGCGGGTCCGCGTGCCGCGCGCCACTCGGCGACGGGAGACTCCGCCGTGCGTCAAGCTCCAGGTATAGGGGCGGCGGAACGGGGCACTCGAATGCCGGATGTGGATACGCACATTCCCTCACGGGTCGACTCGTCCTGCTGGAACTCGTTCCCCTAGGGCATGTGGACCCGAGCGAAACAGCGGTCCCGCACAAGACCGGGCGCGGCCGAAGAAACGATGAGAGACCGCGAACCCGGTCCGAGGAGACCGCCATCGATGGCGAATCAGGAGTTGTTCGTTCGTGACTGAGAACGCGTGGAATTACCGGCCGTCCTTCAACTACGCCGTCGGCACCGACCTCACCGGCTACAAGGTGGAGGCGGTCGACGGAAGCATCGGCAAGGTCGACAAGCACTCAGAGGAAGTGGACGACTCCTACGTCGTGGTCGACACCGGTGTGTGGATCTTCGGCAAGGAGGTACTGCTGCCCGCGAACACGATTTCACGCATCGACGAGCAGGACCGGAGGATCCACCTGGACCTCTCGAAGGAACAGATCGAGAACGCACCCGAGTTCCACCGCGAGAAGCACCTCGACGAGGTCGCGTACCGCGATGAGGTGGCGTCGCACTACAAGCACACGGGCGGCGCCGGCGCGCAGTAGGACACGGGTGCCACCGATATCCATGCGGCCGTCGCCTCGCGGCAGGGCGGGGCAGTGGCCATCCGCCGACGCTCCGGCTCGGGCGGAGGCCTTCGCTTACCCACGTGCGGTACGAGACGGCGGTGGAGGCCTGCGAGGCCGCTTCCGCATGGACCCGGACGGCCTGGCTATGAGCGGGTCGGTCGGCAGTAGCGCTGGATGAGTTCGGCGTGCGCGGGGAAGCGCGTCATGAGGTCGTCGGGCCGGCCGAGGGTCATGTCGGCGTAGTCGAATCCGGGCGCGACCGCCTCGCTGATCAGGGCGTGGTCGCCGGTGGTGAGGTGCGAGGCCTTCCAGACTCCTCCGGGCACGGCCAGGGTGAGGAGCTGTCCTTGGCCGGTGTCCTGTCCGAGTACGGCGCTGCTGTAGTGGCCGTCGGGGTGGAGCAGGTGATAGGTGATGGATGCGCCGTGGTGGTGGAAGTGCAGGATGTCGGACCGGTTCAGGTGCCAGTGGCCGACCGGTGACCAGTGGGTGAGCAGGTAGTGGATCGAGGTCAGGGTGTACCGCTCACCAGCGGGTGTCGGGATGCGCGGGCGGTGGTCCGCTTGGAAGGTCCGACGGAAGTAGCCGCCTTCCACATGGGCTTCCAGGCCGAGGGTGTCGATCCAGTGCTGCGCCGTGATCACGGTGTCCTCCTGCGTTTCCGGGCGTTGTTTCGAAGACCGCTGAGGGAGGAGTGCGGTCTTCGCGGGCTTGGCGCCAGGTGTCTCATGACCTGTGCCCCCACGTCCGCATCCTCGCCCGGCCACCGACGGCCTGCCATCAGGTTTCCTCGGCTTGGTGGCCCCGCAACGTTGTCGCGAGCCTTCTGAGGCGGACGACTTCGTGCTGCCACATCAGGCAGCGGCTGGAAAATCCTCTCGCCCCGGACCGCAGCCAGGCCAGGGGCTTCCCCTCGCCCGGCACAGGCGACCTTGCCCCAGGAAGCGCGCCGCGCCCCCCGCACCGCTGACCTGCATCGGCGGGCTGATCTTCGACCTACCGGTGACCGGCGGCGACGTACGACGCGAGCCCCTCGAAGACCTGGTCGCCGCCGAGCTACGCGGAGCCCCACGCGCCCACGGCCCCGTCGAACCGCCGACAGTCTCGGCGGCCTCCACCACCTACGCTCCTCATTCTGCAACGATCAGGAAGGCCGGCTTGGTGCGGCGGCGTCGCTTCGTCGTAGCCGGCTGACAGCTGTTCCCTCGGTGGGGCGACAACGATCCCAAGCCGGCGCGCGTCCACGATGATCCTCGCAGCCACCCGCTGCACCCCTCGCAACACCCACCCCCAGCGGCCCGACGAGAGTGAGTGACCCATGAGCACCCCCGCACCCCCGGTTCTCGTCGTCGGCGCGACGGGCGCGCTCGGCGGCCAGGTGGTCAACGAACTCCGCAAGCGCGGCAAGACCGTCCGCGCCCTGGTCCGCCCCGCAACCGACGCCGGCGAGCTCCGCGCCAAGGGCGTCGAGATCACCCGCGGCGACATGCTCGACCTCGACTCCCTCATCACCGCCATGCAGGGTGCCGACGCCGTCATCACCACCGCAGCCGGCTACACCCGCGGCGACAAGAAGGCACGCGACATCGACACCCTCGGCAACGCCAACCTTGCCGAAGCCGCCCACCGCACCGGCGTAAGGCGATTCGTCCTCACCAGCATCCTCACCAGCGACCAGACCCCCGGCGTCACCCACTTCTGGCACAAGAAGCTGGCCGAGGACAAGCTCGAACAGCTCGGCGTCCCGTTCGTCGCCCTGCGTCCGGGAGCGTTCCTCGACCAGGTCGCCACCAAGGGGGGCGACCCCCTCGCCAAGGGGTGGGTGATGTGGATGGGCAAGACCGACGTGCCCCTGACGTTCGTCCTGACCTCCGACCTCGCCACCTACCTGGCGGCCGCGGTCGACGTCGACGTCACGCCCGGCGAGCGCGTCGACATCGGCTGGGACCGGCCGGTCACCATGCGCGCGGTCGCCCGTCTGATGAGCGGCCCCGCCGGGAAGACGATCAAGGTACGGGCCGTGCCGCCCGCGATCACCCGGGCCGCGGGCGCCGTCGTCGGCCGCTTCGTGCCGATGGTCAAGGACATGGCCGCCATGTTCCGCTGGTTCGACACCGGCCGCTACGTCGCCGACACCACCCGCCAGGCTCAGCTGTTCGGCCCCGCCCCCACCGCCGAGGACGCCCTCACCCGGCTCACCGCCGACCTGCGCACCCCGCACCCCCAGTGACGCGGCCCCTGGTTCCTCCGCCGCGTCAGCCGCCCGCCCCCCGGCCCTCCGTCGTGCGGCCCCTGCTCCCACTCGCGCGTCGGCGCCCGGACCCTTGGCTGCGCGCCGTATCGTTCGCCGAATCGCCGACTCGCCGTATGCCGACTGGTCGATCGTGCCGTGCCGTGTCACATGTCGAACGCTTGTACGGCACAATGTCGTTGGCGCCGCAGATCTCGCTCGCCACGCTTTCCCGACCGACAGCTGAGCCGTATGCCGGCCACCGTCACCCAGTGCAACCCACGACACCAGGAGCACCGTTGACCACCACACCGATCCCACGCACGGGTGAGTCGATTCCACATCACCGGCAGCCTCCGGTGGCCCCCCTGCCCGACTTCCGGCACGTCTTCGTCGAACCCGTCTACAGCGACTGTGCCGCTGCAGAGGACTTCGACGAGGAGTGGCACGAAGAAGACCGGACACCCGACAGCCGGCGGTGACGCGGTGGCCCCTCTGCGGTTCGAGTGCCCGTTCACCCTGTCACGAGGAACCGGCGCCTCCGCCCGCTCCGCCGCCTTCCACCGCGTCCTCGTCGGACTCTTCCCGAGAAGCGTCACGAAGCAGTGAAGGCCCAACGTAAAGGCGGGTCCGCACCCTGGGCGAAGGTCCTGGGGGCAGTCCTGATCCTTCCTGTCGTGGCCATCGTCGTCCTGCTCACCGTCGCCCACTTCCGTGAGACGGCGCGGGAACGGGACGCCTTCGAGGCCACCCGGGCGGACGCGGAGCGGTTCGCCGACGCCCTCGTGGCCACAGGCCGCTCGCCGTCCGACCGGGAGGTGCGGGACCTCCTCGACCGGCCGGCCGGCGACGGCCCGCGCAACGGGGCGCTCGTCGACGTGCGTCCCGCGAAGCACGGCACCCGGGTCTTCGTTCAGTTCTCCCGTACGTACGAACGGACCCTGGCCCTGTTCGGCCCGGCCGACACCATGGCCACGCGCTGTTTCACCATCGATGTTCCGGAGACCGACCAGGCCCCGCCCCGGGTCACGGCCCACGGACCCGAGCAGTCCTGCACCACGGTGGCCGCCTCATCCGCGCACTGACGGGAGTCACCCATGGCCCGAACCGACGAGGTACTCTCGGCCTGGTCCAGGATCACCCACTGGCTCGAGGAGCACGCCCCGGGCGACCGTGCGGCACTACGCCCGGGCGCCTCCGATGCCGCTCTCGCAGCACGTGAGGACGGACTCGGCTTCCCCCTGCACCCCGCCCTGCGGGCGTTGCTTTCGGCCAATGACGGCGTCGTGCCGCGCAGGGCGAGCGACGAGCCGGGGTCGTTCCTCCTCGGGTACGGCCTCCTGGACACCCAGAAGGTCCTGGAGTGGCAGCGCTATCTCGCCTCCCGCGCCGAAGACGCCGTCGATGAGGGGTACGAGGACGAGGTGGGGCGGACCGCGCACGAGCGCTGGGTCCCCTTCGGGTAGGCGCTCACCGGCGATCTGCTCTTCGTCGACCATCGCGAGGACGAGGAGGACACGGAGGACGTGTACGGGACGGTCTGCGAGATCTCCTTCGGCGCCCCGGACCACCGGCGGCCGTGGCCAGACCTGGGGGTCATGCTCGACGACCTGGCCAAGGCGATGCGCGACGGAACCCCTCTGGCCGCGCTGGGCCGCCGACCCGCCGTCCACGAGGGCCGGATACTGGAGTGACCCACGGCCTGACCTTCCGGTCCGGGCCGGGGGAGACGCTGCAACCCCATCCACGGTCGTTTCCGGGAAACACGACGGCTTCCCGGCCAGAGAAACCGGCAGGCCGCCACGCTCCACGGGTCAACCGCTGGTGCGGGCCGACTTCATGGATCAGCCCTTGAGACCCGTCGGGACGTCCCAGAGGGTCACGTCCAGAGGCCAAACCTTCGAGCTTTCTTCGAGTCACCACCCACTCCCGCATTCCGCTGGGCCGGTTCTGCGGCACGGCCCCGAACCTCATTCCACGACGGTACGGGTAGCTCCGGTCCAGCTCCACCACGCGCGAACCGACTGGCCGCAGTCGGGTCTGCGTCGGCCGGCCCGGGTCATTCTTCGGAGGCCATCCGGGCCGAGACCGGCGGTGTCCTTTCAGCGACGAAGACGCAGACGGCCGCGATCACCGTGAGCCCCACCACGGCTGGGCCGACGAAGCCGGGTACGTCGTCGGTCGCGTACGTCCCGCCGCCTCGCCGCAGGCAGACGTACCGGGGAGGCAGGTACTCGACCCGGTGGCCCACGACGTCCGCCGCCTCCGGGGCGCCTGCCGTCCGGCAGGGCCGGACGGGGAAGGCGTCGGTGCCGCTGTCGTCCGTGGCGAGCAGCGCCAGGCCGAGGTTCAGCAGCCCCCACGCGTACACGGCCGCGGCGCCCGCACCCGCCAGCGCGGCCGCGCACCTCAGCCTGGTCCGCCGGTCGGCCCGTCCCACGCCGGTCTGTCCGAGCCGGCCGAAGCCGTATCCGGCGAGCCCGAAGCACACGAGGGCCGCGGCGACGAGGAGTGCGAGGATCATCATCCGCAGATCCCATCACCCGGCGACCTCAAGGGCTAGGGCAGAGCCCACAGTTCCGTAATGGCTTCATCGACAGGCCGTCGGGGAGGCCGGCATTGTTCACGGGCCCGTGCCCCGCTCGACTGCTGCCTGCCTGCCTGCCTCGGGTCCTCGGAACGCCGCATCGTGTCCCGGCCGCTCCTGCTGCCGTACACGCCGCTTCATGACGACCGCCGGGATGCCGAGGGCCAGCAGGACCGGGATCGCGGCGGCGATCCCGAACCAGAGGAAGAGCGCCAGATAGCCGTAGGCGGCGTCGTCCACGTCGGCGTCCGCCTTCACCAGGAAGACGATGCTGAGTGCGAGAGCAACCACCATGAGGCTCGCGACGGTGATCGCGAGCCAGCACAGGATCCTGGCCAAACGCCGGTAACCGTCACTGACCTGCTGGAACCGCGGCGACCCGTACCCGCCGGGCGGCCCGGGCACGGGCCTTGGCGCCGGGCGTGGGGTCGGCCACTGGTCAGACATGGGGCCCAGTTCTACGGTGCGCGGCCCGGAATGCCAACTTCCGCCGTAGGCCAGGCCCGGGGTCGTGGCCGGTCTGGTTATGCGGCGAGGGCGAGGTTGGGCATGTGGGCGACGGCCTGGACCGCTTGGTGGAGGCCGCTGCCGCGCTGTCGACAGTCACGGAGGAACTTGTAGTGCTTCATGCGGGCGAAGGCGTGCTCAACGCGGGCCCGGACGCGCCGGTGCTCGGCGTTGTTCTCCTCCTCACCCGACGACAGGGCTCGTCCGGGCCGTTTGCGGTGCGGCACCACGAGGCCGTGTTGATGTAGGCGCCGTCGGCCAGCACGGTCACGCCTTCGCAGTGCCGGGCCAGGCCCGAGTGGCGCCAGGCCTTGGCGTCGGTGGTGTTGCCGGGCACCGGCCGGACTTCGGTGATCACCAGCCGGGTGCCGGCGTCGATGATGACCTGCACGTTCGCCGAGAACCGGTAGTTGCGTGAGGTCGCTCCGAACTTCCGGACGCGGACCGGGATCAGGGTGCCATCCACGATCCACAGCCGCTCGACCGCGCCGGCGGGACGTGTGGCCGGCTCGATCGCGAGCAGCGTCCGCAGCCGCTGGACCACCCGGCACGCCGTCGCTGGCGAGCAGCCAAAACAGCGGCGCGAGCTGTCGCATGGTGAGGTTCGATGCATCAACCGCCTGAAGCAGTGGCGCGGCATCGCCACTCGCTACGAGAAGACCGCGACCATCTACCTGGCCGGACTCCATCTCGCCGGCGTCTTCCTCTGGTCTGCCTGCTGACTCAGGGAAGCTGTGTGGTGTCAGCTGACGTGAATCGGTGCACCCACTGTCAGACGCTGCTGGCAGCATCACCGCTATGAACGCCATATTTGCCACCCCGCCGCGGCCGTTCGACATCACCGCGCTCTTCCCTCAGCTGGCTCCGCTGGCGCGCACGGCGACCCGGCTGCACCCGAGGCCGGGGTCGCCGACCGTGCACGACAGCTCCGTCGGCGGGCCGCTGCTGTGGCCCGCCGACGCGCCGTGGCCGTACTGCGACGAGCCGCACGACAGCCGCGCCGCGCCGGTGGTCCACTCCCCGGACGACGTCCGGCTCCTCCGTCACGACCGCGCCGCGGCGGCCGAGCGGCGGCGCCTCGACCCCGAGGCACCTCAGTGGACTCCCGAGGAACGAGCGACCTGGGACCGGCTCGCGGACCGCCCGTGGTTCGACGGCCCGATCCCCCTCCTCCCAGTCGCCCAGCTCTACGCCCGTGACGTCCCCTTCCCGTGCCCGCCCGACGCGGACCTCCTCCAGGTCCTGTGGTGCCCCTTCGACCACGCGGAACATGCCAGCCCCAAAACCGCACTGTTCTGGCGCTCCTCCGTGACCGTCAGGGACGTCCTCGAAGCACCACCCGAGCCGCCCATCGTCCAGCGCGACTGCTACCTCCCGGAGCCGTGCCTGCTCTCACCGGAGCAGGTCACCGAGTACCCCCACCCCTCGGAACTGGACGAGGAACTTCAGGACCAGCTGGACGACATGAGCCGCTGGGAGTCGATCGACCCCGCGCGCTACAACGCGTACGCGGACGACCCGGGCGAGCTCTACCTGAACAACCTCTCCACCGCCCCCGGCTGGAAGACCGGCGGCTGGACCCGCCGGGGCCTCACCGACCCCAAGCCCCGCCCCTGCCCCGAGTGCGGCACCGAGGAGGTCCCGCTGCTCACCATCGCCTCCTCGGAGTGGGACGGCGGCAGCGAAACCTGGATCGCCGAGGAGGAACCGGCGAACCCGGCTCCTCCTCCCCTGGGCGCCCGGTACGGCAACTTCACGCTCATCGACATCGTCGGCGGCTACAACCTCCAGCTCCACGCCTGCCCGGCCCACCCGTCCCACCCCCACATCGAGCTGGTCCCGTAAGCAAGCCCGGCGCCCAAGTACACCGAGACGCCACGACCACGCCACATCGGCACCGCGATCGACTCTCCAGGCAGCAGCCTTGGCCAACTACCAGATGATCCCAACGACGGGCCGTAGGTCACTTCTTCGCCGAGTCCCACGCGCCGGCGTGGAAGCTGCGCAGGAGAGCGATCAGCGCGGCCCCGAGCCGCCGGTCCACGCCGGGGGCGTGAAGGTGCAGTGCGTCGCCCTTGGATCTGAACTCCAGCGGGACCTGTCCGTTCGCGCGCCACCGGATACGCCGGGGTGCGCGTGCGAAGCCGCCCTCGTTGCCAGGGACGCTGTCGAAGACACTGATCACGAGTGCCATCGTCATCAGGGGCAGCAAGAGCCACCACATCCACCACCAAACGATCCTCCCCTTGAAGCCGACCGCTTCAAAGCCCCCGGGCTGCTGCACGGTCCAGCGGGTGCGCAGACCCCTGCCCCGTAGCGCCTTCTCGCGCATCACCGTGCCGATGACCTCGCCGCCGGGCCCGAGCACCTGAAACCTCGCGACGCCGCCACCGGCCGACAGGGTCACCACAGTGGCCACGCGCTGCAGGCGTTGGTCGTCGGCCCACAGGGCGAAGGAACGGGCCCCGCCGCGCCGGGTCGCAAGATACGCCGATGTGCCTCCCGGCGGCAGTTCGCGCTCCACGTACACGACCGACGGCGCCGGCCCTGACCCGTCGGAGAAGCTGACCATGTCCGACACCCTCGCCGGACCCTGGCCGTCGACCCGTCTCGGCCCGCCGTACATGGTCAGTACGTTGCTGCTCATCCGACGTGCTCCAAAGGGTAGTTGCGTTCCCGGGGCGGCTCAGTCGTTCCGGGGCCGGCCCAGTCTGTCTCACCCGCCACCCAACGGATGACCCCACCCTGGGGGAGGCCGGCTGCCAGTTCGGCTGCCGGGTTCTGTCACGCGGCCACGCACCCCGAAGGCCCCTCGGCGCCCGTCCACCGATCAGCTGCTTACCCGGTGGCCCACGCGAGCAACTCGTCCCGCTGATCGCACGACAGCGCGCTGACCAAGCGGGGCCATGCTTCACGACCTTGTCGGCGTCGTCGCGATTCATGCATGCGTCGTCGCGTACCACCATCAGGCATGATCGGACGTTTTCGAGAGCCTCGGCGCACCACAGTGCGTACGCTGCCAGCGTTCGGTCGCCTCTTTGAGGAAGAGCTACGGATGACTGAGAACGCGCCTGTGCCCGGGCCGCGCCGGGACTTGGCGATGCACAACGACTGGTGGGCCTCCGGCTGGGACCACGTCCTGCCCCGCCAGGGCTTCCCACTGACGATGCTGATCGGCACCGCGAGCCAGCCCGGCTTCACCGGCTCCCTGGACGACCTCCTGCAGGAGGCCTTCGACGGCCACTGGAGGATGTTCGGGGGCGACCTCGACAGCGCGCTCACCTTCTCGTGGCCCGACGAGGAATGGGACTACGAGGACGCGCCGGAGGGACGTGAGGCATTCGAAGCCGACCGCTGGAAGAACTTCGGCGCCATGCTCGCAGCCGCCGGCTTCCCGGTGCCGACGACCGTCCGGGATCTGTCCGAGCTCTACCTGACCTGGGGCCTGGCGCGCCGCGAGGAGGGGCCGGACGGCACCGAATGGTCGATGCCCGCCGCACTGCCGCTGCCCGAAGACCTGCTGCCCCTGGACGCCGAACTCACCGAGCGGCTCGACTGGATCCGCTGGTCGATGCGCATCGGCCCGCTCGTCGACAGGCTCATCACGCACCTGGTCGACGGGCTGGGCGGACCGCAGGAGGTCCTCACCTCGCTCGACCGCCTGGCGGTCGCCACGGGCCAGGATGCCGACGATGTCCGGCTCGCCCTCACGGAGCTCGTGGAGTCCGGCGACGCCCGGGTGCGGCGCGGGCAGGAGCCGGCGGAGGTTGAAAGGCTGGAGGCGCATCAGCGCTTCCGCCTGGTGATGGACTGGGACCACTTCAACGAGACCCGGATGTACCTGAGCCGCGAGATCGGCGGCGCATGACCGAGAGTGTCCCGGGCGCCGTGGGAACGCAGGACACGCGCCTGATCGTGGTCCGCGGCAACAGCGCCTCGGGGAAGTCGTCCGTCGCGGCCGGGCTGCGAGAGAGGTTCGGCCGCAATCTCGCGATCGTCGGCCAGGACAACCTGCGCCGGATCGTGCTGCGCGAACACGACCGGCCCGGGGCCGCGAACATCGGGCTGATCGACCTCACCGCCCGCTACGCCCTGGACCACGGCTTCCACGTCGTTGTGGAGGGCATCCTGTACGCCGACCGCTACGGCACTATGCTCCAAAACCTGGTGCGCGCCCACCGCGGTGTCTCGCGCTGCTACTACCTCCACGTCCCCTACGTGCAGACGGTGCTGCGGCACGCGACGAAGCCCGATGCCGAGTGCCGCAAGCAGGTCACCGCCGACCACCTTCGCGACTGGTACCGGGAAAAGGACCTGCTGCCCGAGGCCCTGGAAACCGTCATCGACGCGGCGAGCACCTTGGATGGCACCATCCGGCAGATCCTGCGCGAGAGCGGCCTGGACCGCGTGCTCCCGATCGACCGCTGACGAACCGACACGCGGTGGTGAGCGCAACCGGATCCTGTCCGGCTTCCGCCGGCACCGTGCCGAGGACTGCCACCTCGCACGCGGTATCCATTCGCGCCCGCGAGTCCGGGCGGCCCGCGGCCCGCATATGGGACGCGGATTTGGTTGATGTGACCCTGTCCGTCCTCGCCGCCTGGAAGGTGGTGGACACGGAGGTCAAACGGCTGACGGCGATCGCGGCGGCCGCAGCGGGCTCCTACGGCGCGAGCTACGAGCAGATCGGCGCGGTCTGGGGCATCACCCGCCAGGGCGCGCGCAAGAAGTGGCCGGACGCGGTCCCTCGCCCCGCGTCCGCGTCGGCTCGGGCGGGCGCGGTGCTCGAACTCTTCGGCGGCACAGCCGAACTGGTGCAGGACCCGCGGTCCGGTGGCTGGGCCTGGGCGGGCGAAGGCGCGGACGAGACGCGCGGCGCCGCCCAGGACGGCATCTGGTACGCGACGAAGGAAGAGGCCGCCGCTCACGCCGGAGCCTTCCTGCGGCAGCATGCTGCCGACCTCTCGTAGCACCGCGGGGAGACCCCCTGGGCACCCCTGCAAGCGGCTTTCGCCCCGTCCGTCGAGTGGGGTCTCGCGCGCCATCCGCGTGCAGGGGGAGGGGACGGCCACGGAGTCAGTCAGCGGGACCGAATTCCCGCGCGAGGACGAACGGGTCGCGAAATGGCGCGGCGGCCGGATCGTGCGTATCCCTGGCTTGAGCTACGGCAAGACCTCGTACGTCTACGTCTGTTTGCCCTGCCGGGCCTCGTGCAAGTAGTCGTACGAGCGTGAGCGGCGCTGTCCGCGGTGCGCACGCGCTCGCCGCAGGCGCAGTCCGATCCGCCTTGTCACACGCCTCGGGCAGGATGGCGTCATGGTCCAGAACATCTCGTCTCCGTCGGAAGCCTGGCGCCGGATCTCCGCATGGCTGGCGACCCACGCGCCGTCCGATTTCGCACGGCTCAATCCACCGGCGACACAGGGCGAGATTCAGCAGGCGGAGCGGCTTCTCGGCATCCCGTTCCCCAGCGATCTCGTTGAGTCTTTGAGATGCCATAACGGAGCAAGTGCCTGGTCGACCTTCCTGCCGGAGCAGTCACCGCTCACGGTGAGCGACATCGTGGATCGTTGGCAGATGTGCATGCAGGTCGCCGCGGAGAACGACGGCCTGTCCCGTCGATCCTGGGAGGACGAGCCTTGGTGGCAGCCGCTCTGGGTTCCCTGGGCCGAGAGCGCCGACGGCGGGGTCCATGTGATCGACCAACGTCCTGGCCCGCACGCGGGCCGCCTCGGCTGGGCGGGCCACAGCGGTGGCGGCGACTTCACCGACTCATGGCCCGGTCTGGCGAGCCTTCTCCACGCAGTGGCGCACGCGCTCGACCAAGGTGGTGACGTCCGCGGGCTGCATCCCTACCTCACCACTCAAGGTGATCTCTGGTGGGACGAAGAAGGCTGCGAGGAGCTCCACGGTCACCCGCTGAGGGCAGCACCGATCGGGTTGTCATAGCCTGCAGCCCAAGGCGGGCTGCCGCACTGGCCGACTCAGTGCCTCCGAACCGAAATGATGCACGCCGTATCCGAGGCACCCTGCCCGAGGCCGTTCGTGCCGCTCGCTCCGAGACGGGCTCGTACACCACTGAGGAACGCTGTGACCGACTACCTGACCGCGGCCATGGCGATGCTCGGTCCAGCCCAGAACCGCTACGCGGAGCCGGCCGCCTGGGAACAGCTCCACACGGAACTCGGATTCCGGCTCCCGTCCGACTATCGGACCCTCGTAGACGCCTACGCTCCCATCAAGCTCAACGGCCACCTGTACCTAAACCACCCCGGGACCGAACGCTGGAACCTTGGCCAGTCGATACGGGCCAAGGTCCGCGCCTGGTCCGAGGTGCCCTGGGAGGACCTCGACCCGGACGAGGACCCGCGCGTGCTGTGCGGGCTCGCGGAACTGAGCTTCGGCACCCGCGACGGACTGTGGCCGATCGCCGGTACCGATCGGGGCGAAACACTCTTCCTCGTCGCGGCGTACGGCAACGCCCCGTGGCTCCTGGTCGAGGACGGGGAGGGTGGCTGGGCACGGTACGACATGAGCTTCGCCGAGTGGCTCTACCGCTACCTCGTCGGCGAAGACATGGCCGGCCCCAACAGCTCGGCTTTCTACCCAGGTCAGGTAGAGCTGCTCAGGCTCCCGATGAGCGCCGACGAACGTCCGGAGCCGTGGAGAGGTCCGGACCGTGGCATGTGACTCCGCAAGCCACGGCAAGCACAAGTCGCCGGCGCCCAGTGAACGGAAGACCCCGCACCCAGGCTACGGCCCTGGCGACCGGAGGCTGCTTCGCCCTGGTCGGCGCCGGTTTGAGGCGGCAGCCGAGGAAGGCGGACGAGATCATCGAATCTGCACGGTGGCACAGGTGAAGGTCGTGTCCTGGAGCAGCTCGGGGGTGATGGCGACGCCGGTGAGGTGTTCCGCCAGAGCGAAGGCGGCTGGTGAGGAAAGGTCCGTCTCGGATTCAGGTGCGTCGTCATCGACGTGGAAGCCGATACGAACCATGACGTCGAGGAGTTCGTCGGGTGTGGTGCCCCACCGCTCCTCAGGGAACATGGGGTCGAAGCAAAGACGCAGGGCCTGGTCCTCGGCCCAGAAAAACGTGCCGACGGCATTGATGTTGACGAAGTGAGAGATCCAGCTCGTACCGGCGGAGGCCGGAAGCGCTCGTTCTTCGGTGACCCCGAGGTAGCCGTTGGCCTCGATCAGAAGCGTCCAAGGGCCGACGGTCGTCATGGCGACCAGCTGACGGTCGCCATCCCCGAGCTCGTACTGGGCGAAGGTGGCATCGACGACCGCGGCTATGCCCTGCAAGGGCGCCTCCTCACGTCCTTCGAGCCGGAGGATCAGCTCAGTCGGTGACAGGCCCCGCACCAGGGTGAAGCAGTACGCCTCGGCGATGTCTGGAAAGTCGTTCTCGAACCATGCGTAGTCCGCCCCGGTCTTCGTCATGCCGCTCATTCTTACCTCTGGGTCTGACAGTGAGGATGTGCCGGGCGTCGTTCGGGAGGCTGACTCCGGGTCTCACTGACGTAGTGGCTGTCTGTCTGTTGAACTGTCCGGCGAATCGATACACGCACGAGCAGATGTCTCGGCGCCGGCAAGGCGCAGCAGCGCCCTGCCCCGTCGGCATGGGACGCGGCTGTTGCCTGTGTCGGTTCGCTTCTCCCGCCTGCGGGCTCCGGAGCCGGTACGCCCCAGGCTACGACCGGCACCGAAGCGCAGCTGCTTACGAGTTCGCCACGAACACGAGCGCGGCCGGCACCTCACGGGTCACCATGCCGACGCCGGCCACCACCTTGGTGCCGTGACGGCGCCTTCGGAACCACCCGCTGGAACAGCTCCAACAACTCATGCGGCACCAGCCGCTGAACGCTCCCTGCCACGCTCCGCAGGCCACCGAGCCAATTGAAATAGCAGTTCAGAGAAGGATTTTGAATGATCTAATGATCGACGGCCCCGCAGGCTCGGTCGTCGTCTTTGCCATGGCTGTGGCGAGATGAACGATCCGGCCGGGCGAGGCTCGCTCCCCATGCACCCCCGCCGAGGGGTGCATTTCTCTCGTTCGACGGCAAGGGATGTGAAGAGCTGGATGAGGAGACCTTCCATAGCAGTGGGCTCGGCCGCGCTGTGCTTCGCGCTGCTCGGCCTGTCCACGGGCGCCGGTAGCGCGACCGCCGCGCCGGGGCAACCGGCAGGGGCGGCCACGGCATTCGCCGGCACGGCGGATGCGCCGACCATGGAGGCGGCCGAACCGGGCACCGGCGTCCGGCTGGCCGGCACCGGTGCCCGTCACGACTACAACGGTGACGGCCGCAGCGATCTGGCCGCCTGGTACGACTACGCGGACGGGCACGACGCCGTACGTACCTTCCTCGCGGGCTCAAACGGCGCTTTCGCCGCGCCCGGGCTGGGCTGGGAGACCCCCGCGGGCAACTACTGGGTCGAGAACATGAAGCGCCTCACCGGCGACTTCAACGGGGACGGTGTGGGCGACCTCGCGGCCTTCTACGGTTACGAGGACGGTCGGGTCACCCTGCTGACCTGGCTCGGCCGTGGAGACGGCAGCTTCGCGGGTCCTCTTCATTCCTGGACCGCGGCGCCGGGCAACTGGAATTTCGACGCCATGACCGCCCAGGCCGGCGACTTCAACGGGGACGGCCGTGACGACGTCGCCGTCTGGTACGCCTACGGAGACGGCAGCGACAAACTCTTCACGATGCTCGCCCGCCCGGACGGCGGTTTCGGCGCGCACTTCTCCTCCTTCCAGCGGGCCCCGGGGGATGGCTGGCACGTCAATCGCATGAAGTTCGCCACCGGTGACTTCAACGGGGATGGTCGTGCCGACCTCGCGGCGCTGTACGGGTACCGGGACGGCAGTGTGAAACTGTTGTACTGGGCCGGGCGGACCGATGGCGGATTCGCCGAGCCCGTGCACGGCTGGGAGTCCACGGGCTGGACGTTCCGGCAGGCGAGTCTGCACGCGGGCGACTTCGACGGTGACGGCCGTGACGAACTGGCTGCCTGGTACGACTACGCGGACGGACACGACGCGGTGATCGGCTTCCGTCTCGGCACGGACGGAACGTTCGGCGCGCGGCGGGACATGCTGGCCCTCCCTGTGGGATCGTACGATCGTTCGCGTATGAAGATCGTCACCGGTGACTTCAACGGGGACGGCCGCGACGACCTGGCCACTCTCTACGGCTACGCCGACGGACGGGTGAAGACGATCACCTTCACCGCCAAGTCCGACGGTGCCCTCAACAGTCCCCTGCACAGCTGGGAGTCCGAGCCCGGCAACTGGACCTTCAGCCAGGTCCACATGATGGAGGGGTACACCAGCCCCACCCTGCTGCCCTACTGTCCCGCGGTGTTCGGGCACGGCGGGTGGCCCCAAGAGCCGGGAGGCTGGCAAGAAGACCAGATCCGTGCAGCGAACCACCCCAGGGGCCTCGCCCAGGAGAAGAGCTGGGGCGCGGCCGGGGTGGAGGCCGATCTGCGGCTGACCAAGAACGGCGCCAAGGCCGTGATGTGGCACAACAACACCACCTACGGGCTGACCGGATCGTCCGATCCCATCTCGGAGCTCTCGTGGGCGAGCGGGACGAACCCGCTCAATGGACGCACCATCACGCGCGGCCCTTACACGGGTGAGACCGTGTACACGTTCCGCGAGTGGCTCGACAGCGCCAAGGCCCTCGGCATGGTCGTGCTGGTGGAGGTGAAGCCGGAAACGAAGGTGTCTCTCCTCAGCAGCGACTCGTCGATCCGGGAGACGGCCTGGAACGAGGTGCTCGCACCGATCGCGGAGCGCATCGCGTCCCAGGAGATCATGATCTACACAGGTGACAAGGACCTGGATCCGGTGCTCCGGAGCCGGGTCAGCGCCGCAGGCCTCTCCGCGGCCCTCACCGGTTTGCCCGACTGGTACGACGTCGTCGACTGGCAGGAGCCGCCCCCGCCGGCCTCCGGCAACTACGCCTCCTGGCAGCGGGCGCTGGACGCCGATGCGACCCGCCTGGCCACCTCGTGGACGCCGGGCCTCACCGACTGGATGGACGGACGCTGCGTCTGACGTTCGCACCGGGCCGCGGGGGAGGCGATGAAGTTCGCCTCCCCCGCGGCCCGGTGCTTTCCGCATGTCGCTCCACAGCCGGAGAGACTCCGTCTGACCTCAAAGTCCCCCGCTGAAGAGCCGGCAACGGCCGACCGGTGCGAGCGGCGCGGTTCCGGCATCATCAGCCGCCCGGCAGCTCCCTGTGGAACGCCACCACACCGCGCCCCGCCCCGACGCTTCGGCCGAGCGTCTTGATGTCCGACGCCGTCACTGACCTCGGCCGCGGCTGGGCCGCGGGTCGTGTCGCGTACGGATGCCCCTCTCTGCTCGTACAGCCGGCCAGCGCAGGTAGGCGCTTTTCGAGCCCGCAGGCTTTCGGTGGGAATGAGAGCAGGTTTTTGGGGTAAGCGGGACGCGGCAGACGCGCGGGCACGGGGGCGGATCGGGTATGGACATGGAACAGACAGCGCACGGCGAGCACCGGCAACCGATGCTGATGAGTGACGACATCTCGGTGACCGGGGCCTTCGAGGGCAGCGAGGACATCGCCGCAGCCCGCGATCTGGCCGGTCGTTTTCTTGCTGACGTGCAAGCCGTGCACGGGCTGCCGGTGTCCGCGCGTGCGATGGGGATGGTGCAGCTCGTGGTCAGCGAGCTGGTGACCAACGCCCGGAAGTACGCGCCCGGCCCGTGCCTGCTGACCCTGACCGTCGATGGCGGCGCCATCGAGGTGAGCGTATGGGACAGCAATCCCACGCCGCCGGCGATCCTGGGGCCCGACCCGAGCCGCATCGGGCAGCATGGCCTGGAGATCGTCATGGCGGTGAGTCAGACCTTCGCGGTCCACCGTGAACCGGTCGGGAAGCGAATCGCCACGTCCGTCACGCTGGCCGACGATCCTGGCGGCGACGTCACCGGCCGCCAACTGTGATGGCACCACTGATTGCACCACCTTGATCGGCCGGCCGTCGGGTGCAAGGTCGGCGCCAAGGGTTGATGAGGTCCTTCGTGGCGACTGTGCCGGTTCTGACCCGGCGGAAGCGTAAGCCGGCACTGTCGGCCCTCCGGATGGTCGGCGACAGTGACGCTATTCCTGCGCGCTGCCCACCCCAGCCGGAGGACAAGGCCCGCGCCCCGCTCTGGCGCATTCGTGCGCCACGCCGCACCGTGCCATCGACCTGCGCACTCGTCCTGTCACCGCCCGCACGAAGACGGCGCCAGTAGCTGACCGCCTCTCGTGGCAAGGGACGGTCTGTCGGGGCGCTTCTGTCAGCCACAGGGCGGACGCCGCCGCCCCAGCACCGCGGTGAGTCCGTCTTCGGTCAGCCTGGGGCCTGGAGTGAGGTCAGCGCGGTCACTGTTCCTCCCGTCCAGTCGAGCGATTTGCTACCAGACTGCAAGGCCTTGCAAGCAAAAGCGAGTCTTCATCGGCATCTGACGTGCAGTTTTGTCGGCGACGACGTTCCATGGCTGAAAAGTCATTCATTGGTTTGCGCAAGTTCTTCCATGGTCGTCAGGATGGATGCATGACAAACCTGACCCTCACGGCGCGCACATCGCGCTTCGTCGCCCTCGGTGCCGCGGTTGCGCTCGGCCTGCTGGCTCCTCTGACCGTCGCCTCATCCGCCCAAGCGGCAGCCTCGTCCGCGCCTCCTGAGTGCGTGCAGTACTACGCGAGCTGGCGCTACACCTCGGTCGTCAACGGCTGTGCCCTCACGGTCGCCGTCGCAGTCGAGTACGCGGACGGTCAGGTCGCCCCCTGCCGTGTCATCGAGCCTGGAGCGTCGGCGACCTTCGCGGGTTACGGTCCGCAGCTCAACTACGTAACGGGGTTGCGGACGTGCGAGACCGACCCCGGCACTCCTCTCGCGGCCTGAGCCCCTTCGACTCTGAGGAAGCCGGTGAAGGGTGCGGCCTCGCAACGCCTCACCCTTCACGGCCGCGCTGGATCGGCCATGGATCGTGTCGTGCGTCGGGCTTGGTTCGCACGTCGGGCCCGCACCGGACATGTCGGCATGCCGGGCAGTTTCGGATGCCTGACTGCTCGTCAAATAGGCCGTCGTGGAACGAAGTTGCGGCCCCGGGTCTTGACGCCCCCGCGTCGCGCTGACTTGTATGGGAGCGCTCCCACACCACAGCAGCACCCGTCGACTGGAGGCCCCGTGAATACCCGAGCAGCGCCCCTGCCCCATGCCGTCCTCGCCCTCGTGACGGGGATCGCGACCCTGCTCGCGTACGTCCTCCTCGGGGCGGCCACCGCCCAGGCACGGACCGCCGACGCCGTGGCGACAGGACTCCACGTCAGCGACGGACGGCTGCTGGAGGCGAACGGCAACGACTTCGTGATGCGGGGCGTCAATCACGCCCACACCTGGTATCCGGGCGAGACCCAGTCGCTTGGCGACATCAAGGCCCTCGGGGCCAACAGCGTCCGGGTCGTGCTCGCCAGCGGCCACCGCTGGTCCGCGAACAGCCCCGCCGACGTCCAGTCGGTCGTCGCCGACTGCAAGGCCAACCGGCTGATCTGCGTCCTGGAGGTCCACGACACCACCGGATACGGCGAGGAGGCGGCCGCCGGAACCCTCGACCAGGCGGCCGACTACTGGATCGGCCTGAAGGGCGTCCTCGCCGGCCAGGAGGACTACATCATCGTCAACATCGGCAACGAGCCGTGGGGCAACGCCGACCCGGCCGGCTGGACCGCCCCCACCATCGCCGCCGTGAAGAAGCTGCGTGCCGCCGGATTCGCGCACGCGATCATGGTGGACGCGCCCAACTGGGGCCAGGACTGGCAAGGCGTCATGAAGGCCCAGGCGCAGTCCGTGTACGCCGCCGACACCACCGGCAACCTGGTCTTCTCCATCCACATGTACAGCGTCTTCGACACCGCGCAGGAGATCCGGGACTACCTGGGGGCGTTCGCCGCGGCTCGGCTCCCGATTCTCATCGGTGAGTTCGGCGGACCCGCCGACCAGTGGGGCGACCCCGACGAGGACACCATGATGGCCGCGGCCGAGGAGCTCCGCCTCGGCTACCTCGCGTGGTCCTGGAGTGGGAACACCGACCCTGTCCTCGACCTCGCCATCGACTTCGACCCGAGCCGCCTCAGCGGCTGGGGTGAGCGGATCTTCCACGGCGAGAACGGCATCGCCCAGACCTCTCGGGAGGCCACCGTCTTCGGCGGCGGCACTCAGGACACCCAGCCCCCGACCGCCCCCGGCGCACCCTCGGCCACCGACGTCACCGCCGACTCCGCCACCCTGACCTGGCCGGCAGCCACCGACGACACCGGAGTCACGGGCTACGACATCGTCCGAGTCAGCGGCACCACAGAGGCCCCGGTCGCTTCCACCACCACTGCCGGGGCCACCGTGAGGGGCCTCATCGCCGACACCACGTACACCTTCGCCGTCTACGCCCGAGACGCGGCGGGGAACCGTTCCGCCCGCTCCGCCTCCATCGATGTCACCACCGACAAGGGCACCCCCGTCCCCGGCGCAAGCTGCGCCGTCGGCTACCGGGTGGTCGGCGACTGGCCGGGCGGTTTCCAGGGCGAGATCGTCGTGCGGAACACCGGCACCACCCCCGTCAACGGCTGGACGCTCGGCTTCTCCTTCGCCGCCGGTCAGACCGTCGCCCAGGCCTGGGGCGGCACCGCCGCGCAGACAGGCAGCACGGTCGCGGTGACGCCCGCCTCCTACACCGCCACCATCGCCCCTTCCGGTTCCGTCACCGTTGGCTTCATCGGAACCAAGGGTGCGACGAACCCGTCCCCGGCCGCCTTCACCCTCAACGGTGCTGCCTGCGCCACGTCCTGAACTCTCGGGGCGCGGACACACAGTCCGCGCCCCGGGCTCTTCGCGCCTCGGCCGTCTTACGGACGTAGACGGCGGGGGAGCGACCGCAGGAGAACCTCGACGTCAGGAAGCTGGGGGCCGGGGTTCGATGAGGGTCCTCGGCGAGGCGGCGGGCCGGGGGAGGGGTCGGCCGATCCCTCTGCCACCACGCCGAGGATGCCGGCGTTCGATTCATCCGACGCCGACGGCAAGCGGGCCGACCCTGGACTCCAACCACACCGGGAGGTCGAGGAGTCGGACGCCCTCCTGCTCGTCGGGATCGGTCCGCGCGACCAGGCACACCATGTCGTCCGCGCCGGTGTTCACCGGCATGTGCGGGGTGTCCGCCGGGATGTGGATGTAGTCGCCCGCCCGCAGCGTCACGTGCTCGGTCAGCCCCTCTCCGTGCCAGACCTCGACCTGACCGGACTGGATGAAGATGGCCGACTCGTGCCCCTCGTGCAGGTGAGGACGGCCTCTGGTCCCGGCGGGCATGACCAGGCGGTGGAGACACAGCCGCTCCGCGCCCGCCGACTGGGCACTGATGCCCGCGCCGAACGTGCCGCCCTGAAGTCCCTCGTACTGCCCGGTCCGGACCACCGTGCACTGCTTGTGATCTGCCATACGCGCAGTACAACAGCCCCTCCACACCGTTCGAGCAATTCCCGCCAGAAGCTCGACTGTGGCCACGGGAGGGCGCGGCGCTGGACCCCGGCGTGCGGTGGCGCGTGCCTCGAGCATGTCGACGGCCCGGCCCGTGAAGTGAGCGGAGTGGTCCTCGGTGAGACCGCTGGCGAGTGCATGGAGGGGCCCCGGTGCCATACGGCACCAGGGCCCCGAAGGAACTGCTACACCATCTGCCGACCCTGATACTGCGCCGGCCTTCTGAGTCCGCGCGCTCGACCTGGCTGCTGTCGGGAGTGCGGGGATCGCGGATGCCTGACCGGAGACCACCTCACTATCGATGTCCTGCGGTACCCGGGCCCAAGGCTTCCGCCCGGGCGATCCTGATGGCGCGGGTCCCTCCGTTCTTCCTCGCTGATCGAATTGCTGCTCACCCGGTGCGCGCGTCCGCAGCCCGACGCCTTCACCGAGGTACTGCCACTGCAGCAACTGCGGTACTGCTCGCGGCGGCCCCTGATCACTGCGGGCCACCCGGTCCGGTCGTCAGTCCCGTCGCCGCCCTGCAACAACCCTGGCTTCGAGACTCCACCACCGAACCGCTCTGCTTACTGTTACTGCGGTACTGCTGCCCGGCAGTTCATCCCTGCCGGGCCCTGCTGTCTCTCTGGGCTACGAGAGAAACCATAGCGACGGCGCCACCCAATGTCTACTCTCACCGACATAGATTTTCCTGTGTTCGTCGGTGAGCTAATCGACCTCTCGTGGTGGCGACTGCAGACGCAAACGGGGGCCATCGCCCGGTGCCTGAAACCGGGTTGAGGGCCGCCACCGGGTCGGCCAGGGCGGACGCTGACGATCAGACAGAAGGGGTACGGGAGGGGCCGATGAGCATCGCGGCTGCGTCCACCAGTCCTGAGGCAACCGCCCCGCGCGCTTCGAAGCGCCTGCGCCGCCCAGCCTCCAACAGCTCGAACCTGTCTCCATCCGAGGCGCGGAAGGCGCAGACCTCCTCGTCGGCTCGTAGGAGAAATTGGATACCGCCGCTCTTTCGACCCTCGTAGGCTCGGACCTCGCAACAGGGCCTCGCCTCGAACCCTCGCCTGGCTGGATCGATGATGGGCACGCGCCTCTCGCGAAGGTACGGCAAACCTTCCAGGCCCCCGCCCCATCGCAGAAGGCATCAGCCGAAGACTCGGCCTTTTGCGCCGCCCGTGGCAGCCGCCATTACCCGGAGAACCGATGAAGCTACCCCTCACCATCCACCAAGCACGCCTCGGCTCCACGGAGTTCAAGGTCATACGACCAGCCCGGCCCCTCACACACGCGGTGCTCATCGACTGCGATCGACACTTGGACGCGTACCTCGATCAGGACGCCGCCCAGCGAATCGGCGGGCTGTGGAAGCTCGCGGCTTCTTCGCCGCGCTCCCTGGTCCACCTGCCGATGCGGGCCAACCGGCCCCCGTCCCGAGAGGCGCCGAACGAGGGTACGCGGCAGCTTGATCTCGTGCTGATGCACCACTCCCTGCAGTTCGCGCCGTCGCGCTGGAAAGAAGTGCGAGGGCGACTCGGCCGGGGCCGTCCGCAGACCGTGACGCTGACTGGCCCCGAACATGCCGGCGAAGCCGCTGACCCCGCCGCACGGCACTACCAGGAGAACCGGGATCTGTTTCACCAGCATCTCCACGCGGAGACCCTGTTCATGACAGGCAGTGCGAAGGTGTTCAAAGACACCGCCCAGCACTTCTTCGACGTCGCCCGCCATGGCCCCGGGCACGTCCCCGTCCATCCGGGCTACCCGCATTTTTGCACCCAGCTGCACTCAAACGCCGGCATCCTCGGCGACGCACGTGAAATCCACATCGAGTACTGCGACCAGTGGGAGTCATGACCCCCACGATCCGAACTCGGGCTTCGACGCCACGAAGCGACCGCCCTCCGTCGGCCCCTTGTTTACCTTACGGGTCGACCCGTAAGGTAAATGCCATGAGTTCCACTCCGTCCTCCAGAGGGCGCCCCAGGGATCCGCGATCGCACTCGGCGATCATCAGTGCGACGGCAGAGCTGGTGGTCGAGGTCGGCTATGCGGCGACGTCGATCGGGGCCGTGGCCGCGCGGGCGGGTGTCGGCAAGGACACGATCTATCGGCGGTGGGCGGGCAAGCCGGAGTTGGTCTTCGAGGCGGTCTTCACGACCACCGACGATGTCCCGCCTCCGGACAGCGGAACACTGGCCGGGGACCTGACCGTGCTGCTGCAGGGCCTGGTGGACGAGTTTCGCGCGCCTGCCGCCGCGGCGGCACTGCCGGGGTTGCTCGCCGACTTCGCGGCCGATCCGGAACTGAAGGCGCGCATCCGTGGCGACTTCCTGGCCCCGTCGAAGGAACGGCTGCTGGTCGTCTTCGAACGCGCCGTGGTGCGCGGGGAGATCGCGGCCGAAACGCCCGTGGACCTGGTCCTGGACACGCTGGCGGGGGCCGTGTTCTTCCACGTGGGTCTGGTCGGGGAGCACCCTGCCCCGCAGCTGGCCGCACTGCTGGCCGCTGTCGTGGCCAAAGGAATCGAGGTCCGATGAACGGCTGGCTTCTCGCGGCAGGGGTGACCGCGCTCGGCGTGGCCGCGGTCCACATCGTCGCCGGGCACCGCGATGTGGTGCGCCCGCTACTGTCCTGCGGGCTCGCGGACGAACCCAAGCGTGTCCTGCACGCCGTCTGGCACATGGTGAGCGTCGACCTCGTGCTCTCCGGACTCGCTCTCCTCTACCTCGCGTTGAGGGACGGAACGGCGGGTGCGGGCCTGGTGGCGTGGTTCGTGGCCGCGCACTTCCTCGCGTACGCGGCGGCCTTCCTGGTCGTCACGCTGTCCGTCGGCTGGCCCCGCCCCCTGCTCCGCCTGCCGCAGTGGATTCTGCTCCTGCCGGTCGCGGCACTGGCAGCGGCGGGCGCCGCGTAGTCCAGCGAGAACGACCGCCAGGGCTTCAGAGCGCGGCCAAGAGCTATCGCCTAAGGGGCCCGGCGCTGGCGCGGGCGGCCGGGCTCAGCAGGTGACGACCTTGCCGTACGAACCGCGCCCCCAGTTCCACTCCCACGACTGTCGCGGCTGATATGTCAGGCAGCGCGAGTCGGGGCCCCAGTCGATGACGACCTTCAGGTGCATCGTCTCGTCGCACCCGTTGGTGACCTTCACGTAGTTCTCGTGCTTGATGACATCCCGCTTGACGCAGGAGGGCGCGGTGCCCCTGAGCTGCGCTTGGGCCGCGTGGGCGCCGACGGGGGCGGCGAGGAGTGATGCGAGGGCGGTGGCCGCGACGAGCGCGGTCGTGCGCCGTGCCGTCGAGGTGGCAAAGCGCACGGTATCGACCTGGGTGTGGATCATGAGGCCACCCTCCCGCAAAGCCTCGCGCGTCCGGCGGGCCTCGCCGAGGGAACCCCTCGAACGAGGGAGGAGAAGCGGCCGAGGTGACACCGGGTGGGCGGTCGCTCCCGACAAGCCCGCAGGGCGGCCGCTGCGGTCGTCTGCCGCCCTTCCTCGGAAACGTGGAAGGTGCGCCAACCGTTGTGCGCGTCCCGGCCGGCGGGACTCGTCATCGCGGCGGCCTGGGGAGGAGAGCGGGACGCGAGCGTTCGGAGCCGGTGCTCGGAACTGGGTCAGGGGTCGCGGCTGTCAGCAGCCGGCGGCGTCCTCCACCGTTGCTCGCACCGTCAGAACGGTGTCGACTCCCGTGAGCTCGAGGATGCGCTGGACCTGATGCGTCGGCGCGGCCACGCGCATGTCGGTCATGCGGTGGGTGAGGATCAGCAGATTCAGGAACGTCGAGTCCGCGAAGGTGATGCCCGAGGCGTCCAGGACTATCTTCCGGTGCGTCTGAGCTGCGGTTTCCAGCGCTGTCGCCAGGGGGGTGATCGAGTCCATGTCGTAGGAGCCCCGCGCGACGACGACCCAGGCGCCGTGCCGCTCGTACTGCTCCACCGCTGCTCCGTCCACGTGCCCTCCGGTCGGCGGGATCGTCTCCTCTCTGCGCCCGTCGGCGTTGCTCGTGCGCCGAGGTGTGACGGTCGCTTCCGAAGACACCTTTGATCCCTCCATGGCTTACCCACAGGTTCCTGCTTCCTGATACACGAAAAGTATGTCACGTAATTAGCATCCGGCAAGGGTGCTCCGTAGAATGATCGGCATGATCGGAGTGCCTGAACCTCACACCGGTTGGACGTTCGTCACCAACCATGCGCGCGTGCTGGCGGCGATTGCCGACAACCCGAACGTCCGGATCCGCGACATCGCTGCCCACTGTCGGCTCACGGAGCGTGCCGTTCAGCGGATCATTTCTGATCTTGAGCAGGATGGTTACCTCTCCCACACCCGCGACGGGCGCAGCAACACGTATCGCATACAGCCGGACAAGGTGCTGCGTCATCCCGCCGAAGCGGGGCTGACCGTGGCCTCCCTTCTTTCCCTGCTCGTGCAGGATGAGACCGACCGCACCGCCTCGCCGGGCGCGCTGCCGCCGCCGATGCTGGACACGAACAGCACGAAGCAGGGGTGAAGCGGGGGCGACGCGGACGCCGAGCCGCCCCGCTCCCCACATCAGAACCCACCGTGACCGCGTCCACGCCCTCGTGTCAGCCGGGGATTCGCGAGGCGCCCTACGCAAAACCAGGCCTTACAGCGCGTGCCGCCACAGCAGGCGCGGCGCGGCCCGCACCAGTGCGGCCGCTGCCAAGCCGATTGCTCCGCCGACGGCCACGTCGGAGGGGTAGTGCGCACCGCTGTGCACGCGTTCCGCGGCCACCAGCACCGCGGGCACCGCGCAGAGGACGCCCGCCGCAGGCCATACCGGTGCGACGGCACCGGTGAAGGCGAACGCGGCGGCCGTGTGTCCGGACGGAAAGGAGGAGCTGTCGGGGCGGTCCTCGAGATCTTCGGCCGGGACCCATTCCTCGGGCGGGCGACGCCGCTGGTACAGCTGCTTGGCGATCCCGTTGGACAGCACTTGCGCCACCGCCATCCCGCCCACTCCCGCGGCGGCAGCCGTCCGGCCGCGCCATCCCCCGGCGGCGGCCATGACCACGGCCGCCGCCCACCACAGCTTGGTGTGCTCAGCAGCCTCCTCCACCGCCGGAAGAACACGCCGCACCCAGGGCGACTCCCACGAAATAGCTCGTCTGGTCAGAGAGCGGTCCGCGTCCCGAAGGTCAGCCATCACTGTCATGACCAGCGGCTTCCCGGCTCGGGACGACTCACACCACCCATGCCGGCTCTGAGGTCCTGCCCCAACGCCAAGAACTGACGACTCGCGTGGGCTCTTTGCAGCCCGATGACATGCTGCCGCCAGGGTGGGCCAGTCCCGTGATCGCCGTATACGTACCTCACCCCCGCCTGGAGTGACTCAGGCGGAGCGCTTTCGCGTTGCGGTCTTCTTGGCGGCGGTCTTCTTGGCAGGCGCTTTCTTGGCGGTCGTCTTCTTGGCGGTCGCCTTCTTCTTCGGCTTCGGCATCTCGTGGACGGTCGCGTCCCCGCCGGCGGTGGTCTCGCCCCGGGACTCCTTCGCCTTGGCGACGGACGCTTCGAGTGCGGCCATGAGGTCGACGACCTTTCCGGCCGGCGCGGCTTCCTCGCCCATGGGCTTCGGTTCGCGGTGTTCGGCCTTGGCGTCGATGACCTCGACGAGCGCTTCGCGGTAGTGGTCGATCAGCTCCAGCTCGTCCAGGTGCTCGTTGCTCATCGTCTCCAGCAGCGCGAGCGCGCCTTCGATCTCCTGCTCGGTCAGCTGCACCTCGTCGGGGGCGACGGGCTCGGAGGAGCGGATCTCGTCCGGCCAGTGCATCGAGTTCAGCAGCAACGCGTCACCTTTGATCCGCAGCATCCCGAGCCGTTCCCGGCCGCGGAGGGCGAACTTCGCGATGGCCACCTTGTCGGTGCGCTCCAGCGCCTTGCGGAGCAGGACGTACGGCTTGGCCGCGACCTGGCCGTCGGCCCGGAGGTAGTAGTTTCCGTCGCCGAGCTGGATCGGGTCGATGCTGTCCCGGTCGACGAACGCGACGATGTCGATGGCCTTCGCCGTCGGCAGCGGCATCTGCGCCAGCTCGTCGTCGGAGATCGGGATGACGTTGTCCTTGCTGACCTCGTAGCCCTTGCCGATCTCGTCCTGGGAGAGCTCTTTGCCGTCGATGTCGCACACCTTGCGGTAGCGGATCCGGCCGCCGTCCTTCACATGGACCTGGTTGAAGGAGATGCCGTGCGACTCGGACGCAGGCTCCAGCTTCACCGGGATCGTGACCAGGCCGAACGACACCGCTCCGGACCAGACAGGACGACCGGGCATCAGCACCTCCAGGAGCCCCCCTGGGGTTCTGATCACAGGCTATGCAGATTCCGCACGTGATCGCACCCCTTCTCGGACGATGGGGCGGCCATGACGTCCCTGCCTTCGCGACGGGCCGTCGGACTACGCCACGGCGGTGAGGGTTACGGGTACTCGTACGTCGTGCACTGTCGCAGACCCGCCCAGTAGTTCTCGGACCCGCCGAAGTAGACCGCCGGTACCCAACCCCATCGCCCGTTGTCGGCCATGGTGATCGCCCAGTCCCTCGTGCTGTACCCGTGCGCCGAATAGGGGTCCGTGTGGCTGCTCGAGCGGCAGACGAACCAGTTGCTGCTGCCGGCGATCACGAGGTTGCCCACGAGCTGCCTGGAGTTGTACGGGTTGTTGTAGACGGGCGTGTTCGACTTCCAGATCGGACAATACTGCACCTGGCTGACGTTGAAGCTGTAATTGAAGTCCATGTGCGCGACCAGCTGCTTGGAGACCGGGGATCCGCATGTGGTGGCCGCGTACGCGGGCGAGCCCAAGCCCACCAGAGAGATCGACCCGACGGCGAGAGCGGCGACGGTCGCCGCGCTTCTCACCATGGGACGCCTGAGCGCCGAGAAGGTGCGTCGCACTATTCCGGCGTGCCGACGCCGTTCAGTGACCTGCATGATCCCTCCCCCTGTGAAGACTGTGCGACGGCAGGCTAACGAGGGTCGCGAGTCCGCACAGTACGAAGATGAGCCATTCCCGATGCCGCTCTTCGGTCACCTGGTCCTGGAACCCACGGGGGTGGGCGCGGGCGGTACGGCGTCACGCCCCGGCGGCGGCCGGACTGTGCGGAGCGGCCCTGGAAGACGGCACGCCCGAGGCGCTGCGGTACGTCGGGGATCATGGCCGGTACGAGATCGGCGCATAGGAATCCGATGACCCGCTGAGCGTGAGCGACGCGATTTTGTCGTGGCTGAATGCTCGCACCGTTCATGCCCTGAGGATGGCTGCAAAATGAGCGAGTACGTCGAAACAGAAGAGCGCTCCCGGTGGCCTGACATCGTCGAGAGCTGGTAGTCGAACGGAAAAAGCAGCCGGGTACCGAGAGCGTTGGCCCCGGTACCTGCAAGGGCCCGCCTGCCCGTCAGGGAGTCGCGTCGAGCCGCTTGGGGCTCCACGGGCGGAGGGACCGACGGCGTCGGCATATAAGAAAACACCATTCGTGAGCCACGCAGTTGGAGAAATGGCCACAATCTTCGAGCCAGGGGCGCAATTCGTCCCGCGCCGGGAGAGAATTCCGGACGTACTGTTCAAAAGATCAAGAGGAACGATCCGTGCGACCAAGAATTCTCGGCGCCACCGCCTCCGTGGCCGCACTCGGACTGCTGGGCTCCCTTCTCGCCGCCTGCGGCTCGTCCGAGAGCGGTGACGGGACGACGCTGCGCATGGTGGCCGCCGAGTACGGCGACAGCCCGGCGACCAGCTCCAAGGCGTACTGGGACAAGCTGACCGCAGCCTTCAGCGCCGCCCACCCCGGCAAGAAGGTCGAGGTCACCCTCTACCCGTGGGCCGATGTCGACCGCGAGGTCACCCGTTTGGTCAAGGAGGGCAACGCCCCGGACGTGGCGCTGATGGGCGCGTACTCCGACTTCGCGGCGGAGGGCCGCCTCTACGCTGCCAGCGACCTGCTGTCGATCAGGGCCGAGGCGAACTTCCTGCGGCCGCTCGCGGAGGCCGGTTCTGTGGACAACACCCTCTACGGTCTGCCCTTCGTCGCCAGCAGCCGACTGCTCTTCTACAACGAGGAGCTGTTCGACAGGGCCGGAGCGGAGCCGCCGAAGACGTGGTCGGACCTGAAGGACGCGGCCGAGGCGCTCAAGAAGGAGAACGTGGTCTACCCGTACGCCTTGCCGCTCGGGCCCGAGGAGGCGCACGCCGAAGCCCTGATCTGGGAACTGAGCAACGGCGGCGGGTACGCCGGCGGCAGTGGCGGCTACAGCATCGCGAGCGAGCAGAACACGCAGACGTTCCGCTGGATCAAGGACAACCTGGTCGACCCCGGCCTGACCGGTCCCGTTCCGCCGGCCCAGCTCAACCGGCAGGACGCCTTCGCCGCCTTTCTGCGCGGAGACGTCGGCATGCTCAACGGCTACCCCTCACTCCTCCACCAGGCGAGGGCCAAGGGAATGAAGGTCGGCACCCTCAGCATGCCGGTGTCGGACACACTGAGGGACGGACAGGCCTTGCCGTCGGCGGGCGTCGCCGACTGGATGATGGCCTTCAAGCACGACGACAACCGTGACCTGGTCGCCTCCTTCCTGGAATTCGTGTACCAGGACAAGAACCTCAACGAATTCGCCGGCCGCTACCACCTGTTGCCCTCGACGGTGACCGCCAGCCAGGCATCCAAGGACGCGGCGGCGGACCCGAGCGGCGCGCAGTTCCTGAACGCCCTGCGCAGCGCCGAGCTCTACCCGGTCAACGAACCGTCCTGGTTGCAGGTCAGCAACACCATCAAGCGGAACATCGGCAAGGCCGTCGCGCCCTCCGCCGACCCGAAGGCCGTGCTGGAGGACATCGCGCAGGAGGTCCAGGACATCACGAAGCAGAGGTAGGACTCGTACGGGTGCGCGCGCATCCCCGTCGTGCGCTGTAGGAAGACCGGAGAGCCGGGGCACTCGCTCGGTGTGCTTCTTCCGAACGCCTGCTGCTCTGGCACCGGTTGGCTCGCCAGCCGTTCAGTTCGTACGGATGCGGTGCGCCTCTGCGACGAGTTCCGGAGGCAGCTTCGGCCCTGCGCATGCGTAGTCGATCAGCTGGTTCCGGTAGGTCGTGTTCGCAAGCTCCGGAGCCAGGGCGATCAGCGCTCGCAGATCGTCGCACGAGCCGGTCAGGCGTGCGCGGTAGGCGGCGCCCGCCGCGCGCAGGGACACTTCGCGAGGCTCGTACGCCATGCCCTGCTCCACGAGGCTCGCGGCCGCCGCGAAGTCGCCCTGCTCGGCGCGCACGTCCGCCAGGTCCAGGTAGAGGGACCAGTTGGCGGGGTCCAGGAGCACGGCGCCTTCGAGGGCCGCGGCAGCCTGGTCCAGGTCGCCCATCACGCGCCAGGTGGTCGCCCGCGCGACGGCGGTCCACATGACCCGATCGACGGCATCGGCGCGGTCGCACAGAGCGAAGGACAGCTCGTACCGGCCGCAGGCCCGGGGCAGCCGGGCCATGGCGGCCAGCGACTCCGGTACGGGATGCCGTGCGGACACCACGTCCAGGGCATGGAACCAGGGCGTGAACCGCTCTCGCATCGCGTCGGTGTCCAGGTCCAGGCCGTAGTCCAACGTCCGCAGACACGCCTCGGCCAGCGCCTCGGCACTCACCGTCCCGAGGAAGCGCGCATCACCGAACCAGGGTGCGGCCCCCCACGCCACGTCAGGCCGCACGCCCGTGACGGATCCCAGGGCCATGGCCGCGTCGTCCATGTCTCCATCGAGGAAGAAGAAGTACGCCTGCGCCGGCACAGCGCTCAAGGAGCAGCCCTCCGCGAGGCTCTCCGCGAGTTCCGAGCGTCGGCCCTGCCACAACTCGGCGAGGGCCTCATAGGGTTCCGGAGCCTCCGGCGCCGAGGCTATGGCCCCCACCAGAAGCTCCACGGCGCGCAACGGGCTTCCGCCGCAGTGCGCCATCACACCGGCGAGACCGACTCCCGCCGCCACTGACTGATTCGACATCGCCGCAGAATACCCGTGGCCAAAGGTGCGGGGCCCCTGTCCGGTGGGACGGCGGTGTCCCCGTCAGCCATCCGTCCGTGACGGCGACGGTGACGATGGCGCGGAGAGAGGACGGTCCCCGCAGCCGGTGGTCGGATCTCGGCGCTGCTACCCGGCATCGGTCGTCGTGCTCGTGGCGGTGATCTGCGTGAGGACGTCCGTGTACAGATTCCGCTTGTCGGGACGGGCGCGGACGGCGGAATGCCGGAGAGCGGGGACGGCCCGCGCTCCTATGTCGACCAGTCCCTGGGCCGCGGCCTTGCGTACGGCAGGGTGGGAGTGCTCGAGCAGGTTGGTCACGGCGGGGATCGCGGGCGTCCAGCCGGCGTGGCACAGCGTGCGGATCGCCGTACGTACGACGCTCGGCTCGGAGTCCCGCAGCAGGATCGACGTGTGGTGCAGGTAGGTCTGTCGGTCCAGCACGGCCCGCGAGGCGCGGTGAGCGCGCAGGCGTACTCCGGGCCGGGGGTGGAGCAGCAATGCGCCGATCAGTTCGCGCAGCCCTGGGTCTTCGTCCGACGCCGGGCCATGGCCTCGGTGGGCGATCGGACCGCCGTCCTCCTCGCACAGTCGTGTCAGTGCTTGGCCGATCTGGACGGGGTCTCCGGTACGGGCCAGCTGGAACAGTTCCTCCCGGGTCGGCGGCGAGCTTGCCCGGGACGCCGTAGACGTCGAAGAGGCCGCCGCCGTACGGGCTCGGAGCGCCGCTGACGCGACCTCCTCCTGCCGAGCGGAGGCCGGTGGGCGCAGCGGTCCCTCGACGAGGAGCAGCCGGCCGGCGAGGTCGTCGCGTCCCTCGGCACGCAGCCGTAGGCAGGTCCGCGTCAGTGCGGGGGTGCGCAAGAGGGGGCGGTCCACGAGGAGGTCGAGGAATCCCCACGCGCCGGCGTCGAGGCGGTCGCCGAGCCGTTCCGCCAGAGTGTCGGCGGGCAACGCGAGCAGCGCCCGGCCGGCCGCGGCGCTGTCGGCCGGCGGGTCGTGTTCCCACCAGTCCAGCAGCAGGGGCACGAGCCGTGCGAGCGTCTCCGGGGCGACCTTGGCCGCCAGAAGGGCCACCCTGTCGTGGCGGACGCCGTCCGCGCGGAGCTCTGCCTCGTCGAGCGCGCCGAGCAAGCGGGCCGGCTTCGGGGTGCCGGGCATCTCGACGTGTCCATGGAGGTACGCGCGGAGTACGGGGAGCCCGGCCTCCGGCTCGGGCCATTCCGCGAGCAGCAGGGCGGCCGCTTGCCGGCGGTCCCGAGCCGAGGCCCCCAACATGGCCAGCAGTCGGTCCCGCAGCGCGCGGGAACGGGGCTGGTCGAGGTCGTCGTCATGCACGGTCCGCGGGCGGGGCGCCCCGGTGGGGGAGGGGGAGTCCGGGGAGACCTGGGCGGTCTCGGTGAGCGTCCACGGCGGTACGTCGAGGGGCTGGAGGGCCGTCATCCAGTCGATGAGGGCGCGACGGACCTCCCGGCCGGCCGAGGCGTAGGCGTCGATCAGTGCGTCGAGGCGTTCCCGGGAGGGAGGCGTTGTGCCGTCGTGGGGGGCGCGTCGGAAGGCGTCCAAGGCGGCCGTTGTGTGTACGGCGGCGTCCAGCGCGGCGCGCCACATCCGGGACTCCTTTGCGGGCTCGGCCCCGTCCGAAGGCGGATCCGCGGGGGTGAACGCCTCGCGCAGTACGGCGGTCTCGGCCTGCCGGGGGTCGGCGTCCAGCCGGGCCGAGGCGAGGGCCCGTTCGAGGTCGGCGCGCACCAGCACGGCGTCCAGGGCGCGGAGCAGCGTCAGCGTGGACCGGTGTCCGGCGGGTGCGGGGGAGAGGGCGCGTACCGCGTCGGTGGCGGTCTGTTTCTCGAACGGGGTCAGGGTCGGCGCGACCGCTTCGAGCGCCGCCAGGAGGGCGTGCCGGTCTCCGGGCGACGAGGCTTCGGCGAGTCCGTCGAGCAGGACGCCGGTATGGCGGGCGAAGGACGTCAGCTCCCCGGAGGTCCAGGGGAGGGGGCAGAGCCGGAGCGCGAGGCGCACTACGCGGCTCCGGGCGGTGGGTTCGGCCTCGGCCAGGCGGAGCCAGTCCGGCAGCATCGGCCGCAGGGCCCGGAGTCGGGAGGGGTGCGGGAGTTCGTCCCCTCCGGCGAGGCGAAGGGCGACGGCCGGATGCCAGCCGTCCACCGTCAGCATCGTGAGGTCGCGGGCCGCTTCGGCATGTGCGGTCGGACCGGCTGCGGCGGGCCGGGTGATGCCGTGTCCGGCCATGGCGGGCCACAGGTCCTCGACCGTCCCGGCGGCCAGGCCGACGCGGCCGGCCGCCACCAGGGCGAGCAGGGTCGGTACGACCGGTGACCCCTGCTCCTCCAGGGCGAGGACCGACCGTGCCGACAGGGCCCGGTCGAGCCCTTCCAGCAGCAGCTCGCGGGTGCGGCCCGCATGGCGTTCCCCGCTGGCTCGGTCGGTGCGTTCGGCTCGCTTGGCTCGCTTGGCTCGCTTGGCTCGTTCGGTGCGTTCGGTGCGTTCGGTGCGTTCTGGGCGTGCGGGTAGTTCGAGGGTGGGGCGTTCGGCGGCGGCGAGCACGGCCGCCGGGTACGCCTCGCCGAGGATGGCGCGCAACGACTTGACCAGACTGCGGCGCAGGCCGGGGTTGTCGTCGTGCCCGAGCCGGAAGAGGAGGGCCGGCACCGCGGCGGGCGTTCCCGCGCGGGCCAGGACCTCGGCGGCGGTCTTCTTGACGTTCATGTTCGGGTGGCCAAGGCAGGCGGCGATCGTGGGCGCAGCCCAGTGGGCTCCCGCATGGCCGAGGGCGAGCAGCGCCTGCCGGACGGTCTGGATGTCCCGGCGGGCGGAGACCAGCGCGATCAGGGACGCCGACAGGGCCTGCGCGTCGTCCCCGGTGGCGTCCCGGGCGAGCAGCGCGATCACGTGTTTGCGCACGTGCCGGTCGCGGTGCCGCAGAAAGCGGTGGATCCGCGCACGGGTACGCGCGTACGGCGCTCTGAGCAGGACTTCGAGGAGGACCGCCTGCTCGCCGTCCGACAGATCGGGGCGGTCTAGCAGGTCCAGGGCCAGGGTCGCGACAAGTGCGTGTCCGGCCTCTTCCGCGCTCTCCGCGTCGAGCAGGCAGGACGGTCTGATACGTCTCCGCGCGTGAAGATGCCGCCCGAGGCCGTGGAGGGCGTCCAGAACCTCCTGGGGCACCACCGGCTCCCCGGCCGGCCGCCCGCCGTCGGGCGGCACGGCGGCCGCGCCGGGCTCCCGGGTCGCCGCAACCTTCGCCACGATGCGCAGGAGCAGGTCCGTGACGACCGGAAGGGTGCCGGAGCCGCCGTGGGTGGCCAGACGGCGCAGTGCAGCCACCGGTTCGTCCGGGTCCAGATGGGTCGTCAGGAGGGCCAGTTCCCGCTCGTCCGGCCCTCCGAGGTCCGCCGCGACGCGGGCCGGCAGGTCGGTGGGATCGAGGCGGGCGAGCAGGCGACGCCGCTGCGCCGGGTCCTCGGTCAGATGCCACAGCAGTTCAAGGGCCCTGTGTCGTACCGCGCGGAGGTGCGGCGCGATCACGCCCGTAACGGAGCCCGTGCTCGGGCCCTCGTCCGTCACGAGGTCGAGCCCGAGGTCGAGCCCGAGGTGGAGTCCGAGACCGAGTCCATCGCTCAGCGCCGCCACCGTCCGGTCCCCGCCGATGGCTTCCAGGGCCTCCAGCGCCGCCGTCGGGGACGACGCAAGGAGGGCGAGGACGGCGGCCTCGGCCGGCGCGTGGCGCAGCTCGCGGATCGCGCGGAGGAAGGGCTCGGGGCGGGGTGCCGAGGGAAGGATGCGTTCTATCGCGTCGCCGATGGGGAGATCCGCCGATCCTTGGTCCGCGAGAGCGACCAGGAGCGCGAGCCGCCGGGGCCAGCTCGGATCGTCGGCCGGTGCGTCCAGCAGTACGCGGAACATCGCATCGCGGCAGGTGAACAGGACCGTCGCGACCTCGTGGACCGGAATCGAGTGATCGGCCAAGGCCGCGCCGATGAGGGACGGGACGTGCTGCTCGCCCGGAAAGTGGCCACGCCGGTGGAGCCCGCGCAGGCACGCCAGCGCCGGGCCGCCGAACAACAGCGGGTCCTGTGCCGCGAGAGTGGTGACCGGCCCGATGTCGACCCAGTCCGCCAGGTCGCCGAGCAGCTCCATCCCCCGCCGGCGCAGCGACGGCGGCAGGTCCGGATCCTCGACGACCTGCCACAGCAGGCCCCGGTGCCCGTGTCGGGCCGCGGCCCCCAGGGCCGCGTCGGCCGTCCCGGGCCTCGCCGCCGCCGGACCGGCGGCGAGGAAGGGGGCCAGGCGTCCTGGCGGTACGGGGTCCAGCGCCGCCCAGGGTTCTCCGAGTTCGGCCAGCGCGGCAGCGACGACGTCGGAGCCGTCAGCACCGAGCAGGCCGATCAGATGGCCGCGCACCCGTGCGGGCGCCAGCAGTCCGGCGTGCAGTCCCTGCCGGGCCAGCCGCAGCCCCGCCGCCTGCAGCACCGGGTCACCGCTGTCCACCAGCTCCTGCACGAGGCGCTGAGGCTTGTGTGCCCCGTGGATGGTCGTCTCCTGCACGGCCTGGTACAGCAGTTCACCCGGAGGCTCACGCCGGATCACCGTCGGGTCGTTCACGAGATCGGCCTGCAGCCAGGCGACCCGTACCCGCTCCGGCATCTCGGCCGTACGCCACGACGGCCGGTGGGGCTCTCGCAGATGAGGACCCAGGCGGGCGTGGAGGCGAGCCAGGACGAGCAGCACCTCAGGCGGCCCCTCCAACGTTGTCGGCAGCAGTCGCGCGAGCTCGGCCGTCTCCTGCTCGTCGCCGCCGCCGTTGGTGTCGCCGCCGTTGCCTCCCCCCGTGAGCCGCTCCTCCAGGAGAAGCAGCCCCAGGTGCCGCAGGCGGGGATCCTCGTGCCGGATGAGCCGCCCGAAGACAGCCGGGGGGCACAGCCGTGCGTCGAGACGGCTGGACAGCCGACCGGCGTCGGCCCCACGCAGCGCGTCGTCGACAGTGTGGTCCCAGGGCGTTGACATCGCCGGATGCTAACCGGCACGTCCCCGGCCCGGCCAACGAAATCCGCCGTCAGGAAGCGGGGGCGGGGGCCGTCACGCGACGGCGGTGCCCTCCAGCTCGACCATCTGGCCGGGGATCGCCAGCCGCGTCACCCCGAGCATGGCGGTGGCCGATGCCACCGGGGCGGCGCCCGACCGGCCCGCCAGCACCCCGTAGTGCGGGGACAGCAGATCGACGTCGGTCGTGTAGACGTTGAGCCGGACGAGGTTCGCGAGTGACATGCCCGCCTCGCCGAGCAGGGCCTCCAGATTGTCGACGCACAGGGCCAGTTGCGCCGCCACGTCACCGTCGTGCAAGGGCACGCCCTCGGCACTCATCGCCGTCTGCCCCGAGACGTACAGGCTCCGCGTGTGTCCGTGGACGAGCTCACCCTGGTTGGCCGAGTGCCGTCGGCCGCCACCGCCCTTCCCGTCCACGGCCACTGAGCTCGCTGACTTGTCGGCGGCGCAGCGGGACTCGTCTCGGAGCTGCCGCGCATGCGTGATCACGTAGACTCGCCGGCCATGGACGACCGTGTACGGAGCAGCTTCGAGGTGAACGGGCGCAGACTCTCCTACCTTGATTTCGGCGGGCCGGGCCCGGTTCTGATCGCTCTGCACGGGCACTTCAGCGAGGGCGCGGACTTCGCCCCGCTGGCCGAACGGCTGGGTGCCTCGCGGCGTGTGATCGCGCTCGACCAGCGGGGGCACGGCGAGTCCGATCGGGCCGCCGACTACGAGCGCGGCGGCTACGTCGGCGACATCACGGCCCTCCTCGACCACCTCGGGGCGGCGGAGGTCGCCCTGCTCGGTCATTCCCTGGGTGGCGTGAACGCCTACCAGTTCGCCGCCCGGCATCCCGACCGCGTCTCCGCGCTCATCGTCGAGGACATCGGAGCGGTCTGCGACATCGACCTGACCTTCGCGAGGAAACTGCCCGACCGCGTCCCGACCCGAGAGGGGCTCGTCGAGGCCCTGGGTGCGGCCGCGCCGTACCTGGAGCGGACCTTCAGGGAACGAGCGGAAGGCTGGGGGTTCTCCTTCGACGCGGCCGACACGGTCCGGTCCCAGCAAGCACTGTCCGGCGACCATGGGCACGACTGGACGAGCGTTCGCTGCCCGACCCTGCTGATCCGGGGCACGCGCAGCGACGAACTGTCGGCCGCCCACGCCCGCGACATGGCGGCGAGGCGACCGATCCGTCTCGTCGAACTGCCGGCCGGACATGTCGTGCACCACGACCAGCCCGACGCCTTCGCCGCATGCGTACGGTCGTTCCTCGCCGCGGTCGACCACAGCGCCGGGTAACCGGAACCCGGCGTCCGCGTGGCGGGCGTGGATCAGCTCTCCAAGGGTCATCGCACGGATCGGTCGCCCGCTCACCGGCCAGGGATTCGTCGGTCTCTCTTCACCCGGACGTCCTTGCCGGGTCGGGATGTGACGTAGGTCTCGGGAACTCGGGCCCTCGGACCGACAGCTGACTGAGGTGATGACAACCATGCGCGCGCGCATCAGAGCCGGGGATCCGCAGGCGTTCGCGGAACTCTTCGACGAGTACGCGAGAACCGTCTACAACCACGCCTACCGGCTGACCGCCGACTGGGCGGCCGCCGAGGACATCGTGTCGGCGACCTTCATGGAGGCATGGCGCAGCCGCCTGCGCCTCCAGGCGGAGGGCGGGAGCGTGCGCCCGTGGCTGTTGGGCATCGCCACCAACCTGGTGCGCGCCCAGTCGCGCGGCGACCGACGGTACAAGGCCGCGGCCGCGGCGACGGCGGCCGCCGCGGGGATCAGGGGAGAGGCAGTGGTCGCCGACCATGCCGACGACGTGGCCGGGCGCTTGGACGACCGCCAGCACCTGGCCGCCACCGTAAGCGCGCTCGCGGGACTGCGGCGCACCGAACGGGAGGTCCTGAGCCTGTGTCTGTGGCAGGGCCTGGATTACGTCACAGCCGCGCAGGTCCTCGACATCCCGGTCGGAACGGTGCGCTCCCGGCTCTCGCGAGCCCGCAAGAAGCTGAGGAAACTCGCCGACGCGCAACTTCGCGACGAATTCCGGGAACCCCGGCCGGTTCACCGACAGATAAGAGGCAACCGCACGATCGCGGCCCGGTCCGCACAGGAAGGAACCCGGTGAACATGCGTCAGCCCCGTCCGAGCGACTCCCGCCGCACCCCTGATGAAGGGCACGAGGGCGAGCACCTGCTGTTCTTCGAGGAAGCCGACCTCCCTGCGGACCGCCACGCCTTCCACAAGGAAGAACTCATGACCTTCATCCAGCAGGACACCCGGGCCGAGGCTGCCACCACGCCCACTCCCGCCGCCGCGCCCGCCCGCCGCAGGCTCCTGCGTCCTCTGATCATCCTGCCCGCCGCCGCGTGCACGCTGGCCGTTCTCGCCGCGGGCGCCGTCACCTTCACCGGCGGCGACGCCGGCAAGGAACCGGTCGCCGGGCCGCCTCTCACCACGACGATCGGAACCGGCACCAGCGCGGGCCTCCCGCAGCTCCTGGACCGGATCTCCCTCGCCTCCTCCAAGAAGCCCCTGGCGAAGGTCAACCCGGGCCAGTACATCTACATCGAGAGCAAGGTCGGCAACACCTACGAGAAGACGGTGGGTGACAAGACCACTCTGGCCAGCGACGGCATCCACCGCCGCCAGATCTGGAACTCCACCGACGGCACGGAGGGCTGGCTCATCGACCCGGCCGTCTCCCCGCCCGGAGGCGAGAAGCTCGACCGCACCAACGAGAAGGGCACGAGCGAACCGGCCTCCCTCAACGCTCCGACGTACGACTACCTCGCCACCCTGCCGACCGACCCCGACGTCCTCCTCGCGAAGATCTACAAGGAGACCGAGGGGATGGGGAACAGCCCCGACCAGCAGGCCTTCACCACCATCGGCGACATGCTCGGCGAGACCCTCCCGCCCGCCGAACTGAACACCGCCCTGTTCAAGGCCGCCGCCAAGATCCCCGGCGTCGTCCAGGTCGAGAACGCGGTGGACGCCATCGGCCGCCGGGGCATCGCAGTCGCCCGCCTGGACGAGACCTCGGGCGCCCGTACTGAGTGGGTCTTCGACCCCGAGACATACACCTACCTCGGCGAGCGCACCGTCCAGATACGCCCCAACGGCGGCGACTCGGGCCTCATCACGCCGGGCACCGTCATCTACACCGAAGCCATCACTCTCCGCCGGGCCGTCGATGTCCTGAAGGAGGCGCCCTCCTCCGGCGTGTAGCCAACTCCACCGTCAGCAGGCACCAGCGGCGTGCACTCTGCGGGGCCCGTAGCGAAGCCCTCGTCCCCGGAGAGTGCACTTCCGCTTGGTTCCCTCGACCCGGCTGCCCTACTGAATCCCGGTACTTCCCAGCACCCAGCCCGTGTCAGGCGGTGACCTTCCGGCGGTCTCTGCGATGTACAGAAGGGGCACATGACAGTGGCGCACGGAATCGCGGCGACGATTGCAACAGCCATGCCGAGGGTGCCCTTCGCGGGCCGTTCGCCCTGTGCGTGGGGCACCGAGGCAGGGGAGGGCCCACGCGTGCCGGCCCTTTCGAACGGCCCGGCACGGAGTCCAAGCACGTCACATTGCGGAAAGTACAGCGCCCGGGTGGCCCGCGGGGGCGAACGCTTTCCGGGGCGGCTGCCAACAACCCGGCCTACGGCGAGGTGCTTGTGGGACGCGATGTGATCCTGGCGGGCGGCGAAGCCGACTGACCTCCTCACTGCGGCGAAACGGCTGCCACATCACTGGCGACGCTGCGGCAGCATTCAGAAGTGGTGGCCCCTGCCGGAAACGGTGGCCACCGCGTACGAGACCGTCGAACCGCGCGCCGCCGCTGCTCACCCCGATGCCGAGCGTCCCCTGTGAGCTGCTCGATCAGGCGACTCGGATGCCGGAGCAGATCCGTGAAGGAATGCGTCCCCGCGGCCCGTCGTGCCTGTTGTCCCATCGCTGCCACCCTGCATCGCGGCCGTATCCGGGGTAGCGACGGGGGCGGATGCGACTGCCTCCTCAGCCAGCTTCGCACCAGGCCCTACGCGGCCTGTGGGGGTTCCGGGAAGGCCAGGGCCGGTGAGCCTCCCGCCCACCACACGCCGATCACGAACGCGGCCGTGGCCTCCACGTACGCGGCCCGGTCCAGGCCGCCCGCCGGCATCGGGCTCCATCCCATCCCGGTGATCAGCTCCGTGACGTGTTCGGCCGCTCCCGGGTCGTCCGCGCAGAACGGCACCGCGGGTGGGATCGGGCCGAAGGCGCCCGCCGGGTGGTGCCACATGCTCACGTGGGCCACGTTGAAGGCCTTCACCACGTGCGCTCCGGGCGCCGCCGTCCCGATCAGGCCGGCCACGCTCTCCCCGGCGCCGGTCGTCAGCATCACCCCGCCGGGGCCGGGCGCCAGCGGGTTGGTGCAGTCCACGACCGTTCGCCCTGCCAGGGCTCCGGCGTGCTCCCGGGCCAGCGCCGGCGCCGCCCCGGCCGGGACGGCGAGGAGCACCACCTCCCCGTACTCCGCGGCCTGCGTGGGCGTGCCGTGTCCGGCCGCTCCGAGCCGCCCGGCGAGCGCCTCGGCCGCGGCCGGGTTCCGCCCGCCGATGAACACCTCGTGCCCGGCGCGTACCCACGCACCGCCCAGTGCCGCCGCCATGCCCCCCGTACCCAGTACGCCTATGCGCATCATCGTGTGTTCCTTCTCGTCACTGTCTCGTCCTGCTCGTTCCGTTCGGTGGTCCCACGCTACGGACGCCGATGCGCACCGTCTGGTGTCCATCGGCGGCGGCAGAATGGGCGGCATGGAGAAGTCGACCGATCCGGCCGGGGGCCTGCCGGACCTCGCGTACACGGCGGACTGTCGGGCGCGCGTCGCCTTCGAGGTACTGGCGAACCGCTGGGACAGCGTCGTGGTCTTCACGCTCGGGGTGACCGGCCCGATGCGGCCGCGCGCGCTGGTGGCGCGGATCGGCGGGATAAGCCCGAAGGTTCTCAACGAGGCGCTGCGACGGCTGGAGTACAACGGCCTCGTCGAGCGCCACGCGTACGCCGAAGCCCCGCCGCGCGTCGACTACGCCCTGACCGAGGCCGGCACGGCATTGCTCACGCCGATGCGGGCGATGGGCGCGTGGGCCGCCCGATACGCCGACGACGTGCTCGAGGCGCAGGACCGGTACGAGACCCGCTGAGCCTGCGCGATACGGAGAGTTGCGGCGGCGGGTCTACGGGGGCGAGTGTTCGGCGCGGACGCTCTTGCCGCGCTGAGAGCTTCGTTCTCATGGGGACGGTCCGCTGTGGTGGGGGAGCACGGCGACCTTCCAGCTGGTGCGGCTTCTTCGCCCAAGAGCTTCGGCTCGCGGTGTTCGGCCTTCGCCTGGATGGCCTCGACGACAGCTGTGCGGTAGTGGCCGACCAGGCCCAGGTCACCGGGCCGCGGACCGTCTCGCCTGCCTCACTCGGCGCGGCGTGCGACCCGTAGGACGCTGAGGTGACGGCGTGACGCTCGGTCTCCCATCCGCGCGCGGATGCGCTCGGTGATGGCGCCGACCGAGACGGCGGTCATGGTGGCACCGCCGATCACCACGCCTCTCGCGACGCCCTCCCTGCTGCCGTCGACCCTGGATTCGTCGAGCTCGTCATCGGCGGGGTAGAGCACGGCATGCCGGGCGAGGGCGTTGGCGGCGTTCCGCGGCTCGCCGCCCCGGGAACGTCGAATCCGAGAGACGCGTCCCAGCCGGGCGCTCCTCGACACCGGCACCTTCCTACAGGTCAGGTATGTGGGTGGGGTCGGGGCTGACTCGCTCGCCGTGGGCGTCGAAGACGAAGAGGTTGCGGACATCGATGAGGAGCGGCAGGTGCTGACCACGCTGGTGGAAGCTGCCGTTGTGGGCGCGGACGACGAGTTCACCGCTGGCTCTGGCGGGTACGGCCGTGGCCGGTGGGTGGTGCGGTCCTGCGGGGCGGCAGTGCCACGGTGAGAGGTCGGCGGCGCGTTGGACGAGCCGGCGTGCGAGGCCTGCGGCACCCCCGCGGATCGGCCGGGGAGAGGGTTCGGGCACCGTCTGGTCCGGTACGTCGGCGGGCCGCCCTCCCACCGTGAGGTGGAGGAGGGTCTCGTGTCCCTGGAATTCGACGTGCGCGACGATGCCGGTCAGGGGGCGTTCGAAGGGGGCGGCCTTTGTGTGTTCCGCGATGCGGACTGCTTCGGGGCGCAGTCCGATCAAGAGGGGGCTTCCTTGCATGACGCGGAGCATCTGGTGGTCGGGTGACAGGGGCATGGGAAGGCTGAGTTGCTGGGCACCGAGGCTGATGGCCATGGCGCCGTCGATGGGGGCGTAGACGGTGCCGTGGATGAGGCTGATGCGTGGTGTGCCGACGAAGGAGGCGACGAAGGCGTTGGCCGGCAGGGCGTAGAGGGCTCGGGGTGTGTCGACCTGCTGGAGGATGCCGTCTCGCAGGACTGCTACGCGGTCGCCCAGGGCCATGGCTTCCGCCTGGTCGTGGGTCACGTAGATCGTCGTCGCGCCACTCCTGCGGACGGTGGAGAGGATCTCCATGCGCAGGCGGGTGCGCAGTCTTGCGTCGAGGCTTGAAAGTGGTTCGTCCAGGAGGAAGACCGAGGGTTGCCGGACGGTGGCACGGCCCATGGCCACGCGCTGTCGCTCGCCGCCGGACAGGCGGCTGGGCAGGCGGTTCATGAGGTGGCTGATCCCGAGGGCGTGCGCTTCGGATTCGACGCGCTGGGAGACCCGAGCAGGGTCCTGTTTCTGCACGGCCAGGGGGAAGGCGATGTTCTCCGCGGCGGTCATGTTCGGGTAGAGGGCGAAGCTCTGGAAGATCATTGCTGTGTCGCGTTCGCTGGGATCGAGGTCGTTGGCAAGGCTTCCGTTGAGGTGGAGTTCACCCTCGGTGATGGCCTCGAGTCCGGCGATCATTCGCAGGAGCGTGGACTTGCCGCAGCCGGACGGGCCGAGCAGGACGAGGAATTCGCCGGCCGCGACACTCAGGGAGAGGTGCCGCAGGGCCGGCCGGCCGCCGGGGTAGGTCTTGGCGACGTTGTGCAGGGTGATGGTGCTGCCCACGCGGGCTCCTGGTGGGTGCTGTGTGCGGTCGGGTGATGAGGCTGCGGGTTCACCGGGTGAGGTGGTCGGCGGCGATGAAGAGGCCTGCGGTGATGAGGACGATGTTCTTGATGACGTACTGGCCTTCGAGGGTGGGGACGAGACCGAAGGTGTGCCACATGTCGCCGGCCAGGAGGATGAGCGATGCGAAGACCCCGGCCATATGACAGAAGAAGGCGGTCAGGGCGGTGCGCAGCAGCCGGCCGGTGAACAGGCACGCGCCGATGGCCGTCTCGAGTAACGCGAGCAAGGGCAGGCACAGGCCGTCGGGGATCAGTCCGAGCGTGAGCTCGGCCATGGCCTTGGCGGCGACGGTCTCCGCCGCGCTGGCGCCGGGAAAGAACTTGAGGACTCCGAACCAGCAGAAGACGATCCCGACGCTGACGCGCAGGAGGGCCGGCCCGCTGCGCCGGTAGCTGTGCGCCCATGGCAGGAGCCGACTGCGAACCGCGTCGCTCCATCGGTGGGGGCGCAGGGGGACCGCAGCGGGTCGGGGGTCGTCGGCGTGGCCGGAAGGACTGGTCATCGTCTGTCCTCGGGATGTCGCGGCGGGG
>NZ_JBVJPY010000025.1:0-73857 GCF_055609145.1 Streptomyces sp. NPDC036822
CGCACACTCCAACACGATGCGCGAACGCTGAGCCAACGCCTGCGCGGTCGTACGCCGACGCACCCAGCCCTCCAACACAGCCCGTTGGGTATCAGTCACTGACAACGGCGGAATCTTCGGACCCGGACGACTCATACCGAACTAACGACAAACCTCCGACTCGGGTCACTAGGTTCTGTCCGGCGGATCTAGCGAAGCCGCCTTTTGAGCAGCCTCGATGCACCTGTGTGCAAGGGGTGTGCTGAGATGGGGCCCTTCGGCCAGGGAGGGAAGATGGACAGCAGCGCGCACGAAGGCTGTGGCCCGGTGCAGGCTCTCTCCCCTGATGATCACGTGTTCGTGTCCAAGCGGGTGTTCCGTGGGCAGCCGGTCATGCGGGTGCACCTCGATGAGGACGGAGACTGGCAGGCGTTTTCGGGTGCCGAACCACGCTGGTTCGGCCGCCCGCGGCTGCTTCACGCAGCTCACCTGCTGGAGCGCGATCCGTCGTTGGCCAGCCTGCCGGCCCTGCCACTGGGACACTTCGCGACCCGCGATGAGGCTTCCGGAACAACCTGGCAAGTGTTCCAGGGGTGACCAATCAGGAACGGAGCCAAAGCCGGACCGCAGCGGTGGTGACGGTGCCGTGGAAGACGTAGTCCCTCTTGTCGTAGCGAGTAGCGATCGCCCGGGAGTTCTTGAGTTAACTAGGAACGCCAGCGGGCGGCAGCCGCCTTCACCGGCGAGATGGAGTTTGCAGGTCAGGCCGCCCCGCGACCGTCCCGAACGCGGAATCCACCGAGAGGACGACCTCGCCCCTGGGGCCTGGTCTGGCTCTGCGGACCGACAAGTTCCCATCGTCTACCAAGCCACGCTCCACCCCGCCGCCATCCTCATCCGGGCACGAAGATGATCAGCAGGCGGGCCCGTCTAGACGGAAATGACTCACCCGCCGCCGCTGCCAGTGCGCGAAGATGACCTCATGGACGACCTCGTCACATTCCTTCGGGACCGCAACATGGCGGACAACCACGCCTATGCCGAGGTGGCCCACCGCTTCGGCGGCGAAGCCCTCCTCGACAGCCACCTGCCGATGCTCGACATGGTCGACATGCTGGCCAGGCCATATGAGGCAATGGATCCGGCGGATGCCCGCCACGCAGGTCTCGCGTACGCGCTCAACGTTCTGGCGCAGTCGTACGTCGAGCACCCCGGGTACCGTCAAGAGTGGCTTTCGTAGGACCCATCAAAGAGAGACTCCCTGGGCCGCGTCGGCGCTGGACCGGACGGTCGGGCAACGGAACTGACGTTCAGTGAGGGTGCGCCATTCTGCCAGCACGGACGGAGCCGTCCGTTTTTGGAGCCGGGACATGGCCCAGGGGCGTGGGGCCGAGGCTTGCCGATATCCAGGCGCGTTCAGGGGTGATCTGTGGAAGCCGCAGGGCGCTACCAGCCGTCGTCGTCCCCGGCTTCAGTAAGCCGGTCTCCCTCCGCGAGCCGCCGCATGTCCTCGTCGACGCGAGCTGACGCGAGTGAGTCGTCTTCGACACATCGGATCAGCGGTTCTGCTGGGCTGGAGAAGCGTGGCGTGGCGTCGTTGCCCTGAGGATCTTCGTGGGTCGGTGGCATCGTGTCGGGAGCGGCGGGGTCGACCCGTGTGGGTACGGGGGCGCATGTTCCGTGATGGTCGTCAGTACGCCCCGAACGACCAGAAAACGCCTGCCTCCTCGTCGTTCACCGCGACCACGCCCAGGTCCTCGAATATGTCGAGGCCGGCGATGTACTCGCGGGTGTGGAAACAGTGGGAGGCGGTGCCCTGGAGGCCATGGGTGAGGAAGTTCGGGGCCGGGTCGGAGGCGGCGGCCGTCGCGTTGGTCCAGTAGCGGGCACGGGACCCGTAGCGGTCGAGCAACAACCGGGCATCCGCCAGCAGGGCGTCCCGGTTGGGGCGGGAGCGGACGGGGGCAGGCTCCCCTTGCCATTCCTCCGCCATGATGGCCAGTGCGGCGACTGCCGCCTCTGCCTTCAAGGGGTACAGACGGGCCGACAACTCCGCCAGGTCCGGCGGGTCGAAGGGGTACGCAGGCACCGTCTGGCGGGCGGGGTTGATGCGGTCCCCGTCCAGCCGGATCCAGCCGCGGGGGTCGGCGACCGTCCGGTGCAGTACTGCATGGATGTCGTGCGTCCAGTCCTCGTGCCGTCGAGGACCGGTGGCCACGAAGGTGTACGTGTCGTCCAGCAGGCGCAGCGCCGCCGCGTTCCAGGGGCTGCGGCGCGAGCGGAACTGCGCCAGCAAGCCGCCGACTTCCCGGGAGAAGGCGTCCTTCGGCTCGCGCGGGATGCGCCGGAGTCGGTCGAGGGCCCAACGGACGAGCTCGCCCTCTTCTTCCGCCGGGAGGCCGAGCGGCTCCGGCGGGAGCGGGGCGTCCCTCGCGTCCCACAGTGCCTCCAGATGGGCTTCCAGCAGGTCCAGGGCCGCCCGGTCGGCAGGTGCAAACATCTCGCCACTTTAGGCCGTCGCCGTCAGGCGGCGCCGGCCCGGGGCGAGCGGTGCGATTCACTGCACCGGCCCGTCACCGCCGCGATTTCCTCAGCGTCGCCATTGCCGGGCGATGGTGGTGAGGGCGCCCCATGTACCTGAGAGAGCAGGCTCATTGCCCCACTCCCGAAACGCCCTCGCCTGGCCGAGCAGTACGCGCACCGTGTCATTCAGTGCTTGCTCAGCTCGGTCCGTTTCAGGAGCCGCCCACCCAAGACGGCGAGCGCCGCATGTCCACGAGCAGCGGCATTTCTGATCGGTGGGGGGTGACCCTACGTCTTTGGTGAAGCTGGTCGGGTGTGGGTTCTGGGCGTCCGTAACGATGAGTCCGCGCATGCTGATGATCAGGTCGGCGAGGGGGTCCCTGCGGAGCTCGCGGTCTTCCTGCGGGAGGCGGCCGACGGCCGGCCAGTCGGATGCCATATATCGCGCGGAGTGGCATCCGATCCAGGCGGTCAACGTCTACGGCACCAAGGTCAACCAGCGGTTCTCCAACGAGGAGGGTGGACGGGCCGGGTGACGCGGCCTCCTCGCAGGTCCCACCCGCGCTGCGCAGGGATCCCGTTGTCGCGTCCGGTCCGTGAACGACGCCCTCGGCACGTTCCGCAGCCGGCTGAGGCTCATTCAGGGCCGCCACGACACCTCACAACGCTACGACTCGGAGCGAAACCACAGGTCAAGGGCTGGTATCGATCCCTGGAGGACCATTGACCCGGCTGGTCTACCAAGAAGTAACCTCTGGTCGCGCCGCCCCCCACCGAGCCGATCACCTAGAGGTACGCCTTGAAGAAGTACGTGCTCGCCGCCCTCGCAAGCGCCCTGCTTGGGCTCACGTCCGCGGCTCCGGGTCACGCCGCCGGAACATCCACTTTCGGAGCGTCCAGCAACCCCATCCTGTTCGTCCACGGATACAGTTCGTCCGGCTCCTACTGGAACACCATGGCCGACGACTTCCGAGCCGACGGCTGGCCCTCGTCATACCTGGACCAGTGGAGCTACGACTGGCGCCAGTCCAACGCCACCACCGCCCAGCAACTGGCCGCCGAGGTGGACCGCCTGCTCGCGGCCACCGGCGCGTCCAAGGTCGACATCGTCAGCCACTCGATGGGCGGGCTCTCCAGTCGCTACTACGCCAAGAACCTGGGTGGCAGCGGAAAGATCGACGCCTGGGTCTCGCTGGCCGGTCCCAACCACGGCACCGACTGGGCCAATGGGTGCGCCTACACCTCCTGCCTCGAGATGCGCATCGGCTCCACCTTCCTCACGTCGCTGAACGCCGGTGACGAAACCCCGGGCAACCCGCGCTACGGCACCTGGTGGTCGCCCTGCGACACGATCATCAACCCCGACAGCAGCGTCTCCCTGAATGGCGCGAAGAACATCCAGACCGCCTGCCTCAGTCACACCGCCATCGGTTCGGATCCGACCGTCTACGGGCAGGTGCGCGACTTCAGTAACGCCTGACGCACCGCACAGGCGATACGAGAACAGTTGCTCAACGAGGGTCGCTCCGCGGTGGGCTGGGGAAAGCGATGGGCGGCCCGCGTGGGAGACGTCGAAGTCTCCCTCTTGCCCAGCGACGGCCGACGAGCCAAACCAAGCGTTCTGAGGGCACCTCAGGCACGATGGCGGCCATCTTGTTGTTCGCCCGGCAGGCTGAGAGCGCCCGCGGCGGCCTGCATCGATCTCCCTTGGCGCCCATTCCCTTTCATCGAAGCCGGGACGTGGCGGGGTGATCGGTCCGACGGACGGTCACGTCTCGGACGTGACCGTCCGCCGCAATGCCCACCGCGGCGACCAGGAGGTGCGCCGGCAGGCTGAACGATCAGCTATTCGCGCATGCGCGGATGAGGAGCTGGGCGGCGAGACGGGCCTGGGTGCGCCGGTGGGGCAGCGGGACGGTGGGGCCGGTTCCCGACTCGGCCCGGCCGGGGCGCCGAAGCGATCGAACGGCCGCGCGTGCGCAGAAAGACAGAGCTTGAGTGAGTGTCAGGTCCATCATGCCTGTTCGGAGGCGGTTTCGGTAGGACGCACGGCACGTCCGTCCGGCCTTGTGGCAGCCGGTACCGCGCCGCCAGACTCGTCGTCATCCACTCTTCGGCCAACGTGCCTGCAGCCTTCCTCGGTTGTCGGCACGTTCGCCGTGCTGTCTCGCCGTGTGACGTGCACCGGGCGGGGGTGGGGGGACGAAGGAGACCGATGGATCAGGACATGGTTGTGCTGGCGAGGGTCAGGCTGCTCAGTGCCAACCGGCGGGTGGTACGGGGTACGGAGGGGCTGTGGATCTACCGCCTTCTGACACAGGTCGATGTGGAGGCGTACGGCTCGAAGCTGGCGTACGTCCTGGTGGAGGAGAGCGCGTCGCCTCTGGTCAGGGAGTTGCCCGAGCGACGGCTGGCCCTGCTGGACGAGGCCGTGGAGGTGGCGAAGGCCCTCGGTACCTCCAACCCCTACCGGGCGAAGGTGCTGGCGAGGGCTCTGGCAGCCAGGCAGCGTGAGCGGGAGGGACGCCCTGCGGAGCCGCTCACGTCCGAGGGGCGGGAGCATCGGGCAGCCCATCAGCAGGAGCCACAACCACGCACCTGACCGCTGAGTAGGGCGTTGACGCCCGGACGTCGACGGAGGGGGGCCCAGTCCCGCTGTCTGGGCGGAACGGCGTCCTCGGATGTGCAGCTCGCAGCGTGGGTCCCGGCCAGGGGCGGGATCCACGCACGCGACGGCCTCTCAGCCGGGGTGCCGGGGCAGCGATCGTTCGGCGCCGTTCCGCAGCCCCGGTTCACCGGCCCGCGGCGGATTCGCGCCGGGGACCGAGCACGTCAGGGCGGCGACCTGAGCGGCGAACGAGCAGGCGTCGGTGATGCTGTCGAGGGTCAGTGTGTCGAGGCGGCCGCCGAGGTGTCCGAGGGCGGCGAGGCGGTGGAGGAGGCCCGCGGTGAAGGAGTCTCCGGCGCCGACGGTGTCGACGACGGTGACGGGGGGGAGCCGTGACGGTGACGCGCCGGCCGTCGAGGGACGCGAGGGCCCCGTTTCCGCCCAGGGTGATGACGACGAGGCGGGCGCCGGCCGCGTGCCAGGTGTCGCACGCTTCTTCCAGTCCCGTTCCCGGGGCGAGGATGGCACAGTCGTCCTCGCTGAGGCGGAGGATGTCCGCGGCCGCGCACCAGTGGGGCAGTCGTTCGCGGTAGGCGGAGGGTGGTACGAGCAGGGGACGCACATTGGGGTCGATGGAGATGGTGGCGTGCTCGCGCGCTTGAGCGAGGTGGGCCTGGATGCGGCCGCCGCCGGGCTGCCGTATCAGCGCGAGGGAGCCGGTGTGCAGACAGACGGCGTCGTCGTTCCGGGCCGCGGCGAGTTCGCTGTCGGTCCATTGCCAGTCGGCGGCGCGGTCGGCGTAGAACGTGTAGGTGGCTTGACCGGCCGTGTCGAGATCGGCGACGGCGATTGTGCTGGGTTCGGTGGCCGTGACACTGCCGGTGAGGTCGACGCCGGAGGCGCTGAGGCGGTTGCGGAAGAGCGTACCGAAGGCATCGTGGACCCGGGCCGGGGAGGTGGCCGCCAATTGGCGCGATCAGTTGGTCCCGACGACCGGACGTGACGACCCCGGTCACCCGACCCCGCCCTATTCGAAGAGGGACATCACCCCGAGTACCCAGAGCCACACGTGCCCCGCCACACCCACGAAAAGGCCGCCGCCCAGCACGACACCGCGGAACGTCCACACCTTGGCGTCCGGCGCGACCCACTCGCTCCCCTCGTAGGAGGCCGGGTCGTCCCAGTCGACCGGGCGCCCGAACCGCTCGGCGCAGGCGGTACGCACCGCGACCAGCTGTTCCTTGGCAAAGGCGGTGGCGGCCAGCGTCTCGGGCCCGCGCCAGGCAAGGGCCTTCATGCGCCGCGGGGGCGACTGGTACCGCGCCTCGAACGCGGCTGTCTCCTCCGCACTCCGGTCCTCCTCGAGGTACATCCAGCGCCCCGCCTGGGCCGCGTCCCCGTACAGCCGGTATACCTCGCCGAGCCGGCGGCGCAGCGTCAGATCGTAGGGGAACGACGAGACCAGCCCACGCAGCCGCTGCCGCGCCATCGGTACCCGCCCGGCGGCGAGATCGGCGTCGACTCGGGCGAGGGTGTGCAACTGAGACATGAACACATGATCGAGCACTCGAGCTCGAGGACTCGACCCGTTATACCGAGGCACCGCCGCTGTTCGGGGTGGGTGGTGCCGCTTTCCGGCTCGTGCGCAAGCCGAGCCCACAGCCGCGACTCCACCTCCGAGGCGACAACAGGATCACCATGGCCCACAGGACATCGGTTCGCCGACGTATCCGAAACAGGCACGCCCTCGTCCGTACGTCGGCCTTACCCCACGCAGTCGCTCCGCCCGCCCGGGTGGGGCTGGCCCTCGGGCGGGCGCAGTTGCTCGCTCTGGCTCCTCGCACGTCAATTCCGCCTGAGTGCAGGCCCGTTGGCGCCGTAGCGATATCCCGGCCGACCCTTGATCGGGATATCAGTCGGCCGCTCGCCGCTCCCACAGGGATGAGGGGGCCGAGCCCGTACGGCATGTCCTGCGCCTACTTCACCCCGTGCACCGCGATGCCCAGGACGAGCACGGCGACCGACAGCGCCAGGAAGAGGAGCGCCCCGCCGATACGGAGGTCGCCGACCCGCAGATGTGCGCCGAGCGCCCCGAGGAAGTACAGCACCAGCCCTATCCCGGCCGCCGTTCCGATCCACGGGACGGGGATCCCCGCGAGCAGTCCCGCCGAGCCCGCCGCCAGGCACGCACCCAACGGCCTCATCCATGCCTGGGGCACGCTCAACCGGTCCGCGATCGAGGCGATCGACGGGTGCCGGACGAAGTCCAGGTACGCGCCGTACGCGAGGCCGGTGGAGGTGAGCACGGCGAGGACGACGTAGACGGCGAACACGGAAGCCTCCATGGTGATGAGCCCGACGAGAGGGCGTTCGGCCCTGCTCACCACCCTCCCCGCGCCCGCGGTTGCGGGTCCAATACCTGCATCCATAACCTGACGGCATGGATGTGGACACCCGGTTGCTCCGCTACTTCGCCGCCGTCGCCCAGGAAGGCAACCTCACCCGGGCCGCGCAACGGCTGTTCATCTCCCAGCCGGCGCTCACCAAACAGATCCGGCAGCTGGAAACCCTCCTCGACGTCAGGCTCTTCACCCGCTCCCGGGCCGGTATGACCCTCACAGAGCCCGGCCGCGCCCTCGCCGCCGGCGTCCCCGGCCTGCTCGCCGACTGGGACCGCGTGCGCCGCGATTCCCCGGAGCGCGGCCTCGCGCGCCGCCCGCGTCCTGCGCGTCGGCTTCCTGGCCAGCGCCGCCAACGAGCTCACCCCGCGGATTACCGCTGCGTTCGCCGCCCGCCGGCCCGGCTGGCGCGTGGACATGCGCCAGGCGCCGTGGTCGGACCCCACCGCGGGTCTTGCCGCGGGGGACGTCGACGCCGCGCTGCTCCGGCTCCCCTTCCCCGGACAGGACGGCCTGCGGAGTGAAACGCTGCTGACCGAGGACCGGTGGGTCGTCCTGCCCGACGACCACCCCCTGGCCGGCCGTGCCGAGATCCCCTTCCCGGAGCTGTGGGACGAGCCCTTCGTCGCCGCCCCGCCCGAGACCGGCACCTGGCACGACTACTGGCTGGCCGTTGACGCCCGCGAGGGCCGGCCCGTCCGTATCGGAGCCGTCACCGAGAACCCGGACGACTGGCTCACCGCCATCGCCAACGGATACGGCATCGCCCTCGCCCCCGCGTCCGCCGCCCGTTTCTACCCGCGCCCCGGCATCGTCTACCGGCCCGTCACCGGCGTCGCCCCGACCAGCGTCGGCGTCGCCTGGCCGCCCGCCGCCGACACCGACCCCGTCGTCCAGGACTTCGTCCGCTGCTGCCTGGACCACCGCCCGCCCAGCGAGAAGGGCGGATGGGCCGGTGCTTCATGACGGTGAAGGATGCGGCAACCCGCAGGCCCATGCCTCACCGGGAAGCCCACCGGCGAGGGATGCGTGGGTCAGTTTCTGCCGTACTTGCGGTGATAAGCATCGTCGTTGTCGTAATTTCCGTCGTCATACTCATCAGGGTTGCCGTAGTCACGGTGCCACTCGTCGTCGTTGTCGTAGTTCCCGTCGTAGTAACCGCCATTGTCGCGAGGGGCTCGAGGGCGGCCACCTGCTGTGTTCGGGCCGTTGCCGGGCTCGGCGGTGTACGCGGGGGTGGTGGAGTCGAGAGGGCCCAGCTCCCGAGCAGGGGCACGGAGCCGGGGGTACGGTCCGCCGGGCCGTACTCCCGCTCCGCGTCCCTGCGGTCCGGTCAAACCCCCGGTCACTCGCCGTCCTGTCGGTTGTCGTCGCGGCCGGGACGTTCTGCCCGTCGGCCCAACCTGCGCCTGGCTTCGGTGACCGCCGTGACAAGGGTGAAGGCGGCGGTCGCGGCGCCCGCGAGGCTGCCGACCAGCTCGATGAGGGAGATCCACTGGCTCATGATCCGTGTCCTGTCCTGAGAGAAGGGGGGCCGGCCGGCACCGGTGACGGAACGAATCCTGCGCTTCGGCCGCCCCAGGACGGTGCGATGTGCTGTCCTGTCTGCGGCAGGCGTGACGGACAGGGGGCTGACCAGCGGTTCGGCGACGTCGACAGGAGCTGCCGTAGGACACCCGGTGGACACTTGCGGGAGCGGGGGAGAGGGCTCGATTGGCGACGGGGAAGCCGACCGACCGGAGCATGTGGCCCGAATCGGGGCCCGTACGGAATCTGCTCCTGTTTCTGGACAAGGTCCGTGAGGGAAACGGCCGCGAAGGCCTGCGCGGCATCGCCGAGCGCATGAATCTCAGCTCGCCATCGGCGGTCAACGAACTGCTTCGTGGTGCGCGCCTGCCCGTCGACCAGGCCCAGCTGACCAGTCTGATACGGGCTTTGGGCGGCGGCTCGGACGAAGTGGCCAAGGGGCAGGAGCTCTACCGAAAGGCCCGGAACGGCCGGGTCCGCCGCACCCGCCCGGCTGCGTCCCTCTACACCGATTACGTTCGCCAGATCGCCCCCGCCGAACTCCGCGACCGCACCGCGGAACTCGCCGAGCTGGCCGCCTTCGGTTCGGGCGGCCCGACCGAGAACGCCTACCTGTGGTGGCAGGCTCCCGCGTGGGCCGGCAAGTCCGCCTTGATGTCGTGGTTCGCGCTGAACCCACCGCCGAACACCGACGTCGTCTCGTTCTTCGTGACCGCCCGGTTCGCCAGCCACAACGACCGGTGGGCGTTCCTGGAGGCCGTCGCCGAACAGCTCGCCGCCCTAGGGGGAAGCCGGGTGCCTCTCCCGCCCCGGGAGCTGCGGGAGGCACACGTGACGAGGCTTCTGGACGCGGCCGCGGCGACCTGCCTGCGGCGCGGCCGCCGGCTCGTCCTCCTCGTGGACGGGTTGGACGAGGATCAGGGCGTGTCAGGCGGTCCCGGGACGTACAGCATCGCCGCCCTGTTGCCCGTGCGCGTGCCGAGGGGCCTTCGGGTCGTGGTCGCGGGCCGCCCGCACCCGCCGATCCCGCACGACGTGCCCGACGACCACCCGCTGCGCCAGGGCGGCGTGGTCCGGAACCTCGCGCTCTCCCGGCATGCCCAAGTGGTCCGCACCGCCGCGGAGCGCGATCTGAAACGCCTGTTGCACGGCGACTCCGCCGGCCAGGACCTCCTGGGGCTGGTCACGGCGGCCGGTGGCGGCCTGACCCGTGCTGACCTCGCCGAACTCACCGGCCTCCCCGGCTACGAGGTCGAGGACAGGCTGCACGCCGTGACGGGCCGAGCCTTCAGCACCCGCCCCGGACTGTGGCAGCAGGAAGCCACCGACCTCTACGCGCTCGCCCACGAAGAGCTCCAGGTCATGTCGAAGGCCGCGTTCGGCGCGGCCGGCCTCCTCCGCCACCGCCGGCGTCTGCAAGCCTGGGCCCAGACCTACCGGCAGCGCGACTGGCCCGCGGACACGCCCGAGTACCTGCTCACCGGCTACTACAGGATGCTGCGGGCAGCGGCCGGCGAAACCGGCACCGGCGCGGCAGAGGCGGAAGCCGACATGCTCCGCTGCGCCGCCGACGCCGCCCGCCACAACCGGCAGCTCGACCTCTCCGGCGGGGACGCTGCCGCGTTCGCCGAGATCGCCACGGCACAGGACTTCCTTCTCGGACAGGACCACCCCGACCTCACCCGGATGCTGCGCCTGTCCGTCCACCGCAACGAACTGGCGGAGCGCAACACCGCCATGCCCGACTGCCTGCCGGCCGCCTGGGCGGTACTGGGACAGCCCCACCGGGCCGAGGCGATCGCCCGCTCCGCTTCGGACAGGTTTCCACAGAGACGGGCCCTTCTCTTCCTGGTGGAAGGCCTCGCAGAGGCCGGTGATCCCACCGGCGCGGAAGAGATCGCCCGGGGCTTCTCCCGGCCCGAGGAACGCGATGAGGCGAGGGCCGCGCTCGCCCGCGGAACGGCGCGGGCCGGTGACGTGGAGCGGGCGGAACACGTGGCCGCCGGCATCGCTCACTCCGTCTACCGGGCCACCGCCCTGGCCGTGGTGGCCCGGGTGGCCGCTGCCGACGGGGAGAGGGGCCGAACCAAGGCCAAGGCCCTGGCCGATTCCATCGAGGAGACAGCCCTCGGGCTCCAGGACAGCCACCAGCGCGCACTCGTGTGGTGCGAACTGGCAGAGGTGCGTGCCTCGACCGGCGACGAAGCCCGGGTCCTGGCGGCCACCGCCGAAGCGGAACGAGCCGTCCGCGCCCAACCCCAGGAGACCGCCTGGCACATCGCCTACGCCCGGCTCGTACGAAGCTCCGCCGCCGCCGGCGATCTCTCCAGGGCGCTCCGTATCACTGGGGCGTTCGGACACTGGAAGTTCCGGCGCGAGGACATGCTGGCCGGACTGGCCAAAGGCCTCGCCGCCACTGGAGACTTCGAGGGCGCCCGGACAGTCGTGGACGCCATCGACCCACCAGCCCCGGCCGGTACGGACCCGTCCGAGGAAGAGTCGGAGGAGGTGAGCGCCTTGGAAGATGCTTTCAAGCAGGCAGCGGTGGCCGATGCGACCCTGGAACTCGCCGTCGCCCTCGCCGCCGCCGGCGATCACGACCAGGCTGAGAGCCTCGCCCGCGCCCTCCCCAGCCCCACCGCCCGCGCCGACGTACTGGCCTCGCTGGCCCGGGAACTCGCCCTCGTCGACCGAGCGAGGGCGACGTTACTGGCGAAGGAGGCCGAGAACGTGGCGCGGGGCGGCACGACCTCCAGCACCCAGGCCAGGGCCATGGCGGCGATGGTCCGAGGACTCGCCCGAACAGGGGACCACGAAGCCGCCGAAACCCTTGCCCATCGCGTCACCGACACGTACCAGCAACTCGCTGCCCTGGCCGTGGTGGCCCGGGAGCGACAAGACGCGGGAGAACTCGAAGGAGGCATCGCCCTCGCCCGCATGGCCGTCAGCCGGACCGGCGACATCACATCGACCCACTACCAAGGGGTCGCCCTGACCGCCCTCGCGAAGGTCCTGACCGACGCGGGCGACTGGATCAGTGCCGAGCTGGCAGTCCGGCAGATCGCCGACCACGAACAGCGGGCACTGGCAATGGTCACGTTGGCCAAGGCCGCGCTCCGGCCGAAAGCGGTGACCGGACAGGCCGCGGGAGCGACCTGCCGCACCGCCCTCCTCGCCGAGGACGCCGAACACCTGGCCCAGCGGGTCGAAGGAGGGGAGCAGCGGTGTCGGGTGCTGACTGCGCTGACCGACCTCGCGGCCACCCGTGGTGACGTCGCCCACGCCATGGCCCTGGCCCGTCGGACCGAGCGGCTCGCCCGCGCGATCGAGGACAATCCGCCGGACCAGCAGCTGGCGCGTCGTGCACGGGCGCTGGTGTCCCTCGGCAAGGTCCTGGCCGAGCACGGGATGTCCGACTGGGCCCGAGAGCTGGCCGGAGAAGCCGAAGAGCTCGCCCACGAGATCCACTTCATGATGAGCATGGCACTGGAACTGTCCTGTGCGGCGGAGCTGTACACAACCCTCGGTGACCACGACCGCGCGGATGCGGCCATCGCGGCGATCCCCGATCTCACGGAGCGTGCCAAGGCATGCGCTCAGGCCATCGGCCCTGCCGCTGCCGCGAAGGCCTCTTCCGCTCCGGGCGGGCCGGGGAATGAAAGCGGCCCCGATACCTGGGACCGGATGGCCGCGCTGGCCACCGCGGCGGAGACATTGATCGACCGAATTCACGCTCCGCACGACCGGGTGGAGGCACTCACGGAGCTCGCCGTTGCGTTGGGGAAGGCCGGCGCCAACGAACGGGCGTCTGCACGCGTCGCGGACGCTGAGCCACTGATCCGCTTCCTCGACCAAGAACTGGCCCAGGCGATCACCCTGGCGAGCCTCTCCGACGCCGCCACCCCGCCCCAGCGCGCACGCCTGCTCGCCCGGGCTCTGGCCGTCGGCCCGTGGGAGAACGTCCTGGACCGCCTGGCGAGTGTCGCCCCGGACGCCGTCCGCGCGGCAGCCGTCGAACTGTTCGGGGGACCGGAGCGGTGACCCGGGAGGCCCCGCCTGAAGAGGCGGCTCAGGAGGCGGTGAAGAGGGTCTCCTCCACCTCGTCGAGGACGAATCCGTTGTCGAGGCGGACGCGAACGGTGACGCTGGGCCTTTGCTGTTCGTACGCGGTCCACGCGGGTTCCAGGGAACCGACCTGGTCTTCGAGCTGCTTCCTGCTTCCCGGCGGCATGTGGGGACCGAAGTCGTCGAGGAGGGACTTGAGACGTACGTATTCGCGTACCTCATGGTTCTCCACCCGAGGCTGCCGCTCGACCCGTTCGACGGTGCCCTCGGTGCCCGCTGCCAGGGACAGCAGCCCGACGACCGGCATCGTTGCCGCCGGCGTGTCACCGGTCAGCGAGAGCGACCCGTGCAGTCCGAGGTCGGCCGCCAGCTTCACCCGCTGGCCGTCCTTGAGCGCCATCGGTCCCTCCATCTCTTCGGTCGGTTCCGGCCGGGGCAACCCGCGCGGGCGGCCCCGGCCGGATCCATTATCCGGTCCCCCTCGCCGACCCACGGCCGAGCCCGCCGGCCGTGCGGTTCACGCGCGGAGGCGTCAGGGCAGCCGGACCTCGCCCTGGTTCAGTACACGGGGGTGGAAATACGCCGCCTGGATCTCGGCGTTGGTGTTGCTTCCGCGCAGATGCTCGGACCACATCATGAACCACGACCACTGGGTCTGACTGTTCAGCAGTGCGGAGGTCGGCATTTTACCCATTTCCGCAATGGCCATGGGCTTCGTCCCCGCAATGGTCCGCATCTGCTGGTAGTCGGCGGAGCTGGGATGGTTCTTGTACCAGACGTCCAGCGAGACGACGTCCGCGTACTGGTTGCCCGGATAGTAGGTGCTCCAGCCGCCGGCCGGATTGTCCTGCACGTTCCAGACCCAGATCAGATTGTCCAGACCCTTTGTCCCGGCGAGGTAGTCGCGGGTGATCTGGTACAGGCGCGCACTGCCGTTCGCTCCCGGGTGGTTTCCCCACCAGTTCCACGCTTCGTTCATTTCGTGCAGCGGCCGGAAGAGGACCGGAACGCCCGCGTTCTTCAGTTGCTGGAGGTACGGGACGACCTCGTCGAGGCGCCGCTTCCAGGCGTTGTTCAGGGCGCTTCCCTCGGTGAGGAGCTGGGAGAACTGCGCGTTCGTCAGGTTCGACTTCACGCCGCCCTCGAACGCGCAGGTGCTTCCGCCGGTCGGCGGGCAGACGTGCCAGGTGAGGCTGACCAGGGAGCCGTTCGCCCACTCGGTCTTCGCCTGGTCGATCACGCGCTGGCGGTTGGCCACGTCCGTGGCGGTGAACATCAGGTCGCCGCCCCACAACCCGGGGTACTGCCCCGTCACGTCCTTCACCTGCTGCGTGTACTGGCCGGGGGCGGAAGCGGGCTCCTTGTTGTGCTGACCGGAGACGATGCTGTTCCCGGTTATGGAGCGCAGATAGTTCAGTACGTTCTGTTTCGGGGTCGCGGGAAATGCCTGCGCGGAATTCGCCGCAGGCCAGACGAAGACTGCCGCGGCGACGGCCGCGGCAGTCACGGCAGAGGTGACGCAGTGCCGGATCGTTCTCATGGGCGTCCCAGCTCTCGTGGTCGAACGGAATCTGCTTCGCCCTCAAAGTGGCCGCCGCGCCGTCAGCCGTCAATGGACCGGTTCGCCTTCTGTGGCCCCTCCGGAATTCTTTTACTCAACTTTTCCTGAACCCCGCCGAGAAGCTGTTCGCTTATCCCTCTTAGGCGTTTTATGCGAGGCGATGCGACGCGATCCGCGAACGGGTGTCCGGTCAGGCGTAGTGGCGGTAGACGGCCTGGGCGACGCACGCCGGCTTGTCGCTGCCCTCGACCTCGACGGTGAACGTCAGCGGCATCTGCACGCCGTTGCCCTTGACCTCCTCCACCGCACCGACGGCGCCGTGGAGCCGGATCCTCGCGCCGACCGGTACGGGGCTGGGGAAACGGACCTTGTCCAGGCCGTAGTTGACGCTCATCGTGGTGCCGGTGATGGTGAGCAGCCGGCCGAAGAGCGGGATGATGAAGGAGAGGGTCAGGTAGCCGTGCGCGATCGGGCCGCCGAAGGGGCCGTCCTTGGCCTTCTCCGGGTCGGTGTGGATCCACTGGTGATCGTCGGTGGCGTCGGCGAAGGTGTTCACCCGGTCCTGGGTGATCTCGGTCCATTCGGTGCGGCCGAGGTCGGCTCCGCTGAGGGCCTTGAGTCCGTCGAGGCCGCTGGCGATCGTGGGCATGGGAAATCCTCTCAATGACATGACATGACATGACATGGCGTGGCGTGGCGTGGCAATGGCAGGGAAGCGGGGAGCGTTGCCTGTGCGGGCGTGCTGCGGACGGCGTGTCCGTCACGGGTGGTGGCGCTCGGCGGTCCCGGGTGCGTAGGTGGCGCGTACGGCCGGCTTGACGATTTTTCCTGTGGCCGTGCGGGGGAGTGATGCGGTCACGACGAGGGGCTTGGGGATCTTGTACCTGGCCAGGCGGCCGTGCAGGTGGCCGAGGATGTCGTCCTCCCCGGCGCGAGCGTCGGGCGTGAGGACGACGACGGCGCGGCCCACCTCGCCCCAGTGCGGGTCGGGCACGCCGATGACCGCGCATTCGGCGACGGCGGGGTGGGTGAGGAGTACGTCCTCCACCTCGGCCGGGTAGACGTTCTCCCCGCCCGAGACGAACATGTCCTTGACCCGGTCGACGATGTAGGCGTATCCGTCGTCGTCCGTGCGGGCGATGTCGCCGGTGCGCAGCCAGCGGCCGTCGGCGAAGGCGGCCTCGGTCTCTTCGGGCCGGCCCCAGTAGCCGCTCATCACGTGAGGGCCGTGGACCAGGATCTCGCCGCGCTGCCCGGGGCCGGCGTCGCTGCCGTCCGGCAGCACGACGCGGGTGTCGGTGAAGAAGTGCGGCACCCCGGCGGAGCCCGCCTTGGCCGCGGCCTGCTCCCGGTCCAGGAAGAGGACCCCGGGGGACGCTTCGGTCATGCCGTACCCCTGGCTGAAGGCCAGGCCGCGGGCGAGGTACGCGGCGATGGTGCGCGCGGGGACCGGGGCGCCGCCGCAGTTGAGGGTGCGCAGGCTGGACAGGTCCGTGGTCTCCCAGCGCGGGCGGGCGGCCATGGCGTCGAACATCGTGGGGACGCCGAACAGGTACGTCACCCCCAGGTCCTCGACGAGTCCCAGGACGCGCTCGGCGTCGAAGGCGCCGAGGAGGACCACCCGGCCGCCCTTGAGCAGGGTCGGCAGGCACGTCATGTTGAGAGCGGCGGTGTGGAACAGCGGCGCCACGACGAGGGTGACCTCGTCGCCGGAGAGGTCGGTGTCGACGAGGACGTTGACGCTGTTCCACGTGATGTTGGCATGGGAGAGGACGGCGCCCTTGGGACGGCCCGTGGTCCCGGAGGTGTACATGATCATGCACGGGTCCTCGGGCGCCACGGCCTCGTCCAGCGGGCCGGTCCCGGCGCCGACGAGCAGCTCCTCGTAGTCGAAGGCGTCTTCGACACCGAGCGGGTCGGGGGAGTCGTCGGGGCGGGGGAGCACGATGCGGTGCCGCAGCCCGCCTGGGCCGTCGCGGCACGGGCCACCTCGGACTGGTCGGGCGCGTGGACGAGGACGGTGCTGCCCGAGTCGGCCAGGTTGTACGCCAATTCCGGCGCCGCGAGGCGGGTGTTGAGCGGGACGAACACCGCCCCCAACGCTCCGGCGGCGAACAGGGTCTCCAAGAAAGCCGGGTGGTTGGGTCCGAGGTAGGCGATCCGGTCGCCCCGTGCCAGCCCCAGCCCGCGCAGGGCATGGGCGAGGCGCAGGACCCGCGCGTGCAGCTCGCGGTAGGTCCAGGCGCGGTCTTCGTGGACGACGGCGATGCGATCGGGGGTCTTTCGGGCCCGGCGGGCCGGCCAGGAGCCGATGCCTTGGTTCAACACGGCGTCTCCTTCAGTCGGTGGTCGGTCCCATGGGTCAGGTCGTGGTCAGACCGAGCAGGCGGGCGGTGTTCTCCTTGAGGATCTTCGGCCGGACCTCGGGCTTGATGTCGAGCTCCGCGAAGTCGGCGAGCCACCGGTCGGGGGTGATGACGGGATAGTCGGAGCCGAAGAGCACCTTGTCCTTGAGCAGGGTGTTGGCGTACCGGACGAGCTGCGGAGGGAAGTACTTCGGAGACCAGCCGGACAGGTCGATGTACACGTGCGGCTTGTGGGTGGCCACCGCCAGCGCCTCGTCCTGCCAGGGGAAGGACGGGTGGGCCAGGATGATCCGCAGGTCGGGGAAGTCGACGGCCACGTCGTCCACCAGCATCGGGTTCGAGTACTTCAGCCGGATGCCGCCGCCGCCCGGGACGCCGGCGCCGATGCCGGTCTGGCCGGTGTGGAAGAGCGCCGGCACGCCGAGCTCCTCGATCGCCTCGTACAGGGGGTAGGCGAGCGGGTCGTTCGGGGAGAACGCCTGGATGCTGGGGTGGAACTTGAAGCCGCGGACGCCGTACTCCTCGACCAGGCGCCGGGCCTCGCGCACGCCCGCCCGGCCCTTGTGCGGGTCGACGCTGGCGAAGGGGATCAGGGCGTCGGCGTGGGCGGCGCAGCTCTCGGCGATCTCCTCGTTGGAGATCCGCGGGTGGCCGGTGGCGTGTTCGGCGTCGACGGTGAAGACGACCGCGGCCATGTGGCGCTCGCGGTAGTGCCCGGCCATCTCCTCGATGGTCGGCTGCCGGTGTCCGTGGGCCTTGAAGTACTCTTCGGAGGCGCCGAACAGCTCGGAGCTCAGGGCTCCGTGGCCGTCCTTGGAGATCTCCGCGTGCGTGTGTACGTCGATGGCGGTGAGCCGGTCGAGGTCGAGTGTCAGGCCGCTCATGTCATGCCTCCGGGGCCTGCGGCGCGGGGATGCCGTACGTCTCCGGCTCGGCTCCGATGCCGCCCGCCCACTCGGTGGCGAGGGCGTCGGCGCTCCAGCCTCCGTCGGCGAAGGCGACCGCCTTCTCCTTGGGGTGCGCCCACAGGGCCAGCCGGTCGCCGCCGATGCCGATGGCCTGCCCGGTGACTCCGTCGGAGTCGTCCGAGGCAAGGAAGGTGATCAGGGCGGCGACGTCCTCGACGGTGCCGAGACCCTCGTCCTTGCGCAGCCAGTCCGGCAGCGGCTTGCCGGTGCGCTCGGACTCCTCGATGACCGGGGCGAAGGCCGGGATCGTCCGGGTCATCTCGGTCGCGGCGACGGGGACGACGGCATTGACGGTGATGCCGGCCCGGCCGAGTTCCATGGCCCAGGTGCGGGCCATGGCGACGATGCCGGCCTTCGCGGCGGCGTAGTTGGTCTGGCCGAAGTTGCCGCGCTGGCCGGCGGGGGAGGAGATCAGGACGAGGCGGCCTCCGGTGCCCTGCTCGCGCATGCGGACGGCGGCGGCTCGGGCGCACGTGAAGGTGCCGCGCAGGTGGACGCGGACGACGTCGTCGAAGTCGTCGTCGGTCATCTTCCACAGCACGCGGTCGCGCAGGATGCCGGCGTTGGTGACGAGCACGTCCAGACGCCCGAACTGCTCGACCGCCGTGTCCACGAGCTTCCGCGCCGACGCGCTGTCGCCCACCGCCGCGACGACACCGGTCGCCGTGCCGCCCTCGGACGTGATCGAGGCGACGGCGGCGTCGACGACGGCCTGGTCGACGTCGTTGACGACCACGGCGGCGCCGGCTGCAGCGAGGGCCTGTGCGTAGGCCAGTCCGAGACCGCGTCCGCTGCCGGTGACGACGGCGGCCTTGCCCTGAAGGTTCATGAGAGGTGCCTCTCGTACGGAGGAAAGGGGGATGTGCCGAAGCACCGGCCCGAGCCGGGATCGACAGGAATCCTGATGAACGTCAGTCTGGAGAATCAACAGGATTCCTGTCAATGCTCTAGGGTGAGGAGGCGCCGCCACCCCGGTGGCGCCGACCGCGGGGAGCTCTCGGCGTCACCCGCCCGAACCCCACCACGGGAGGACGAACGTGAGCACCTCGCTGCTCTATCTGCTCAAGAGGACGGAGCTGGCGGTGCGCGCCCGTCTGGAGGAGCTGCTCAAGCCCGCCGGGATCACGGCGTTGCAGTACACCGCCCTGACGGTGCTGGAGCGGCACGACGGCATCTCCGCCGCCCAACTCGCCCGCGACTCCTTCGTCACCGCCCAGTCGATGGCCGACATGGTCCGGGCGCTGGAGAGCCGCGGCCTGATCCGCCGCGAGCCCAACCCCGCCAACCGCCGCGAACGCCTCATCCTGCTCGCAGACCCGGGGCGGCGACTGCTCGCCGAGTACGCCGGGCCGGCCCGCGCGCTGGAGGAGCGTATGGTCGCCGACCTGAGCGCCGAGCAGGTCGGCGTACTCCGGGAGGCGCTGGTCGGTGCGTGGCGATCCCTGTCCTGAGCAGTGGTCGCGGCGGGCGCGTCACGGCCCGCGCGGTCGGTGCGCGGACCGTGAACGAGCCCTGGGGGCGCTCCCCTCAGGTGAGCGCGTACATGCGGATGATCACGGCGCTGTCGCCGTCCGGGCGGGCGAGGCCGACGAAGACCGTCTCCGCGAGCCAGCGGTGGGCGGGGGCGTCCGTACGGAAGACCGGCGAGGTGCGGTAGTAGTGCCCGGTTTCGGAGACCTGCAGCTCTCCGTCGAACTGGTCCGGAGCGTCGGCGGCGGGGTGGTAGTAGCCGCGGTTGACGATGTCGATCACGGCGCCGTCCTCCGCCTGGAGCAGATAGCGGGCTTCCAGCTCGCACACCTCCCCACGTGTGCTGCTCCAGTCGCCTCCGCCGGGAAGGACTGTCCCCCGCAGTCGGGGCCCGTCCACACTGCCTCCCGTGATGGGGGTGAACTCGGTGACCTCCCCGTCACCGTTGCCGATGTGCAGCGTGTCGGACACTTCGGCGCGGATCTCGAACGCGAAGTCGAGGGCGGGTGTGAAGGGCATGGCGGATCTCCGCTTCTGTGAGAAGGGGCGGTGTGCCCGCGCGGCCGGCGCGATCCGCCCGTCCTCGCCTCGGGGGCGGGGGCGGGCCGCCGCTCGCCCCGGAAGGCGGGCGGGCGGCGCACATCATGAGGCCGCAGGGCATCGCCGCTGGTCGGCGAGCCCTGGCGCGGAAGGTTCCCGGAAGACGGAAGCCCGGTCCGCGCGAGACGGTCACGTCTGGCTCTTGACGCCCTAGCTCACCAGATGCAAGCGTGACATGCAACAGCGTTATATGACGTTCGTTTACGACGGCTCGTCGGCGTGTCTCATTCCCCCCCATGTCATTCCCCCATGTCGAGCGTCCCCTCCTTCTCCCTCCCCTCGGCAAGGAGCATCAGCTATGGCTGCGAAGAAATCGGTGCTGACGGTGCTCACGAGCGTGGGACTGCTGGCCGCCACGGCCTGCACCAGCCCGTCGAACGGAAACAGCGCCACCCCCAGGCCGGCGGATCTGTCCACCACCACGGCCCCCGGCACCTCCGAGGTGGACCGGATCACCTGGGCCCTGCCCTACGGCGAGCCGACGACCCTGGACCCCGCGAAGATCGGCGACTACTCGCCCCAGACCGTCGAAGCCAACCTCTGCGACACCCTGACCCGGATGAACGCCGACTTCTCCCTGAGCCCCGGCCTCGCCCGAAAGGTCACCTGGACCGACAATCGGACGCTGGTACTCGACCTCCGCCCGGACGTCACGTTCTGGGACGGCTCGCCCATGACGCCCGACGACGTGATCCACAGCCTGCAGCGACAGCGAGACCCCAGGACGCAGGGCCTATACGGGAACCACCTGTCCGCCGTGACCTCCGTCAAGGCCACCGGCCCCCACCAGGTGACCCTGAGCACCAAGGGGTACGACCAGACACTCCCCAAGGCGCTGTCCACGTCGTTCGGCGCGGTCAATCAGAAGGCGTACACCGAAAAGGCCGGCTCCGCCTACGGCACCACCAGGGGCGGCCTGATGTGCACCGGTCCGTTCAAGCTGGGCTCCTGGAAGTCCGGCAGCGCCCTCACCCTCGTACGCAACGACGCCTACTGGGACCCCAAACTGAAGCCGAAAGCCAAGCAGGTCGAGTTCCGGTTCATCACCAACAACAACACACTGACCAGCGCCCTTCTGTCCGGTGAGGTGGACGGCACCTACGAACTGCCGCCCAGCAGCGCCACCGCGCTCGGCAAGGCCGGCAACGGCGCGGTGCACCTCGGCCCGTCGACCCAGAACGTGCTCCTGATCCCCGCCCACGGCGAGACGCCCGCGGCCGACCGCAGGCTTCTGGACGCCCTGTCCCTGGTCGTCGACCGTGACGCCCTGATCGAGAACGTCTTCGGCGGTGCCGCCACCACCCTGAAGTCCCTCGTCCCACCGCTGACCTGGCAGGGGGACAAGGCCGCCGCCCAGTACGACGCCGCCTACGCCGCGCTGCCCGACGTCCCCGAGCCGGACGCGGAGAAGGCGCGGAAGCTGGTCGCGCAGGCCCGCGCGGTCTCCCGCCCCCTCGTGGCCGCCATCCCCGCGGGCGACCAGCGCGGACTGCAGGCGCTGACCTTCATCCAGGCCGCGGCCGGGAAGATCGGCGTCGACATCGAGATCAAGCAGCTCCAGCCCACCGAGATGTCCTCGCTCTTCTACGACCCCTCCGTCCGCAAGGGCCTCGACCTCATCCTCACCTTCGGCTACGTCACGATGCCCGACCCGTCCTCCTACGTAGCCGAGAGCGTCACCCCCCGTGGCATCTTCAACTGGACGGGCTACGACAACCCCGAGGTCAGCCGGCTGCTCGACCAGGCCCGCGCCTCCTCCCACCCCGCGGCTTCGGCCACGGCGTACGCCGAGGCCCAGGCCCTCTTCACCCCCACCACCCCGGCGGTGTTCCTGGCCACCACGCACGAGCGGATGTTCATGAACAAGCGGATCAGCGGCGCGCCGACCTCCTTCGCGTACATGGGCATGCCGTGGGCCGCCTACCTCGGCGGCACCGACAAGTGACCGCCACCCCTTCGAATCAGGAGACGACGATGACCGACACCACCGGCGACAGGCCGTTGTGGGACCACTCGGCCGCCGAACTGGCCGCCGGTATCCGCGCGAAGGCGTTCTCGGCGACCGAGGTCGCCGAGGCGTTCCTCGCCCGCGTCGAGGAGACCAACCCGGCGCTCAACGCCCTCGTGGACATCAGGCCGGAGGACACCCTGGCCCAGGCCGCCGCCGCCGACGCGGCGGTCGCGGCCGGTGGAGACCTGCCCCCGCTGCTCGGCGTCCCGGTCTCCACCAAGATCAACACCTCGCAGCGCGGATACGCCACGTCGCACGGCGTCCCCGCCTGGGCCGACGCGGTCGCCCAGGACGACGCGGTCTGTATCGCCGGCCTCCGCGACGCGGGCGCGACCCTGCTGGGCCGCAGCAACAGCCCGGCCTTCTCCGTGCGCTGGTTCACTGGCAACGACCTGCACGGAAAGACCCTCAACCCGTGGACCCCCGGCCACACTCCGGGCGGCTCCTCCGGCGGCGCCGCCGCGTCGGTCGCCGCCGGCATGACGCCCATCGCACAGGGCAACGACATCGGCGGGTCCGTCCGCTTCCCCGCCTACTGCTGCGGCGCCGTCGGCCTGCGCCCCACCATGGGGCTCGTCTCCGGGGTGGAGCCGCGCGGCGCCGAGGAGTTCGACAGCCCGCTGTCCTTCCAGACCATGGCGGTCCACGGCACGCTGGGCTGGACCGTCGACGACGTCCGGCTCGGTCTGCACGCCATGGTCAGCCCCGACCTGACCGACCCCGTGGGCCTCCCTGTGCGCCCGCCGCTGGGCGAGCCCCGCCGGGTCAAGGTCGCGGTCGTCCGCGACGCCGGAGGTGTGAAGCCGCATCCCGGCGTCGACGCCGCCGTCGACGACGCGGCCCGCTGGCTCAGCGACGCCGGCCACGAGGTCGAGGAGGTCGACCTTCCCCTCCTCGGCGAGGCCGCCCGGCTGTGGTCGCTCCTGCTCTACCAGGAGCTGAAGACGATGATGTCCGAGATCGAGATGTTCGGCGACGACACCGTACGCGTCTCGCTCGCCGCCTCGTTCGCCGCCGCCGCCGAGACCTGGGGCGAGCAGCCCACCCTCACCGACTACATCCGGGGCTACGCCCGCCGCGGCACCCTCATCAGCCGCCTCCAGCAGTTCCTGGGCCACGACCGGATCGTCCTGACACCCGTCTGCGCCGAACCGCCGTTCGAGCAGGACGCCGACCTCGCAGGCGACGCCCGCGTGAGCGAACTGCTGGCCGCGCAGTGGCCGATGCAGGCGGTCCCTGTTCTCGGCTTCCCGGCCGTCTCCGTGCCCACCGGCCTGCGCGACGGACTGCCGTCCGGCGTGCAGCTGATCGGCGGACGCTTCCAGGAGGACCTGCTGCTCCACGTGGCCACGGCGATCGAGACCCGGGCCACGCGCACCCGGCCGACCCTCTCCTGGGCACAGACCGGCTGATCGCCCGCTCCCTCAGCCTCTCGACGGCGTGCCCCGGCGGTCCCACCCGACCGCTGGGGCGCGCCGTCGGTCTTCCCTCCGGCGGATCGTGGCGGCCTCGCCCGGAATCCGTTCGCCCTGTCGTCTCTCGCGGGGGCACAATCACCCGATGCACCTTCCCCCGCTGCTGGCGGCTGTCGAGCGCGGCGACGACGTCGCGGTGTTCGAGCTCCTGGACGACGTAACCGCGGACGAACTCGCCGGTGATGACGCCGTGACCTTGCTCGCTGCCGCCGCGAAGGCTGGACGCCACGAGGTCGTCGACTGGCTGGTCGTCTGGGACGTCGACGTGACCCGTCCCTGGGACGGCGGTGTCGACCCTGTGACGTGGGCAGCCGAGCGAGGCATGTACGGGGTCCTGCAGGCTCTGCTGTCGCGCGACCGAGACCCGTCGAGCGCCGACAGCCCGCATCGCCGCGCACTTCGCACGGCGCAGGACGCGATGGCCTCCGAGGCCGGCATCAGGAGCGATCCGCCTCCCGCTCATCGGGCGATCATCACCGATCTGGAGGCTGCGCTCGGCATCCGCCGCTCGCCGGACGAACTGATGGCTCGCGCCTTGGTCCACGCCGACCCCCACCACGACGACTGGTTCGCCTCGCTCCTCCGGTTGGGATTGCGGGAGGACCAGGAGACGTTCGACTGGGCACGCGACGTCGCAACCGACACCTCTTCTCTCAGCCGCAGGCGCTTCGGGCTCGATACGGTGAATTTCCTGGGGTTCGGCATCGGTTCCGTCATGGACGACGAGATGCCGTTCGCTCGTGAGGCGGCCGAGTTCCTGCGCCCGCTGCTGGACAGCGAGCAGGATCCCTACGCCCTCGCCACCATCATTGACGCCTTCGCCTCCTACTGCTCCACCGGGGCGGCGCCGGCGATCCTGGTCCACGCCGACCACGCCGACCCGGATGTCCGCCGAAGGGTCGCCGCGAATCTCTTCGTCGGCACGGGCGAGCACCACGACGCCGTCGCGGCCCTCATGCGCCTGGCCGCAGATCCCATCCCCGCGATCAGGGCGAGCGCGCTCTACAGCTTCAACGCCTTCAGGCGGTTCCAGCCTCCAATCGACACCCCGGAGCTGCGCGCCGTCATGGCGGCGCACCTGACGGACCCTCACCTCGACGTCAGGATCGAGGCCGCCGCCGGGCTCGCCTTGCGCGGCGACGAACGTGGCCTGGCGGTCCTCGACGTGATCCGCTCCGGCGTCACGAGCCGCCACAGCCCGGGCGCGGGGCGCCTCGACGACATCCGCCACATGTTGGAAGTCCGCAACCAAAAGCAGACCCCAGCCCAGGTGTAAGCAAGCTCCGGCAGATGCACACCTAGGAGGCTGTCCCGGCGGACCACACGACCGCCTCGCGGAGTCCACGGTGACGGCCTACGAGACGGCGAGGCCCCGCACAGCGTGTGCTGTGCGGGGCCTCGCCGTCTGCGCCTCGCCCTTCGGCGGCCATGCCCGTAGGACCGCTGGCAGTGTGCTTCGTCGGCACGCAGCTTGTCGGGGCCGGCACGCCGTAGGAAGACGTCTGTCCCGCCCCCTCGCCGGGACAGACGTCTTCCCGTGTGGGCCGCGTGGCGTCCCGGACGTCAGGCGGCGGCTCCGTCCGCCCTCCTTCGCGGCGTCCAGCCCGGCTTCGGGATGGAGGCGATGAGGCGCTGGGTGTAGAGGTCCTGGGGGTCGCCGAGGACCCCTGCGGCGGGGCCGTGTTCGACGATCCTTCCGGCCCGCATCACCAGGACGTCGTCGCTGATGTGCCGGACGGCGCCCAGGTCGTGCGTGATGAACAGCAGGGCGGTACCGGTGTCCGCCCGGATACGGGCGAGCAGGGTCAGGATCTGTGCCTGGATGGACACGTCCAGGGCGGCGATGGCCTCGTCCAGGATCAGTACCCGGGGCTCGGCGGCCAGGGCGCGGGCGATGGCGACGCGCTGGCGCTGTCCGCCCGAGAGGGCCTTCGGCAGTGAACGTGCCTGCCGGTCGTCCAGGCCCACCATGTCGAGCAGTTCGGCCACGCGGTCTCGGAGCCGGTCCGCGGGCAGGTGCCGGTGCAGGGCGACCGCCTCGGCGACGGCGTCCCCGACGCGCTGTCGCCGGTCGAGGGACGAGTAGGGATCCTGGAACACCATCTGGATCTGCCGGCCGCGCGCACGGCGCTCGCCTGCCCGCGGCCGCCCGGGCCGGCGCTCGTCACCGGCGACGACGACGCGTCCGCCGGTCGGTGACTCGAGCCCGGCGATCATGCGGGCGGTCGTCGTCTTGCCCGAGCCCGACTCGCCGACGATCGCCAGTGACCCGTGCTCCGGGAGCGAGAACGTCACGTCTTCCACCGCGACGAAGTCACCGAACTCCTTGCGCAATGCGCGTACCTCAAGCATCACTTCCGGCCTCCTCGGGCGAGAGCGTGTGGGGGAAGTGGCAGGCCGCTGTGGCGTCACCGGCGGGGGTCGGCCGCGGCCGGTCACCGCGGCACAGGTCCTGGACCCGGGGACATCGGTCGCCGAAGGCGCATCCGCCGGGCGCTTCGAAGCCGGACAGGGGCCGGCCGGGGATCGAGCGCAGTTCCGCGGCGGGGTCGGAGACCGAGGGGCGGGAGGCGAGCAGGGCGCGCGTGTACGGGTGGGCGGCGCGCCCGCGCAGCCGGTCGGCGGGCAGCTCCTCCACGGTCGTGCCCGCGTACATCACCACGACCCGGTCGCACACGGCTGCCGCGAGCTCCAGATCGTGCGTGATGAACAGCATGGCGAGCCCGCGGGCTTCACGGGCCTCGCCGATGATCGCCATGACCTCTTCCTGGGTGGTCACGTCGAGGGCGGTGGTCGGCTCGTCGGCGAGGAGCAGGCGGGGTTCGGCGGCCAGCGCGGCGGCGATCATGACGCGCTGGAGCAGGCCGCCGGACAGCTCGTGGGGCCGTTGGCGCATGCGCCGGTCGGCATCGGTGATGCCGACCTCGCGCAGGATCCCGGTGACCTTCCTGGCCGCTTCGGCGGCCGGGACACGGCGTGTGGTGGTCAGTCCCTCGATCAGGAAGTCGCCGACGCCGCGGGCCGGGTTGATGTGGGCGCGGGGGTCCTGGAACACCATGGCGACCTCCCGCGCGCGGAAGGTGCGCAGGCGCTCGGGCGTCATCCGCGGGACGGACTCCCCGTCGAAGAGGATGTCCCCGTGGATCCGGGCGTTCTCCGGCAGGAGGCCCATCACGGAGCGGGCCGTCAGGGACTTGCCGGATCCGGATTCGCCGACCAGGGCGACGGCCGTGCCCTCGGGGAGGGTGACGTCGGCGCGGTGGACGACGGTGCGCGGTGCTCCGTCCAGGGGCAGATCGATACCGAGCGCGTCGATCCGGAGCAGCGGTGTGGCACTCATGCGTTCTCTCCGAGCAGACGTCGGGACAGGCCCGTCCCCAGCAGGTTGAACGCGACCACGACGACCAGGATGGCGATGCCCGCGTACAGCGACTGCTGCGGTTGGCCGGCGAGGATGGAGGGGGCGCCGTTGGCGACCATCAGTCCCCACTCGGGGTCCGGCGGCTGACTGCCCAGACCGAGGAAGGAGATCGCCGCCACGTCGAGCAGGGCGTAACCGAATCCGATGGTGGCCTGGACGAGGACCAGCGGCAGCAGGTTCGGCAGGAGGTGCCGTAGCCAGATGCGGGCGGTGGGCGCGCCGAGGAGCTGGAGAGCCGAGACGTAGGGCAGGTTGCGCTCCTTGATCGCGGCGGATCTCACGACGCGCGTGATCAGGGGGAGATAGGCGATCGACAGGGCGACGATCGGTGCGGTGAGCCCGGCGCCGAAGACCGCGGCGACGAGGACGGCCATGATGAGCCCGGGGAAGCCGAAGACGATGTCCAGGGCGCCCGAGACGAACCGGTCGAGCCGGCCGCCGAACCAGGCCGCCGCCAGCGCGAGGAGGGTGCCCAGCGTGGTGGAGACGGCGATGACGACGGCGGGGGCGGCAAGGCTGGCACGGGCTCCGGCGATCAGCCGGGACAGCAGGTCGCGTCCGGTGTCGTCCGTTCCCAGGAGGTGAGTGGGGGACGGTCCGGCGTTGACGTTCAGGGGGTCGACGGCGTTCGGGTCGTGCGGGGCCAGCAGCGGTCCGAGCACGGCCAGCAGGACGAAGAGGGCGACGACACATCCCGCGCCGAACGTCAGGTGGTCGCGGGGGTGTCCGGCCCGCCGCCAGGGCGCGACGCGCGTGGACAGGGCGGTGGTCATCGGACCCCCTTCTGTGCGGTCCGTGGGTCGAGGGCGGCGCTGACCAGGTCGACGGTGGTGTTGATGACGACGAAGACGACCACGAAGATCAACGACACGGCCTGCACGACGGCCATGTCCTGCTTGGACGCGGCCTCGATCATGAGGGCTCCGAGCCCTCCGGTGCCGAAGGCCTGCTCGGCGACGGCCGCGGTGGCGATGAGTCCGGCGATGCCGACGCCGGAGACGGCGAAGACGGGGCCGGAGGCGTTGTGCAGGATGTGCCGTCGGATCACCGTGCGCTCGGGGACACCACGGCTGCGGGCGGTCTCCACGTGCTCGGAGCGCATCTCCGCGCGGACGGCGGTCCGGGTGACCTGAGCGACGTACCCGATCCAGGTCATCGCCAGCGCGACGGCGGGCAGTGTCAGGTGTGTCAGCGTCCCGGTGAAGCCCTCGCCGGAGCCGTAGACGGGGAACCACGGCAGCTGGACGGCGAAGAGCCAGATGAGCAGGACCGCCATGATGAAGGTCGGTACGGCCATCGCGCCCGCCGTCAGGGTCGTGGTCAGCGTCTCCGTGCGTCCGCCGCGCAGGGCGGCGACGGTGCCGATGACGGTGCCGGCGATGAGGACGAGGACGGAGGCGTAGGCGACGAGTGCGAAGGTGTCGCCGGCGCGCGCGCCGATGAGGCCGGCCACGGAGTCGCGGTAGACGAGGGACGTGCCGAAGTCGCCCCGCAGGCAGTTGCTCAGCCAGTGCCAGTAGCCCTGGACGAACGGATCGTCCAGGTGGTACTCGCGATGGATCTGCGCCAGCACGGCGGGGTCGGGGTCCCGGCTGCCGCCGACGAGCAGCGTGGCGGGGTCCCCGGGCGTGAGGAACATCGCGCCGTAGATGGCCAGGCTGGAGACGAGCACGGTCACGACGAGCATGCCCAGCCGAGTGGCGACGAAGCGGACACTCATCTCGGACCGCCTCCTTCAGGGCGCTGTTCCCCAGCAGGGCGGCGCACTGCCGAACCGGTTGGCGGTGGCGTACGGGGGAGGTGTCGAAGAGGGAGCATGAGCCCTCCAGGTGCAGGGGCTATTCGCCGCTTTCGGGCAGGACGGTCAGACACAGGCGGGAGGGGTGGGCTGAGCCGGTGCGGAGCTTCTGCCGGCTCCCCTGGGGAGCGGTCGTCCGCCATGGACACTCCAGGGAACCGGAGTTGGGCAGGTGGTTCGGAAAGTCGCTGCCGGCGATCATCAGCGCGAGACGGTGGCCCGGACGCACCCGGTAGCCGGTGTGCCCCAGGGCGATCTCCGCCTCGCCCGGCCCGTCGGCCTGGGCGCATCCCCGCACGATCAGGCGCGCCGTGCCGTCCGGTGCCAGGTCGAGGAGACGGACGAGGATGTCGAAGGTGGGCGCCGTGCTCTCCACGTGCAGCACCGCGTGGACGGGACCTGCGAGGTCGAGCGGCCGGTCGGCGGCGGGGCCGGTGAAGACGAGGACGTCGTCGCGGTCGAGTGTGCGGCGCTCGTCGGCGTGGTCGCGCAGCTGCAGGAAGGTGTCGGTCGCGGCGGACGGCACGAGATCGTCCGGGTCGTACCGCCACTCCGCCGCTTCCGGTGTCCCGGCCGGGCGCGGGGTCAGCAGTCCGCCGGGGACCGTGCCGTTCGCCGCGCCGGGAGCAGCCAAGTACAGCTCGGTGGAGGCGGCTTCGGGCAGCGGCCAGGTGGCCGCGGTGCGCCAGCCGGCGTGGCCGAGCTTCCAGCGCACCCGGGGCAGCGAGTCGGGCCGGGCGATGCCTTTCAGGAAGACGTCGAAGAACTCGATCGCGGGGCCGGTGTAGGAGTCCAGCATGCGAGCGAGGGCTTTCTCGCCGGCCAGGTGGTCGGTCTCGGGCGTCGCCGGGGCGTCCTCCAGGAAGTAGTTCTCGTGGTCGATGGTGTCGGCGATCAGGTACTGGACGGCCGCCCAGCCGGGACGCTTGGCCAGCTCCGTGTAGTCGCGCATGTGGGCGATGCCGAGGTTGTCGAACCAGCCCACGCAGTGCAGCACCGGTACCGGGCGGGCGTCGTAGGGGTGCGGACCGTTGTACGGGGAGAGGGGGATGCCGCCGACGACGAGGTCGAACCCGGCCGAGCGCTTCCCGATCGCGGCGAACGCCTCCTCGTAGGCGGCGATGACCGGGCGCCGGGTGAGGTCGACGTCGAACTCGTAGCTGTCGCGGTCCGTCCACACCTGCGCCTGGTAGGTGGCCCCCTCCAGCCACAGGGGCTGGCGGCCGGAGCCGGAGTCGTAGGTGGCGATGCCGGGCGCGTTCGAGGTGGAGGTCACGCGGGGCACGATGGCGCGCAGGGCGGGGTGCTGGCTGGAGACCGCCGACCACTGGGTGAATCCGTAGTACGAGTCGCCGAACATGCCCACGATCCCGTCGGACCAGGACTGACGGGTGATCCACTCGATGGTGTCGTAGCCGTCGTCGACCTCTCCCGTCCAGCCGAGCGTCCGCCCCTCCGAGCGGAACTTGCCCCGTACGTCCTGGACCACCACGACGTAGCCGCGTGCCGTGAACCTCTCCGCGATCTTGTCGAAGAACGCGTACCGGCTGTTCTTGTCGTAGGGCAGGCGGGTCAGGACGGTCGGCGCGGGTGCCGCTTCCGGGTCGGCGCCGTACACGTCGGTGGCCAGCCGCACGCCGTCGCGCATGCGCACGTGGTGCTGCCGCGCGTGGGGAGGGACGGGCTCCGGTGTGACGCGGTGGACGGCAAGGTTCATGAAGTCCCTCCAGGGAGCCAACCTTTGAAAAACAACGTGATATAACAGCGTTGCATCTAGAGGCGTTCAACGTCAACCCCCTCTGAGCTAGGTTGCTCTCATGCCGATCGACGTCGACGAAGTCCAGCGCCGCAAGGCAATCGCCGAGGCGACCCTCGCTGTCGCCGCCCGGGACGGCGCGCGCGCCATCACCATCCGGGCCGTGGCCAAGGAGCTCGGCGGATCCACCGCGATGGTCACGAACTACGTCCGCACGCGGATGGCTCTCATCACCAACGCCGTGCGCGCGGCGGAGTCCCGGTGGCGCGCGGACCTGGAAGCCCACCTGGGCGACCGGAGCGGCGCGGACCGACTGCGCGCCACGGTGGAATGGCACCTCAGCACGGAGCCCGAGGACCTGCTGCTCCGCACCCTCTGGGTCGAGATGCTCTCGACGGCGGACGTCGACCCCGACGGCGTCGACCGCCGCGAGCCACGCGAATCACGCGCCGAGTTCCTCGACGCCTCCGCCGCCGCCGGGGTCCAGGACGCCGACCTCGCGGCCGACGTCCTCTCCCTCCTGACCCGCGGCTACTACGTCTCCACGATGGAGGAGCCGGCCTACTGGACAGCGGAGCGGACGAGCCGCGTCGCGAGGGCGGTCGTGGACGCGCTGATCGGCGACTGACGGTCCCCTGGACGACCAGGAGGACGGAGCGAGCCGTCCCCCCGGGCGGCGTCGGCCTCACCCCGACTGCCCGGTCCCGCGCCCCGACCGCGCACGCGGCCGCGGCGATGCCTTGTGAGGCGCCAGGCGCTCGATTCTCGGTATCGACGTCGAGGGTCACCGGGAGCGGGGCCGGCCCGGGGGAGGCGTACGTCGCACGACGGGGGCCTGTCCATCGTGATCACGGCCGGGCAGCGGGGTGAGAGGCCGACCAGGCCGGCAACCGCAAGAAGCGGAGTTCGAACGGCGGCCGGCCGCCGAAGTTCGACCCATAGGGCCACGAGGCTCGGCACGCGGTCGAGTGCGGCATCAAGTGCCTCAGGAGGCACCGGGCCGGCCACGAGGTGCGAGGTACGAGGTATGACAAGCCCGCGGTCCGCTACGAGGCGACCGTCCTCGTCGCGGCCGTCAACGAGTGGCTATGACTGACCACGTCACGATGGCGCTGCGTAACAGTGGATGGCCACCGTCTGGTGCGGACTCCACCGCTGCTCGACGGTGGCCATGAGCTCCCAGCCCAGCCGCTCGTACAGGGCTGCCGCCGCGGTATCGGATGCGACGACGTCGAGCACCGGATGCAGGCCACGACGCCGCGCTTCCTCCACTGCCTTACCGATCAGCAGTGCACCGATCCGATGTCCCCTCGCCTGCGGGGCAACGAACAGCCTGCTCACCACGGCGGTCATACCCCGCGTCGCCCCGTTCCGCTCGCTCCACAACGTCGGGGCCAGATCGCCTTCACCGCCTTGCGACAAACTGACATGCCCGGCCAGGCCGCCTTCGAGTTCGGCGACCCAGGAGCCCAGCAGGGGGCCGCGCATCAGCCACTCGCCGGGCTGGTCCGGCCAGTTCACCGGATAGCCGTCGCGCGCATGGACCTCCGCCAGGACCCGTACGCATTCCGCAACATCGCCATCAGCCCTGTGCCGGACCCAGCGGCTCGGCCCCTCGTCCGGCACCCCGGAGCTCTCGATGTTCACCCGGGCATAGAAACACAGGTCACAGAGTCACGACCAACCACTTTCGCTACAAGCCCTAGCCTTCCCGTATGACCGATGAATCCGCCGTGTGGCACCGGCTCGCCGCTCTCCTTCCTGCCGAGGACGCCCAGCGCGTCGCGGACTGTTGGAGTATCGGCGAGCAGGAACGCGGCCTCGACCTGCTCGTCGCCGCCCTGCTGCGGCACCACGTGGCCATCGACGAGAGCACCCGCGCCGAGATCGCCGTCGTCGGCGAAGCCTGGGGCATGTGGCCCCGGCCGCTCGAGCCGCTCCTCGGCCGGTGTGCCGGCGCTGGGACCGCCTCGGTCCTGCGGCTGATCGAGGACGCGGCCGAAGTGCCGCTTCCCGGAACCACCGTCGGTCTGAGCGATCAGCTCCTCCTGGTCCCCTGGATCAGGTGCACGGCGTGCGGCCACACGCTGGCCCGGGCCCATACCCGCGAGCCCTGGGGAGACCTGTCCCTCACTGCCGAGCACTACGCGATCATGGACATCGACTCGGGTTCCGTCACACACCTCTTCACCCAGGGACGCGGCCGGGAAGCATGGGAGGCCTTGCGCACGTCGTGCGGGCCCGAGGCCGGTGCGCAGCCGACGGAAGGGGCGGTTTAGACGTCATCTCCTTTGGTTAGGTGTCGTCGGATAAACGGTGCCGTTCCCAGGACGAGTGCGGCGAAGACGGTCAGTCGTTGAACGCCAGGCTGAGCGGCGAAGCTGCTGTGCTGGATGCCGTAGACCGCGTACCAGTTGGCGGCGAGGTCGGTCACCATGATGACGCAGGCGAGGTCGACGCCTCGGCGTTTGCCACTGATCAGGAACACAGCGGCGAGCGTGTCGAACAGCGCCAGCGACGACCAGTAGAGGTTGAGCCAGCCCGGTGCCCAGTCGTAGGGGTGCAGACCGTGGCTGAGAAGGTCGGCTACATGCGCGGAAGCGCCGACGAAGAGCAGCATGGCCGCGATCACGCAGACCGATATGACCGCCCAGCGCGGGGTGTGGCGCATCCATCCGATCACGCTGTGGATCGTCCCATTTCCGGACGCTGCCCGTCAGGCCGCCAGCCTGCGATAGCAGATGAGAGCGGCTGCCATCCCAGCAAAGGCCGGGAAGTGCTCGGCCTTGCACTCGCAGCGGCGGTGCAGGCGGCGGCAGCCGCGCATCACGGTTGCGGCAAGCCCTGCAACACTTCTCAGTATGGGAGAGTCAGTCGAGATCGTGCCTTACGACCCTGCTTGGCCAGCCATGTTCGCCGAGTGGGGCACGTGCCTCCGTGTCGCCCTCGGTGATGCTGCGGCTCGTATCGACCACATCGGGTCCACCTCGGTGCCAGGATTGGCGGCCAAGCCGGTGATTGACATCCAGGTCTCAGTGGCATCGCTGGAAGCGACGGATGCATTTCTGCGCCCGCTGACAGAGATGGGGCTCGTATACCGGGCGGACAATCCCGAACGGACCAAACGATACTTCCGGGAATCTCCAGGTCAGCGCCGTACCCACGTGCACGTACGGCAACTGGGCAGCTTCTCACAGCAGTTCCCCCTACTGTTTCGCGACTACCTCCGGTGCCACACGGCTGCCGCGAACGAGTACGCGGTAGCCAAGAAGCACTGCGCAGCCAAATTCCGCAACGACCGCACCGGCTATGTCCAAGCAAAAGATGCCTTCGTATGGGACATCATCCGACGCGCTGACGCCTGGGCCCAGCACACCGGCTGGGCTCCCGGTCGCAGTGACGCCTGACCAAGCCTTCCGATGACAGTCGAAGCCAGGGCCGTCGGAGTTTACGAGACAACCCTTACGGCTGAAGTCACCTCATTTGGTGAGTTGAGTCTGCGGTAGCAGATCAGGGTGCACGGAGGAGCCTCAGGCACTACCCGCTGGAACAACTCCCACAGCTCATCCGGCACCAGCCGCTCAACGATCCCCGCTACATCCCACAGCCTACCGAGCCAATTGAGATGGCTTCTCAGAGGGCCCGTTGGGCAGGACGGCCCCCGTCGTCCGAGCGTGGGAGGCCGAGCGGTTCGAGGAGTACGGCGCCGAGCAGTGGTTCGGCGTCGTGCCCGTGGCCACGCCGTCCGGTTGAACCTGACGGCGTGACCACGTGGTTCGACATGTCATGTGCCCGTGCGGGCCAGCGACCAGCGGTGCAGCCGGTCGCCGTCGCGCGTGAGCCACGTGCCGTCTCGTAGCACGGTGACGTCCTCGTCGACCGGCACCGGGTAGTTCAGCCGGCCGAGCGGACGCAGCGTGTCCGTGTGCAGAAGCCAGTGCCGCGTCTCCGGCGCTCCGCCCAGCGGGTGGACCCGGCCCGGAACCAGGACATGCCGTTCGTCCAGGACCTGGGCGGAGAAGAACTCGTCGTTCTCCGGGTCGAGGCACAGCTCCGCGAGATCCAGCAGCCCGGTCCGCTCCCCGGAGCCGAGGTCGTACACCGCCAGCTCATCACGGTCGTCGTCGGCGAAGAGGTACTCGGCGTACCGTTGCGTCAGCGCCCGGAAGCCCGGAAGGAACCCCGCCAGCGCGTACATCCACGTGCTGCCGAGAAGGGGCAGACCGTCGGTGCGCGGATCGACCCACCACGTCGACCAGCTCTGCCAGGCGGTCCAGCAGGACACCACCACCGCCCCGCCGTCCGGGTGCCAGCACTGCGACGCGCCCGACGCCAGCGAACGGATCTGCCGACGGCCGCGGACCTCGCCGGTGGCGGCGTCCAGGAGCACCAGCTCGTCCCAGGTGTAGTTGCGACCCGGCTCCAGGTCGTACACCAGGGCCGCTTTCCGGCTGTCGGGCTCCAGCGTCGGCACGAGGACGCTCACCAACCGTCCGTCCGGACTGACGGAAGGGGTGGAGTGCGCCCGGGCCACGCCGTGCCAAGGGTCGTGGGCGAACTCCCAGCGCGTGCTGCCGTCGGAATCCACCGCCCGCACCGACGCCACCTCGGCCACCACGAACCCGCCATCGGGTCCGGGGGCCGCTCGGCCCTGCTCCGGCGTGCGCAGAGTGGCGGTCGCGCTCCGGCCCCTGCCCGTCAGGAAGCCCTCGCGGTCATGGACCTCCACAAGTCCCGGCGTACGAACGAGGAGCCGCCCTCCGGCGATCGCCTCGACCGTGCCCTGGACCCGCGTCGTGCCGAGCGGCACCACGTCGATCCGTTCATCCCCCGTCGTTTTCATACGCGCATGCTCGCAAGCGCCCCGCCGGCTCCGCCAGCCGTTTCTCCGGCAGGCCTCCCACGCGTGGGGGACCACGCCGACCCGAGGCACCTCCGGACGTTCCGCGCCTCCGACCGGGCATCCTGGGTACGTCAAGCCCGCGGGCCGCCCGCCGACAGCTCCCCTGTCATCGCGCCTCGTACGACCGCCGTCCGCCGATGCGAGATCATGGCAGTCGTCAACGCCGACACTTTGCAGAAAGAGGACCGAGGTGGCCGAGGAGGAAGCCGTGGCGGTCACGGTCGCGGACCTGATCGCGGCCGCACCGGACGGCCAGAGCGGTGCCTTGTGGCGGCTGGGTGCGTCCGGGCGCCAGCTGGACGCCAACGTGGTGCGGCTCCTGCCGGGCACCGATGTCGCCGTCCACACGGAGGCCGAGGTCGACGTGCTGCTCCTGGCCGTCGCGGGTGGAGGCTCCGTCACCGTGGACGGCGCCGCGTCGGAGCTCGTTCCCGGCGCTCTCACGCTCCTTCCGCGAGGCGCCGCCCGCGGGCTGCGAGCCGGCCCGGACGGGCTGGTCTACCTCACGGCGCACCGCAGGCGTGCCGGCATGAGCATCGGCAGGCCGCCCAGGACCGAACCCCTCACGGAGCAATGCGCGGTGCACCTCGTGTGCGGCCGATGCCAACGGCACGCGATCGAGGTGGACGCGCGGTTCTGCAGCCGGTGCGGCACCGCGCTGGCGCCCCGGCCCACGGCCACCTGACGCTCTCGCGACGGAGCGCGGCCCGGGCACGACGGGCTCCGCCCGGAACCTCAGCGTGGCCCTGCTGCTACGGGCCCGGGCCCGGGCCCTGCTCGGCCTCCGCCACCGCGGGACCTGGCGGAGGAGTACCTCGAAGACGGCAGGCGATCCCGGTCGGGACGGCGGCCGGTCTGTCCCTCGCAGGCCCCGTCTGGGATGCTGAAGGCCAGGCTCGACAGGGGGGCATACGGTGTACTCGGAACCTATGGCGCGAGCGGTTGTGGAACCGGCAGTACGCAAGCTGCTGCAGCAGTACCCCCGTGGCAGGCCGTTCTCCACGACGGTCACATCCGGCGGGGACGACTTCACCATGTGCGCCCACGTACGGGCGCAGTGGGCGGCACCGGGTCAGGTGAAGATCGCACTGGCCTGTTGGGTCGTCAACACGGACACCGCGCGCTATATCGGAGGCAACCCACCTGCCATCGAGGAGATGAGGCTGCCGCCGGAAGGCACAGCGCAGTGGGACGAGGACCTGACCAGCCGGGTGATCGGCCACCTCGCAGCTCGTATGAACGCTCTTGCCTCCGCCCGGCCGACCACGGACGAACACCTCACCATCACCGTGCCTCTCGTCCTGACGTAGCGCACGGGCCGTACGACGTCCCGTGCGCGGCGTACCTTCCGCCCTGCCGCCGCACGGGACGATGCCCCGGGACCGTGAGCTGCCCGGTCCTCGGGGCCCGGGTGTCAGACGCTGTACTGAGCGGCGTACTGCTCGCTGGGCGGGACGACGGTGATGACGTCGATGAGCACACCGTCCGGGGCGGCGACGATGAAGTGGCGCTGGCCGAACTCCTCGGTACGCAGCGGCAGTACTTCGGGCAGGCCGGCCTCCGCCACGAGCCGCTGATGCTCGGAGTCGACGTCGTCCACCTCGAAGTTCAGCAGCAAGCCCCCCTGAAGCGCGCCCCGGTGGCCTTCGGGGACGGTCGCGTGGGTGCAGTCGAGGAGGGCCAGCTCGTAGTGCGAGGCGTCGGGGCGGCGCATGCTGACGTACCAGTCCGCCTCGAAGGTCACCTCGAACCCGAGGTGGCGGGTGTAGAAGTCGCGGGAGGCCGCCACGTCCCGGCTTGCGAGCACCGGGTAGAAGCCGCCGAGCGCGGTCCTGGGCGTGGTCGTGGGTTCGTTCGTCATGGCAGGCTCCCTCGACTTCATTTCGCATACCCTCGGTATGTGAATCATGGCGTTAGCATACCCTCGGTATGCGACATGGGAAGGGCGGTGCGCTCGATGACGGTCAGCCGGGCGGAGCAAAGGGCGGCCACGCGGCGAGCGCTGCTGGCCGAAGGGCGGCGGCGGTTCGCCGCCGACGGGTACCACCACGTGGTGCTGGCCGAGGTGGCGCGGGGCGCCGGGGTCACCAAGGGGGCCGCCTATCACCACTTCGACAGCAAGGCCGGGCTCTTCCGGGCTGTCGTGGGCGAGATCCAGCAGGAGCTGGGGGAGCGGGTCGCGACCGCCGCCGAGCGGCACGAGGACCTCTGGGAGCAACTGAGGGCCGGTTGCCGGGCCTTCCTGGCCGCGGGAACCGACCCGGCGGTGCGGCGGATTCTGCTGGTCGACGCGCCGACCGTGCTCGGCTGGGACGAGTGGCGGGCCATGGACGAGGAGTCCTCCGCCCGGCATCTCGCGGAGGCCCTGACCGCGCTCGCCGCAGTGGGGATCATCGCCGATCAGCCCGTGGAGCCCCTGGCCCGGTTGCTCTCGGGGGCGATGAACGAGGCCGCGCTCTGGATCGCGCGGGGTGGGGACCCGCAGGCGGGGGAGCAGGCACTCGACCGGCTCCTCGCGGGCCTTCGCACCAGGGCCTGACCTTTCAGGGTCTTGCAGGCGGGAAGTCGGGTCGTGGCCCGGACGAGGGGCCGTTGCCCAGCACCTCCTGCCCGGCCGCCACCTCCTGGCCGGAGCCCCCGTACAGCTTCACGATGCGCCTAACCCCACGCGCCGCGCGCCGAACCCCACGCGCCGCGCGCCGGGCGCACGCGCCGCGCGCACGCGCCGCGCACCGGGCGCACGCGACTCGGCCTCACCCCTGCGTGTGAGGCCGGCGACTCCCCGGTTTCGAATGCGCAAGCAATGCCGCAAGGGCAGCGGCCCCGAGGGCGGGCCCCGGTGATATCGGCCGAACGGCCCAGCCAACGATTTGCCTCCCCGGAAATGTCTACGTATGCCCATACTCTCGTCCTGCAATTACGAGAGTGCTCCGCATGTCAGCTCGTCCGGCCAACTGCCCTGTGGCTGACCGTACGCACGGGGTGCGGCCGTACCACTTCTCATCCCTGGAGAAACACATGCGCGTTGCCGTGACAGGCGGCGGTGGTTTCCTTGGGTCGCACCTGTGCGAGGCGCTCTTGCGGCGCGGCGACTCGGTGGTGTGCCTGGACGATTTCTCGACCGGCGACCCCGAGAACATCGCCCCTCTTCTGTCGGACCCGTCCTTCGAGTTCCAGCACGCCGACGTGAGCGAGGCCGTGGAGGTCGCCGGCCGCGTCGACGCCGTCGCCCACCTCGCGTCCCCCGCCTCCCCGCCCGACTACCTGCGCCGTCCGCTGGAGACCCTCTCGGTCGGCAGCCGGGGCACCGAGAACGCCCTGCGTCTGGCACTGCGTCACGACGCCCGCTTCATCCTCGCCTCGACCAGCGAGGTCTACGGCGATCCACTGGTCCACCCGCAGGAGGAGGCGTACTGGGGCAACGTCAACTCCATCGGGCCCCGCAGCGTCTACGACGAGGCGAAACGATACGCCGAGGCGGTGTCCGCCGCGTACCGCCGCACGCACCACCTCGACGTCGGCATCGCGCGGATCTTCAACACCTACGGTCCCCGGATGCGCCCGCACGACGGCAGGGTGGTCTCCAGCTTCATCACCCAGGCCCTCACCGGTGAACCGCTCACCATCTACGGAGACGGCGAGCAGACCCGGAGCTTCTGCTACGTCGACGACCTGGTCCGTGGTCTCCTCGCGCTCCTCGACTCCTCCGCGATGGGCCCGTTCAACCTCGGCAACCCCGTCGAGCGCACCGTCTCCGAACTCGCCGCGATCGTCCTGGCGATGACCGGCTCCACCTCCGAGGTGAAACACCATCCGCTGCCGGTCGACGACCCGGCCCGACGCCGCCCGGTGATCACCCGCGCCCGCGAAGAGCTGGGCTGGGAGCCGGAGATCGACATCACCGAGGGCTTGCGCCGGACCGTCGCCTACTTCCGCGCCCGTCCGGAGCGGCTCACCGCGTCGGCCGCGGCGATCCGAGGCGCCCAGCACGACACGGTCCCGCTGGCCATGGCGGCGAGCCGGACCGGCCGGCAGCAGAGCATCCCGGTCCCGGCGGCCGCCGGCACCACCGTGGCCTCCACCGCCGCACGCGGACCGTCCGCCTCGGGCGGCTGATCCCGGCGCCGCGGCCGGCCGGTGCCCATTCCGGCCGTGGCGCCCCGGATCCCGCCCTTCCCCATCCCAAGGCCCGCCGTCGCACCGCCTGGAGAACTCGCTGCCATGACGTCGTTGGAGCAAGGCCCCGGCCACGGGACCGGCACCATCCAGGAACTTCCGCACCCGTCCCCGGTCCCCGGCTCACCGGAGGAATGGGACGCGCTGGGCAAGGAGATCCGAGCCCTGTCGAACGGTGCGGTGGCCTCCATCGGTCCGGACGGCCCCGTCCTCGCGCTGCCATCGCACCGGCTCACCGCCCTCCCCACCAGTTTCGTACGGGCGTTCTCGCGCTCCGACCGTGTTCTCGTCGCGCTGCTTTCCCTCGGCTGGGTGGCCTGCCTGGTCTGGTTCTGGACCTGGTGGTTCCAGCCGTCGCACCGCATCGGCTGGCTCGGCCTGATCATCAACAGCGCCCTGCTGCTGTACCTGACCTACCTGCCCGTCCACTTCCTCGTCGCGCTGATCCGGATGCGGCGGTTCGATCCGGCCGTCCCCGTACCGGCGCTGCGCACCGCGTTCGTCGTGACCCGCGCTCCGTCGGAGAGCTGGGACATCGCCCGCACCACGCTGGAGGCGATGCTCGACCAGGACTTCCCGTACGCCTACCACGTCTGGCTGTGCGACGAGGACCCCACCGACGAGATCTACGACTGGTGCTGGGAGCACGGCGTCAACGTCTCCTGCCGGCGCGGCCGTATCGACTACCACCGGGCCGACTGGCCGCGGCGCACGCGGTGCAAGGAGGGCAACCTCGCCTTCTTCTACGACCACTGGGGTTACGCCCACTACGACGTGGTCGCCCAGCTCGACTGCGACCACGTCCCCGGGCCCCGGTACCTCGCCGAGGTGGTTCGGCCCTTCGCCGACTCCGCCATCGGCTATGTCGCCGCCCCCAGCGTCTGCGACTCCAACGCCGACGACTCCTGGGCGGCCCGGGGCCGGCTGCAGCGCGAGGCCATGTTCCACGGGCCCGTGCAGCTGGGCCACTCCGCCGGCCTCGCACCCGTGTGCATCGGCTCGCACTACGCCGTCCGCACCCAGGCGCTCCGCGACATCGGCGGTCTCGGCCCCGAGCTCGCCGAGGACTTCTCGACCACCTTCCTGCTCAGTTCGGCAGGCTGGCAGGGCGCGTTCGCGATCGACGCGGAGGCGCACGGCGAGGGTCCGCTCACCTTCGGCGCGATGATCACCCAGGAGTTCCAGTGGTCCCGCAGCCTGGCCGTGATGCTGCTGGGCATGCTGCCGCGCCATCTGGGCCGGATGTCCCTCAAGCTTCGGCTGCGCTTCGGCGCGGCGCTGATGTACTACCCGCTGCTGGCCGTGGCGACCGTCATGGGCATCCTGCTGCCGCCGATCGCCGCGATCACGGGCGCCCCCTGGATCGACGTCAACTACGTCGACTTCCTGGCGCACTTCTGGAGCATGTCCGTCTGGCTGATCCTGCTGACCGTGCTCTGCCGCCGCCGCGGTCTGCTCCGTCCCAAGGACGCCGCCATCTTCAGCTGGGAGATCTGGCTCTTCGGGCTCTCCCGCTGGCCCTACGTCGCATGGGGCGTGCTCGCCGCGGTGACGCAGAAACTGCGACCCCGTCAGATCACCTTCAAGGTCACGCCCAAGAAGCGCGACGGCCTGGAGCCGCTCCAGCTGCGCTCCGTCGCCCCCTACCTGCTGATCACCACGTTCCTGTCGGGATCGGCCCTGGTCGGCCAGCTCACCGGTCCCGCCGTCGGCTACGTCTTCCTGTGCATCCTGGGCTCCGCCTCGTACACCGTCGTCACCCTCGCGATCGGCGCCCTCCACGTCAAGGAGACCGCGCGCGCGACCGGTGCCTCCGCCCTCCGCGCGCTGCGCACGGCCGCGCTCCCGCTCGCCGCCGGCCTGCTGTGCCTGCTGCCCCTGGGGCTCGCCGTCGCCCTCTTTCCCACCTACCTCACCGGCTTCTACGCCTGGTGACGGCCCCCACGGCCGATCGAGAAATGAGATTCCCCGTGCCCCAGACGGTCCTGGTCACCGGCGGCGCCGGTTTCATCGGCAGCCATACCTGTGTCGAACTGCTCCGCTCCGGCCACGAGGTCGTCGTGCTCGACGACCACTCCAACAGCTCCCCCGAGGCCCTCGAACGCGTCGCGAAGATCGCGGGCCGTCCGATCGCCGCGGCCCACACCGCGGACGTGCGGGACAGGCGCGCCCTGGACGCCGTCTTCGCGAGCCACCCGATCGACGCGGTGGTCCACTTCGCGGCGAAGAAGGCCGTCGGGGAGTCGGTGCGGATCCCGCTCACGTACTACGACATCAACGTCGGCGGCACCACGGCCCTGGTCTCGGCGATGCACGACCACGGGGTCCACAGGCTGGTGTTCTCCTCGTCCTGCTCGGTCTACGGCGACACCACCATCGTCCCGCTGACCGAGGATTCCCCGGTCGCCCCGACGAACCCCTACGCCACCACCAAGTGGACCTGCGAGCGGATCCTCGCGGACCTGTGCCGGCACGTGCCGGAACTGCGGGTGCTGGCGCTGCGGTACTTCAATCCCGTCGGAGCCCACCCCAGCGGACTGCTCGGCGAGGACCCGCAGGGCGTGCCGAACAACATCATGCCGTTCCTCACCCAGGTCGCCGTGGGCCGCCGCGAGCAGCTGAGCGTCTTCGGCGACGACTTCCCCACGCCGGACGGCACCGGGATCCGCGACTACGTGCACGTCGTCGACGTCGCCGAAGGACACCGCGTGGCCCTCGACCACATCGACGATGAGCCCGGCATGCGGGTCCTCAACCTCGGTACCGGGCGCGGCGCGTCCGTCCTCGACCTCGTGCGCACCTTCGAGGAGGTCTCGGGGCGGCCGATCCCGTACCGGGTGGGCGGACGCCGCCCCGGCGACGTCGCCGAACTCGTCGCCGATCCGGCGAGGGTCGCCGCGGCCTGGGGCTGGACCGCGCGGCGTGACCTGACCGCGATGTGCCGCGACGCGTGGAACTTCCAGCAGCAGAACCCGTACGGCTACACCCCCTGACGCCTCCCGTACCCCTTCCGCCCAGACAGGAGAACAGCGCATGCGCTTGACCGTCATCGGTACGGGATACCTCGGAGCCGTGCACGCCGCGTGCATGGCCGAGATCGGCCACGACGTCCTCGGTGTGGACGTCGACGTCGAGAAGATCACGGCCCTCGCCGAGGGCCGGCCGCCGTTCTACGAACCAGGACTCGGCGACGTCCTGACCCGGGCGCTCGCCTCCGGGCGCCTGCGCTTCACCACCAGCCTGCGCGAGGCGGCGCTGCACGGCGAGGTCCACTTCATCTGCGTGGGCACGCCGCAGCAGGCCGGCTCCCAGGCGGCCGACCTGCGGTACGTGGACGCCGTCGCCGACGGCCTCGCCCCGCATCTGCCCGCCTCGTGCCTGGTGGTCGGCAAGTCGACCGTCCCGGTGGGCACGACCGCGCGCCTGACCGCACGCCTCGCGGGACTGACACCGGCCGGCGTGCGGGCGGAGGTGGCGTGGAACCCCGAATTCCTCCGCGAGGGCTTCGCGGTCGAGGACACGCTGCGGCCCGACCGGCTCGTGGCGGGGGTGACCAGCCGGGAGGCCAACGAGACGCTGCGCCGGGTGTACGCCCCGATCCTGGGGGCGGGGGTTCCGTACATCAGCACGGATCCGAACACGGCCGAGCTGGTGAAGGTGGCGGCCAACTCCTTCCTCGCCACCAAGATCTCGTTCGTCAACGCCATGGCCGAGGTCTGCGACGCGACGGGCGCGGACGTGGCCACCCTCGCCGACGCCCTCGGCCACGACAGCCGGATCGGCCGGCGGTTCCTCAACGCCGGCGTGGGCTTCGGCGGCGGCTGCCTGCCCAAGGACATCCGGGCCTTCACCGCCCGCGCCCAGGAGCTCGGCGTCGGGCCCGCGGTGGCCTTCCTCGACCAGGTCGACGCGATCAACAAGCGCCAGCGGGACCGGACCGTCGCCCTCGCCCGCCGGCTGCTCGGCGGCGACGCGGCCGGCCGCCGGGTGACCGTCCTGGGCGCCACGTTCAAACCGAACAGCGACGATGTCCGCGACTCGCCGGCGTTGGCGGTCGCGGCGGCGCTGCACCGACTGGGCGCCGAGGTCCGGGTGCACGACCCGGAGGGCACCGCGAACGCCCGGCGCGCCCACCCGGAGCTGCGGCACACCGCGGACCTGTTGACGGCGTGCCGGCACGCGGAACTCGTGCTCCACCTCACCGAGTGGAGCGAGTACCGCGAGGTGGCCCCGGGCAAGCTGGCCCGCGTGGTGCGCGAGCCGGTCCTCATCGACGGGCGCAACGCGCTCGCGCACGACGAGTGGCGGGCGGCCGGCTGGACCGTCAAGGCACTGGGCCGCCCCGCCCCGACGGACCCGCTGCCGGATCCGCTGTCGGACGGGCCGACGGCCGCGCTGTCCGACCGGCTGTCGGCCGCCCGGGACGGGGAGCCGCTGCGGTCCACGATCGCCACCCCGGCCGGTGAGCCGGGCCGCACCGCGGCGACGGTGTCGCCGGCGCTCCCGGCCGCCAGGGTCTAGGGAGGCCCCGGAAGGTATCGGCGTCCGCCCGAAGGGCGTCGCGGCCCAGGCGATACTTCCGGACACCACCTAGGGCGAAACGGATTCTGCCCTGCCTTTCGGCTCTCGGCCGGGAGGCAGGGCAGAGCGTTGCCCGGGTCAGCCGGCGGCGCCGGGCACGAAGGCGGACTGCACGGCTCCGACCGTCAGCGCCTTCGGGACCTGGTTGCCGAAGTAGTCGACCGTGCCCAGGTCGACGCCCAGCGCCTTCGGGCCGAGGCCCACGGGCACCTTGGTTTGGCAGCGCGGCACCAGGTCCCCGGCGCTCGCCGGGTCACTGATCGGGGCGGCCAGGCCGGGCAGACAGGGGTCGTCGGTGGAGCCGGTCGCCCGGCCGTCGAGCATCTCCTGGCGGGAGGCGGTGCGCCAGCCGCCCAGCGACGTGAAGCGCTCCGTGCCCCACCCCAGCACCCACGTTCCCGAGCTGTAGTAGTCGTTGCCCTGGAGCCGGAGCGTGGTCGGGTCGTACGCCGACTGGGTCTCGACCAGGGGGCCGCCGTCGGTGGCGAAGATGTTGTTGTGAACGCGCACGTCGCGCATGCCGTCGCGCAGCCGGAGCGCCGGCGGCCGGTTCCCCGCCGCCATGGCTGAGGGCAGGCCCTCGGTCCGCATCACGACCGTGTTGTGGTAGATGTCCAGGTTCGTCATGCGTGAGCCGTAGGCGACGATGCCGCCGTACTCGGGCAGCTTGCGCGCATCGTCCCAGCTCATGTTGAAGCGGACGACGTTGTCCTTGTGGGCGCCGGTCGGCTGACCGGAGTAGACGAGGAATCCCGGCCCGTCGTTGCCGTACGCGAGGTTGTACTGCATCACCGAGGACGACACGTTGTTGTCGAGGCCGAAACCGCCGCCGTCGACCCATGAGCCGGTGCGGTTGCGGTAGGAGCTGTTCTTCTCCAGCACCACGCGGGTGGAGTCGTACACCCAGATGCCCTCGGGACCCTCCTCCGCGTCGGCGGCGGAGCGTGCGCCGTTGTCGTGCGCCTCCGAGCGCGTCACCGTGGCGTCCCGGACGCTGCCGAGCGCGATGCCGCTGCCGGTGTTGCGGTCCTCGCTCTGCGGGTCACCGGCGTTGGAGTACGCCCTGACCCGTTCGATCCGGAGCCCCGCGTGCGCGTAGGCCGGGCGGTCGGGCCTGAACGCGGGCCCGTAGAAGACCAGTCCCGCCTCGAGGTTGTGATGCACGGCGACGTCGGTGATCCGCACGTCGCCGTAGCCGGCGACGGCGTCCTTCTCCGCGCCGACGCTGATGCCGTTCTGGAAGCCCCGGGCCTCCACGTTGTTGATCCTGACGTGATCGAGTCGCCGGGCGCCGGGGAGCGTGTTCCGGAAGGCGATCCCCACTCCTTCGCGCAGCGCCTTGCGGTCGCCGACCAGCGCGATGTTCCTGATCTCCACGCCGGCGGTGTCGTGCACAGTGATGCCGGACGTGCCGCGCGGAGCGATGGTGGCGCGGCCCGTGCCGTACGAATCGATCACGACAGGCCGCGTCGGGGCGCCCGCCTCCTCCTCGCCCAGCGAGAGACTGCCGCGGAACCGCTCGCCGCCCTTGAGCAGCAGCCGGTCGCCGGGCTGGTAGCGCGCCTCGTCGGCGTGGTCGAGCGTCCGCCAGGGCTTCTCCGGCGACATGCCGTCGTTCCCGTCGTCGCCGTCGGGGCTCACATAGAAGGTGTACGGCCCTCCGGCGGCGGGGCGGGCCGGCCGGTAGACCTCCGGCATGCCGGGCACCTCGCACCCGGTCAGAAGCAGAAGCACCGCGGCCGAGACCCCGGCGGCGGTCCTCGTCGTGCCGTTCCGCTTCACCGTGTTCAAGCGCACCCCTCGAGGACGTTCTCTGGCCGGATCCGGTATACAACGCCCCAGACTGTCAGAATCCGGGCATGCGAAATGCCGACAAAGGTGCGGCATCCGAGTCATGGCGCCGGGAGAGGGCTCGTCGGTGTGCGAGATGCCCGGCCCTCATAGGGTCACCAGCCCCGGGCCGTCGTACGCACAAGCCGGTTCCACTTCGGCGCAGATGAGGTCCGCCGGCCCTTCGGTGGACGTGCTTGCGCAGGTGTGCGCGGCAGGGGTGCGAAGGAGGTTCCGTCGGCGCTGGGGAGGAGGGCGCCGAACGGGAGCTTGGGGCTGTCGCCGAGCAGACGGAGGTGAAGGGGGGGGTCAGGTGGCGGGAGGGCAGACGAAGACCTGTTCCAGCAGGCTGTACAGGAGGTCCCGGTCATTGTCCTCGAGCCTGTCCAGGCCTTCCCGCGTCGTGCGCATCTTCGCGCGGATCGCGTCGGTGACGCGCTCTCCCTCGGCGGTGAGGATGACGTTCTTGACACGCCGGTCGGAGGCGGCGGCTTCGCGGCGCACCAGGCCGCGCTTCTCCAGCCGGTCGATGATCCCGGTCATGTTGGAGGCGTCGCAGGTCATGTTCTCGGCCAGTGCGCGCATCGCGGCCGGTCCCCGGCGCAGCGCCGTCAGGGTCTTGCCCTGGCTCACCGTCAGGTTCTCGCTCGCCGCGGCGACGGTGAAGTCGCCGTAGTAGACACCGAGCGCCACGGAGAGCAGCTCCATGAGCTGGGCCGTGTCGACGCGGGGAGCTTCTGTCATGGGAGCCACTCTAACCGAAAATACTTGACTACCTCAAGCATCGGCCTCTACTGTCCGCATTGCATGAAGTTCTCAATCATCAAGGTTGTCAAGTAAACGCCTCGAGGAGCGTCCCTGTGACCGTCACCGCGTCCCCCACCTCCCGCGCGGCCGAGATCCTGTCCCGGTCCGTCACGCTGAACGGCCTGACCGTCCCGAACCGCATCGTGATGGCGCCGATGACACGCATGTTCTCCCCCGGGGGTGTCCCGGGTGACGACGTGCGGTCGTACTACGCCCGCCGGGCAGCCGCCGGCGTCGGCCTGATCGTCACGGAGGGCACGTACGTCGGCCACGAGTCGGCCGGCCAGAGCGACCGGGTTCCGCGATTCCACGGCGAGGAGCAGCTGGCGGGGTGGGCGAAGGTCGCCGAAGCCGTGCACGCGGCAGGCGGCACGATCGTGCCCCAGCTGTGGCACATCGGCATGGTTCGCCGGCAGGGGCAGGCACCCTACGCCGACGCCCCGGCGATGGGCCCCTCCGGCATCCGTCCCGACGGCACCGAGGGCACGGGCAAGACGATGACCCAGAGCGACCTGGACGATGTCATCGGCGCCTTCGCCGAAGCCGCCGCGGCCGCGGAGCGCATCGGCTTCGACGGCATCGAACTGCACGGCGCCCACGGCTACCTCCTCGACCAGTTCCTCTGGGCGGGGACGAACCGCCGTACCGACGCCTACGGCGGCGACCCGGTGGCCCGTACGAAGTTCGCGGCCGAGATCGTGACCGCGGTCCGCGAGACCGTGTCGTCCGAGTTCCCGGTGATCTTCCGCTTCTCGCAGTGGAAGCAGGACGCCTACGACGCGCGGCTCGCCCAGACCCCGCAGGAGCTGGAGGCGATCCTGACCCCCCTCGCCGCGGCCGGCGTCGACGCCTTCCACGCCTCCACCCGCCGCCACTGGGTTCCGGAGTTCGAAGGCTCGGACCTGAACCTGGCGGGCTGGACCAAGAAGCTCACCTCCAAGCCCACCATCACGGTCGGCTCGGTCGGTCTCGACGGCGACTTCATCCACGCCTTCGCGGGCGAGGGTGCTCCTGTCCAGGGCATCGACGACCTCCTCGACCGCTTGGAGCGCGACGAGTTCGACATGGTGGCCGTCGGCCGCGCACTGCTCCAGGACCCGGAGTGGGCGGCCAAGGTCCTGGCAGGGCGGACCGACGAGCTCAAGCCGTACGACGCCGCCGCGGTACAGACGCTGAGCTGAAGCGCGTCGCAGAGGACCGCGGCCGCCCGTCCGGCCGACGCGAGGGCGCCGTCGACCTCGCAGGCGCTCGCGGAAACGGGCCGGACCGTGGCCGCCACCGGTCGTGCGGTCCCTTCCTGCTGCGGCCGGCTGCCCGGCCGGCGGGTCACGGGGTGAAGTCCACGAGCAGACGGGCGGGACCGTGGACGACCCTGTGCGTGTGGGTGGGCACCTCGTCGGGGGCGGTGGCCAGGCGCAGGTCGGGGAAGCGGTGCAGCATCGCGGTCAGGACGGAGCGCATTTCGACGCGGGCGAGTTGGTCGCCGACGCAGTGGTGGGGGCCGTGCCCGAAGCTGAGGTGCTTGGCGGCGTCGGGCCGGTGGGGGTCGAAGTGGTCGGGGTCGGCGAAGCGGGCGGGATCGCGGTTGGCGGCGGGCAGGTGGAGGACGACCCGCTCGCCCTCCGCGATGCCCTGCCCGGCGATGGTCACCGGTTCGCGGGCGACCCGCAGGAGTCCGAACTGAAGGACCGTCGCGTACCGCAGGGTCTCCTCGACCACCCCGTCGACGAGCTCAGGCCGTCGGCGCACCGTGTCCCACAGGCGTGGCGGGCGCAGCAGAAGGAGGATGGCGAGGCCGATCACGTTGGCGGTGGTCTCGTGTCCGGCGATGAGGAGGAGCTGAGCGAGGGCGGCGATCTCGTCGTCGCTGAGCGTCGCGTCGGCGCTCTGCGCCTGGAGGAGGCCGGGAAAGCAGGTCGTCATCCGGCTCCCCACGTCTGATGTCGATCAGGCGCAGCAGGTAGGACTTCATCTCCGCCTTGGCTGCCAGGAGCTGGTCGCGCGTGCGATCGAGGGAGAGCAGCTCGCCGGTCAGGCGCTGGTAGAGATCGCGGTCGGTGAAGGGCACGCCCAGGAGTTCGCTGATCACGAGCGACGGCACGGGCAGGGCGACGGTCCGCATCAGGTCCGCCGGTCGGGGGCCAGCGGCCAGGGCATCGAGGTGCTGGTCGACGATGGCCCGGATCCGCTCGGCGAGCAGGTTCGTCCGACGCGCGGTGAACTGGCCGTTCACCAGCCGGCGCAGCCGGGTGTGCTCGGGCGGGTCACTGGTGATCAGATCGGAGGGACGCAGCGCGGCCATTTCCTCCGCGGTGATGAGGCTGGCCCGGACGTGGGAGTTGAGGTGCGGGCGCCGCGAGCTGAGCCTGGGGTCGGCGAGTGCGGCGCGGACGTCGTCGTAACGGGTGACCAGCCAGCCCGGCGGTCCGTCCGGGAAGGCCAGCGGTGCCACGGGAAGCTCGGCGCGAAGGCGCTGGAGTTCGGCGGGCGGATCCACCGGGGAGGTCCGGTCGACGGGCAGGGGGCGCGGCGCCCGCTCGTGGCCGGGGGACCGCGGCCCGCAGGTGGCGGCCCTCGCCTCCGTCCGGTGGCGGCTCACCATGTCTCGCCGTCGCCGCCGTCGCCGCCTGACAGGGCCAGCAGGACCCAGATGTCGGTGAAGACCGGCGCGTCGAACAGCAGAGGGCGGGGTGCGACCTGGTCGGGCAGCGCCGTGAACCTCCCGTCCGGCCCCTGCCGGGACAGCAGATGGGCCAGCCCCGCCCGCACGACGGCGTCCTCCTGCGGGCGCAGGCCCAGGGCGGCCAGAGCGAGCAGCGAGTAGCAGGTGCTGGCGGTGTCACTGCCGTCGCCAGGCCGGTATCCCCAGCCGCCGTCCGCGTTCTGCGCCTGCGTGAGGAACCGGTGTGAGGCGGCGCTCGCATCGGCGATACGCGCCTTGAGAGCGGTGCGGGCCGGCTCGGGCATCGAGTGCAGCGCCCACATCGCCCGCCAGATCGTGTTCGCCTCGCTCAGGCTCCAGCTCCGCTCGAACGTGCCGTCCTCGTGCTGGGCGTCCAGCAGCCAGAGCGCCGCGCGGTCCAACAGGTCACCGTGGACGCTGCCGTTCCACGCCAGTGCGCTGACCGCACCGGCGGTCATGCCCGCCTCGGACGGGTCGCCCTGCACGTAGGTCGGGAACCCGCCGTCCGGCCCGACGATGTTCCGGAAGTATCCGCCTGCCCGCACCAGGGCCTCGTGGTGGCGTTCGTGGTCGACGGCGGCCAGGCAGGCGGCGGCGTAGGAGCTGGCGTCCACGTCGCTGTGCCGCATGTCCTCGCCGAACGGCCACCCGCCGTCGGGCATCTGCCGGCTGATCAGGTAGTCACACATACGGTGCAGCAGCGCGCGATCGGCTCCCGACCGGGCCAGGGCGAGCCCTGCGGGGCCGGTGCTGAACACGTCCAGGTTCGCCATGCTCGGCACCCCGCCGTCCGGATTGCGGCACCGCAGCACCGCGGTCACACCGTCATCGACCAGCCGGTGGGCAGGCGCGAACCGCTGGACCGCCAGGAGAGCGAGCAGGTGCGCGGCGGTGTAGTTCTCCCACACCGCAGCGCGGCTGGAACCCAGCAGCTCCAGCAGACGCTCCCGCTCCGGATCGGTGATTTCGTCGGCCCTGCCCAAGCCGTCCGCGACGAGGATCCGCGCACTCAGCAGGATCATCTCGATCCAGGTGACGGAGCTGTCCCTCGCCCCGACCCCCGTCCGCACCGGACGGAGCATCGAAGGGTCGAAGGGGACCGCCCCGGCCACGGCGAGGTGGACGTCGAACAGCAGCCGCTTGCGGGCGATGGAGAAGTGGTCGAAGCCGGCCAGCAGCTCGCTCCCGACCACGTCATCGACAACCCGTCGGCCGTGCAGGACCGCCTCGGCCAGCGCCGTGTCGAACCGGGTGGCCTGCGCCTGCCCGGTGGCCAGAAACCCGCCGAGCTCCCGCACCTGCTCCTGGTGGGTACCGCGCTCGCGCAGCAGGACGAGCAGGAGCGCCGACTCGAGCGTCCGGCTGGCGCACGGCCGCCGCACCGCACCATCGACGCCGACGACAGCGCTCAAGGCCGCGACCACCCGCTCCCTGGCGGCCGTCACCCCGGCAGCGAGCTGCTCCCGTGCAAGTGACGTGTCCGCCCCGATTCCGTCCGTCGTCAACACCTTGCTCCTGTCTGCCTGTCTGCCTGTCACGACGGAATCCCTATGCTTCCGCCGCGGGCCCCGGCCCAGCCCCCACGATGTCCCGGAGCCTCACGCCCCAGGAAGAGCAGAAGAGTCAAACTCACCCATCAGTGTGGTGCTGGAGGCGCCTGGCCGTCGCCCGGCCGCGCGCGTCGTTGGGTACAGGTGCGCCTCTGACCCCGCTGCTGCCGAACACACCAGGAGGAAGCCGATGACCGCCCAGACCGAGGTGGCCGGCGAGCCGTCCGCCCCCGGCCCACTCACCCTCCTGGCGTGGAGCAACGTCACCCTCGGCACCAGTGCGGCAGCCTTCACCTGGGTCACCAGCCTCGCCCTGGACCGGCCCGGCGACCCGCTGATCGCGGCCTTCGCCTTCCTCTTCATCACGAGCTCGTACACCCGTGACCGCCTGGATCCCAGCGACACCGACAGCAGCCCGCGAGCCGCTTGGATCGGCCGGCACCGCCGTCACCTGACCTGGTGGACGATCGCCTGTGCGGCGGCCCTGCTCCCCGTGACGGTTTTGCGCCCGTGGTGCGCCGCAGTCATGGTTCTCGTGGGCACCATGGCCTGGCTCTACACGGCCCCGTTGATCCCGTGGCGCGGACGGCGGCTGGCCGTCCGGCAGCTTCCCGGCGTCAAACTTCCCTACACCATGGCCGGGTGGCTCGCGCTCACGGTGCTCCTGCCGGCTGTCCAGCAGCACCGGCTGTGGGACGCGCGCACGTGGTACCTCGCCGTGGCGGGCGTGCTCATCGGCAGCGTGACCGCCCTCCTCAACGACCTCCGCGACCACCACACGGATTCCGTCGCCGGCACCAGCAGTCTCCCGGTGCTGCTCGGTGAACGCCGGACCCGCGTCGTCGCCTACGGCATGGCTGCCTGCGGAGCGGCGGCCGGGCAGTTCGTCCTGCCCCTCCCCACCGTCCTGTGGGCCGCCTACAACAGCACCCTGCTGGCCTCCTACCGCCCACGGCCGGGTGGATACCCCCGGCCCTGGGGCGACGCCCAGGGCCTGGTCATCCTGGCAGCGGTCCTGCTGTCCCCGTGAGGCGACCGTGCGGTGTCGCCCTCATGGGCGGCGGCGCTCGACGTTCTTCCCTCGGGTCCTGCGAGGTCTGTCCGGGCTGCGGGATCGGCAGTGAGTCGGCGCGTCCCGAGCGGACCGGGCTGGTCAGGGAGGCGCAGGTCAATGTCCCGGTGACCCTGAGACGGGTGGGCGGGGGAGCGCTCCAGTCCCGTGCACTGGAAGACGGGCCCTTCGTCCCCCGAGCAGAGCGCCGCATACCGGAGCCGCGGACGCCGGCGGAGGCTCGTGGCTGCCACGCACACGTGCCCCCGCGGGCTCGCACCCCGGCGCGTCCGCCTCGGCCTGCCTTCCTACGCGGCCGTTCGATGAGCCGTGACCAGGAGGTACTCCCAGTCCATCGCGCCGTCGGCGAGGTGGTGCGCGGCCAGGTCGTCGAGGGCTGTGTCGAGGGCGGCCACGCGGTCGGGATCCTCCCCGATGAAGCGGTACGTGGCGATGGTCGGCCCGTAGCAGGTCTTGAAGAACTCCCGGAACTCCTCCGGCCGGGCGAACCGGTCGACGTGCAACTGCTGCCGGCGGGCGTGGACGTCGGTCACGCAGTCCCCGAGCAGGGAGTGCACGTGTTCGGGATCGCCCCACAGCGGCGGCGGCTGGGCACCGGGCGGCGGCGGGGGAGCGTAGGGGCGCATCGCGGCGAACATCTTTCCGATGAACCCCTCGGGGGTCCAGTTGATCAGTCCGATCGTGCCGCCCGGGCGGCAGACCCGGACCAGTTCGTCGGCCGTCTGCTGGTGGTGCGGCGCGAACATGACGCCCACGCAGGACATCACCGTGTCGAACTCGCCGTCCGCGAAGGGAAGGGCCTCCGCGTCCGCCTCCCGCCAGTCGAGCCGAGCCCCGCGCACCTCGGCGAGGTGACGGCCGACCTCCAGGAGTTCGGGGGTGAGGTCGGAGGCGACGACGTCGGCGCCGACGAGGGCGGCCGGGATGGCCGCGTTGCCCGAGCCGGCCGCGACGTCGAGGACCCGGTCTCCCTGCCGGACCCCGCACTCCCGCACCAGCTCGCCGCCCAGCTCGTGGATGACCTGCGACGCCACGGAGGGATAGTCGCCCAGCGCCCACATCGCACGGTGTTTCGCCTTCAGGGCATCGGGTGCTGCGTTCTCGTTGCTCATGTCCCTATACCTAGCGCTTACGGAGGCCCGGGAATCAGGGCCAGGAGGGTGACGCCGGAGTCTTCGGCACCCGTGCACGCTCCGCCGCCCCGACGAGCCGTCCCCCGCGAACGGGACCCCGACGAGCGATCCGGAGGTATTCGGGTCCTGAAGCGGGTGTCGACCACCGGCCTTCCGTCTCCCGGCCGGCCCCGCCTCGACGCCGCCTCGCGCCCTTCGGCGGCCCAGGACCGGAAGGGGTCTCGGCCGGATGGAGCAGCGGAAAGGCGGCTGCCGGCGGGGCGTCTGATGCTGGGGCGGATCGCACTGGCCGATTGCCCGTCCGCCGGGCACGCGCCGTTCACGAGAAGGAGGGCCTGTGTCGGCACGCTCTGGAGTTCCCGCCCGTTCGCGCGGACGTCTGCGACTGTCCGTCGCCGCCCTGTCCGTCACCGCGGCGCTCGGCGCCCTCGCCCAGCCCGTACGGGCATCCGAGACGCCGCAACCGCCGGACAGGACCCTGCAGAAGCAGCTGAACGACCTCGTCCGGACGGTCGGCGGGCCGCCCGGGGTGATCGCCCTGATGCAGGTGAACGACCGCACGACGGTCTACCGCGCCGGGGTCGCCGACACGAGGAGCGGCAGGCCACCGCGGGCGAACGACCACATGCGGCTCGCGAGCGTCGCCAAGGCGTACAGCGGCGCGGTCGCCCTGCGCCTGGTGGACCGGCACCGCCTGCGCCTCGACGACACCATCGGCAAGCACCTTCCCACGCTGCCCACAGCCTGGCACCAGGTGACCCTCCGCCAGCTGCTCAGCCACACCAGCGGGCTCCCCGACTTCTCGACCGCCCCGTCCTTCGTCGAGATCCTCGTCGCCGACCCGAGGCACCACTTCGACTCACGCAGGCTGCTCGACTTCGTCGCCGACGAACCGCTGGAATTCCCGCCCGGATCGCGCTACCTGTACTCGAACTCCGACAACATCGCCGTCGCGCTGATGGCGGAGGCGGTGACGGGACGGCCCTACGAGCAGCTGCTGGAACAGCTCGTGTACCGGCCCCTCGACCTGCGGCAGACCAGCCTCCCGCAGGGCTATCGCATGCCGAGGCCGTACCTCCACGGCTACGACGTCACCCCGCCCGCCCCGCCCGAGGACATCAGCGAGGCCATCGGCGCCTCCGGAGTCTGGGCCTCCGGCGGCGTCGTCGCCACGCCCAAGGACCTCAACTCGTTCATCCGGGCCTGGGCGGGCGGCCGCCACTACCTGTCCACAGAGGTCCGCAGCCAGCAGCGGGACTTCATCCCCGGCGCCGCCTCGGAGCCCGCCGGGCCCGGAGTCAACGCGGGCGGCCTGGCGATCTTCCGCTACACGACGCGCTGCGGCACGGTCTACGGCCACACCGGCAACTTCCCCGGCTACACCCAGCTGGCCGTCGCCACGCAGGACGGCAAGCGCTCCCTCACGTTCTCGATCAACACACAGACCAGCAAGACGCTCAAACCCGACCTGCTGGCCAAGCTCCGCCCCGTTCAGGAGGACTTCGTCTGCGCCCTGCTGCGGCGCTGACACCCCTCCCCGCCTGCCATGGCCGAGACCGGAGCCGGTGTGCGCGGGCTGCTGACCGATCTGGCGCGGACGCTGGTGCCGCCGCACGGTGATCGGCACGGCCCGCTGCCGCCGCTGCTTCTGGCGCTGACCCTGCTGACCGGCATGGTCGACGCGGTCAGCTACCTGGCACTCGGCCACGTCTTCGTCGCCAACATGACGGGCAACGTCGTCTTCCTCGGCTTCGCCCTCGCGGGCGCCGCGACGCTCTCCGCTCCGGCCGCGGCCGTGTCGATGGCCGCCTTCCTCGCGGGTGCGCTGGCCGGCGGCCGGCTCGGCACTCGGTTCGCACGGCACCGCGGCCATCTGCTCACCCTCGGCATGGGAATCCAGTCCGTGCTCCTCACCGCGGCCGTCGCCACGGCGGCGTCGGCACACGGGCCGATGCCGGACACCGCCCGCTACACGCTGATCGTCCTTCTCGGCGCGACGATGGGCCTGCAGAACGCCGTGGCGCGCGGCCTCGGCGTCCCCGACATCAGCACGACCGTACTGACCACGACCCTGACCGGGCTGGCGGCGGACTCCGGGCCCGAAGCGGCGGGACCGCACCGGGGCCGCCGGATTCTCTCGGTGCTGGTCATGGTCCTCGGCGCTTTCGGCGGCGCGGCCCTGCTGCTGACGACATCCGTCGCCGTCACCCTGGGCGCGGCGCTCGCCGTACTCGTCGTCACCGGCATCCTCGCCCTCCGGCTCTCCTCCGCCGCCCCGGCGTGGACCCGCCCGCCGACGTGACCGCGGGGTGGGGCGCACGGCACCGGCATGCCGCCGGTACGCACCTGCGAATGACGTGACGAGGGGTGGGCACCTGCCTGGCGGTGCGAAAGGAGTCCGGCATGAGCACCTATAACCACCACTACATAGCGAAAGACGCGGTCACCAGGCGGGGACTGCGCGTCGCCGTCCACGATCAGCTCCTGAGCCTGCCGATGCTGCTCGCGGCCGTGGCCCTCACCATCCTCCCGATGGGCTGGCAGGACGGCCCGAAGGACGCCCAGGTGAACGAGGTGATCGTCGGGGTGATCCTCTTGTTCGTCGTCGGGCGCCGGCTCTACAGCGGCAGCAGCGTGCGCTCCGACCTGATTGTCGGCGTACTGGGAGCCTGGATGATCGTCGCGCCCTTCCTGCTCGGCCTGCAGAACACCCAGGTCGAGCTGGGCAGCAAGATCCTCGACATCACGGCCGGCAGCGTGCTGGTCCTGTCCGCGGGGGCCTCGCTCCTCGTGCTCCGCGGGCGCCGGGGGGACGGCGGTCAGCCGAGGGGCCAGGGGTAGAGGGTCGGCCGCCCCACGTCCCCGGCTCGACGGTCGCAGGCCCCGGCAGGGGGTGCCCGGGTTTGCGACCGCGGATGCCGATGAAGCCCGCCCGCGCCGAGGAGCGCAACGAAACGCCCCGCACCCGCTGCGGCACCCACGCCGTCAGGCTCGCCGCCATGGCCAAGGCGGTCAGGGCCGACGACGCGACCAGGCCGACGCCGCGGGAGGCGGGGTCAAGACCCGTTTGTCCTCCAGCATCGGATGCGGGCTTCTGCCCGTGGAACTGCGGTCGAGGGCAGCGCCGCCGCTGTGTTCGCGGGCTCGAGCACAGCTGTCGAGGCGGCCCCCCGGGTGCCGATCGTCCTCGCGCCGGTTCCTGTACCGATTCTTGGTACGCCGTGGGAGGACGCTGTTCCACCGGCAGAGGCAGTCACCGAGTGCTACGAGGTGCTGCACCTGTCCGCTCCCGGCATCCCCCGCCTCCCTGAAGGACGAGCCTGGTAAGGCTTGACGGCTCACAGGGCGGACGGTGCGACATCGGTGTGGCCTCCGGGCCGGTGTCACACCGCCACCGCTGCGGGCTCGCGCTGCGGGGTGCGCGGGCCGGGCCCCGTCGCCCGGATGGACAGGTTCAGATCGAGGCGGCTGTTCATTTCGAGCTCGAACCGGCCGTACGGCCTCACACGGGTCCAGAACAGCGGCGACAGCGCCCTGCGGTCCGCGTCGGTGAGCTTGTCCGCCCACTTCGGATCGGCCAGGACCTCCTGCATCAGCGGCGTGTGGACGTGTACCAGCGCGGACTGGAGCAGGTGCCGACGCTGCGAGCCACACCGCTATGACCGTGAAGGTGGAAGCCGCTACTCAACACCCCGGGGTATCCCGCATGCCGCAGGCTACGGCACCGGGCAGCCCCACCACGCGCCCGGCGAGAACCCGGTGGACCCGGCCGCGGCACCGCCTCCGTCACGCGCGACCGCGATCTCTGGTCCCGCGAGGGTCACCGGGTAGCGTCGCCGCGCAGCAGCAGGGCGGCCAGGGCCAGAGCGTTCCCTCGGGGGGAGGCGATGTCGAGGCCGGTGAGCTCGGTGATCCTCGCCAGCCGGTTGTCCACGGTGTTGGGGTGCAGCCCCAGCCGGTGAGCGGTGCTGCGCCGTTCATGGCGGTGCTCGATGTGGACGCGCAGCGTCTCGATGAGTTCGGGCCGGTCGCCGAGGGGATCGAGGAGGGCGGCGATGCGGTCGCTGCTCTCGTCGTGGCGGGAGAGATGGTACTCCAGCAGGACGTCGTCCATGCGGTGCACGCCGGCGGGGCGTCCGCAGGCGCGGGCTACCCGGACGATGTCGGTGGCGGTGCGGGCAGCGGTCGGCACGTCCCGAGGGGTGGCGGCGGTGACCGCGGCCACGCGGGCGTCTTCTCCGCAGAGCTGCCGGAGCCGGACAACCAGTTCCTCGCAGGCGCGGACTCCGTCGGTGTCGTCCGGCCGCCGAGGGGCGACCACATGTCCGCCGTCGGCGCCGAGCAGGGACGCGGCCCCCGCGCCGAAGGTGCGGTCCAGGACGGTCTGGACGCGGCGCGTCCGCCGGCGCTCCGCCACGGCCGAGGCCTCGGGACCCCGCTCGCACGCAACATGCAGGTGGACGACGAGGGTGGGGCCTTCGAGTCCCAGCCCCTCGAAGGCCCGCGCGGGAGGCAGGGAGCCATCCAGCAGGCCCCGTACCAGCGACCGGTGGTGTTCGCGGCGTTCGGCGAAGAGCGCCGCTCGCTCGTCGAGGTAGGTCTCGGCGACGGCTCCGATGACGGCCTCGTGGCCGCGCAGGAGGAGGTCGACGAGCTCCAGGAGCGCGCCTTCCTCGCCGGCGGCGGTCTCGTCCCTGAGGGCCTGCCAGAGGACGTGGACGGCCGTCGAGTGGCTGCGCAGCAGGGTGTGCAGGGGCATGCCTTCGTCGGCGCGCTGGGCGGCGCGTTCCCGGAAGAGGTGGTAGTCCCCCTCGTCGTCCCGCCCGTCGCGTACGCGGTGCAGGAAGAGACGCAGCCCGTGCCGGACTGTTGCGGCGACCTCCACGTCCTTCACGTCGTTGGGGAGTTCGCTGTATCCGGGAAGCCGTTCGAAGGATTCCCGGGCCATGCGGCGGGCGAGCTCGTTGACACGGCTCTCGCACCGGGCGGCGAGCGCCCGGGCCTCGGGCGACAGAGCCGGACGCGTGCCGGGGGCTTCGGGCGGTGGGGCGCTCGGCACCGGAGGTCCTCCCGGGCAATGTGACGGATCACAGCGTATGCCGTCAACGGCTGTGAAGACGGCGGATATCCCGCCGTCGGGCTCCGCCGCAGACTCTACAGACATCAGCGGGCCACACGAGGGGCGCGGGACGGTGCCTTCCACGGTGACGTATAGGAGCCGGAAACTATGACGGAACACAATAGCAGCGGTTACATGGAGTACGCGGACCGGGTCTGGCGCGGGGAGGAGTCTCTGCTGGCCCACTTCACCGGAGAGTTCGCCGGCGGCGGACTCGTGCGGGTCGCCGAGCGGACCGGCTTCTTCCCGGCCTTCGCGAACGTAGCGGTGTTCGACACCGGGGACGGTCTGGTGCTGGTCGATTCGGGCGACTTCCGTACGGCGAGCCAGCTGCACGACGCGGTGCGCGGCCGCTCACAGGCGCCGGTGACCACCGTGGTGTACACCCACGGCCACGTCGACCACGTCTTCGGCGTGGGCCCCTTCGACCGGGAGGCCGCCGACAGCGGCACGGCGCTCCCGGAGGTCGTCGCGCACGAGGCCGTGACGGCACGCTTCGACCGCTACCGCGAGACGGCCGGCTACAACACCTGGATCAACCGCCGCCAGTTCGGCGTACCTTCCCTGAACTGGCCGACGGAGTACCGCTACCCGGACACCACCTACCGCGACCGGCTGACCCTGCGCAAGGGGGAGCTGACCTTCGAGCTGGTGCACGCCCGCGGCGAGACGGACGACCACACCTACGTGTGGATCCCGGAGCTGAAGACCCTGTGCACCGGAGACCTGTTCATCTGGAACTCGCCCAACGCCGGCAACCCGCAGAAGGTGCAGCGCCACCCGGTGGAGTGGGCAGCGGCACTGCGCGCCATGCAGGAACTCGGCGCCGAGGTCCTGCTTCCCGGACACGGCGTGCCGATCCTCGGCGCCGACCGTATCTGCCAGGCCCTCGGTGACACGGCGGAGCTGCTCGAGTCCCTGTGCACCCAGACCCGGGACCTGATGAACGCCGGCGCCCGCCTCGACGAGGTGCTGCACGGGGTGAAGGTCCCGCCCGGCCTGCTGGAGAAGCCGTACCTGCACCCCGCCTACGACGAGCCGGAGTTCGTGGTACGGAACCTGTGGCGACTGTGGGGCGGCTGGTACGACCAGAACCCCGCCAACCTCAAGCCGGCCCCCGAGGCCGCGCTGGCCGCCGAACTCGCCGAGGCCGCCGGCGGTGCGCGGGCGCTGGCGGACCGGGCCGGGCGGCTGCTCTCCCGCGGCGAGCTGCGTCTCGCGACGCACCTGGCCGAGACCGCCGCGCTGGCCGCACCCGCCGACCCCGACGTGGCCCGGATCCGGGCCGAGGTCTTCACCCGTCGGGCGGCGGCGGAGACCTCGACGATGGCGCGAGGCGTCTTCAACTGGGCCGCCGCGGAGGCCGCCGCCGTGGCGGAGGGCACAGACGTCGCCACCGAGCTGACACGCAGCGACGAAGGCCGGCGGCGGGCCGCGGGAGCCATCAGCGTGGGCGTCGTCGACGACGACAGCTGCGGCTGCGCCGCAGCCATGGACGGCATCGCAGAGCAAGGGGCGTGACCGTGGACGCGGTGAGCGCGACGGTGCGAGGCCCAGGTCCGACGGCCCCGACGGCAGGTGGCCGGCAGGCGTGGGCGACCACCTGGCTCCTGCTGGTCTTCATGCTGGTGAACTTCGCCGACAAGGCCGTCCTGGGGCTGGCCGGGCCGGAGATCATGAAGGAGTTCGGACTCACCCGCGAGGAGTTCGGCACGGCCCAGGCAGCGTTCTTCAGTCTCTTCTCGCTCTCCGCGCTGGGCGTGTCGTTCCTGACCCGCAAGGTGCGCACATCGGTGCTGCTCCTGGTGATGGGCCTGCTGTGGGCGGCCGCCCAGTTGCCGATGCTCTGGGGGGCGGCGGGCTTCGCGACGCTGATCGCCACCAGGGTGTTGCTCGGCTTCGCCGAAGGTCCCTCGGCCCCGGTCGCGGTCCATCACGTCCACGGTTGGTTCGAGCAGCGGGAGCGCACGCTGCCGACGGCCATCCTCATGGTGGGCGCGGCGGCGGGGGTGGCGGTGGCGGCGCCCACCCTCGGTGCGGTGATCTCCCACTTCGGCTGGCGCTGGGCGTTCGGGGCAGCCGGGCTCGCGGGCCTGTTGTGGGCGGCGGTGTGGAGGGTCAAGGGCAAGGAGGGGCCGTTGGCCCCGCCGGTGGGCCGTGACGCGCGTTCGACGCAGGGGAGCTCGGGGGCCGCGGACGTACCGCTGCGCGCCGTCTTCCTCTCCCGCACCTTCATCACGGGGGCACTGGGCGCGTTCGCCGCCTATTGGGTGATGAGCGCCAAGCTCACCTGGCTGCCGGACTATCTCCGGACCGTGGTGGGCTGGGACCTCGACCGGGCCGCCGCCGCGGTCGGCGGGGGAGCCGTGGCCAACGGCGCGGTCCTCCTGGCGCACGGGCTGCTGGCCCGCCGAGCCGCTCTGCGCGGAACGGGCGGAAGGCTGCCCGCCGGTGCCGGCGCCGGTCTGCTCCTGGTGGCTTCGGCGGGCGCGGTGACCGTGTTCGCCACCGTCGACACGCTGTGGATCAAGATCCCGATGATGTTCGGTCCGATGGCTCTCGCCCTGGTCATGATCACTGCAGCGCAGACGGCCATCGCCCGCATCACGCCGCCCGCGCAGCGCGGCGTCGTCCTCGGCGCCCTGGTGGCGGTCTTCGCCCTCGGCGGCATCGTCTCGCCCCTGGTCCTCGGCCGGATCGTGGACAGCGCGGCGACGGCCACGACCGGCTACGAGAACGGCTGGCTCGTCACGGCGGCCCTGCTCTTGGTCACCGGCCTTCTGGCGACGTGCTTCATGCGCCCGAAACGGGACGCCGAGAGGCTCGGCGTCCCGGAGTCACCGGGTGCGGCGGCCCCCGTCGTCCACTGAGGGGTGCACCCCGCCGGCTCGGCGCGGGCTGGGGCGGGGCGCTGGGCCGGTTCCGGATGGCGCCCTGGAGACGAGTGTGAAAGTTTATGGCAAAACGTTATAAAACGGGTGAGGAGATCGGTGTGCGGGGATTGACCGTCGAGGAGGCGCGAGGCGCTGCGGCCGAGGGCTGGATCTGGGGATACGCGCTTCTGCAGAACTACCGGACGATGTATCCGCAGGCGGTCGATCCCGACGATCCTCGGTACGCGGGCGGGTTCGGGCGCTTCCGCCACTACCCGGAGCCGTTCACCCCGGCCAACACGGACGTCGTGACCCCGAACAACGACACCCCGTACTCGTGGGCGTGGCTGGATTTGAGGGCGGAGCCCTCTGTGGTGTCGGTTCCGGCCGTCGACCGGTACTACGTTCTGCCGCTGCACGACCTGGACACCTCGTACGTCGGCTACATCGGCGCCCGTACGACCGGCTCGGAGGCGGGCGACTACCTCGTCGCGGGACCCGGCTGGGATGGCGTGGCCCCGGAGGGCGTCGCGGGCGTGCTGCGCGCCGAGACCTTCCTCGTCGGGATCCTGGGCCGCACGTATCTGGCCGGCCCCGACGACGTGCCGGCTCTGCGCGACATCCAGGAGCGGTACCGGGTGCGTCCGCTGTCGGAGTTCACCGGCGCCGACGCCCCGCCGCCGGTCGAGGAACCGGTGTGGCCCGTCTGGCGGGAGGAGGATCTCGACTCGGTCGAGTTCTTCACCCTGCTGGACTTCCTGCTCCAGTTCTTCCCCGCCCTGGGCACCGAGCGGGAACTGCGCGGACGGCTGGCCGCTCTCGGCGTGCGGGGCGGCGGGGAGTTCGAGCCCGCCGCGCTGGAGCCAGAGATCCGTGCCGCGATCCAGCAGGGCATCGAGGACGCCCGTGCCCGCCTGGAGGAGGCGAAGAAGGACGCGGCCGACTCCGCCCACTGGTTCGGCACCCGCGCCGAGCACGGCACCGACTACCTGACCCGGGCGGTCGGCGTCGACAAGGGCCTCTACGGGCTGCCGGCAGCGGAGGCCTGGTACGCGGGATGGGCCCGGGACGACCAGGGCAACCGGCCGCCGAACGCCCACACGCACGACCACGTCATCCGTTTCGCCCCCGGGGAACTGCCGCCGGCCCGCTACTTCTGGTCGGCGACGATGTACCGACTGCCCGAGCGGCTCCTCGTCGCCAACGAGATCGACCGCTTCTCGATCGGTGACCGGACCCCAGGGCTCGTGTACGACGACGACGGCGGCCTCACCCTGTACGTACGCAAGGACCGCCCGGCCGACCCGAAGCAGGCGGCGAACTGGCTGCCCGCGCCCGACGGCCCCTTCACCATCGCCATCCGCGTGTACGGCCCCGACACCTCCGTACTCGACGGCTCCTGGACCCTGCCCGCCCTGAGCGTCGAAACCTGAGAGGGGGCCCCGTCGTACCCCACCGGACCGGCAGTCCGGCCGACCTGGCCGCAGACGCGTACGTCTACGGCTACCCCCTCGTCTTCGACGTATCGATGATCTCCGCCTTCATGCACAAGGGCTTCGGCTCGCTGCTACCCACCCCCTTCAACCGGTTCGGCCACTCCACAAAACTGGCCACCCCGGACGCCCACTTCGTGTCCGTCAACAACGACACCGTCTACTCGATCGCCCAGGTCGACCTCACCGGCGGCCCGGTCCTGATCCACGTCCCGGACACCGCCGGCGCGTACTACGTCCTGCAGTTCGTGGACGCGTGGAGCAACAACTTCGCGTACCTCGGAAAGCGCGCCACCGGGACGGCGGAAGGCGACTGGCTCATCACTCCGCCCGGTTGGCCCGGCCCCGCTCCCGACGGGGTGCGCGAGGTGATCGAGGCCCCGACCACGGTGATCTCCATCGTCGGCCGCAACGCCTGCGATGGCCCCGAGGACCTGCCCCGCGTGCGCGCCCTTCAGCAACAGCTCACACTCACCCCGCTCGACGAGGCGGCCCGCCGGGCCGGTCTGCCGACGCCTGATCCCGACGTCCCCGAAGAGCTGCGCTTCTACGAGCAGCTGCGCGTGTGGATGGCTGACTTTCCACCCGCCGGCCCCGACCAGGACTATCAGAAGCGCTTTAAACCCCTGAGGCTCCTGGAAGAGGGGCCCTCGCCGTACGTGAACGCCGAACCCGCCCTCGTCAAGGCCCTCACCGAGGGACTCGCTGCCGGCAAGGCGCGCGTCGAGGCAGCGGCGAATCCGCCCGTCGAAGGGAAGCGTCCGCCGGGTGCCTGGGTGATGAACCCACACCTGTTCGACTACAACCTCGACCACTTCGGCGTCGGAACCCTCGACACCCCGCAGTGGCGGATCGCCGACCGGGAGATGTCCTACCTCGTCCGGGCCGGTGCGGCGCGCTCCGCGCTGTGGGGCAACCACGGCTACGAAGCGGTATACGCGCACACCTTCACCGACGCCGACGGTGAGCAACTGCACGGATCCCGGTCCTACACCCTGCGCTTCGAACAGCAGCCGCCCGTGGAGTCGTTCTGGTCGGTGACCATGTACGACACCCCCGACTACTACCTCGTCGACAACCCGGCCGGCCGATACTCGCTCGGCGACCGCACTCCCGGCCTCGTGTACGACGAAGACGGGTCCATGACCGTCGTTATTCAGCGCGAACGGCCCGAGAACCCGACCGAAGCGGCGAACTGGCTTCCCGCTCCGGATGGCGACTTCCGCCCCATGATCCGCCTCTACACGCCCAGCCCGTCCGTCCTCGACGGCACCTACCGGCTGCCGTCCGTCACCGCGAGGAGGTAAGACGGGCTGGGGAGCCAGTGGAAGGACCGGCCCCGGGAAGTCCAGCCGGTGGCGTGCGGCGCCTTTCAGTGACTGCCGCGGCAGGCTGCCCCGCGCCCCGGAGCAGAGAGTGTGTGTCCAGCAAGCATGGGTGCGGCGCGGCAGGGCATCCGGGGGTGGAGGGGACCGGGTCTGACGCGCCCCTTGGTGCCCTCCGTCGATGTCAAAAGCCTGTAAGGGGTATGAAGGTGAAGGGCTTCCGCAGCTTCATCCTGCGCGGCAACGTGGTCGACCTTGCGGTCGGCATCGTCATCGGAGCGGCGTTCACCGCCGTCGTGAACGGCTTCGTCGGCGCCTTTCTGACCCCTCTCGTGGGGCTGGCGACCGGCGCCACCGGCGACATGAGCCGCAAGACCTTCACCGTGGGCGCCACCGCGTTCCCCTACGGAGCCTTCATCAACGCGGCGATCAGTTTCCTCCTCCTCGCCAGCGCCCTGTACTTCCTCGTCGTGCTCCCGATCAACAAGCTGCACGAGCGCCTTGCCCCGCACCACGACGTCCAGGCACCCAAGCGGGACTGCCCCGAGTGCCTCAGCCCCGTCCCGGCACAGGCCCGACGCTGCGCCTCCTGCACCGTGCCCCTGCCCGCACTACCCGCCCAGGCCGGGGCGACAACCCAGCGGGCCGGGTGACCGACCTCCACCGGTGCGGCCCCGGTGCAGATGCCGGGCACGATCTCGACGAGACCCATACCCTCTCGGCGTTCTCCTCAGTCGGCGCTTGTCCTCCATGTTGATGATCCCGGAGTACGCCCGCCGCAGCGGTCACGCCAACTTCCCGAGGGAGCGGACCGACGGGGCAACGGGTGACTGAGCTTCTGTGTGTGTGGTCCTCGGGCGCGTCGTGGCGGTGGTCGGCATCCTCGCCGGGGTGCTGGTTCTGTCCGGCCTCCCGTCTCGGTCGTCGTCGCGCTGCACCGCTCCGGCCTGCGTCTGTGTCGGGTAGGCGTATGTGAGGGGGTCGCCTCAGTCGTGGTAGTGGAACTTTGCGGTATGTAGGCGGCGTTAAATGGGTGGGGGGCAACGAAGCCTGCAACGGGTCAGACGAAGCTGAGGTGGCACGAGTGGCGATGTACCGCGGCTCCGGCCGGTTTCAACAAGCACGTCGACCAGCTTTCGGCCGGCTTCGTCATGGGGAAGGCGGCGGTGCTTCAGGAGGTCGTCAAGGTGGCGAAGACGCCCATCGAGGCACGGGCTGTCGTTCAGACCGGCATCGTGGTCGCGGGTGCGGACGGCTTCATCGAGCCCGCCGAGGAGCAGATCATCCGCGAGGCGTGCGCTGCGCTTGGTCTGCCGGCGGCGGAGTTCGGCATCTGACCCGCTGACCCCGGCGAAGAGACGCGCGGCTGTCTACCTTCCCCCAACCTGTCGCGTCCTGCGGGTCGTCCCGGTCGACCAGTGAGGCACAGGCAGCCGTACGAACCGCACCGGATGCCGCCACGCGCCCCGGTCGACGGCGGTGTCAGCGCTGATCTCGGCGACCTGGTCGGGCACCTCGGGCGTGACGTCGAGCGGGTCCTTGCTGCCCCAGGTGGCGGTGAACCGGACCCAGGTCCAGGGATGGCCGGGCCCCGCGGCAGTGAGGCGGCCTGCGAGCCGCCCGGCCGCGTCCGGCTTGAGCGGCGTGGTGCGGCCGACGGCCCGCAGCCGACCGCAGCCGTCGAAACGGCCCAGGACCAGGAGCCGGGGACGCTCCAGGGAGCTGGTGATCCCTCCGATGATTGCTTCGGGCTGCGGCCGTCCTGTTGGAAGAGCGCACGATCACCAGGGCCGCGTCGAACCCACCCTCCGAGTCTGCGGTGAGGCCGGCCCCGCCGTAGAGACCGCGGGGGTCCTTCTCATACTGACCTATCAGCGCGTAGGCATCTGATCTTGGCTTGCCGATCAGGGCGGGCAGCAGCGTGCTGAAGACATCCCAGGGCCCGCGGCCGGGTGCCATGGAACCGCAGATGAGCGATCCGAGATGTGGCACCCTGCCGCGCGGGTGGACCTCCATGAAGTCCCTGACCACGACGGATTCCGCCGTGCACACCTCCTACATGGCGCTCAAGGAGCTGCCCGCGGCCATCGCGTGTTCGTACACCTCCTTGGGGTCGTTGAGCAGCTCCGTGCGCAGCCGCTCACTCCGGCCGTCGTCGTCAGCCGGGCGGGCCCTGGTGCCGGCCAGTGCCAGCGTGCGGGCCTGCCCGTCGGCGGAGACCTCCGCGATGAACTCCGGGCTGAGCCCGGCGGCGGACAGGCCGTCGAGGCGGAGCAGGAACGACCTGGCGGGAGAGTTGTGCTTGCGCCCGGCCAGGAACGTGGCGGGCAGGTCGACGTCCGCCTCGATGGTGAGCGATCGGGTCAGAACGACCTTCTGCAGCCCCTGTTCGCGCATTTCCTGGACGACGGCATTCCTTGGCGGAGAGCGTCACCGTCGTGACGGTGGAGATGCGCGGGCGGGTCAATGGCAGATTGTCATCGGTGCCATAGACAGGGTTGGGGGCGACTCGTGACCTCAACAGGATCCCGGCCAATCAGGTCGAACCCGTCCACCTCGTCCTCGGACGCACACTCCGCATCCATGATCCGCTGCACGAGCACACCCGCTTCAGACCGGCTCACCTCCACGGCGCCCCCGTCACAGGCTCCCCGGGCGCCAGCCTAAGCAGCAGCTCGATTGACCGGACAAGCGTGACACTCGGGCTCCGGGCCTGGCCGGAGCCCGAGTGGAGACGACGTTGGCCCCGGGAAGTTTCAAGCGTCCCGGGGCAACGTGCGTGAGCGGCAGCGGCGGGGCTACCGGGACAGCCACAGGTCCCAGCCGTCGCCGGTCCGGGGCAGGGGCGTAGGTGGCGAGGCGCCCGGCCTCTTCCCACTGTGGGAGCCGGTCGCGCAGGACGGCGAGGGACGGTGAGGCGGGGGGCGATCTGGCACATGCTCACCGACAACGTCGGCCTACCAGGAACTCGGCGGCGCCTTCTTCACCCCACGCGATCCCGAACGCGCCACTCGCTGGGCCGTGACCCAGCTCAACCCGTTCGGCTACACCGTCCCCCTCAAGCCGAGGGGGACGGCATCCCACCTACGAACCGTCAGGCCGATGATCCACTGTCGATGACCAGGTCGGTGCCGACGACCGCGCCGGCCGCGGGCGAGGCGAGGTAGAGCACCGCGGCCGCCACTTCTTCGGCCTCCGCGACCCGGCCGAGCGGGTTTTCTGTCTTCACTCGCTCGGCGCGGTCGGCCTCGGTCTCGCCGGGCCGCAGCGACATGGGAGCGGCGGAGGCGCCGGGGCTGACCGCGTTGATGCGGATGCCCTGGTGGATGTGGTCGAGAGCGGCGGCACGGGTCAGCGCGGAGACCGCTGCCTTTGAGGTGATGTACGCGGCCATGTTCGGGATCCGCAGGTGTGCGCCAAGGTTGGAGGAGATATTGATGATGGCGCCGCCGCCGTTCTCCTTCATGTGCGCGATCTCGTGCTTCATGGCCAGCCAGACGCCGGTGACATTGGTCCGCAGCACCGCGTCCCAGTCCTCCTCGCTCACCTCGCCGGCGGGTACGGTGGCGCGGAGTATCCCGGCGTTGTTGACAGCGATGTCCAGCCCTCCGAAGCGGGTGACGCTCTCGCGTACGAGGTTCTGGAGGCGGCCGGAGTCGGTGACATCAACGGTGACGGCGGTGGCCGTGCCGCCGGTGGCCTCGATGAGGCCGACCGTCTCGTCCAAGGACGCCGCGGTGCGTCCCGCGGCGACTACGGATGCGCCCTCGGCGGCGAAGGCGATCGCGATCGCGCGGCCGAGGCCGGAGCCTGCGCCGGTGACGAGGACGGTCTTGCCGGTGAAGCGGTTCATTCCGGTGACTTCCTTAAGTGATGGATTACTTGGTGCGGTGGTTCAGGAGGGCGATGACGGCGAGGGCGGCCCCCGTCGCGGCCAGGGACCAGGCGTCGCTGCCGAGTGTGAGCAGGACGGCGAAGAGGACGGTCGGGCCGAATTCCATCGCAGTGTTCAGCACGCCACCCGCGAGCCCGGTCTGCTGCTGCGGTACACCTTCGGTGGCGAGCACGGCGGCTCCGGCGAAGGAGGCCGCGGTACCGGCCGGGAGTAGCACAAGGCCCGGCATCAGTCCATACGCGTACCAGGTGTGCGCATCGAGCCCCGTGAACGCGAGGAGGGCGAGCCCGGCCGCGCCCGTCCCCAGCCCGGCGGCCGTGACGGCTGCGGCCCCGTACCGGACGATGAGCGGTCCTGCCGCCCGGCCCGAGGCGATCAGCGCAACGGCGAACGGCACGAAGGCGGCCGAGGTCTGCAACGGGGACCAGTCGCGCGCCTGCTGGAGGTGAAGTGAGAGAACCACGAAGGTCATTGCGGTCCCGCAGGCGCTCAGTGCGATGGCCGTGAGGGCGAGGGCCCGCCGCCGGTCAAGCAGGAAGCGGGGTGGCAGCAGTGGGTCGCGGGCCCGGCGCTCGGCGTACCAGAACGCGACCAGCAGCGCGGTCCCGCCGAGCAGCGGCACGAGCACGCCGGCCGACGACCAGGGTTGGGCGTCAGTGACGACGAGCCCGTAACTGGTGAGGGTGATCCCGACGGTGGCGAGCAGAGCACCCGGCAGGTCGAGAGTCCTGCCCCGGTTTGGTGCGGTGTCCGGTAGCAGCCTGGGCGTGAGGGCGAGGACTGCGATCGCCACCACGAGAGGTACGGCGAAGGCCCAACGCCAGGAAAGCAGCGCGGAGATGACGCCGGAGAGCAGATTCCCCGCAGTCGCGCCGATTACCGAGAGCCCGCCCCACGTGGCCATCGCCCTGCCGTACGCGGTGGGGGAGGGGAAGACGGCGCGCAGCACGGCCATGGCGGCCGGCGCGACGAGGGCCGCGCCCGCGCCCTGCGCGAAGCGCGCCGCGAGCAGTGCCCCAATGCCGGGGGTGAGTGCGGCGGCGGCCGAGGCAGCTGCGAAGAGAACAAGGCCCGCGGTGAGGGCGCGCCGCCCGCCGTAGCGGTCGGCGAGGCGTCCGCCGAAGAGCAGCAGCCCGGCGAAGGTCAGTCCGTAGGCGGTGTTGAGCAGGATCAAGTCTGCGCGCTTCAGGTCGAATTCGCGCCCGATGCGGGGGAGCGGTACGGCGATCGCGGCGAGGGTGAAGATCAGCGTGGTCTGGACGCTGCCGAGGAGGACGAAGGCCCATCGGTGCTGCATGGCGGTGACGCGGGCGGTACCGGTGGCGGTCATGCTTCCCCCCTGATATTTGACCGATCGGTTCGTTATTTGGGCGCACGGAAGGGAGTCCGGCGGCTCCGGTGGGTGTGATTCAGTCCAGGAGGGCCAGCGCCTGCTCGGCCGCGTCCCGCACCCGGGCGGGATCGTTCGACGCCTTGCCGACGATCCGTACGCCCTGCAGCAGGACGAGCAGCATGCGGGCCAGCGCGCGCGGATCGCGGTCCTCGGGAAGCTCGCCCTGGGCCTGGGCTCGTACGAGCGCGGAGTGCAGTGGGGTCTCGAGGTGCTCCCAGCTGATCTCGACCCGGCGGGCCGCCGCAGGGTCGTGCGGGGCCAGCTCGGCCGCGGTGTTGGTGACGAAACAGCCGTTCAGCCGTCCTTGCGGGGAGGTGGCTTCCGCGGCGAAGCGGCGCACCATCGCCCGCACCGCAGGCAGTGCGGGGCCCGGCTGCGACAGTTCGGCCAGGAGGAGCGGGTCGCGCATCTCGGCGTACCGGTCCATGGCCTTCAGGTACAGCTCATGCTTGCTACCGAAGGTCGCGTAGATGCTGGCGCGGCCGACGCCGAGGTGCTCGACGAGGTCCGTCACTGACGTCGCTTCGTAGCCGCGCCGCCAGAACAGCTCAAGGGCCGACTGCAGCGCGGCGTCCGGATCGAATTCCTTGGTCCTGGCCACGTCGAAGACCATAATCGTATCTGGACTGGTCGGTCAATTATTGTTCAGGGGAGGCGATCCGCCGCGCCCGGGCCGCGGGGGTCTGACCGCCGAGCCGGGCCATGGCCCCCCCGCAGGAACTCCCGGACTGGACGGTCCGGTGCCCTTCGTGGGGCTGGCCCAGTTCGGCCAGAAACCCCTCGACGATCGGACCAAGATGGTCGGCAACCACGTAGGTGCCGTTGAACGGCAACTCGTCCGGAGGAATGGAGCCGGTCGAGCACCGGAGCTGCCCGGCCTGCCCGTCGTGCCACACATAGAACGTCGCCACTCCGGAGAAGCCCAGCTCGCGAATGCGTTCCCGGGTCCCGGCAGCAGTCTGTTCGAAGGCAGCGATCGCCTCGGCAGCGGATTGGTCTCCCACTCCACCTGCCGGTTACCCGGCTCCAACACCAGCGGCTCTTCGGCCACCTCAGTGATCCATGTCAAGAGCACTGAAGCAGTATTCCCGCCTGGAAGGGCGTGGGGCACACCATAAGAAGCAATGTCTACTGTAAGGCGCAGGTCGTGAGGCAGATGCGTGCGGCGGCGTCAGAGTCGAGCCGCCCCCGGGGTGCAGCCTGACGGCTGTCCGCCCGGAGGCGCTCTGGGCTGGAGCGGGGGCGAGGCAAGCGGCATGTCGGACCGGTAGCCGAGTCCGGTCACCGGATCACGGGGCGATCGGCGAAGGCGCATGTGGACGGCCCTGTCGCCCGCCCGCCTGGGAGGTCGCCTGGTTCACTGGGCGTCTGGGTCGATCGCGGGGACGGTTCGGTGCAGTACTCGCGTGCGACGGCCCCGAGGCAAGGGAGCACGCTTGTGCACTGGCTCTTCGGTGATCAGCTGGGCCCGCATTTCTTGACGAGGGGGGCGGCAGGGCCCGCGGACGACGAACCGCTGCTGATGATCGAGGCGCGGTCGGTGTTCCGGCGCAGGCGCTTCCACCGGGCCAAGGCGCACCTGGTGCTTTCCGCCATGCGTCACCGCGCGGCCGAGCTCGGTGACAGGGTCACCTACCTTCGCGCCGACACCTACCGTGAGGCACTGGCACGGGTGGAGGCCGCCCCGTCCCTGACCGTCCATCACCCGACCTCATACGCTGCCCTCAAACTCGTACGATCCCTGCCCCAGGTGGAGATCGGCCCCGCGCGGGGATTCCTCGTCCCGATGGAGGATTTCGCCGCGTGGGCGGACGGCCAGGGCGGCGATCACCTGCGACAGGAGACGTTCTACCGTTGGGTGAGGCGCGGACACAGCCTGCTGATGGACGGCGATGCCCCGGTCGGCGGCCACTGGAACTACGACCACGACAACCGCAGGCCCCCGCCGAGAAAGGAAACCGCTCTCCCGGTTCCCGCCCCCTACCGTCCGCGTGAGGACGAGATCGACGAACAGGTACGCCACGACCTGGACCAGTGGGAAGAGAAGGGCGACGTGTCGTTCGTCGGCCGGGACGGTCCACGACTGTTTCCCGCGACCCGCACCGAGGCGCTGAGGGCCCTTCACCGCTTCATCGAGCACCGGCTCGCCGCCTTCGGGCCGTACGAGGACGCCATGCTCGCCGCCGACTCGGTCATGAGCCACAGCCTGCTCTCCTCCTCCCTCAACCTGGGCCTCCTGGACCCGGCCGAATGTGTGGAGGCGGCAGAGACCGCTTGGCGCGAAGGGACAGCGCCCCTGAACAGTGTCGAGGGCTTCATCCGGCAGATCGCGGGATGGCGCGAGTACGTGTGGCAGGTGTACTGGCACTTCGGAGAGGACTACAGGCGATCCAACGTGCTCCGGCACAGCGCGCCGCTGCCGGAGTGGTGGAACGCCCTCGATGCCGACGACGTACGCGCCCGCTGCCTGCATACCGTGATGACGCAGGTGCGAGACACCGGATGGACGCACCACATCCCGCGCCTGATGGTCCTGGGCAGCTACGCCCTGCAGCAGGGATGGGACCCTGCCGCGCTCACGGACTGGTTCCACCGTTGCTTCGTGGACGGCTACGACTGGGTCATGGTGCCCAACGTCGTCGGGATGTCCCAGTACGCCGACGGGGGTCGGATGACCACCAAGCCGTACACGTCCGGCGGCGCGTACGTGCATCGGATGAGCGATCTGTGCGGCCCCTGTGTCTATCGGCCGGGCGACAGAGTCGGAGAAACAGCCTGCCCTTACACACGGGGCTACTGGGCCTTCATCGACCGCCACCGCACCCTTTTGGAGCACAACCACCGCATGCGCCAGCCCGTACGAGGCCTCGACCGTCTGCCCGACCTCGCGGAACTACGGCACGAGCAGCAGGCCGACGATGGCGGACCTCCCTGACCGCATGGCGACGGGCGCCGGCCGACATGGGGGTCGGTGGCTCGCCGACGCCCGGGGAGCGCGCGTGTCGGCTGCGTGATCTCCGGGGCGCGCCGTGCTCCCTCACCCCGCTTCGTCCGCCGTCATGCCTGAGTGGTGGGGTCGGGGACTCCGTGTTCGGCGAGGGCGCGACGGAGGACGTCGTTGTCGTGCTCCAGGCGGTCGATGCGGGTGCGGATGGGTTCCAGGGCTTGGTGGAGTTCGGCGAGGGTGTAGCGGGGGGTGATGTGCTGAGGGCAGTTCCAGTCGAAGGCTTCGATGGTGATGAGGACGAGGCGTTCGACGACGGGCGGACGGGTCTCCGTTTGGGCGGATGACTGGGTGAGCTGCTGGGTGAGGTGAGGGTGGGCGGCGGGGGGCTGGGTGGTGGCGTGGCCGATGATCTTGAGTCGGGATCGGGTGGTGTAGTCGGTAAGGATGAGGGCGACGCGGGGGTTGTCGTCAAGGTTGCCGTTGGTGATGTATTGGCGGTTCCCGCGGTAGTCGGCGTAGGCGAGGGTGGTCGGGTCCACGGGGTGGAGGAAGCCCGGGGGGCCGCCGCGGTGCTGGACATAAGGCCAGCCGTCGGTGTTGACGCTGGCCATATAGAAGCTGTCGCGTTCTTGGATGAACTGCTGTTCGTCGGGGCCCAGTCGGTCGGGCTCGGGGCCCTGGGCATGTGCCATGCGTTGGTAGGCACGGGCGCTGCCGGCGGTGTTCTGGTGGTGCTGAACGGCGGACGTGAACAGGATCTGCGCGTAACGGCTGGTCATCGCGGTCGGTCACCACCAGTAGATCGGATAGCGGGGGGTACTGCGTTCCATAGCGGAGCGGATGACTCCGGTGGCGGTGATGATAAGGGTGGCGAGGGCGAGCAGAGCGAGGAAGAGCCAGGTGGGGGGCTGGGTGACGACGACGATGACAGCAGTGGCGGCAGCGGGGGAGTGCGGAGTGCGGGCGGCCATCATCGCGCCGAGGGCCAGGCCGCCGGCGAGCGCGGCGGCCCAGGTGGAGGTGCCGACCACGGCGAGGGTGGCGAATCCGGTGAGGGCGGAGACGAGCTGGCCGCCGATGACGCTGCGGGGCTGGGCGAGGGGGAGGGCGGGGGCGCCGAATACGAGGGCGGCGCTGGCGGCGAGCGGAGGTACCAGCATGTGCTGGTCGAGGAGGACGCCGGTGGCGACGATCGCGGTGAGCGAGACGGCCGCGGCAAGGGTGGAGATCAGGATGACGCGTGGAGCGGGTCGGACGGGCGCCTTACTGGACAGCCGGCGGCCCGCGGTGGGGGCCGGGCTGCCGGCCGGTGTGGGGGCCGCGTGGGCCGCGGTGTCGGTCATGTGTACTCCGGGTGTGGTTGGGCTGGCTGGTGCCGGTGTTGTGTGGTGTCGGGTGGGGTGGGTGTGCCGGGGGTGGTCTGGCGTACCGGGTGTGTGTCTGTGTGGTGGGTGTGGTGGTTAGAAGCGGGTGGTGGTGTGGGTGGCTACGTTGTAGCCGAGGGTGAGGGCGGTGGTGTTGTCCCAGTCGAAGTGGACGCCGATGTATTT